>CAVPTG010000019.1:0-27943 GCA_963708605.1 Candidatus Dormiibacterota bacterium | reverse complement strand
ACGACGGCAGCCGGATCGATGAACTGCGCACACAGGGGGCGTTCGGGCAGGCGCAGTAGGGAAAGATCGGAGTTGCATCGGCGGTAGGATCTGTCGCCTATGACCAGCGAGGCACGACGGGTGGACGGAACCTTCGTTGGTCGGCGGGGTGAGCTGGCCACCCTGCTCGCGCAGGCCGCCGACGTGCGTGGTGGGCATCCTCGAATGGTCTTGCTCACCGGTGAGCCGGGAATCGGAAAGACCGCACTGGCCCATCGTTTCGTCGACCAGGCGCACGGGTTTCAACTCTGGGAGGCGAGCGGGGAGGAGGCCGAGCAACTGCTCAGCTTCGGAGTCATCGAGCAGCTGGTGCGTGCGGTTCCGGCGTCGGGCAGTCCGGCGCTGACGGACCTCGGCAACAGGAACGACGAGGGGCGGGATCCGATCTGGGTGGGCGCCGCTCTTCTCGAATTGCTCGGGACGATGCAGGCGGCGGGGCCGGTCCTGCTCCTTGTGGATGACGCCCAGTGGGCGGATCGTCCGTCACTGCAGGCCCTGGTCTTTGCGTTGCGCCGGCTGCAGGCCGATCGCGTTCTCACGCTCCTGGTGTCGCGGAGCGGGTCTCCGAGAGGCCACCTGGCCGGCTTCCACCGCCTCGTCGAGCACGGACACGGCGCCTGGGTGCGCGTTCGAGGCCTCGATGTGTCGTCGATCCGCGACCTCGGGGTCACGCTCGGCATCGATCACCTCTCATCCAGGGCAGCTGACCGGATTCGCGCCCACACCGGAGGAAACCCACTGCACGCGACCGCGATCTTCGACGAGATCACTCCGGCGATCCTCAGAGAGCCGTCGGACCTGCCACTTCCTTCGACCGCCGACTTCGGTGCGCTGGTGCGCAAGCGGCTGGACGCGTGCAGCCCGGAAGCGAGGCGGCTGGTCGGCGCGGCGTCGGTGCTCGGGCTCTCGTGCCGACTCGCGATCGCGGGCCGGCTTGCCGAGCTGAGCGAGATGCTCGTGCCGCTCGAAAGGGCGATGTCCGCGCACCTGCTCGACGAGCGCGGGGCCCCCGCCGACCGGCTCATCGCCTTTCCACATCCGCTGGTACAGGCTGCGGCATATCACTCGCTGGGTCCTGCACACCGCGCCGAGCTCCATGAACGCGCCGCGGTGCTGGTCCTCGACGAGGCGTCGGCGCTCCGCCATCGCGTCGCGGCGGCGCGCGGCGTCGACCCGCAGCTCGCCGCAGACCTGATCATCTTCGGCATTCAGGCGTCACGTCGAGGCGAGTGGGATGCGGCGGCCGACGCGATGCTCTCTGCCAGCCGGCTGACCGCCGATGGGCCCGAACGCGACCAGCGGATGTTGATGGCAGCGGAGTACATGCTGCTCGGCGGTGCGGTCGATGACGTGCTGCCGCTGGTCGCGGAGATCGAACGCCAGGTCCCCACCGCCCGCCGCGGCTTCGTGCTCGGCAGCCTGGCGATGATCAGCGGCCGCTACGACAAGGCGCAGGCGCTGCTTACGGACGCATACGACAGCTGTGACGCGGTTCGCGATCATCCGCTCGCCGAGGAGATCGCCGCGCAACTAGCCCGGGTGCACATGGGCCGCGGCCAGGGCGCGGACGCCGCTCTGTGGGCGACGCGCTCCCTGGACGCTGGTCGCGCGCCCTCACCAGTGTCCGACTCGCTGTCGGTTCTGGCGATCGGCCTGCTCTTCGCTGGCCGAGCACCCGAAGCCGCCGCCGCGGTCGCCGAGCTCACCGACGCCGAATCGCTCGATGAGGAGGCATCGCTGGACGGCTTCATCGGTCGCGGCTACGTGCGGCTGGTGACCGACGACCCTGCGGCCGCTCGGGCCGACCTGGCGCCGGTTGCCGAGCGGCTGCGGCGGCGCGGTCCGGCCCACCAGGCGATCGAGGCGTTGACCATGCTGGCGACCGCCGAATATCGAATGGGCGATTGGGACGACGCGTCGGTCCACGGTCAGCTTGCCGCATCCCTGGCTGAGGACGCCGACCAGACGTGGCTGCTTGCAAGTGCCCATGCCGCGGCGTGCGCGCCGCTCGCCGGGCGAGGGGAATGGGACGCGGCGACTGCCCACGCCGAGGCCGCCAGCCGGGCCGCCGATCTCGTCGGCGCCGAGTACGCGGGGATCGCCCAGGCTGCGATGGCCGGCGCGATCATCGCTCGCGCTCGACGGGACCACGAGGCGGTCATCCACGCCATCGAACCTCTGCTCCCGCTCAGTGATCTGGGCGGCATCGCTGAACCGGGGGTCCTGGACTGGCCGATTCTCCACGCTGAGGCGCTGGTGGGTCTCAACCGTCTCAGAGATGCGGAGACGGTGGTATCGCACTTCGCTCGCGTCGCCCGCGAGCGCAATCGTGCGCAATCGATTGCGGGAGCAGACCGGATCCGGGCAATGCTCGACGCCGCCCTCGGGCGCGCAGATGACGCCGAGGTCTCTTTCGTCAGCAGCCTTGCCACGCTCGATGCGGTGCACCTGCCCTTCGAGCGGGCGGTGACCGAGCTCGAGTACGGCCGTTTCCTCATGCGCGAAGGGTTCACCCGCGCCGCGATCTGGCAGCTCGAGGCGGCACGCGAACGGTTCGCGGACCTCGATGCCCGCCCCTTCCTCACCGAATGCATCGCTGCACTGGTGCGCTGCGGGACGGCGGCGTCAAACGAGGGTGGCCACGCCCGGTGGCGTCTCACACCCCAGGAGGCATCGGTGGCCAGGCTGGTGGCAACCGGGCGGACCAACCGCCAGGTGGCGGATGAGCTGGTCGTGAGCATCAAGACCGTCGAGTTTCACCTCGCCAACGTGTACGGCAAGCTGAGAATCCGGTCGCGCCAGGAGCTGGTGCCGCTCTTCGGCCCGCTCGACAGCCCACGCTCGCCGCGAGCGACGCCGACGATCACCAAGGGTGTCGCGGCGGAAAAGACTAGGGTCACACCCTGGGGCAAACCGGGTGCATGACTCGTAGAAGTCAATGCAAGTGTCCAGCCAAAGGTGCGGTTGTGAGCGGGGACCTCAAGCCTGATCGTCCGGCCGCGTTGAGTGTCGGGCTGCTGCGGCCCTGCATCCTCGCGCACCTCATGGACGGGGAGACCGTCTATGGCTACGAGCTGCACCACTGGCTGCTCGGCGTCGGTGTCGAATGCGACCTGGGCACCGTGTACCGATCGCTCAATACGATGGAGGCTGAGGGATTGCTCCATTCGATGTGGGAGCGAACCGCCGGCGGTCGCAGCCGGCGGCGCTACGAGTTGAGTGACCCTGGGCTCGACATGATTGACGCGTACGTTGCGCCCGTGGAGCAGCTGCGCGCCGTGGCCACCGAGTTCCTGGACATGCGCAAGGCGCGCGACAGCCGGTCCGCGTCGGAGGCTGCGGAGCAGCGCCGGCGGCACGCGCCGGTTGCTGAAGCGGCGCGCGGGTTGCGGATACCCGCGCAACGCGGATAGGTGCGCAAGACACGGATTGACGCGGCCATCCCCGATGGCCACAGTCCGATGAGCGAGGCGGTCGTCGCGAGGTCGTGAGCCGCCCTCGACAGCCGCTGCCAACTGCTCACAAAGGAGGAGGTTGGATGGCCACGGACACCGTGCCGTATGGGCGAAAGACCCAGAGGGAGTCTCCTGTCTCCGATCTGCACATCGTGTGGATCACCGCCGGACTGGGTGTGATGGTGATTCGGTATCGATCACCGCAGCAACCCAACCCAGCATCGAGGATGTCCTCCTCGGAGCGATCCCCGGTCTGCCCAAGGTCCACCTCTACAACCCGGTCCTCGCGTACGAGAACGGCGAGGAGTTCATCAAGTCGTGGCACGCGGCTGCCAACGGTGAGCTCGATCCATTCGTTCTCGTGATCGAGGGCTCGATCCCAAACGAGACCATCAAGAAAGAGGGGTACTGGGCCGCGGTGGGGACCGACGCCGCGACTGGTCAGCCGATCACCACGTGCGAGTGGATCGATCGCCTTGCCCCGAGGGCGCTGGCGGTGGTGGCGTGCGGAACGTGCGCGACCTACGGCGGTATCCATGCCATGCAGGGCAATCCGACCGGCGCCATGGGCCTGGCCGACTACCTCGGATGGGATTGGAAGTCGAAGGCGGGCCTGCCCATCGTCAACGTACCGGGATGTCCGGTGCAGCCTGACAACTTCATGGAGACGGTGCTGTACCTGCTCTACATGGTCGCCGGCCTTGCGCCGATCATCCCGCTCGACGATCAACTGCGCCCGACGTGGCTGTTCGGCGACACCGTTCACGATGGATGCGACCGCGCGGCCTCCTACGAGCAGGGCGACTTCGCGGCCGACTACAACTCACCGCGATGCCTGGTGAAGCTTGGCTGCTGGGGCCCGGTCGTCAACTGCAACGTCCCCAAGCGCGGATGGATGGCCGGCATCGGCGGGTGCCCCAACGTCGGCGGCATCTGCATCGGCTGCACGATGCCGGGATTCCCGGACAAGTTCATGCCGTTCATGGACGAGCCGCCGGGAGCACACCTCTCAACAGGAGTCATCGGTGTGTACGGAACCGCAATCCGTGCGCTGCGCAAGGTCACCAACACGACTGTCAACAAGGAGCCCAGATGGCGGCACACGCGGCCTGAGCTCACCACCGGCTACAGGCCGACCACCTACTGAGGAGAACTGCAGAATGACAGTCGTTGAGAAGGATCCGACCCGGACCAAGGATCCGGTCCTTGTCGATGTCTCCTGGGACCCGATCACCAGGATCGTCGGCAGCCTCGGCATCTTCACCAAGATCGACTTCGCCAACCGTGTGGTCGCCGACTGCCGGAGCACGTCGTCCATCTTCCGTGGCTACAGCATCTTCATGAAGGGCAAGGACCCGCGGGACGCGCACTTCATCACCAGCCGGATCTGCGGCATCTGCGGTGACAATCACGCCACCTGTGCCACCTACGCGCAGAACATGGCGTTCGGCATCAGGCCGCCGGCCATGGCGGAGTGGATCGTCAACCTCGGCGAGGCCGCCGAGTACATGTTCGACCACAACATCTTCCAGGACAACCTGCTCATGGTCGACTTCTGCGAGCAGATGGTGAAGGAGACCAACCCGTCGGTCCTGGCTCGCGCGGAGAACACCCCGGCGCCGCACGCGGCCGATCACGGCTACCGGACGATCGCCGAGATCATGCGCGCGCTCAACCCCTTCACGGGGGAGTTCTACCGCGAGACGCTCCACGTCAGCCGCTACACCCGTGAGATGTTCTGCCTGATGGAGGGACGTCACGTCCATCCGTCGACGCTGTATCCGGGTGGAGTTGGCACCGTCCCGACCGTGCAGCTCTTCTCCGACTACCTCGTGCGCCTGATGCGCTACGTGGAGTTCATGAAGAAGGTCGTACCGCTGCATGACGACATCTTCGACTTCTTCTACGAGGCGCTCCCCGGGTACGAGGAAGTCGGGCGCCGCCGTATGGACACGGTGTGCTGGGGTTCGTTCAACGATCCCGACGAGTGCGATTACACCTACCGCCACATGACCAACTGGGGCCGGTCGATGTTCGTCACCCCGGGCGTCGTCGTCGACGGCAAGCTGGTGACCACCGACCTCGTCGAGATCAACCGCAACATCCGGATCCTGCTCGGACACTCGTTTTACGAGGACTGGGCGGACGACGGTGAGGTCTTCGTCGAGAAGGACCCGCTGGGTCATCCGATCGACAAGCGTCATCCGTGGAACCAGACGACGATACCGAAGCCTGGGAAGCGCGATTTCGACAAGAACTACAGCTGGGTCATGTGCCCGCGGTACCTGCACGAGGGCGAGCACCTCGCCATGGACACGGGCGGAGGCGCCTTCGCCCGTCTGCTTGCGACGTCCCTTGCGGGCATCGTCGATGTCGGGTACCTGAAGGCGACCGGCACCAGCACCAAGATCTACCTCCCGAAGACCGCTTCCAAGCCGGAGGTGGAGTTCGAGTGGAAGGTTCCGAAGTGGAGCAATGCGATAGAGCGTGACCGGGCGCGGACGTACTTCCAGGCGTACGCAGCGGCGGCGGCGTTGCACTTCCTGGACAAGGCGTTCGAGGAGTTGAACGCCGGGCGCACCGACACGTTCACTCCATTCACGGTGCCCGATGAGGCCATCGGCTGCGGCTTCCACGAGGCCGTCCGCGGTGTGCTCTCGCACCATGTGGTCATTCGCGACGGGAAGATCGCCAACTACCATCCGTACCCACCAACCCCATGGAACGCAACGCCGCGCGACATGTACGGCACGCCGGGGCCGTACGAAGACTCGGTGCAGAACACGCCGATCTTCGAGGAGAACGGGCCGGACAACTTCAAAGGTATCGACATCATGCGGGCTGTACGCAGCTTCGATCCCTGCCTGCCGTGCGGTGTGCACATGTATCTCGGGAACGGCAAGGTGCTGGAGACTCGGCACTCGCCGAACTTCGGCCCGCAACCATGAATGGCAGCCCAAGCTCGTATCGTTGAGGAGCGAGAGCTCCAGAAACGTCTCGCCCACGTCGATGCGCTGGTGGGGGAGCTCCAGAAGCTCCCCGACCTCGCGTCACGGGCGCTGGTCGAGGAGTTGCTCTCCACAGTGCTCGACCTGCACGGGGAGGCGCTCTCACGCATGCTCTTCGTCCTCGGGCCGCGCGGCGAGCCGGCTGCCGACCGTCTGCTCGAGCTCATGGCAGCCGACGACGTGATTCGGGGCGTCCTGCTGCTTCACGGGCTGCATCCGCTGGACCTGCGCAGTCGTGTCGAGCGTGCCCTCGAGTTCGGTCCGGCCGTACATGCGATCGCACGGCGGTGGCGTCGAGCTCCTCGATGTGACCGGGGACACGGTGCGCATCCGTCTGGAGGGCCACTGCAAGACCTGTCCGTCGTCGACGGTGACCCTCAAGCTGGCCGTCGAGAAGGCGATCTACGAGGCGGCGCCGGATGTCGAGGCGATCGAGGTCGTCGCACCGGAGAACCCTTCCGGGCAGGGGCCGCCGCAGATTGCCGGTCTGGTGGCGCTCCCGGTGGTCAGCACGCCGAGCCCGCGTCCGGTACTGCGGCCCGCGGCCACGGTGAGCGGCGAGTGGGTGACGCTGGCGGCGCGCGCTTCCCACGTCAACAATGGCAGCGTGCTCAAGACCACAGCCGACGGCGGCGCGGTACTGATCGCTCGAACCGGGGACGTGTTCTACGCGTATGTGGCGAAGTGTCCGGCGTGCGGCGGCGCGATGGAAGCGGCCTCACTCGATGGTGCGGTGCTGGTGTGCGACGGCTGCTCGGGTCGATACGACATCCGCCGTGCCGGGGCGGGCATCGGATCGGACTTCCGCATCGAACCGCTGCCACTCCTGGAAGAGTCGGGCCTGCTGCGTATCGCAATTCCCGCCCAGCCGGCATGAGCTCGACCGCTCGCCTCCCCGGACTCCGTGGCCTCATCCGCGAGCGTGTGCCCGCCGAGCGCTGCGAGCTGTGCAGCGCTGAGCTTGCGCCGCATCCGCACCACGAGCACCTCTTCGAGCCGACCACGCGGCAGATCCGCTGCAGCTGCACGCCGTGCGCGATCCTCTTTCCATCCGAAGCCGAGAAGCGCTACCGGCGGGTGTCGCGTCGCCTCCTCTACCTTGACGATTTCGCGATGACCGACATGCAGTGGGAGTCACTCGCGATCCCGGTGAACATGGCATTCCTGCACACGAGCACCAGCACAAGCATCGGTGGTGTGCGTGCCTTCTATCCCAGCCCAGCCGGGGCAACCGAGTCGATGCTGAGCCTCGAAGGATGGGACGAGTTGACGGCCGATAACCCGGTGCTCCGTGAACTGGAACCGGAGGTTGAGGCGCTGCTCATCAATCGAGTTGGCGGCGCTCGCGATCACTACATCGCCCCGATCGACCGCTGCTTCGAGCTGGTGGGCCTCATCCGCATCAGCTGGCGCGGGTTGAGTGGCGGGCAGGAGGTCTGGGAGCGCATCGACACCTTCTTCACCGACCTTCGCGCCGCCGCGCGCGTCAAGGCTCGGACGAATGCCTGACCTGGACCTCGAGGTCGTGTCCGCGGGCGCCGAGCCCGACGCGTTGATTCCGATCCTGAACTTCCGTGTCCGGATCAGGGAGCGGGACGGACATCGGGTCGATTCGATCTCGCTGCGCTGTCAGATCATGGTGCAGGCCACCCGGCGCACGTATGCGCCCGGCGAGCAGGAGGCGCTGCTCGACCTGTTCGGGCAGCCTTCGCGCTGGGGGACCACGCTCAAGACCATGCTCTGGACGCACGCGAGCACCGATGTCGTCGGTTTTGTGGACTCCACCGAGACGATCATCCCGGTCCCGTGTACGCACGACCTCACGATCACCGCGGGCAAATACTTCTTCGCGCTCGAGGATGGCGAGATACCGCTGATGTTCCAGTTCAGCGGCACCATCTTCTGGCGCGACGAGGACGGCAGCCTGCAGGTTGCGCCGATTCCATGGTCGAAAGAGGCGCCGTTCCGGCTACCCGTCTCCATGTGGCGAGCGCTCATGGAAGAGCACGACCCGGACAGCGCGTGGCTCTGCTTGCGCCGCGACACGGTCGACCGCCTCAATCGCTACAAGGCCCACTCCGGCGTACCCGGATGGGATGAGGCCCTCACCCGTCTGCTCGCAGCCGCAGACGGCCACGCCGCGATCGGGAGCACGCCCCAGTGAGCCAGAGCACGCTCGACCGTCTTGTCGCTGCGACCCTGTACGAGGGCTACATCCTGTATCCGTACCGCCCGTCGTCGGTCAAGAACCAGGTTCGTTGGACGTTCGGCGGCGTTCACCCGCGCGCGTGGAGCGAGGCGTCCGGGGGCACCGATCCGTGGGCCACCCAGACCGAGTGCCTGTTGCGGGTCACCGACGCCACGTCGGTCTCGGTGCGCGTCAGATTCCTGCAGTTGGTGTCCAGAACCATCGGGCGCCTTGACCCTCCCAGCGCGACGCTCGACGCGGATGCGATCGGACGGCTCGAGGACGTCGAGGAGTTGCGGGTTGCCGGCATCAATCATCGCGGCTGGGAGGAGGCGACCGAGCTGGCCATCGAGTGCGGCACCCACGCCATCGCCTCGCTGCTCGAACGCGAGGTGGTTGTGGAGCAGACCTTCGCCGCCCAGGAGGACGTGGAGCCACTGGTGGATGAGGGGGCGCAGGTCGTCGGCGTCCTGCAGCGGGAGCGCCAACCGCTGTCGGCGGAGGTGAGCGTCGCCGCCGAGCGGGCAGCCACGGACCTGGTGCGGGTGCGCGTCATCGTGCGCAACGCGAGCGCATTCAGGGTCGACGGCGACCACGATCGCGAGCGCGCGTTGCGATCGTCGCTCGTGTCGACGCATGCCATCCTGGTTGCGGAGAACGGCGAATGGCTATCTCTCGCCGATCCGCCCCCCGGCGCCGCCGATGCCGCAGCGGTCTGCCGGAACGTGGGGCTCTGGCCGGTCCTGGTGGGCGAGCCCGGCTCCGCGGATACCGTGCTTGCCTCACCGATCATCCTCGAGGACCATCCCCAGGTCGCGCCGGAATCGTCGGGGGATCTCTTCGACGCCACGGAGATCGACGAGATCCTGAGCCTTCGAATCCTCGCGCTCACCGATGACGAGAAGGCGGAGATGCGAGCTGCGGATGCGCGCGCGCGTGCGCTTCTTGATCGCACCGAGGCGTTGACCGGCGATGACATGATGCGGTTGCACGGCACGATTCGTGAGATTCGACCGGTCATCGGAGACCGCAGGTGAACAGCTTCGACTTCGGCGCCTGGGATCCTGAGGGGGTGGGCGGTACCACCGAGTCAGTCAGTTGGGGTGACGGCCGCCTGTATCGCGGCGACCGCGTCCGCATCAGCCCACGGGGCCGCGCGGACATCATGGACATCGCGCTGCACGGTCGCACCGCGGTGGTCGAGTCGATCGAGCGCGACTATGAGGACATCATCCATGTGGCGCTCCTTGTGGATGACGATCCCGGTAAAGACCTGGGCGCGCTCCGCCAGCCGGGGCACCGCTTCTTCTTCGGCCTCGACGATATCGAGCGTGTCGACCCTGAGGACGATCGGCTGTGACCGAAACGACAATCCTCGTCGCGGGGATCGGCAACATCTTTCTCGGCGATGACGGGTTCGGTGTGGAGGTGGCCCGGCAGCTGGCAGCGCGCGAGCACGCCGAGAGCGTCCGTGTCGCCGATTACGGCATCCGGGGATTCGACCTGGCCTTCGCCCTGCTTGACGAACCGGCCGCGACCATCCTCGTGGACGCGATGCCGCGCGGGGAGGCGCCCGGCACCGTCTACGTGCTCGAGCCCGACCTCGAGGGCGACGAGCAGGCATCCGCCCCTGATCACGCGGAGGGGTCCTTCCAGGGACACGCCATGACACCGGACTCGGTGTTCGCGCTGGTGCGCGCCCTTGGTGGACGCCCATCCAATGTCACCGTCGTCGGTTGCGAACCGCTCACGTTCGGGCCGGAGAACGAAGGGTGCATGGGACTCAGCGAGCCGGTCACCAACGCGGTTCCCGAGGCGGTCGCGATTGTCGAGCAACTGCTCGTTCGGTTGGTCCCGACCACGAGCCCACCCTGATGCATGAGCTCGGGCTGGCTGAGGGCATCATGACCGTCGCGAACGACATGGCGGGAGAGCGTGCGGTGACGCGCATCGTCGTGCGCATCGGCGAAGAGCAGCGCATCGTGCCCGACAGCCTCGAGTTCGGCCTTCAACTGCTTGCTGAAGGCACCGCCTGCCAGGGCGCGACGTTGCAGTGCGTCGTCATTCCCGGGATCGAGGTGCTGGTCGACGAGGTCGAGCTCGCGGGTGACCCGCCGACCATCCTTCGCCGCCCCGGAGCCCCGATCGCGGAGCGGCCGCACGCTCACGAACACGCCGGCCACAATGGCGCCAGCACGGCGCCGGTCACATCAGCGCACACACCAGGAGGAACCTAATGGGGCTCATGCTCGGCGGTCAGAAAAGCGCTCTGCGCACGATTACGCAGTGGTTGATCCTCGGTGCCGTGGTGGGTGCCGTGCTCAACTCCAAGGACATTCAGCGATATCTCAAGATCCGGTCGATGTAGGCAGGACGAGCTCACGCCGTGCCTCGATTTGACGTCAACACCGCTCAGTCGACGGTCCAGGTCGGCCTCAGGGTCAACCTCCACCCCTCGCACATCAACGCGAACGCGCTCACCGGGCACATCGAATGCGAGGTCGACGAGCAGGGTAAGCCGCGACTGGATCAGCCATACCGCGCGGAACTGATGCTGCCGGTTGACGCCATCAAGTCGGGGAACGGCCTCCAGGATCGGGAGATGCGCCGGCGATTCGACGCGTCGCGCTACCCGTCGATCACCGCTGTGGTCACGCACGGGGAAGCGCTCGATGGCGAGGGCCGCTACCGAGCCACGGCACAGCTCACCATGCACGGCGTGACCAAGGACATCACCGGTGACCTGACGCTCAGCGTCAATGGAAGGGTGATGACCATCGACGGTCAGCAGGTGATCAACGTCAAAGACTTCGGAATCGATCCGCCGCGTCTGATCATTCTGAAGGTGGAGCCGGATGTCGACCTCACGGTCCACATCGTGGCGGAACGACAGTCATAGCGTTAAGGGCACTTTGGAGTGGAATGCAATGCTTGAGAAGCTCGTGATCTTCGGGATCGGGTATGTGCTCGGGACCCGTGCAGGCAAGGAGCGCTTCGACGAGTTGGTCGAGACCGCCAAGAAGTTCGCGGCCCGTGACGAGGTCCAGATGGCGGTGAGCCTCGCGACTGGATTCCTCGAGGAGCGCTTCAGCTCGACCGCGGAGCACCGGCGCGCGGCGTGATGTCGTGAGTGTCGCGACCCGGCCACCGACGACCCGAGCGGCGGGTGCGAACGCATCCGTACCGGGCGCTCGCGAGCGGCTGGGGTTCGCGGTACGTGGCGTGGTCCAGGGGGTCGGCTTCCGGCCGTTCGTGTGGAACCTCGCGACCCGCCTCGGGCTCAGCGGGTCCGTCTGCAACACCTCGGGTGCCGTGATCATCGAGGTCGAAGGCGACCGGCGGGCGCTCGACGGCTTCGCGTCCGCGTTGCGCGACGATGCGCCGCGCCTCGCTCGGATCGATGCGGTCGAGGTGAGCCCAATGGCGGTGGTCGGCGACGCGGCCTTCCGCATCGTTGCAAGCCGCGCGGTCGACGGTGACTACCAGCCCATCGCACCCGATGCTGCGACGTGCCCAGCCTGCGTGGCGGACATCCTGAACCCGGCCGATCGCCGGCACGGATATGCGTTCACCAACTGCACGAATTGCGGTCCACGCTTCACCATCATCGAGGACATCCCATACGACCGCCCGCTCACGACCATGCGCCATTTCACCATGTGTGCGGCGTGCCGGCAGGAGTACGAGGACCCGGCGGATCGGCGCTTTCATGCGCAGCCGAACGCATGTCCCGCATGCGGTCCGCGGCTCTGGTACGCGAACGCACAGGGGATCGAGCAGCAGGGCGATCCGATCGAGCTTGCAGCCGGCGCGATCGCGCGCGGCCAGATCATTGCGCTGAAGGGCCTGGGTGGATTCCAGCTCTGCTGTGACGCCGCTGATGACCCACCCGTCAGGCGGCTTCGCGATCGCAAGCACCGGCCGGCGAAGCCCTTCGCGGTGATGTGCCCGGATCTGGCCACGGTTCGCCGCCTCTGCGACGTGAGCGACATCGAAGCCGCGTTGCTCGAGGGATCAGTTCGGCCCATCGTCCTCCTGCACCGTCGGCCTGACGGCGACGGGGCGGAAGTCGCGGATTCGGTTGCTCCTGAGCTCGATGAGCTCGGCGTGATGCTGCCGTACACACCGATGCACCATCTCCTCCTGCGAACCTCAGGCGGGATGCTGGTCATGACCAGCGGCAACCTCAGCGAGGAGCCGATCGCCAAGGACAACGACGAGGCGGTACGACGCCTCGGCCGCATCGCCGATGGCTTCCTGCTGCACGATCGGGACATCTATGCGCGTTACGATGACTTGGTCGTACGGGTCGTCGACGGAGCAGCGCGGATGATCCGGCGCGCCCGTGGATACTGCCCGCTGCCGCTGCGTATCGAATCGCCGGCCGCGCAGGTGCTCGCGCTCGGGGCGCATCTGAAGAACACGTTCTGCGTGCTCCGAGACGGCAACGCCTTCACCGGGCCGCACATCGGCGATCTCGACAGCCCGCGAACACTCGGCCATCACGACGAGGCGCTGCACACCTATCTGCGGTTGTTCCGCACCACGCCGTCAACCGTCGCCGCGGATCTGCATCCCGACTACGCATCGACGCGGATCGCCGAACAGTGGTGGGACGCCGGAGCAGGCGTCGTACGCGTGCAGCATCACCACGCCCACATCGCCAGCGTCCTCGCCGAGCACGGATTGCGCGGCACGGTGCTCGGCATTGCGCTGGACGGCGTCGGGCTCGGGCCGGACCACGCGATCTGGGGCGGAGAGTTCCTGCTCTGCGACGAACGCTCGTACCGCCGCGCCGGCCATATCGCGCCGGTGCGCCAGCCTGGCGGCGACGCCTGCGCTCGCGAGGGCTGGCGCATGGCGATCGCCTATCTCGCGGCCGCGGGCGAGCTCGACGGCGCACCGCCCGGCTGGTTCGATCAAGCCGCCGGCGCACCCGACCAGCGTCGCTGGCGGCTGGTCTCCCGTCTCGCGATGTCGGACGCCGCTCCGATCACCACCAGCGCCGGACGGCTCTTCGACGCCGTCGCAAGCCTGCTCGGCATCGCACATGTGTCCACGTTCGAGGCGGAGGCCGCGATGCGGCTCGAGGCACTCGCCGCCTCGGTGGGCGACGTGTCCGCCGTCGATCCCATCGGCATCGGGCTGGACGGCGATCCGGCCGTTCTCGACACGGTGCAGCTGGTGCGGACGCTGTTCCTGCAGCGGCAGCGAGGAGGTTCCCCCGCGATGCTGGCGGCGGTCTTCCATGAAAGCCTCGCGCGCGGGATCGCAGCCGTATGCGTGCAGCTCAGCGCACAGCATCGTGTCAATCGAATCGCGCTGAGTGGCGGCGTGTTTCAGAATGCTCTTCTGCTGAGCCGCGTCGCGCTGCTGTTGCGCGAGAGCGGCCTTTTCGTGTACACCAACCAACAGGTCCCGGCTAATGACGGCGGCATCAGCCTGGGGCAGGCGCTGGTTGCGGCTTCCCAAGGATCGAGAGGTGACCCGAGATGAGCGTGCAGATTCGACCCGAGCGCGATGCCGCCGTGGCCGGCGGCCGTGCCTTTCTCGAGCAGCGCATCACAGCGTCGAATCGCGCCGGCGACGAGTACTTCGGCCGCTACGCGCACGCCATCGCCGCATGCGCCGCCGCGATGGCGGATCGCTTCTTCGCCGGCGGGACGCTGCTCGTCTTCGGTTCCGGCCCGCATGCGACCGACGCACAGCACAACTCGGTGGAGTTCGTCCACCCGGTGTTGCCTGGGTGCCGCGCCCTGCCGGCGCTCTCGCTGACCAACGACATGGCGACGGTGACCGGGACTCTCCAGGGTGCCGCCGGCGACGACGTGTACGCGCATCAGCTGCGTGTACTCGGACGCTCCGGGGATATCGCGCTGGCGTTCGCCCATGCACCGGTCCATCAGTCGATCATCCGAGCCCTCGATGCCGGGGCCGAGCAGGGCATGCTCACGATCGCGCTCACGTCGGGCAACGTCGCCGCCCGACAGCGCGGCGATTTCGTGTTCCACGCGGATGGAGCCGAGCGCGATGCCGCGCACGAGCTGCATCTTGCGACGTACCACATGCTCTGGGAGCTCGTCCACATCGTCCTCAACCACCGCGGCATCGGAGAGAGTTCGTGAGCGCCGAATGCCACGAGGACGTCTGCATCACCTGCTCAGATCAGCTGCTCGCCGTGGTGGTCACCGAGGTGGACGGGGCGGCCGGAGTTGCGCGCGGCACCATCGACGGCTCGGAAGTGGAGGTGGGCATCGACCTTCTTGACGGTGTCACGGCCGGCGAGGTGCTCCTGTGCCATGGTGGTGTGGCCCTGCAGCGCGGCGCACCGGTCGAGGTGGTCGCATGACCGAGCCGGGTCGCGACCCGTTCTCGCAGCTGCTCTACCCGATGCTCAGCGCGCAGCCCGCGGCGGGTGATGCGCTCGTCGTCGAGCTCGCGCGCGCACCGATCGACAAGTCCGCGGAAAGCAATCGCCTCCGTCTCCAGCTGCTCGACGAGTTCGGCGACGAGATCGTGCAGACCGCCGAGGAGATGACCGCTGCCTTTCAGCGAGGCGGAAGGCTGCTCGCACTGGGCAATGGCGGCAGCGCGACATCCGCGGCGGACATGGTCACCGAGATGCTTGTCCCGTCCGGCGGTCGCCGCGCGATACCGGCGCTCTGCCTCACCAACGACATCGCGGTCGTCACCGGTATCGGCAATGACGTCGGGTTCGGCGACGTGTTTCTTCGCCAGATCATCGCGCTGGGACGACCCGACGACGTCGTGGTCGCCGTCTCGACGAGCGGCAACTCCGAGAACCTCGTGCGCGGGCTCGCCGAAGGCAGTCGCCGGGGCATGAGCACCATCGCGATCTGTGGGTATGACGGCGGACGTCTTGCCCGCGAGGAGGTCGCCGATCATTGCTTCATCGTTCGATCCAGCAGCGTCCACCGGATACAGGAGGTGCAGATGACGCTTTACCACCTCCTCACCGAGTTGGTGCATCGCGCACTTGAAGGAGAGCCGGCATGTGCCTAGCGATTCCCGCCCGTCTCGTCGAATACATCGACGAGGATCACATGTACGGCAAGGTGGAGCTCGGCGGCGTCCAGCGCCGGATCAACACGTCGCTGCTGGTGGGTGAGGACGTGACGGAGCCGGGCGAGTACGTCCTCGTGCACGTGGGGTTCGCCCTCTCACGCGTGAGTGAGACCGAGGCCGCGGAAACGTTGCGCATCCTCGAGGAGATGGGCCCCGCCTACACGGATGAGGTCCAGCAGATCCGCGAATGGCAGGCGATGGAGGACGAGCTGGTCGGGGCCAACTACCGCGAGAGCAACGGGACGCCGGCATGAAATTCGCGGACGAATTCCGAGACGCCGACCTGGCTCGAGCACTGGGTGCGCGGATTGCGGCCGAGTTGGGCGACAAGCACTGGAAGATCATGGAGGTGTGCGGTGGTCACACCCATACCATCTTCAAGTACGGGATCGAAGACCTGCTGCCGAGCAACGTCGAGCTGGTGCACGGACCGGGGTGTCCGGTGTGTGTGATCCCGATGGGACGGCTTGACGATGGGATCGCGGTCGCGCACGAGCCGGGGGTGATCTTCACGTGCTTCGGCGACCTCATGCGCGTGCCGGGCAGCGATGGGAGCCTGCTCGATGCCAAGGCCGCAGGCGCTGACGTGCGCATGGTGTACTCGCCACTCGATGCGCTCAAGATTGCGCAGCAGAACCCGGACCGCAAGGTTGTCTTCTACGCGATCGGCTTCGAGACCACGGCACCCTCGACGGCGCTGACCTTGATGCGCGCGAAGGCCGAGGGTGTCCGCAATCTCTTCGTGTTCTGCAACCACGTCACGATCATCCCGCCGATGAAGGCGATCCTCGACTTGCCCGATCTGCAGCTCGACGGGTTCCTCGGCCCCGGTCACGTCTCGACCGTGGTGGGGATCAGGCCCTTCGAATTCGTGACCAACACGTACGGGAAGCCGGTGGTGGTGGTCGGGTTCGAGCCGCTCGACATCCTCCAGGGCGTGCACATGATCATCCAGCAGATCCATCAGGGTCGCTGCGAGGTCGAGAACCAGTACAAGCGCGTCGTGCACGACGACGGCAATCCGAAGGCACTCGAAGTCCTTGCGCGCGTGTTCAAGCTGCGCTCGCATTTCGAGTGGCGCGGCCTCGGGTTCATCAGCCAGAGTGCCCTCGAGTTGCAGGACGAGTTCGCCGATTACGACGCGGAAAAGGTGTTCTCCGTCCCCGGCGTCCGGGTTGCGGATCCCAAGGCGTGCCAGTGCGGCGAGGTCCTCAAAGGCGTTCTCAAGCCATGGGAATGCAAGGTGTTCGGCACCGCATGCACCCCGGAAACCCCGATCGGGACGTGCATGGTGTCGTCCGAGGGCGCATGCGCCGCGTACTACAACTTCGGCAGATACTCGCGGGCGCGTGAGCGCGAGCGCGTTCTCGCGTCGGGCGAGCATCCGAACGGCAATGGCAATGGGCATTCGGGCGCCGCGGTCGCCGAGCGCGACCTGCGACCCATCCCGGTGCAGGCGCGATGACCGAGACAGTCGTCCAGCCCGGGAGCGGCGCGGCGATCAGAGCGGCGTCGGCCCGTATCGCCGACCCGGAGCAGCGCGTGCTCGAACGCATTGCCGAGATTCGCAAGCGCAAGCCCACCCTCCGCGAAGAGGCGATCACCATGAGTCACGGCGCGGGGGGGAAGGCCAGCCATACGCTGACGACCGCGCTGTTCGGCGACATCCTCAGCAACCCCGTGCTCGACCAACTGGGCGACCAGGCGATGCTCGCGCTTCCCGGCGTCGACAACATCGGCATCGCGGTCACCACCAACTCGTTCGTGGTCAGCCCGCTTTTCTTCCCTGGTGGCGACATCGGTGAGCTGGCGATCAACGGCACGATCAACGACCTCGCCGTCGGCGGAGCGACTCCGCTCGGCATCTCGGCGGCCTTCATCCTCGAGGAGGGGCTGGACATCGCTCTCCTGCGCCGTGTGGTGGAGTCGATCCGGCGAGCCGCAGATCGCGCGGGTGTCAACGTGGTCACCGGCGATACGAAGGTCGTGCCCCGAGGAAAGGCGGACCAGCTCTTCATCACGACCACCGGGGTGGGCACCGTTTCGCTGCCCCAGCGGGTCGCGATCCACCGGATCGTGCCTGGCGACGTGGTCGTGCTGAGTGGTGCGATGGGCGACCACGGCGCCACCGTCATGCTCGCTCGCGGCGACGTCGACCTCGAGGCCGACAACCTCCGCAGTGACACCATGCCCTTGCACGGGCTGACGTCGGCGCTCTTAAACGACGGGATCGACGTGCATTTCATGCGTGACGCGACCCGTGGTGGTGTGGCGACCGTGCTCAACGAGATCGCGCAGGCAGCCGGCGTTGCGGTCGCAATCGACGAGGACTCGTTGCCGGTGCACGACGAGGTGCGCGGGGTCGCCGAGATCCTGGGGATCGATCCGCTCTACATCGCCAATGAGGGCAAGCTGGTCGCGGTCGTGGCGCGCGAGCACGCTTCGCGCGCGCTGGACCTCATGCGCTCGCGCCCGGAGGGCACGGAGGCGGCGGTGATCGGCGAGGTGATGGCCGAACCCGAGGGCATGGTCTTCATCCATACCGGGTTCGGCGGGACGCGCGTGGTCGACATGCTGATCGGTGACCCGCTGCCTCGGATCTGCTGAGGTCACGGTCCGGAGGCGGGCTGACGAACGACGCGACCAGGCGTATCGTCTGTGTACGGGCAACCCCCACACGAGCCGTGATCGCCTCATGGATCCTCAGCCCCGGAGAGGGCCCCTCGAACCGGACGAGACCGGCGCGAAGCCGGAGCCTGACGTGCGCATTCAGGTGGTGACATGCGGGCGCTGTGGGTGGCCCAACGCGTGCAGGATCCAGAGCGGGATGCGAACCCTGCGCTTCATGTGTCAGTGGTGCGATCGGATGACCACCGGTATTGTCGATCCGTCGATCAAGCGCAACGTCATCTTCTGACTAACCCGGACGCCCTTCACCGGCGGGAACCGCCTGCACCTCGGGTGCCGCGTGGTGGCCCGCCTCGGTGAACCAGCGGCTCTTGTAGATGTCCGCGGCCTCGATGCGCATGAGGTCGTCCCGCGTCACCAGCTTCCCGTCCGACACCAGCCGGTTGGCCTGCCGCAAGCGCGCTCGCTCCAGTGCGTTGCGCACGCTCCGGGCATTGGCGAATCTCGGCTCCGGCATGCGCCGGGCCATCAATTCCCGGAAGGCCGGCTCAGCGTCGCTCGAGAACGTGTACCGCTGCCGATCGAGCATGATCCGCGCGATCGCGACCAGATCATCCAGGCTGTAGTCGGGGAAGTCGATGTGATGCGCGATGCGTGATCCCATCCCCGGGTTGCTGCTGAAGAACTGATCCATGCGGTCCTTGTAGCCGGCCAGTATCACCACGATGTCGTTGCGCTGGTTTTCCATGACCTGCAGCAGGATCTCGATCGCTTCCTGCCCGTAGTCGCGCTCGTTCTCCTGGCGGTGGAGGTAGTAGGCCTCGTCAATGAAGAGCACGCCGCCCATGGCGCGCTTCAGCACCTCGCGCGTCTTCGGCGCGGTGTGTCCGATGTACTGGCCGACGAGCTCGTCGCGCGTGACCGCGACGAGGTGACCCCTGGCGAGATAGCCGAGGCGATGGAGGACGGCCGCCATGCGCATCGCGACAGTGGTCTTGCCGGTTCCCGGGCTCCCCGTGAAGCACATGTGCAGGTTGGGACGCTCCGCCTCGAGCCCGAAACGCCGCCGTGCCATGTCGACGACCAGCAGCGCCGCGACCTCGCGGATGCGTGTCTTCACGGGATCAAGCCCGACAAGCTCGCGATCGAGGTCTTCGATGACCTCGAAGACGCCGAAGTCGCGAGCCTGGGCTTCGACGTTGATCCGCTCGGGGAGCGATTCCTCAGGCCCCCCGCACTCGGACGCGAGCACGCCGTTGGGGCCCGCAGTCTCCGCAACCGTCGCTGCAAGGGCGAGCGCCGAAGGCCGCGGCATCCCGAACGGGACGTGGGAGTCCTGGGTCATCGCTCAGCGCTCGTAACGTTCTCCGGGAGGCCGATCCGCTGCATAGGGGTGCAGGGTGTACCGGATCTGGCGGTCACGACCCTCCTGCCGTTCCAGGCGGAACCCCTTCTCGTCCTTGGGCCGCTGCACGATGAAGCTCAGGGCGGTCGTCTGCCGTCCGAGCGTCCGGTCATAGGCGTTCACCCGGATGTATCGAGCGGGGTAGGCGTCCCGGCAGCGCTGCACCTCGAGCAGGATGCCGGCTGGATCGCGCAGGTCGAACATGGGCAGACCCCACATGTCCCAGAGAAAGTTGCGCGGGTGGGGATCGTCCGTGAACTCCACCGAGAGGGCCCAGCCGTTGTCGAGCGCGTACTGCACCTGCGCGGTGACCTGCGCATCGGTGAGCGGCGGAAGGTACGAGAAGGTTCCCTGAGTGACATGCATGGTGCTGCTCCCTACGCCGGCGTTGCCGTGGTGGCGACGTCGGGCGTATCGGTGGATTCGTAGTTGAAGCTGATGTCGCCCCAGACGTCGAGAGCCGCCCGCAGCGGAGCGCACCAGCGGCCGCCCGCGCGCAGGATCTCGGGACCTTCCGTGAGGTAATCGCGACCCTCGTTGCGTGCCTGGATCATCAACTCGACTGCGGTGCGGTTGGCGGTCGCGCCCGCCGCCACGCCCATGGGATGGCCGATGGTGCCACCGCCGAACTGAAGGACCACGTCCTCGCCGAGGTAATGCAACAGTTGATGCGTCTGCCCGGCGTGGATGCCGCCCGATGCGACCGGCATCACGCCGGGCATCGAACCCCAGTCCTGGTCAAAGTAGATGCCATGCACGGGATCGCGCGGCACGAACCCGTCGCGGAGGGTGTCGTAGTAGCCCCGCACCATGTTGGGATCCCCCTCGAGCTTGCCGACCACCGTGCCGGCGTGGATGTGGTCGACACCAAGGAGGCGGCACCACTTTGCGATCACGCGGAAGCTCACGCCGTGCGTCTTCTGGCGCGTGTACGTGCCGTGTCCGGCGCGGTGGAGGTGGAGGAGCACACCATTGCGCCGAGCCCACCTGGACATCGACGTCATCGCGGTATAGCCCACGGTGAGGTCCATCATGATGATGACGCTGCCGATCTCCTTGGCGAACTCGGCGCGCTCGTACATGCTCTCCATGTCGCCGGCGGTGACGTTGAGGTAGTGCCCCTTGATCTCGCCGGTCTCGGCCATCGCCTTGTTGACTGCCTCCATCGACGCGAGGTAACGATCGCGCCAGCGCATGAACGGCTGGCTGTTGATGTTCTCGTCGTCCTTGGTGAAATCGAGCCCGCCACGCAGCGCCTCGTACACCACGCGACCGTAGTTGCGCGCGGAGAGTCCGAGCTTCGGCTTGGTGGTGGCGCCGAGGAGCGGCCGGCCGTACTTGTTGAGATATTCACGCTCCATCACGATGCCGTGGGGCGGTCCCTGGAACGTATTCACGTAGTGAAGCGGAACGCGCATGTCCTCGAGCCGCAGGGCTCGCAATGCCTTGAACCCGAAGACGTTGCCGATGATCGATGACGTGAGGTTCGCGATCGACCCTTCCTCGAAGAGATCGAGTGCGTAGGCGATCAAGGCGATGTACTGCCCTGGCGTCCCGGCAACCGGTTCGACCTTGTAGGCCTTGGCCTGGTAGTGCTCGTGCGCGGTGAGCCGGTCGGTCCACACCACCGTCCACGTCGCGGTCGATGACTCCCCCGCCACCGCGGCGGCCGCTTCCTCGGGTGCAACGCCGTCCTGCGGTGTGATCCGGAACGCGCAGAGGAGGTCGGTATCCTTGGGCACGTAGTCGGGTTCCCAGTAGCCCATCTGCGCGTAGGGGATGACACCGGACGACCAGCGGTCCGTGGCCACGTCTCTCGGGGGGGTTTCGATGGCTGTCATTCGCGCGTCTCCGTGGAGCTGACGGGCGACGGCGCCAGCCGGTTGCTGATTGCGGCGTAGTCGTCGGCCTTGACGCGGACGAGCAACGACTTCTGAGCGCTGAGAATGCGATGAGCGAGGATCAGCTGGGTCAGTCCGAGCGGATCGCTGTGGCGGCGTCCATGTGGTTCCTCGTAGCTGCCGAGCTCCCGCTGGCGGAGGTGGTGGAGGTGATGGTGACGCTCGCTCGCGTGCTCCCACACCGACCGCTCAATTCGCGCGGCATCCTCGGCGGAGATGCGACCGTCGATCTCGATGACGTCGGATTGCCGCCCGTCCTCGTCAGCGACGTCGTTGCGCAGCCGGACAGTCGTCCCATTGTCGAGGCCGTGTTCGAGGTCGAGTTGGGGGAGCGAGTGGCGCTGGGTCAAACGCACGTTGAGGTGATCCCCGATGCCGGGGGAGTGGTCGTCCCCGGGCGAGGAAAAACGCACCACGAGGTCTGCCTGCGCGCGCTGCGGCTCGATGTGCGCCTCGGCATCCGGCCGGCGGGCCTCGATCTCGGTGAGCACCTGCCGCTCGTTGTAGCCACGCTTGGCGATATCTCGCTGCAGCTTCCACCTGATCCGCAGCGCGGGTTCGGGATCCAGCCAGACCTTCAGATCGAATGCCTCGCGAATCCCCGGGAGCAGGAACGGATGCAGGCCCTGGATGATCACCACCTCATTCGGCTCGACGCGCTCCGGCGGCTTGAACGTCCCGTCAGCGTGGTCGTACACGGGCTTGGCGATGGCCTCTCCGCGCTTGAGCGCCCAGAGCTGCTCCTCCATGAGCGCGAAGTTGTTGGCCCGAGGGTTGAGTGGGGTCACCCCGATGAGCGCGCGCTCGCGGCGATCGAGTGAGTGGTAGTCGTCGAGGCAGACGGTGGTGATCCGATCCGCGCCGAGGAGCTCGTAGAACGCGGCGGTCAGGGTCGACTTGCCGCTTCCGCTGTCGCCGCCGATGCCGACGAAGATGGGCGTCACGTCGGTGCGCAGGCCACTCATCGGCATGGCGATCGCCATTCGGGCCGGACGCGAAGAGCACCAGTCGCAAGAGCCACGAGCATGCGAGGACCATAAGTCCCGGCCGACCTGACGTCCAATGCATGATTCTTATACGTTCAATAAGATGAGCTAATGGAAACCAGCCTGGAACGCAGCGTCACGCTGCGCCAGCTGCGGATCTTCACGAGCGTGATCGAGCACCGCAGCTTCACCCGCGCCGCCGAGGTCCTCTCGCTGACCCAGCCGGCGGTCACCCACCAGATGCAGGCGCTGGCCCGGGCGGTCGGCCAGCCGTTGCTGGATCCCAGCAGCCGCGTTCCGGTGCTCACCGCGGTCGGGCGGGCGCTGCACGAGCGTGCGGGTCGGATCCTGGCGATGGTAGGCGATGCCCAGGAGGCGATCGAGGACGTCGCCGGACTGCGGGCCGGACAAGTCCGCGTCGCTGGGGACACCACGGTCGGCATCTATGTGCTTCCGGACGCGATGGCGGCGTTCCATCGTGAGCACCCCGGCATCGCCCTGAGCCTTGACGTCGTCAACCGCGCCCGGGTTCGCGAGTTGCTGCTCGAAGGCAGCGCGGACGTCGCGGTGGTCGGGACGCTGTGGGACGACGCGGTGCTCGCCGCCGAGCCCTTTCTCGAGAACTCACTGATGTGCTTCTGTGCGCCCGGCCATCCGCTCCTCGAGCGCGAGCCGCTCCGGCCGGCCGACCTGCTCGATGGGCCGCTCCTGTTGCGGGAGCGCGGATCAGGGACGCGTGAGTCCGCGGAGCGGATCCTGCGAGCCGCGGGGGCCGAACCGATCGCGGCAATGGAGATGGCCAGCAACGGCGCGCTCAAGCGTGCCGTGGCCGGGGGCCTCGGCGTGACCGTGCTCTCGACCTATGCGGTGCGTCTCGAACTCCAGCTTGGCCTCCTGCGGCCGCTGCGGGTCGAGGGCTTCCCGGTGGAGCGGATGTGGCACGTCACCTGGGCCCGCGACCGCTTGCTCAGCCCCGCGGCGGCGGCGTTCAAGACCTTCCTGCGCAGCCCGGACTGGCGGACATCCCTCGCCATTCCGTTGGGCAGCGAGTAGCGCGCGGGAACCGGGCCCACCTCCTCAGGAGGTGGCGGGCGATCCCATGGCGCCGACGCTGGCGTTCACGCGCCTGAGGCCATCTGCGGCGAGCAATCCCGCAGGCACGCCGAGCGCACTCGCCGTCACCAGTGCCGATGCCCACACCGGCATCACGCGACTCAGGCCGGCGACCATCGCAGTCGCGGCGGCGCCCAGAGCACCAAGGGCGAGCACCCCGGCTACACCCATCTGTCCGACGCCGAGCCCGGCAGTCTTGGCTTTCTCGACGACCCCCCGACGATCCAGCTCGGCACGAACACGGTCGGCGGTTTCGTCGCCAACACGGCGCGCGAAGTCGGCGAGGCGGTCGGCGGCGCCTCCAGCGAAGCTCCCGGAGCCACCCAGCATGTCGTCGATCGAGACGTAGTCCTGCGATGCGGCAGTGGCCGCCGACGCACGACCGTATTTCGGGGGCTGCGGGCCGCCTTCGCTGTCGCCGTGCAGCTCACGGAGCCGCTCTGTGGGGCCGGGCACCTTCTCGGGGTCGGGGAATCCGGAAGCGACGCGGCGACCGCGGTCGCCCTCGTTCGAGCCAGTCATCATTGTGACCTCCGTATCGGACTAGGCCTATTCCTGATAGTAACACTATCATCTAGGGCTTGCTGAGGCGGTGGTGGTGGATCCGAGGCGCTGCCGGGCGATTTCTCGATCGCGATTAGACTTGCCCGCGCTCGTGCTGTCTCGAATTCCGCTCGCCCATCCCGGGGATCCAGACCTTCGCTCGCCGGTGCGCTTCCTCTTGTGGATGGCGCGCGCGCAGCGCCGGACGGTCATTGGCGGCGCCTTTTTCGGCGCGCTGTGGATGGGGACGCAGGGAGTGATCCCGGCGGCACTCGGTCAAGCGGTCAATGCCATCATCCAGCGAAACGGGCCGGCGCTGATGCTCTGGGCCGGGGTGGTATTTGCACTGGGGATCCTGCAGGCAGCCGCCGGCGTGCTGCGCCATCGCCGCGCCGTGAGCAACTTTCTCGAGGCCAGCGTCCGCGTGCAGCAACTCGTCATTCGTGCGGCGATCCAACTCGGTGCCGGCTTGCCGCGCCAGATCGGGGCGGGCGAGGTGGCGAGCCTGGGCACAACCGACGTGGTGCGCGTCGCCAGGCTGCTTGACATCAGCGCACGCGGGACGGGCGCCGTGGTGTCGATCGTGATCGTCGCCGTGATCCTGCTCAGCACCTCGCCCCAGCTCGGCCTCGTCCTGCTCATCGGAGCGCCGATCTCGGCCCTTGTGATCCTCCCGGCGATGGGTCCGCTCGAACGCCGGCAGCGTGCCGAGCGGCAGCAGCGCGGTGCAGCGTCGGCAGTGGCGGCCGACACCGTCGCAGGGCTCCGGGTGTTGCGCGGGCTCGGCGGCGAGGCCGATTTCTCGGCTCGTTATGTCCGCACCTCACAGGCGGTGCGCCACGCAACGGTGCGCACATCGCTGATCCAGTCGCTGCTGGACGGCCTTCAGGTGCTGCTGCCGGGCGCGATCCTGGTCACGATCACGTTTCTCGGTGCTCGGCTCGTCCGCGGCGGCTTCATCCCGCCCGGCGAGCTGGTCGCCGACTACGCCTATGCGGCGTTTCTCGCTCTCCCCGTGCAGACCCTCATCCAGGCGGCCGGCATCTGGTCTGCGGCCACCGTCGCCGCTGGGCGTGTGCTCTCGGTGCTGCGCCTCGACGCGGACCTCGCCTCGCCGGCCGACGCGGAAGAGCTGCCGGTCAGGGGCGACCTCGTCGACGAGGAGTCGGGGCTGACCGCCGCGGATGGGTTGATGACCGCCGTGGTGATCGCGGATCCGGACACCGCGAGCGCCACGGCAGCGAGGTTGGGGCGCCTGACCGATCCATCCGGCGAGGCGCGCGTCACCCTGGGGGGCGTGGCGCTCGACCGGATCCCGGTCGCTGAGGTTCGGCGCCGGCTCCTGGTGCTCGATCGCGATCCGCACCTGCTCGCCGGCACGCTCCGCGATGCCGTCGACGTGCCGAGCGCGCGAGCCCGTGAGACCGACCCCCGGCCGACGGTGGAGGAGGCGATCGCGGCGGCCTGTGGCGCTGACATCGTCATCGGGCTTGGACGCGGCCTCGATTCGCCGATCTCCGAACGGGGTAGATCGCTATCGGGTGGTCAACGCCAGCGCGTCGCCCTTGCGGCCGCACTCCGCGCGGACCCGGACGTCCTCGTTCTTGATGAACCGACCAGCGCTGTCGACGCTCATACCGAGGCAATGATCGGAGAGCGGCTCGGCGCACTTCGGCGCGGACGCACCACGATCATCTTCACCACCAGCCCTCTGCTCCTGGCGCGCGCGGACCGGGTGGCGTTCGTTGATGACGGCGCCGTGGCCGTCGGGACCCATGCCCAATTGATGGCCACCGATGCACGATATCGCCAGGTGGTGACCCGGGAGGGCGAATGAGCCGCGACACAGCGTCCATCCTTCCGGTCGCCGGCGGACGTGCTGCATGGCGCAGCCTTCGGTCGGGCCTCGGCGAGCGACGCGGTCTCATCGCAGCGGCGATCGCACTCCAGATGGCGGCAAGCGCGGCCGGGTTGGTCGGGCCACAACTGCTCGAGCGAATCATCAACGGCTCCGGGGCACTCACCGACGCCACCATCGACAGCACAGCGCTGCTGTTCACGATCGCCCTGGCGGTACAGACGATCTTCACCGCGGGCGCCCGTGCCTGCGGCGCACTCACCGGCGAATACGTCCTTGCGCGACTGCGCGAGCAGTTCATCACCACCGTACTGGCGCTGCCGATCGGCATCGTGGAGCGCGCCGGAACCGGCGACCTCATGACCCGCGCGTCGACCGATGTCGACGACATGTCGCAGGCGGTGCGCCGCGGTCTCCCCGAGCTGCTCGTGGCCGGCGTGACCGGCGTGCTCGCCATCGTCGCGCTGGTGGTGACCGCACCGGTCCTGGGTCTCGTCGTGGTTCCCGTGATCCCCCCGCTGGTGATCGCGACGCGCTGGTACCTGCGACGCGCGCGGCCCGCGTATCAGCAGCAGGCCGCGGCGGAGGCGGTGGTGAACTCGGATCTGCAGGAGACGGTCGACGCCGCACGTAGCATCGAATCGCTGCGGCTCGGTCCGCGACGCATCGCCCAGACCGATGACGATATTCGCAACTGGGTCGCGTGGGAACGGCGCACCCTTCGCTTGCGCACCGTCTTCTTCGGGACCTGCGAGGCGGCGTACATCGTTCCGCTGGTGCTCTGCCTGCTGTTTGGCGGAGTGCTCGTGATGAACGGCCAGCTCTCCATCGGAGCAGTCGCCGCGGCTGCGCTGTACACGCAGCAGCTGGTGTCGCCCGTCGATACGCTGCTTGCCTGGCAGGACGAGGTGCAGCTTGCATCGGCGTCACTCTCCCGCGTGGTCGGCGTTTCGGAGGTGCCCGCGGCGGAGACGACCGAGCGGATCCCTGCCGACCAACGGCTCGTGGCCGAGCGCGTGCATTTCGCTTACGAGGACGCTGCGGACGTGCTGCACGGCATCGATCTCTCGCCGGAGGTCGGCGCGCGACTCGCGGTCGTCGGGCCCAGCGGAGCGGAAAGAGCACCCTCGCGCTGTTGCTCGCCGGCGTTCACCCGCCGCGCACCGGGTCTGTGCGGGTGGGTGGCGTGGAGCCGCATCTGCTGCCACCCGACCGCCTCCGGCGCGAGATTGCTCTCGTCACCCAGGAGCATCACCTCTTCGCATGCTCGCTCCGCGACAACCTCAGGCTCGCGCGGCCGGACGCGAGTGACCGGCAGTTGCTCGCGGCGCTGGAAACCGTTGACGCGATGCAGGCCGTCCGGTCCCTGCCCGCAGGGTTGGACACGATCCTCGGGTCCGGCGGAACGTCGATCAGTCCGGGATTCGCACAGCAGATCGCGATCGCGCGACTGCTCCTCGCCGATCCGCATACGCTCGTGCTCGACAAGGCATCTCCCTGCTGGATTTCGCGTGCGGCGCGCCATCTCGAGCGCTCCGTCGCCGCTCTGCTCAAAGAGAACGCCAGGTGATAGCCATTTCGCATCGATTTCGCGCTCCGCACAATGCGAGAATAGGTCGTGGTGGTTGAGGACGGCCGGATCAGCGAATCCGGCCACCGCGCGGACCTGCTGCGAGCTGGGGGCGCTTTTGCAAGGCTCTGGAACACCTGGCGGCCGGTCTCGGCCGGCGTTG
>CAVPTG010000018.1:0-80771 GCA_963708605.1 Candidatus Dormiibacterota bacterium | reverse complement strand
GGGATGACGCCGGACGACCAGCGGTCCGTGGCCACGTCTCTCGGGGGGGTTTCGATGGCTGTCATTCGCGCGTCTCCGTGGAGCTGACGGGCGACGGCGCCAGCCGGTTGCTATTGCGGCGTAGTTGTCGGCCTTGACGCGGACGAGCAACGACTTCTGAGCGCTGAGAATGCGATGAGCGAGGATCAGCTGAGTCAGTCCGAGCGGATCGCTGTGGCGGCGTCCATGTGGTTCCTCGTAGCTGCCGAGCTCCCGCTGGCGGAGGTGGTGGAGGTGATGGTGACGCTCGCTCGCGTGCTCCCACACCGACCGCTCAATTCGCGCGGCATCCTCGGCGGAGATGCGACCGTCGATCTCGATGACGTCGGATTGCCGCCCGTCCTCGTCAGCGACGTCGTTGCGCAGCCGGACAGTCGTCCCATTGTCGAGGCCGTGTTCGAGGTCGAGTTGGGGGAGCGAGTGGCGCTGGGTCAAACGCACGTTGAGGTGATCCCCGATGCCGGGGGAGTGGTCGTCCCCGGGCGAGGAAAAACGCACCACGAGGTCTGCCTGCGCGCGCTGCGGCTCGATGTGCGCCTCGGCATCCGGCCGGCGGGCCTCGATCTCGGTGAGCACCTGCCGCTCGTTGTAGCCACGCTTGGCGATATCTCGCTGCAGCTTCCACCTGATCCGCAGCGCGGGTTCGGGATCCAGCCAGACCTTCAGATCGAATGCCTCGCGAATCCCCGGGAGCAGGAACGGATGCAGGCCCTGGATGATCACCACCTCATTCGGCTCGACGCGCTCCGGCGGCTTGAACGTCCCGTCAGCGTGGTCGTACACGGGCTTGGCGATGGCCTCTCCGCGCTTGAGCGCCCAGAGCTGCTCCTCCATGAGCGCGAAGTTGTTGGCCCGAGGGTTGAGTGGGGTCACCCCGATGAGCGCGCGCTCGCGGCGATCGAGTGAGTGGTAGTCGTCGAGGCAGACGGTGGTGATCCGATCCGCGCCGAGGAGCTCGTAGAACGCGGCGGTCAGGGTCGACTTGCCGCTTCCGCTGTCGCCGCCGATGCCGACGAAGATGGGCGTCACGTCGGTGCGCAGGCCACTCATCGGCATGGCGATCGCCATTCGGGCCGGACGCGAAGAGCACCAGTCGCAAGAGCCACGAGCATGCGAGGACCATAAGTCCCGGCCGACCTGACGTCCAATGCATGATTCTTATACGTTCAATAAGATGAGCTAATGGAAACCAGCCTGGAACGCAGCGTCACGCTGCGCCAGCTGCGGATCTTCACGAGCGTGATCGAGCACCGCAGCTTCACCCGCGCCGCCGAGGTCCTCTCGCTGACCCAGCCGGCGGTCACCCACCAGATGCAGGCGCTGGCCCGGGCGGTCGGCCAGCCGTTGCTGGATCCCAGCAGCCGCGTTCCGGTGCTCACCGCGGTCGGGCGGGCGCTGCACGAGCGTGCGGGTCGGATCCTGGCGATGGTAGGCGATGCCCAGGAGGCGATCGAGGACGTCGCCGGACTGCGGGCCGGACAAGTCCGCGTCGCTGGGGACACCACGGTCGGCATCTATGTGCTTCCGGACGCGATGGCGGCGTTCCATCGTGAGCACCCCGGCATCGCCCTGAGCCTTGACGTCGTCAACCGCGCCCGGGTTCGCGAGTTGCTGCTCGAAGGCAGCGCGGACGTCGCGGTGGTCGGGACGCTGTGGGACGACGCGGTGCTCGCCGCCGAGCCCTTTCTCGAGAACTCACTGATGTGCTTCTGTGCGCCCGGCCATCCGCTCCTCGAGCGCGAGCCGCTCCGGCCGGCCGACCTCCTCGATGGGCCGCTCCTGTTGCGGGAGCGCGGATCAGGGACGCGTGAGTCCGCGGAGCGGATCCTGCGAGCCGCGGGGGCCGAACCGATCGCGGCAATGGAGATGGCCAGCAACGGCGCGCTCAAGCGTGCCGTGGCCGGGGGCCTCGGCGTGACCGTGCTCTCGACCTATGCGGTGCGTCTCGAACTCCAGCTTGGCCTCCTGCGGCCGCTGCGGGTCGAGGGCTTCCCGGTGGAGCGGATGTGGCACGTCACCTGGGCCCGCGACCGCTTGCTCAGCCCCGCGGCGGCGGCGTTCAAGACCTTCCTGCGCAGCCCGGACTGGCGGACATCCCTCGCCATTCCGTTGGGCAGCGAGTAGCGCGCGGGAACCGGGCCCACCTCCTCAGGAGGTGGCGGGCGATCCCATGGCGCCGACGCTGGCGTTCACGCGCCTGAGGCCATCTGCGGCGAGCAATCCCGCAGGCACGCCGAGCGCACTCGCCGTCACCAGTGCCGATGCCCACACCGGCATCACGCGACTCAGGCCGGCGACCATCGCAGTCGCGGCGGCGCCCAGAGCACCAAGGGCGAGCACCCCGGCTACACCCATCTGTCCGACGCCGAGCCCGGCAGTCTTGGCTTTCTCGACGACCCCCCGACGATCCAGCTCGGCACGAACACGGTCGGCGGTTTCGTCGCCAACACGGCGCGCGAAGTCGGCGAGGCGGTCGGCGGCGCCTCCAGCGAAGCTCCCGGAGCCACCCAGCATGTCGTCGATCGAGACGTAGTCCTGCGATGCGGCAGTGGCCGCCGACGCACGACCGTATTTCGGGGGCTGCGGGCCGCCTTCGCTGTCGCCGTGCAGCTCACGGAGCCGCTCTGTGGGGCCGGGCACCTTCTCGGGGTCGGGGAATCCGGAAGCGACGCGGCGACCGCGGTCGCCCTCGTTCGAGCCAGTCATCATTGTGACCTCCGTATCGGACTAGGCCTATTCCTGATAGTAACACTATCATCTAGGGCTTGCTGAGGCGGTGGTGGTGGATCCGAGGCGCTGCCGGGCGATTTCTCGATCGCGATTAGACTTGCCCGCGCTCGTGCTGTCTCGAATTCCGCTCGCCCATCCCGGGGATCCAGACCTTCGCTCGCCGGTGCGCTTCCTCTTGTGGATGGCGCGCGCGCAGCGCCGGACGGTCATTGGCGGCGCCTTTTTCGGCGCCCTGTGGATGGGGACGCAGGGAGTGATCCCGGCGGCACTCGGTCAAGCGGTCAATGCCATCATCCAGCGAAACGGGCCGGCGCTGATGCTCTGGGCCGGGGTGGTATTTGCACTGGGGATCCTGCAGGCAGCCGCCGGCGTGCTGCGCCATCGCCGCGCCGTGAGCAACTTTCTCGAGGCCAGCGTCCGCGTGCAGCAACTCGTCATTCGTGCGGCGATCCGACTCGGTGCCGGCTTGCCGCGCCAGATCGGGGCGGGCGAGGTGGCGAGCCTGGGCACAACCGACGTGGTGCGCGTCGCCAGGCTGCTTGACATCAGCGCACGCGGGACCGGCGCCGTGGTGTCGATCGTGATCGTCGCCGTGATCCTGCTCAGCACCTCGCCCCAGCTCGGCCTCGTCCTGCTCATCGGAGCGCCGATCTCGGCCCTTGTGATCCTCCCGGCGATGGGTCCGCTCGAACGCCGGCAGCGTGCCGAGCGGCAGCAGCGCGGTGCAGCGTCGGCAGTGGCGGCCGACACCGTCGCAGGGCTCCGGGTGTTGCGCGGGCTCGGCGGCGAGGCCGATTTCTCGGCTCGTTATGTCCGCACCTCACAGGCGGTGCGCCACGCAACGGTGCGCACATCGCTGATCCAGTCGCTGCTGGACGGCCTTCAGGTGCTGCTGCCGGGCGCGATCCTGGTCACGATCACGTTTCTCGGTGCTCGGCTCGTCCGCGGCGGCTTCATCCCGCCCGGCGAGCTGGTCGCCGACTACGCCTATGCGGCGTTTCTCGCTCTCCCCGTGCAGACCCTCATCCAGGCGGCCGGCATCTGGTCTGCGGCCACCGTCGCCGCTGGGCGTGTGCTCTCGGTGCTGCGCCTCGACGCGGACCTCGCCTCGCCGGCCGACGCGGAAGAGCTGCCGGTCAGGGGCGACCTCGTCGACGAGGAGTTGGGGCTGACCGCCGCGGATGGGTTGATGACCGCCGTGGTGATCGCGGATCCGGACACCGCGAGCGCCACGGCAGCGAGGTTGGGGCGCCTGACCGATCCATCCGGCGAGGCGCGCGTCACCCTGGGGGGCGTGGCGCTCGACCGGATCCCGGTCGCTGAGGTTCGGCGCCGGCTCCTGGTGCTCGATCGCGATCCGCACCTGCTCGCCGGCACGCTCCGCGATGCCGTCGACGTGCCGAGCGCGCGAGCCCGTGAGACCGACCCCCGGCCGACGGTGGAGGAGGCGATCGCGGCGGCCTGTGGCGCTGACATCGTCATCGGGCTTGGACGCGGCCTCGATTCGCCGATCTCCGAACGGGGTCGATCGCTATCGGGTGGTCAACGCCAGCGCATCGCCCTTGCGGCCGCACTCCGCGCGGACCCGGACGTCCTCGTACTCGATGAACCGACCAGCGCTGTCGACGCTCATACCGAGGCAATGATCGGAGAGCGGCTCGGCGCACTTCGGCGCGGACGCACCACGATCATCTTCACCACCAGCCCTCTGCTCCTGGCGCGCGCGGACCGGGTGGCGTTCGTTGATGACGGCGCCGTGGCCGTCGGGACCCATGCCCAATTGATAGCCACCGATGCACGATATCGCCAGGTGGTGACCCGGGAGGGCGAATGAGCCGCGACACAGCGTCCATCCTTCCGGTCGCCGGCGGACGTGCTGCATGGCGCAGCCTTCGGTCGGGCCTCGGCGAGCGACGCGGTCTCATCGCAGCGGCGATCGCACTCCAGATGGCGGCAAGCGCGGCCGGGTTGGTCGGGCCACAACTGCTCGAGCGAATCATCAACGGCTCCGGGGCACTCACCGACGCCACCATCGACAGCACAGCGCTGCTGTTCACGATCGCCCTGGCGGTACAGACGATCTTCACCGCGGGCGCCCGTGCCTGCGGCGCACTCACCGGCGAATACGTCCTTGCGCGACTGCGCGAGCAGTTCATCACCACCGTACTGGCGCTGCCGATCGGCATCGTGGAGCGCGCCGGAACCGGCGACCTCATGACCCGCGCGTCGACCGATGTCGACGACATGTCGCAGGCGGTGCGCCGCGGTCTCCCCGAGCTGCTCGTGGCCGGCGTGACCGGCGTGCTCGCCATCGTCGCGCTGGTGGTGACCGCACCGGTCCTGGGTCTCGTCGTGGTTCCCGTGATCCCCCCGCTGGTGATCGCGACGCGCTGGTACCTGCGACGCGCGCGGCCCGCGTATCAGCAGCAGGCCGCGGCGGAGGCGGTGGTGAACTCGGACCTGCAGGAGACGGTCGACGCCGCACGTAGCATCGAATCGCTGCGGCTCGGTCCGCGACGCATCGCCCAGACCGATGACGATATTCGCAACTGGGTCGCGTGGGAACGGCGCACCCTTCGCTTGCGCACCGTCTTCTTCGGGACCTGCGAGGCGGCGTACATCGTTCCGCTGGTGCTCTGCCTGCTGTTTGGCGGAGTGCTCGTGATGAACGGCCAGCTCTCCATCGGAGCAGTCGCCGCAGCTGCGCTGTACACGCAGCAGCTGGTGTCGCCCGTCGATACGCTGCTTGCCTGGCAGGACGAGGTGCAGCTTGCATCGGCGTCACTCTCCCGCGTGGTCGGCGTTTCGGAGGTGCCCGCGGCGGAGATGACCGAGCGGATCCCTGCCGACCAACGGCTCGTGGCCGAGCGCGTGCATTTCGCTTACGAGGACGCTGCGGACGTGCTGCACGGCATCGATCTCTCGCCGGAGGTTGGCGCGCGACTCGCGGTCGTCGGGCCCAGCGGAGCAGGAAAGAGCACCCTCGCGCTGTTGCTCGCCGGCGTTCACCCGCCGCGCACCGGGTCTGTGCGGGTGGGTGGTGTGGAGCCGCATCTGCTGCCACCCGACCGCCTCCGGCGCGAGATTGCTCTCGTCACCCAGGAGCATCACCTCTTCGCATGCTCGCTCCGCGACAACCTCAGGCTCGCGCGGCCGGACGCGAGTGACCGGCAGTTGCTCGCGGCGCTGGAAACCGTTGACGCGATGCAGGCCGTCCGGTCCCTGCCCGCAGGGTTGGACACGATCCTCGGGTCCGGCGGAACGTCGATCAGTCCGGGATTCGCACAGCAGATCGCGATCGCGCGACTGCTCCTCGCCGATCCGCATACGCTCGTGCTCGACGAGGCGACCTCCCTGCTGGACTCGCGTGCGGCGCGCCATCTCGAGCGCTCCGTCGCCGCTCTGCTCGAGGGACGCACGGTGATCGCCATCTCGCATCGATTGCACGCTGCGCACGATGCGGAATTGGTCGTGGTGGTTGAGGACGGCCGGATCAGCGAATCCGGCACCCACGCGGACCTGCTGCGAGCTGGGGGCGCTTACGCGCGGCTCTGGAACACCTGGCGGCAGGATTCGGCCGGCGTTGTCGATTGACGAGAAGGTGCCGACGATGACCAAACCGCCGGTCAGTGCCGCGATCGCGATGACCGCGCCTGATACCGGCCGCGCTGCGGCACGGTTCAGCCTTCAGTGTCGACCACGTCGAAGACGTTGCCCTCAGGATCTTGGAGGGTGACGAAGTCCTCGCCGGGCTCGGGCGTCCGGGACGAGCGCACGGCCCCCAGCGCAAGGAGCCGCGCAACCTCGCCGGCCTGATCGTCCGTGTACAGGTCGAGGTGAAGACGGTTCTTGCCGACACGCGGCTCCGGCACTCGCTGGAGCGACACGTTCACACGGTCTCCCTCGGGATCCCGGAGCACGACCCACCCATCCTCACGCTGGTCTCGAGGGGCATAGCCGAGCGCCGCGGTCCAGAACGCGTACATGGCATCGAAGTCGTTGCAGTCGATCACCACGGATCCGACGTACATGTGGAATCCCTCCGAAACAGGTTGCTCACGGAGTTGACAGGATGCCGTGTCCATGATGCGACCGTGATCCAACCGCGATGGGGGATGAGCAATGCTCGCGATCGACGTCAGGGACAGCGACATTATGGAGACGACGCAACAGCGTCAGGGTGGCATCGCACGCATGCTGGCCGCGCTCCAGGACGCCGGCCTCCGCGTGGTTCGGATCGAGCCGCGCGTTAATGAAGTCGGCATGTACCGCGTGACCTTCAAGGACAGCCCCGAGCTTGCCGTCCGGATGCTCGAGGCGATCCGTCGCCGCGTCAGCCCGTCGGTATCGACCGCCGCCTGGTAGCGGGCGGCCTTCGAGCCAACTCGCGCTACGCTGACCCCGTCCGTCCATCTCGCTGAGGATCTCCGTACGATCAACGAACGCGGTTGAGCCAAGCTCGCGTCAAGCCCGGGTGGGTCAGGCGCCTGTGGGGCTACATGCTCCGGCACCGCCGGGACGTTGTGCTGTCGGTCGGTGCCGCAGTGCTCGGGAGCGTATGTCAGACGGCGGTTCCGCTGGTCGCACGTCAGATCGTTGACGGCGTCATCCTCGCCCGCACCTCAGCGCTGTGGCCGTGGCTTCTCCTGCTCGTCGGGCTCGCCGCCGCCAGCTTCGGCTTTGCCTACGTCCGACGTTATCGAGGTGGCCGCGTCGCGCTCGAGGTCCAATACGACCTCCGCAACGACATGCACGACCATCTGCAGTCCCTGGACTTCGACAACCTCGGCCGCATGCCGACGGGGCAGCTGGTCGCTCGCGCCAACTCCGATTCGACGCTGGTCCAGGGGCTCCTGAGCTTCTTCCCGATCATGAGCAGCAACATCCTGTTGCTGCTGCTCTCGCTCGGCGTGATGCTCTATCTGTCGCCGCTCCTGGCCCTGGTCAGCGTGGTGGTGGCGCCGAGCCTGCTGATCGTCTCCTATCGCATGCGCTGGCGGGTCTTCCCCGCGACCTGGGACGGGCAGCAGCGAGAGGGCGACCTGGTCCAGATCGTCGACGAGGATCTCAATGGCGTGCGCGTGGTCAAGGCCTTCGGACAGGAGCAGCGAGAGGTGGAGCGGGTGGCCGAGGCGGCCAAGGCCGTGTACGGGTCGCAGATGCGAGCGGTGCGCCTCCAGTCGCGGTATCAGCCGCTCCTCGAGGCGATCCCCCTCTTCGCGCAGGTGGCGATCCTGGCGCTGGGCGGGTGGCTCGCCCTTCACCACGACATCACCCTTGGCACCTTCCTCGCCTTCTCGACCTACGTCACGCAGCTGATGGCGCCGGCGCGCCAGCTCGCCGGGGTCCTCACCATCGGCCAGCAGGCCCGGGCAGGCCTGGAGCGCATCTTCCAGCTCCTCGATCTGCCGGCGGCCATCTCCGATGCACCCGATGCGGTCGATCTCCCCGATCTGCGCGGTGACATCCGGTTCTCGAACGTGCACTTCAGCTACGGCGACGGCGACCCCGTGCTCCGCGGAGTCGATCTGCACATCGCTCCGGGCGAGCGAGTCGCGATCGTCGGGCCCAGCGGCAGCGGCAAATCCACCCTCGCGATGCTGGTTCCACGCTTCTACGACCCCACCGAAGGAGCGGTTCTCATCGATGGGCGCGACGTTCGCACCGTCAAGCTGCGCTCACTGCGCCGGCAGGTGGGCGTCGTGTTCGAGGACAGCTTCCTCTTCTCCGACTCGGTCCGCGCCAATATCGCCTATGGACGCCCGGATGCGACCGACGAGCAGATCGAGGCGGCAGCCCGCGCCGCCCAGGCGCACGATTTCATCCTGGAGCTGCCACGTGGATACGACACGGCGATTGGCGAGCGTGGGCTGAGCCTCTCGGGAGGGCAGCGCCAGAGGATCGCGCTCGCGCGGGCGATCCTCTACGACCCGCGCATCCTCATCCTCGACGATGCCACCAGCGCGATCGACGCACGCATCGAGGAGGCGGTGCACGGCGCGCTTCGTGGAGTCATGGCGGGTCGCAGCACGCTCCTGATCGCGCACCGGCAGTCGACGCTGCATCTGGCCGACCGGATCGTCGTTCTCGATGGCGGCGTGGTGGTCGAATCGGGCACTCACGACGAGCTCATCGCGCGCAGCTCGCTGTACAGGACGCTCGTGTCGGGGCTCGAGGAGGTCGACGCCGCAGCGATCGGTGATTCCATCGAAGCCCTCGCCGGCGTCGCATCGGCCGATGGACAGAGGGGCATCACCGCGTCGGCCTGGGCGGGCGACCGGCAGCGATCCGGCAATCGCATGGCCGGGCGCACGATCGGTGCGCCGTCACTCGGTCCGGGGCTCGGCGGCGGCGGCTCCGGCTGGCGTCTGAACCTGGCCCCGACACCGGAGCTGCTTGCACGGGTCGCGCGTCTCCGACCGGTTCGCGACGTCGCCACCGTCGACCTCGAACGCGAGTCGCGACCGGACAAGCACTTCAGCTTGCTGCGGCTGCTCCGTGAGTTCAAGCGGCCGCTGCTCCTCGGCCTGGTGTTCGTGATCATCGACGGAGTGATGACGCTGCTCGGACCTGTCCTCGTGAAGACCGGCCTCGACGACGGTGTCGCGAAAGGTTCGTCGGTTGTCCTGTTCGCGGCTGCGGGAATTTTCCTCGTCGTCACGTTGGTCGACCTCATCGACGAGATCGGCGAGACCTTTGTCACCGGACGCACCGCCCAGCGAATCATGCTGTCCCTTCGCATTCGCATCTGGGCGCAGCTGCAACGGCTTTCGCTCGACTATTACGAGCGCGAGATGGCCGGTCGAATCATGACCAGGATGACCACCGACGTCGACCAGTTCGAATCGTTGATCGAGAACGGTCTGCTCTCGGCGCTCGTCTCGGTCGTCACGTTTGTCGGTGTCGGCGTCGCGCTGGTCGTCATCAATGCCGAGCTCGGTCTCTGGACGCTCTCGGTGGCGATTCCGCTTGCCGTGGCAACGGTGGTGTTCCGTCAGAAGGCGGCTCGCCTGTACAGCATGTCGCGAGAGCGGATTGCGATCGTCAATGCGGACTTTCAGGAAAGCCTCTCGGGTGTTCGCGAGTCGCAGGCGTTCGTCCACGAAGACGCTGCGATGGCGCAGTTTCACCGGCTGGGGCGCGCGTACCTCGACACGCGCGTCGCCGCGCAGCGTCTGGTCGCAACCTACTTCCCCTTCGTGCAGTTCATGGCGGCGGTCGCCGACGCAATCGTGCTCGGCGTCGGTGCGCGGCTGATCCAGACGGGACATCTCACCTCGGGAGCGCTCATCGCCTTCCTGCTCTATATCGACCTGTTCTTCTCACCAATACAGCAGCTCTCACAGGTGTTCGATGCCTGGCAGCAGACGCGCGTGTCGGTGGGTCGCATCTCCGAGCTGATGCAGCTCGAGTCGCTGACGCCCAATCCACCGAACCCCGAGAAGATCGGCCGTCTCCGCGGCGACGTCAGCCTCAACCACGTGCGCTTCTCATATCCAGTCCCCGCCGATCGCCCGGGGTTCGAGGGGGCCCGCCCGGTCGCCCGGCGTGGGCCGGAGGATCCACGGTTGCTGCAATCCCGAGACGCCGCCTGGCGCAAACCGCCGGAGGCGTTGCGCGGCATCGACCTGCACGTCGCGGCGGGGGAGACCGTCGCCCTGGTAGGCGAGACCGGCGCCGGGAAATCCACGGTGATGAAGCTGCTGGCACGTTTCTACGATCCCGATGCGGGGAGCGTTGAGGTCGGCCGGCACGACCTACGCAACGTCGACCTTCATGATTTCCGCCACCAGCTCGGCTACGTGCCGCAGGAGGCATTCCTCTTCTCGGGTACCGTCCGCGACAACATCGCCTACGGCCGGCCAGAAGCAGGTGACGCCGAGGTGGAAGCGGCGGCCCGGGCCGTCGGTGCGCACGAATTCATCGCCCGTCTCTCCGGCGGCTACCACCACGAACTCACCGAGCGTGGCCGGTCGCTGTCATCCGGTCAGCGCCAGCTCATCGCGCTCGCGCGCGCCGAGCTGGTCGACCCCGTCCTGCTCCTGCTCGACGAGGCGACCTCGAACCTCGATCTGGTGACCGAAGCGCACGTCGCCGCCGCCATGCAGGAGGTATCCCACGGCCGGACCACCGTGGTGATCGCGCACCGGCTCCAGACCGCGCGGGCCGCGGACCGCATCGTGGTTCTGCACGCCGGGCAGGTGGTCGAAACCGGAACCCACGACGAGCTGATCGCGAATCGGGGTCGCTACGCCGCGATGTGGGCGGTGTTCGACGGCGCGGGCACGATCGCGCCGGTGACTCGACCGGGGTAGACGGTTCCGGCGGGCTCCGGGCTTCGATAGCCGAGTCGCGAGTGACTTGCGGTCGGACGGGACCCCGGCTCCGGCTTCAAACCGGACTATTCAGCCTCCGCCGGGGTCCCGTCCGACCCAGGTTCAGTCGCCAGCCTGTCTGTCCGAGCCCGCATCGGGTTCGACGGCACGGTCCGGCACAAGCTCAGTCTCGTCCGCGATGTACTGTTCCGGCGATGCTGCCGATTCGTGAATGCGCTCGCGCGCTGATCGTCGATGCCGAGCAGCGGGTGCTGCTCGTGCGCGGTGATTTGCCCGACCACGATCCGTGGTGGTTCGCGCCGGGTGGCGCGCTCGAGCGTAGCGAGACGTATGAGGAAGCGCTCGTGCGCGAGGTGCTCGAGGAGCCGGCACTGGCGGTCGACATGGCAACGGTGGGAGCGGCGGTCTGGACTCGCGACTATGCGTTCACGTGGCAGGGGCGCCCGGAGCGCAATCTCGAGCGATTCTTCCTGATCCGAGTCGTCAACCACGAGGTGGACGTCGACCGGCTTGCGGTGATGGAGTCTGAGCCGATCAGAACCTTCCGCTGGTGGGCAGTCGGTGACATCCTCGGCAGCAACGAGCGGTTCGCGCCACGCGACCTCGGTGCGCAGTTGGCGGCGCTCCTCCAGGATGGGTTACCGGCGCAACCGGTGGCGCTCCGCGACTGACCCTCAGGTCCGTGCTGAGCCGGCGGCGTGCGTGTGCACCGCGCCGGCGGGGTGATTGAGCACCATCAGGGAGCGAGACTGCATGGGAACCTCATCGCCTGCGTGGTGGACGGTGGAGCCGCGATGCCCTTCAGGGTCATCGGTGTCCATGACCATCGTCCATCCTCCGCGCCACCCTGACGGCATCGTCCAGGTGATCGGCACGTCGCCACTGTGAAGCAGGATCATCAGCGAGTCACCGACGATGCGGTGACCGCGCGGGTCCCGGTCGGGGATCTCCTCGCCATTCAGGATCATGCCGATGGATCGCTCGCCGTCGTTGTCCCAGTCGGCGTCGGTGAACTCCTCGCCGTTGGGCAGCAGCCAGATGATGTCCTTCCGCCCCGAGTGCCGGGTTGCCTCACCCGAGAAGAAGCGCTTACGCCGCAAGACCGGTTGCTCGCGACGAAAGGCCACGACGCGCTGCACGAATCGCAGCATCACCTCGTCGACGTCGGTCCAGTCGAGCCAGGACAGCTCGTTGTCCTGGCAGTACGCGTTGTTGTTGCCGTGCTGGGTTCGGCCCATCTCGTCACCGCCGCAGATCATCGGGCACCCCTGCGAGAGCAGGACGGTTGCGATGAGGTTGCGGCGCTGACGATCGCGCAGCGCGTTGATGTCAGGGTCGTCGGTCTCGCCCTCGACCCCGCAGTTCCACGAGCGATTGTCGTTGGCGCCGTCGTCGTTGTTCTCGCCGTTGGCCTCGTTGTGCTTGTCGTTGTAGCTGACCAGGTCGCGAAGCGTGAAGCCGTCGTGGGCGGTCACGAAGTTGATGCTCGCCCACGGTTGCCGGCCATCCCATTGATACAGGCTGCTCGAACCGGTGAGGCAGTTGGCGATGTCGCGGACGCCACCCGCGGCGCCCCGCCAGAAGTCGCGCACCGTGTCACGGTATGCGCCGTTCCACTCAGCCCAACGGACCGGGAAATTGCCGACGTGATAGCCACCCTCACCGACATCCCACGGCTCGGCGACCAGCTTCACTCGGGAGAGCACCGGGTCCTGGTGGATGATGTCGAAGAACGCCGAGAGCCGGTCGACGTCGTAGAACTGACGCGCCAGCGCTGCGGCAAGGTCGAATCTGAACCCGTCGACGTGCATCTCGGTCACCCAGTAGCGGAGGCTGTCGGTGATCAGCTGCAGCGTGATCGGGCTGCTGACGTTGAGGCTGTTGCCGGTGCCGGTGACGTCGAAGTAGAAGCGTGGCTCGTCCTCGACGAGCCGGTAATAGGAGGGGTTGTCGATACCGCGAAAGCTCACCGTGGGGCCGAGGTGATTGCCCTCACCGGTGTGGTTGTAGACGACGTCCAGGATCACCTCGAGGCCCGCCGCGTGCAGTGCGCGGATCATCGCTTTGAATTCGCGGACCTGGTCACCGTGGCCACCGCCTGCGGAGTAGCGGCTTTCCGGTGAGAAATAACCGACCGAGTTGTAGCCCCAGTAGTTGACGAGGCCTCGCTCGACCAGGTGCCCGGCGTCGATGAAGTGATGCACCGGCATGAGCTCGACGGCGGTGACGCCGAGACGCTGCAGATAGTCGAGCGAGCTCGGATGCGCCAGGCCCGCGTAGGTGCCGCGCAAATCTTCAGGCAGGTCGGGGTTGCGCATCGTGAAACCCTTCACATGCAGCTCGTATATGACGGTGTCAGCCCAAGCGGTGTCCGGTCTGCGGTCGTCACCCCAGGGGAAGCTCGTGTCGACGATGACGCTCCGGGGCATCGACGGGGCCGAGTTCGAGCGGGCTGGGATCGAGATCGTCGCCATCGAACGAATAGCCGAAGAGCTCGGGTCCGTGTTTGAACCGTCCCGATATGGCTCGCGCGTACGGGTCGAGCAGCAGCTTCTGGGGGTTGTGACGGAGCCCGTGGAGCGGGTCGTAGGGACCGTGGACGCGCAGCCCATACCGCTGTCCCGGACCGATCTGGTCGACGTAGCCGTGCCACACGAGGTCGGTGCGCTCCTCAAGTTGATAAGCGGCGGTCTCGGCGCCGCTCTCGTCGTGGAGGACGACGTCGATGCCTTCCGCCGACGCCGAGTAGACGGCGAAGTTCGTACCCTCTCCGTCCCATGTGGCACCGAGCGGTGACTCGCTTCCGGGCCAGGCCGGATGGCGGGGCGTGGACCGGCTTCCCGTCCGTCGTCTAGGAGCGGTCATGGCGCTGCAATGATGGCGTACCTCGCTAAGTTGATAGACTGACCGTCACATATGGTTACAGTGGCGATGATATTAGCGAAACGCAGCGAGCGCGGGCGGCGGGGATGAGGGTCGATCCTCGCGCCACCTACCGGGTGCAGCTGCGCGAGGAGTTCGATTTCGACGCCGTCGCGGCCATCGTCCCGTACCTCGAGGAGCTGGGCGTCTCGCACCTGTACTGCTCACCGTACATGCGGGCCGCGGCGCACAGCCCGCACGGGTACGACGTGGTGGACCCGACCCGCGTGAGCGAGGCGCTCGGTGGGGACGCCGGGCTCGCCCGGCTCGACCGTGCGCTCGAGCACGCGCACATGGGTCAGCTCCTCGACGTCGTTCCCAATCACGTGTCGATTGCCGAACGGACGAATACCTGGTGGTGGGACGTCCTGCGACTGGGATGCGCGAGCGGGTACGCGCCCTACTTCGACATCGATTGGGATGCGCCGGGTCTCAAGGGCCGTGTGCTCCTCCCTGTGCTGGGCGCACCGCTCGACGAGGTGCTCGCCGCAGGTGGAATCGAGGTGGCGCCGGGCCCGGACGGTACGTTCGAGTTGCACCACCAGGGCGACGCGTTTCCGCTTGCTCCGGAGACGACGGTAATCGCCGGGCCGGTCTCTCGCGAGGCCCTGGAGGCGCAGCACTACGTCCTGGAGTACTTCAAGACGGGATCCGCCCGCGTGAACTATCGACGATTCTTCGATGTGTCATCGCTCGCGGGTGTCCGCGTCGAAGACGAGGCTGTTTTCGACTGGAATCTCGCCCGCGCGCTCGAGCTGGTGGAGGCGGGGACGCTTGACGGGATGCGCATCGATCACATCGACGGGCTCAGTGATCCTTCCGGCTTCGCGTCACGTCTGCGATCCCGGGCGCCGGCGGCATGGCTCGTCGCCGAGAAGATCCTCGCCACCAACGAACGGCTGCCGGAGGAATGGCCGATCGACGGGACAACGGGATACGAGTTCGGCGCGCTGCTGACGTCGCTGCTGATTCATCCGCACGGACTTGCGGAGCTGACCGGCTGCTACCGGGAGTTCACCGGTGACAACCGGGACTTTCAGGATCACTCGCACCGCGGGCGCACCGAGGTTCTCGAAACCTTGTTGAGCGCCGAGCTCGGCAGGCTCGCTCGCGCCGCCGACGCCACCGGGATCGCACATGCCCGCACCGAGCTCGTTGAGCTGATCGCCGGCATGCCGCGGTACCGCGTCTATCCACGAATGGACGCTGGCTTGTCGGCCGATGATGAGGGGGCGATCGCCGTCGCGGAGGCGCGGGCACGCCAATCGGGTCGCTGCGACGACACGCGGCTTGGGGCGGTGCTCGCGGTGCTTCGAGGCGAGGGTCCGTCCGCATCTGATCGCGAGCTGCGTGAACGTTTCCAGCAGGTCGCCGGAGCGGTCATGGCCAAGGGCGTCGAGGACACCGCGTTCTATCGCTACACGCGTCTCGTCGCCCTGAATGAGGTCGGGTCTGATCCCGACCGCACCAGCACGCTCGACGAGTTTCACGCCGCGTGCGCCAACACGGCCCGCGAACGTCCGCTGACATTGCTGGCCACCACCACGCACGACACCAAGCGCGCCGAGGATGCGCGGCTTCGAGTCGGTCTGCTGTCCGAGGTGCCGGAGCGATGGCGGGAAGCTGTCGAGCGTCTCGACATCCTTGCCGACCGCCATCGTGGCGCGCACCGGCCGTCGCGAGCGGCTGAGTACCTCTTCTATCAGACGCTTGTCGCAGCGCATCCCATCGATGCGGACCGTGCGTGGGCGTACATGTTGAAGGCCGCTCGTGAGGCAAAGATGGACACCAACTGGATCGAGCCGAATCAGCAGTACGAGGCCGATCTCCAGTGGTTCGTCCGGGGCATGCTGGCCGACTCGGAGGTCGCCGGCGAGATCGACGCAGTGATCGCGTCGATGACCCCGGAATGGCAGGCGCTCTCGCTCTCGCAAACTCTGATCAAGCTCACCGCTCCGGGCGTTCCCGACATCTACCAGGGGTCGGAGCTCTGGGACCTCCGCCTCGTCGATCCGGACAACCGCACCCCGGTGAACTACGAGCTGCGACGCGCCCTGCTGGCCGATGTCATGCGGCCTGACCGCGGCGACTTCATGTCCGAGCTGGAGTCCGGTGCTCCCAAGATGCGTCTGATCGCCGCCGCGCTCGCTCTGCGCGCTCGCCACACCGAGGCGTTTGGCAGCGACTCCGGATATCAGCGCATCGACGCCGTCGGTTCGCGGCGTGACCACGTCATCGGCTTTTCGCGAACGCTCGCCGGTGGCGAGCCTGTCATCGTGACGATTGCTTTCCGCTGGCCGTTGCTGCTCCGCCCCGGGTGGAGCGACACCCTGGTGCGCATACCTCCGGGCCGGTGGCGCGACACGTTGACCGGACATCAGGTCATGGGCGGCGAGCAACGCATGAACACGCTGCTCGAGGCTGCACCGGTCGCGCTGCTGGAGCGCATGTGACCGCCCGCCGCATCAGTGTCTGGGCCCCGGTCGCGAACGCCGTCGATCTCGTCGCCGGCGACGAGACGTGCCCAATGGAGGAGTTGGGTGGCGGTTGGTTCGCGGTGAATGCGGACCTTCGCCCCGGTGATGACTATGCATTCACCGTCGAGGGGGGCGACCCCATGCCGGACCCGCGATCGAGATGGCAGCCCGATGGCGTCCATGGCGCGTCGCGACTGGTCGACCACCCGCGCCGGCGTGAGGATGATCGCTGGCAGGGGTTCCCCCTGCGAGAGGCGATCATCTATGAGCTGCACATCGGCACGTTCACCGCTCCGGGCACGTTCGACGCGGCAATCACCCGGCTTGATCACCTCCATGAGCTCGGCGTCAACGCGATCGAGATCATGCCCGTGGCCGAGTTTGCCGGGCGGCGCGGCTGGGGCTATGACGGCGTCGACCTGTATGCGCCGCACCATGCGTATGGGGGTCCCGAAGGACTCCACCGCCTCGTCGACGCGTGTCACGCGCGAGGCATCGCGGCGATCCTCGATGTCGTCTACAACCATCTCGGCCCGGAAGGGGATTACCTCAGCTCCTACGGACCGTACTTCACCACCCGATACGAGACGCCCTGGGGGAGCGCGTTCAACTATGACGGTGAGCACTCGGACGAGGTTCGGCGTTTCGTGCTGGACAACGTCGAGATGTGGCTACGGGACTATTCCTTCGACGGTCTTCGGCTCGACGCCGTGCACGCGATCATCGACACCTCACCACTGCATATCCTCGAGGCGATCGCAACGCGCGTGGATGAGCTCGCCGCGGAGCTCGGGCGCGAGCTCTGGGTCATCGCCGAGAGCGACAGCAATGACCCGCGGCTCGTCCGCGAGCGCGGGCGGGGCGGATACGGCCTGCATGCGCAGTGGAACGACGACTTCCATCACGCTCTGCATGCCCTCCTCACCGGCGAGCAGCACGGGTACTACGAGGATTTCGGCACTCCCGAGGAGGTGCGCACCGCGTTGCTTGAGACATTCGTCTACGCGGGGCAGTATTCGCGGCACCGCAAGCGCACTGTCGGCCGCTACGCCGGCGACCTGCCGCGCTCTCGCTTCATCGTTTACTCGCAGAACCACGACCAGGTCGGCAACCGCGCGGCCGGGGAGCGCCTCGGTCATCTGGTGAGCGAAGGGCGCGCGCACATGGCTGCTGCGATCACCCTGCTGTCGCCCATGGTGCCGATGCTGTTCCAGGGCGAGGAGTGGGCGGCAAGCACGCCGTTTCAGTACTTCACCGACCTTGGCGACGCACATCTGCGCAAGGCGGTGACCAATGGACGCCGTCGCGAGTTCCGAGCCTTTGGCTGGCCGGCGGAGGCAGTCCCGGACCCTCAGGCGCTTGCGACCTTCGAGCGCTCGATCCTCAAGTGGGATGAGATCGATGAGGGAACGCACGCGCACATGCTGGCGTGGTACCGGCAGTTGATCGAACTCCGCCGCGTCCGGCTGATGGCCTCAGGAGCGGACGCCGCGGCGACCACAGCGTGGTACGACAGCATCAGGAGCCTGCTCGCATATACGCACGCGGATCTGCTGGTGTGCTGCAACCTCGGTGACGAGCCCGTGCGTGTGCCCGAAGCGATGGGCGCCACGTTGTTGCTGTCATCCGACGACGGAGTCACGACGGAAGACACCCCGACGCTCAATGCCGACTCGGTGGCGGTGTGGGGTGACACGGGGAAGGCGGCCTCTGGTTAGGCGACGGTCTCCGCGTTCCACGTCGGCAGGGTCAGCACGAACGACGCACCGCCACCCGGCGTCGAGCTCGCGGTGATGTCGCCTCCGTGGAGGCGAGCCAGTTCGCGAGAGAGGTAGAGGCCCAATCCCGTACCGGAGATGTGGCTGTTCTCGGGGGTCACGAGCCTGCTGAACCGTGTGAAAAGACGATCGACCTGCTCGGGTGGAATCCCCAGTCCGTGATCGATGACCGCGATGCGTGCGACGCCATTGCCCACCGTCGTGTGACAGCTGATCTCACCGCCGTGAGGCGAGAACTTGACGGCGTTGTCGAGGAGATTCCGCATGATCGTCTCGATCCTTCCGGAGTTGACGTTGACGCGGACGGCCGCTCCGGGCAGGCGCACGTCGAGCCGGTGACCGTCCGTGAGCTGCGGCTGGATCGACGACGTCGCCGCGGCCACGATGGCCCGAAGGCTCTGCGGCTGGCGCTCGAGGCGCGTCATGCCCTCGTCGAGGCGCGCGGTCTCGAGCATCTCGTTGACGAGTGCATTCATATCGTCGAGCCGGCGCTCGATGATCGGCATCGCGCGCTCCAGCCCATCGGCGTCGAGCGACTTGTCAGCCATCATGGAGAAATACCCACGCACGACCGCAATCGGGCCACGCAGCTCGTGCGAGGCAAGCTTCAGGAAATCCGAGCGCATCTTCTCCATCTGACGGGTGCGCTCGATGTGCTCGTGCAACCGCTGCGCCTCGGCATCGCCGAGGGTGCGGATACGCTGCTCCGACGCCTTGATCTGCCACACGAGTCCCGCGGCGAATGCCGCCAGCTGCAGGGTCCACGCGTCCTCATCGCTGAAGCCGCCCGGCTTGATCGGCTCGTGAGCGACCAGCATCCCGAGGCGTACCGACCCGGCGCGCCACGCCACGGCCATCGTATCGGCAGCGGGCCCGCCGAGATTCACCCCCAGACTGCTGCCCAGCTCGGTCGCGTGTCCGTGAAAGACCACGTCACCGAAGACCACACGCTCACGAATGGACGTGCCCTCCGGGTTGCAGGGCACGGCGCGGACTTGCGCGAAATCCTTCGCATCGACGCCATGCGCCGCCGCCCCGGGCATCAGTACCGTGCGATCGCTGCTGAGCCGCCAGAGCGTGACGCGCCGCGCTCCCACGAGCTCGGCAACGGTTGTCGCGACGCGCGCATAGAGTTCGGCCTCCGAGGAGGTCTCGTCGAGATGATCGGAGGTGCTCAGAAGCGCGTGAAGTGCCTTCTGCTGAGCCTCCTTCGTTTCGGCGAACAGGCTGGCGTTCTGGAGCGCCAGGGCGGCCGACAGAGCGATCTGTTCGAGGTTGTCCAGGTCCAACTGTCCGAATGGCCGATCGCTGCGGCGGCTGACAGCGAGGATACCGACCAGGCGCCTGCCGGTCCGAAGCGGCAGGACTATCCGCGTGCGCACGTCCGAGAGCTGATCCTGCATGTCGGGCGGCATACCCGATAGATCGGAGAATCCCTCATAGCTGAGGTCACCGCGGTCGATGGCAGCGCGGAGTTCGGGGCTGAGTTTCCACGTGGCGCCGATCCGTGCGGGAACGCGATTCCGGTCATACCCGGCGATCGCCTCGATGGAATCCGCACGAAACTTGGTGACCGTGATGCGATCCACGTCGACCAGATCGGCGATGCGCTCCACGATCGCCTGCACCACGCGCGCGGGGTCGAGGGAGGAAGACAGCTCCCGGGTTGCCTCGCCCGTGAGACGCAGTCGATCGACGAGGTGCTGCGTCGATTCCCTCGCGTCGTCGCCGAGCACCATGATGCTGACGAGCCGCGTGAATCGATCCATGATGGCTCGCTCGGTGTCGGTGAAGGGCCGGGTCTCGGGTCGCCAGAACCCGACGACTCCCATCCCCACACGACCATCGGGAAGAGGAGCCCCCGTGGACATCGGGACGAGCCGGCCAATGCGGATGTTCGAGCCGAACACCTCGGGAGCTGCGCTCTCGTCAGGCGCGTTGAGGGTCTCAACCGCAACGTGATGGAGCATTGCTCGACCGTGGAGCATCCCCTCGTGCAGCGGCCACCGCTCGCCGACAAGCCGCTCCGCCCAAGGGCCGGAGGCGGCGACCACCTCGAAGACGTCGGGTCGCGTCGCCGGCACCAGCGAGATCACGCACTCCGTGTCCGGTACGACCTCGGTGCCTTCGAGAGCCATCGTCCTCAGCAGGTCAACCAGAGGCACTCGCCGGCGAGGATCGGCGGGAGCGACGGCGAGGAGGCGGCCGACCAGACGACCGATCGCCTCGTTGACGCGTCGTGCGTCCTCGTCGCGAGGAGGATTGTGCTGAGTGCCGGCGATCGCGGAGGCAGAGTCATTCAACCTCGTTTCGGGCACGGCTAGACGGCGCGCGAGCATGACATTTTTGTGATAGCGACTATATCACCCGATGCTCGGGCAGGCCCACGCCCAATGCCGGCAAGCCCGGCCTATGCTACACTCACACTATCATTTTGTATTATAGCAGAGCCTGCCGTGGCCACCTCTTCCTCTAAACGCGCGGCGCCCTCGCCGCCGACTCGTGGACGATCCGCGAACGAACGAACCACGTCGAGGCCCTCGCGCTCGCAGGGTGCCCGTCGGGCAACCCGTGGGCTCTGGGACACGCGATCGGTGAAGGCCTTGATCTGGCTGGCCATCATCCTCGCGGTCATCTGGATCTTCGAAGGCGCGGCCTTCATCCTCGTCCACGTCTTCAACGTGCTGCTGCTGTTCATCTTCGCCGGGATCATCGCGCTCATCCTCACGCCCGTGGTCGACACGATGGAGCGCGTCAGGCCATTCCGCGGACACCGTTCATTCACGGTGCTGCTCATCTATGCGGTCGGCATCGCCCTCATCGCCGGCGCGATGTGGCTGGTCGCTCCGACAGTGATCGCACAGGCGAAAGGCTTGCCGGCGCTGCTGCAGACCATCGACAACCAGCTGCGCCAGCGTGGCATCACGTTCTCATTCGCATCCTGGATCAAAGCCGTCAACGGGCAACAGATCGGCGTGGCGCTCGGCGTCGCAGCGGCCTTCGTGTCCGGCCTGGTGAGCCTTGTCCTGACGCTGGTGATCTCCATCTATCTGCTCATCGAAGGCCGAGGCGTGGTCGCCACCGCCCGCAACCTGTTCCCGAGCCGCCAGCGCGAGTTCGACTTCGCGGCGGTAGCGGTCGGCTCGACCGTAGCCGCGTACGTTCGCGGGCAGGTGGTCATGTCGATGGTCATCGGCCTCTACACCGGCGTCGCGCTGACGATCGTCGGAGTCAAGTACGCGTTCCTGCTGGGGATCGCCGCCTTCTTCCTGGAATTCATCCCGATCGTCGGAGCGGTCGTCGCCATGGCGCTTGCAGTGGTGGTCGCTCTCGTGCAGAGCCCGATTCTGGCTGTCTTTGCCCTGGCCGTCGGTTTGCTGGGACATGCCATCGACGCATATCTCCTCGGCCCGCGCATCTACGGGCGCGTGACGCGCTTGCATGCGCTCGTGGCGATGGCCGCCCTGCTGGTCGGCGCCGAGCTGGCCGGAGTGCTCGGCGCACTCTTCGCGGTGCCGATCGCGGCCGTGGCCAATATCTTCCTGGGAGCGTTCTACCGCGCCCGGCGTGGGGAGGAGGCGATGAGCACGCGCTCCGACGGCGAGGTGAGCGTCGAGACGCTGCCACGCCTCGGAGATGAGGTGAGCTCAGTGGAGGACGAAGGGGTCGGCCAGAAACCGGTGCCGCATGGCGCTTGATCGCCAGGGCGCCAGACGAGCGAGCCAAAACTGTACAGTCCGACTATCATCTAATAGGACATCTACGGCACCCATAACCGACCCCATCCCACGAGGAGGCAGAACATGTGCATCAGCTGCGGATGCGGTGACCCGAACGAGCGACATCACGACGGCGACATCACATATAGCGACCTCGCGAAGGCCGCGGAGAACGCCGGCATCGATCCCGAGATGGCCGCTGACAACATCCATGCCGCCGCGCGCGACGCGCGTGATGGCGGCGTGGCTGTCGCTGACGCTTGATCACAGGCACGTCGTGAAGTCCGGCGGCCGGCCTCACGGGCGGCCGCCGGCACAAACCCGGAGGTATTACAGACCATGAGCCATCACGATGAACGCGGATCCGATCCGAATGGAGGCGGCGGGGCGTACCACGCTGACGAAGAGCTCGACGGCACGCAACGCACGGTGGCGTCGAAGGCGTCCCTGAAGGATGAACGAGACCCGAGCTTCCATCCTCAGAGCGGATCAGAAGCTCTTCAGAAGATCTCCCAGGAATCCCAGGGTGAAGGAGTTGTCGGCACCGCGAAGAAGATGCTCGAAGAAGTCGATCGTCAGGTCGGCGGAGAATACGAGCGACGTGAGGAGGGCAGTTCCGCGGCCGCTGCCGATGGGCCCGCCGTCGCAGGCCACGACGCGGGCGGCGGGACCCCGGAGCCGCGGGTGGCCCGGGCGCAGGTCGAAGCCGAGCAGGAGCGCTTCGATGGCCTGGTCAACGAGCCCGCCAACCCGCCGCGCGAGCCCGACCTCGAGCGCACTTCTTAGCGGGTCGCCTGAGATCCGCGCGATTGCCCGACCTTCGTGGAAAGCTGGGCAGGTGTCGTGTCCGCCTTCACGAGAAACTCGAGAGCCCCGAGTTTCAAGCCGCGCTCGCGCAACTCCGGCTCGCCGTAGTTGCTGAGGATGATGACCGGGATGTGAGTGGTGGCGGGATCCGCACGGAGGCGCTCCAGGACCTCGAACCCGTCCAATCCGGGCAGGCGGAGGTCGAGATAGATGAAATCCGGACCCTCTTCCGAGGCCATGCGGAGGCCTTCCTCGCCATCGCGGCCGATTACCACATCGTAGCCGTCCGCCGCCAGCCGGAGCCGATACATCTCCGCGGCAGCAGCGTCGTCCTCAATCAACAGGACCTTGACGTCATCGTCCATGAAGGCTCCCCTTACCGCTGCTCGTGATGAAGATTCCTCGCATCGGCTTCGTTTTCCTCCGTCGATCGTGATGCCGATGGTGGCGTGATTTGACACCGTAGCGTATCACCGGCATCGACGTTTTACCCTCCGAGCGCTACAGCTTGGATGGGTGGACCGATACCAGTATCTATTGTAAGTGAGCTATCAGCTTGCTTGACAGCTAACTTACCAGAATGCTAACCTCGGTAGTCGGGTGCCTACGGCATCCAACCTGTTGAATTCCCCTCCCCAAAGCCCACCCCGCCGGGGTTCATCCCCCGGCAGGGGTGGCTGCTCGCTTCTTTGGAGTTCGCGTTCTCGAGCTGCTCGGAGGATATACACTCGCTATCATGATTGACCGCGTGGGCCTCTGAGCCGACCGGGCAGCCGTGCTTTCCGAGCGCAAACCGGCCGCGCTGTCCTCGACAGGCGAATCCGGACTCCGTGATCGGTGTCAATTCGGGCGCGAGTTCGAGAGCAGCACCGTGGACTGTCCAGCATTCCAGCGAGCCCAGTTCATCGCCGCGACCTCGTACGGCAAGCCCTTGGGTGCGCACGTCGCCTGCGCCCACCTTGTTGTCGGCGAGCTGGGCACGAATCAGTTCTATCCACGCTGCGCGCTCGGCTCGGAAGCAGAGCGGGTGCGCTGGATCGCGATGATGGGCCCCGCACGGCTGGAGGTACAGCGGGCCCTTGGAGCCGAGTTCGAGCGCCTGTATCCGGACTCGCTCAGGAAGCTGATCGCAGCCAAGGCCGAAGCGCTTGCCGAGCCTCCGAACCGGCGCACGAGCCGCCAGGCTCTCGCTGCCGTGATCCGGGAATTCGTCGATGAGTTCGGCGCATTTGTGAACACGCACGCGAGCCGGATCGCCGAGCTTGGCTTCTCCGCGACCGACCTCACCGCGCGGGCTGCGACCGTCCTCGGGGAATGGCAGAACAGCGCTCGCCTCGACCTCCCTCGCGGCGATGAACAGTCGACGATGCGACCGGAGGGGCCGACGTTGTTGAGCGACGACACCATGGTCGCCGGTGCGCTGACCATCTCGCGTTCAGCGATGCCTGCATCGTTGACCTTCGTCGGTAGCATCGACCAAACCAACGTGGACGCAGTCGATGCGGCCCTACGCGACGCCATGGCCGGCGATGAGGTGATCACGATCGACCTCACCGCGGTGACGTTCTGCTCGGTCGCGGGGCTACGCATGCTCGTCCGTCTGGCCCAGGCCGGAGGGATCACCCTGACCGGCATGCAACCGCATCTGCGCCGTGCGCTCGCGGCGACGGGGCTGACCAGCATGGCGATTCCCGCGTCGCCGAGCACGGACCTCGAGGTGGCGAGTTGAGCGACCATCGCGCGGTGGCGGACTTCCGGCATGAGGCGATCCTGTACCGCGGTGAGAGCCAGTTCCTGGAGCGGGTTGTGCCTTTCGTCAGGGACGGACTCGCGGCCGGCGAACCGACCCTCGTGATGGTGAATCGCCAGAAGATACACGCGCTCCGCGAGATCATCGGCGCTGACGGGGACGCACTGCTGCAGTATCGGGACATGGAGCTCGTGGGCGCGAATCCGGGGCGGATCATCCCGGCGTGGAATGCGTTCTCGGTCGCCGCAGAGCACCGGGGCGCCATCGGAATGCGCGGTGTCGGTGAGCCGATCTGGCCGGGCCGTGCGGCAGCGCAGCTAGCGGAGTGTCACTGGCATGAGGCGCTGATCAACCGGGCGTTTGCCGGCCTGCAGGGGTTCTGGTTGATCTGCCCGTACGACATCGCGGCTCTCGACCCGAACGTTGTCATCGAGGCGCGGTACACCCACCCTGTGGTCACCGACGGCATGACCGTCGACCCGTACCCGGCGGAAGCGGCCCGGCGGGAATTCGTCGTTCCGACGGCGCCGCTCGCTTCACCACTCCCGCACCCCGACGGGGTCGTCACCGAGGTTCCGTTCGACGCGGGGACCCTCGACAAGGTCCGCGCCATGGTGGCCGCCAGAGGGGCGCAGGCGGGACTCCTGCCGTCGCGACTGGACGACCTGATCCTTGCCGTCAGCGAGGTGGCGACCAACAGCATCATGCATGGCGGTGGCCGCGGGCTGGCACGCCTCTGGGTCGACGGTGATGATGTCGTATGTGAGGTCTCGGATCGCGGGGTGATCAGGGATCCGCTCGTCGACCGTCAGTCTCCGGGCACCAATCCGTCGGAGCCTCGCGGCCTTTGGACAGCGAACCAGCTCTGCGATCTCGTGCAGGTGCGCTCGTCGCGCGGGACCGGGTCGGTGGTGCGCCTGCACGTGCGTGCGGGTCGTCGAGCCGCATGACGCAGCCGATGCTGCGCCGCTCGTGACCCGCGTCGCCGCGCCGGCGGGTGCGGCGCACATGCTGAACCTCGACAAACCCTTGTACACGATCGGCATCACCGCCGAGATCCTTGCCACGCATACGCGCACGCTCATGATGTACGAGCACCTGGGGCTTGTGGTGCCGAGTTCGCACCGCCACCAATCGCCGGCTCTATTCGCAGCGCGACATCATCACCCTCGGGGCGATCCAGCGTCTGACGCGAGGCTACGGGCTCAACCTGATCAGCGCCCGCATGGTGATCCTCTGCCTGCAGCTCCTCGACGCGCACGGCGTTCCGCGGCCTGCGGAGCTCGCCGACGTGAATGTCGAGCACGTGAAGGTCTGAGGGTCAGACCAACCTCGCGCCCGCGGTCGCCTTGGGGTGACGGAAGAATCGGGCACGGCACTGTCCACAGCGGAACAGCAGCCGAAGACCCATACGGCCAAGCACCTCGGTCAACCGTGACCCGCATTGGGGGCACGTCGCCGCCTCGTTGAGCAAGTCATCAGGAACCGGCTTTGCGTCCAGCTGGACCGGCTTGTATCTGCGCGGCACGACGTCACCTCCGGCTGATCCCGGTCATGCGGCCAGACGCCTGACATCGGGCTGTCAGCTATCAGAAAATATGATAGTAACACTACCATACTTAGCTGCACGCCGAGGAAACCCGGATCTTCAGATCCGTTCGGGTCAGCAGACAGATAGCCGCTACTGGTCGATGCGGTCGGAGCGGTCTCTGAAGCGAACCACCGCCTCGGCGATCGTCTCCTGGAGGTACCGGTAGAAGAGCTGGCGCTGGGATATGTCGATCGCCGCCTCGACGTCCTGACCATCCCGGCGCCGGGCAATCCACGGAGGCACGCCGTCGACGACGGTCTCGGTTCCAACGCGCACGTGAATCAGCGAGTCATCGTCCTCGGTCACGTGCAGGGTGACGTTGAGCACGGGCCCGGTGTGTTCGACGAGACGCCAGCTGCGCTCCCACCGGGCGTTGCGGCGGTGGTCGTGCTTGAGACGGGCCGCGTCATCAGCGAGGACGCTTTCGCCCGGCCGGGCGGAGCGTGCAAGGAGCCTACGGATGTCCCTGTCGATGTCGCGAGCGATCCAGTCCACGAGCGATGGCGCGCGGTCGTCGACGTCCGGATGCCCGCTCTGATCACGCGCCAGGTCGCCGATCGCCTGGACGGTGCCCGCGTGACGCCGGCAGTACGTGTTGCCGCCGAGCGAGATGCCGTGAGCGGGGCAGATCGTTGCCGAGCACGACCGTTCGCGCCGGTCCCGGTAGGCGCACAGCTGCGCTGTGTGGTTGGCGCAGCCGCGCATCGTGCAGGCGATCCCGGAGAACGGTGGCGCCACCGGCGCGGAAGACTCCCGGCGGCGGAACAAGGCGGTCGCGGGAAGCACCCCAAGGCGCCGACGCGCCTTCGTGTCCTTCCGCGCAGTCTCGACAGTCACCACGATATTCGTCCTCCAGGTCCCACTCTCGACGCGGTCACCCTCAGCTCGCGTCCACGGCTAATCAGACTTCACCGGCGTCCCCGGTGCAGCGCCCTGCGACGGTTTGCGATGCGAGCGTTGACGCGCGGTGACGCGGCGCAACCGCCGCTCTGCCGGTTATTCGGAGTCGGTGACGGAGCGTCCCGAGAGCTCGCGGGTCCGGACCTGCCAGAAGGCCAGCCGGCGTTCGAAACGGGCAGCCTCGGCCTTCAGCACCTTGAGGTCCGTGTCCTTCACCTCCGTCCCAGCGTCGTCCCCCATTGCGTCCACGTGGCGCTCCGCCAGGCTCAGGAGGCTGTGCTTGAACTCGAGCAACTCCCGGTAGACCTTCGTCCAGTGGATCGCGTCATCGGCATAGGTGGTCTGCTCGTCCTCGCCGTCCAGCAGACGCTCCGGCTCGACCGCGTCCAGAGCTGCGTTCTGGGCTTCAACCTCACCTGGGACGGCCGTCACGGAGTGGTCGGCTTGCGCATCCTCCGTTTCGAAGGCGCTCACGACAACAGCTTCCTGGTTGCCTCGGCCAGGACCGCCGGCGGGGTGTGGGCCTTGATCAGGTAATCGTACGCACCAAGCTCGCGGCCCCGTTCGACCAACTCGGGCTCGCTGTAGTTGGTGAGGATGACGACCGGGATCCGAGCCGTCTCCGGAGCGGCGCCGAGGCGTTGGAGCACGTCGAAGCCGTGCATTTCCGGGAGGCCGAGGTCCAGGTAGATCAGATCGGGAGCATCGCGAGTGGCACGGTCGAGGGCCTCCGCTCCCGAGTGTGCGCGGATGACGTCAAAGCCCTGGGCGGCAAGCTGGGTCTCGTACATCGTGGCGACATCGACGTCGTCGTCGACGAGCAGCAGCCGTGTTCGCAGTGACCCATCAGCCATGAGTTCTCCCCGCTGCCCGTTTTCGTCCGCGCGGCAAACGCAGGGTGAATGTACTCCCTTCGCCGGGACGTGACGCCACCTGGATATCACCGCCCTGGGCCTGGGCGAGGCCGCGCGAGAGGTGCAGTCCGAGGCCGGTGCCCTGAATGCCCGCGGCGATGGCGCTCTGCAGGCGCCCGAAGGGCTGAAACAACTTCGCTACGTCCTCGTCGGCAATGCCGGCACCGTGGTCGGTCACGTCCACCGCCACCCAGCCGGGCTCCTCCCGGACGGTCACCGTGACCTCAGCGCCATCGGGGGAGTACTTCAGGGCATTGGATATAAGGTTGCCCAGGATCGTCTCGACCTGCTCCGGATCGGCTCGTACCCGAACCGGCGCGCGCGCCTCGACGGCGACGAGCCGCGGAAGCTGATCGGCGGCTGTGGCTGCGGCCGATACCGCAACTGTCTCTGCGAGGGCCACCAGGTCCAGGTCGGCTGCATTCTGACCTCGGGCTCGGATCTCCATGCGGCTTGTGGTCAGCATCCGGTCCACCAGCTCGCTCATGTGACGCAGACGCGCGGTCATGAGCGGGACGACCTTGGCGGCGGGAGCCGGCAACTCCCCGAGCGAGCCCTCCTCGAGCATCGACAGGTAGCCGCTGACCAGCGTGATCGGTGCTCGGAGCTCGTGCGATGCCAGCTGCAGAAACTCGGACTTCTGTCCTTCGAGCTCCGCCATCCGTTGGGCATGGGCCTCGAGCCGGTCAAGCTCAGCGGCCTGCAGGCTCTGGGCACGCTGCTCCGCCGCATATCCCTGCCAGACCAGCGCCGACGAGCGTGCTGCGAGCCGCATGACCCACTCGTCCTGGTCGCTGAAGCCTGACTGCGAATTCCAGGCCGCAAGGAATCCAAGCGGATGGGCAGCGGTGCGCCAGGGGACGGCGAGGACGTCGCGCGCGTCGAGCCGCGCGAGCAGCGACCCGCCGTCGCTCGCGGCCAGGCCGCCGCGATTGAGTCGCAGTGCCTCGCCGGAGAACAGAACCCGTGACAGTCGGGGGTCGCCCTCCGAATCGAGCACCTCGGGCGCCTGTCCGCTCGCAGCGCCAGGCGCGGTTGACTTATGGAGCGGAACCAGCTCCCTGCCGGTCAGCTGCCAGAAGCCCGCGCTCTCCGCGGTCACCAGGCCGGCGACGGTCTCGCTCATCTTCTCGAAGAACGTCTGCGAACTCCACGCTGGAGGCGACGTGGCGCGACATCTGCGTCAGCGAGTTCAAGCCCGCGATTCTGCGCGTTGCGCACCTGCTCCACGAGGCGAGCGTTCCGCAACGCGAGCGCGGCCAGCAGTCCGACCTGCTGGAGTCCTTCCAACTCGTCGGGGACGAATGGACGGTCGCTTCGCCGGCTCAGGATCAGCACAGCGCCGACGGTGTCGCCGATCGGCAGCGGCACGATCGCCGTGTGATGCATCACGAGGAGGGATGACGCGAGCTCGGGGGTGGCGGTGCCCGCTTCGCCGAGGCTCCCACCGAGCACGATCGCCCCGGTTGTCACGGCCTGGTAGAGGAGGGGCTGCCGCTTCAACCAGGTCAACGGGTACTCGTGTCCGACGAAGTCGGGAGGTCCGCCGCGCTCATAGCTCGCCTCTACCCGAAGGACATCCTGGTCGAGGCTCGTCAACGTGCAGCGATCGACGTCGACATTCTCGGCAGTGAAACGCACCAGGCGCTCCATGATCTGGTGGGCATCGCCGCGAGACACCAGGTCGACCTCGATCGACCCGGCAAAATGGGCCGTCTCGGTCGGGCGCGGACTCAGGTCAGAGCCGAACGTGCTCGATGTCAATCTCGGCAAGCTCTGGCGGCCGAGGAATGCCATGCGCGTCAAGGAGTTGCAGGCACTTGATGACATATCGCGCACCCGCGATATTCAGGCCGGATTGGCGGGTGAGGCGTTGAATCGCACTCAGCGTGAGAATGTCGCGCTGGGAGTAGCGGCGCCGGTTCGTGGCCGTGCGATCCGGCACGCCGAGTCCCATGGTCTCGTACATCATCAGCGTGCGCGGATGGCTGGCCAGGATCTCCGCGGCGACGCTGATCGTGTACAGCGGCTTGTCGAGGTCGAGCATTCGCTCGGACGTGGGAACGCTCATCTCAGCCGGCATCCGTTGAAGCTCCCTCTACGTTTGAGCGGTCCAGCCGGCCGAGCGGGTGCGACCGGGTGACGTGCAAGGCCAACGTCACAGCGATTGTACGGGTCAACCGCGGACGTGTCCGATGATTCAGACGAGGCTGGCGCTGGCCGCCGTGCGCTGGCGGAAGAACTGGACGCGACACCGATCGCACCGGAAGACCAGGCGGAGTCCCATGCGGCCGAGCACCTGGGTGATCCGGGAGCTGCACTGAGGGCAGGTCGCGGCCTCGTCGAGATATGGCCCGGCCACCGGCTTGACGTCGAGCTGTATCGGCTTGTACTTGCGAGCCATCGAGTACCTCCATGGGTTGCGGCGGGATTCCCTGGTCCCTCCAACCAGAACATCCTATCACAAAACATGATAGTGCTGATATTGCTATCATGAGGTTCATGTCGGAGACGATCACGCCGGGGCGCGGGAATATGGGTCCCGCCCGGATGGCAGCGCGCCCGCTCCGGCGGCGACGCAGGCTCGACCTCCGAACGATCGCCACCGGTGTGGCCGTCGTCGTTGCGGTCGCCTGGACCATCGTCTTCGGAGTCGGTCTCTTCCTCCGCTGAGGCTGCCGCCGGGCTGAATACCGGTGGCGGGTCGCCGGCCATCGGGCGGGGGTGAGACGCCCAGTCGACCCGTCGAGAGTTCGTCTGCTACCGTACCGAATTGAGACATTCACAGACGCCAACAAGGGAGCGGACTCCTACGGCCACTGAGGAGCACAGAGTGGAGGAGGACGTCAAAGTCCTGCTGATCGAGGACGACGTTGCCGCTGCTGAGATGTACCGGCTGCGGTTGGTGGCCGACGGCTATTCAGTCGTGATCGGGCACGACGGTCACGAGGGTCTCCGGATGGCCACCGATGAGGCTCCGGATTTCATCTACCTGGATCTGCGCCTCCCGGGTCTCGACGGGTTCGAGGTCCTCGAACGCCTTCGCGCTGGCACGGCGACCATGCACATCCCCGTGATCATCCTCACGAATTACGGCGAGCCGGAGTTGCGCGAACGCGGTCTGAAGCTCGGGGCGCTCGAGTTCCTGGTCAAATCCGACACCGACCCGGCAGAGCTCTCCGAGAGCGTCGAGCGGGCGACCAGCCCGCGCGCACTGCCCTCCGCCTAGCAGTCTCTCGTGGCCTTGCCGGACCCGGCATCCAGCTGGGACGACCCCACCACAACCGACGCTGCGTCGAGGGACCTCGTCCTCGAAGCCGTGAGGCTCACGTCACGACTGGCCTCGGGAGGCGTCCGCATCCGGGAGGTTCGTTTTCTCCTGCTGCACAACGACATCCTGACGTGCGTGGCGACGTCTGGAGAGAACGAGCTCAGGGATCGCGGAGCCTTTCGGCTCTCGGAGCACGCGACCTTCAACCGCGCGATGTCGACCGGCCAGATCGTCGACGACGGCACGATGCTGGCGGTTCCCGCCCGGGGTGACGGCGACGCCGTCGGAGTCATCGCCATCGAGGGCGAGGGAGGCCTCGGGACGGCGCAGCGAGAGACGTTGGCGGCGATCGCGCACATCGTCGGCCTCGGGGTGAGCCAGTCCCGGGCGGTCACGGAGCTCCAGCTCGAGGCCGAGCGCAGCCGGCGGCTCGAACGGCTCAAGAGCGAATTCCTGAACATCGCTGCGCACGAGCTGCGAAGCCCGCTCGGGATCATCCGAGGCTACACGTCGATGCTCAGCGAGGGCATGGTCCCGAGCGCGGATCGGGAGCTGGCGCTGAGCCGTATCACGGAGAAAGCCGAGGAGATGGCGCGCCTGATCTCCGAGATGCTCGAGACGGCCCGCCTCGAAACGCTCGGCCTTGAGCTCGAACTCGAGCCGGTCGATCTCGTCGAGGTCGTGGACAACGCCGTGCATGCGATGCGACCGCTCATGGGCACGGGCCATCAGTTTGCGCTGGCGGTGACGCGAGACGATATCGCCGTGGTCGCCGACAAGCGGCGGCTCACCACCATGCTCACCAACCTGATCGACAACGCCATCAAGTACTCGCCCGCCGGCGGGGAGATCGAGATTGCCTGCGATCACGACGAGCGAGAGGCCACCGTCCAGGTCCGCGACCACGGGATCGGCATCAACGCCGAGCAGGCGCACCTGCTGTTCACCCGCTTCGGTCGCCTGGTCACGCCGGAGACAAGCCATATCCGCGGTACGGGGTTGGGCCTCTATCTCGCTCGGGAGAGCGCCCGGCTGCACGGTGGCGACATCACCGTCACGCCGACGCCGGGCGGCGGCAGCACGTTCACGGTCAGCCTGCCCATCGCCTGACCCCGGATCCGAAGAGTCCACCCACGCCGTGGACAGACCTCGGCGGGGTGGAACTCGTAGGGAGGGGGGTGGGGGACGGCGATCGATGGACCGCCAACTCATCGAGCTTACTGAGCCGTACCGGGCGTGTCAAATTAGCTGCTAGGCAAGCTATATCGTCGTGTTCATGCCCCAGATCAGGAATTCGCCTCGACGTATACCTCCGGATCCTTGTCGTCGATGCTGATGCCGCGCGCACCGGCGTGCTCGGTCTCGAACGCGGAGAATGCGGAGGCAAGCTCCTCCTGCTCGCCGCTCGACGCCGCGTCGTCGAACTCGATGAGCGGCCCCGTCTCCTCCTCCTCCATGTGCTCCGTGTTGGCATGCTCGGTAGCGTTGACCGCCTTCCACCAGGCCTCGTCGCCGACGGCGTGACCCTCGGCGTCCCGGATGGCGTCGCGAATCTCGTTGTGATCCCTGATCGCATCCTTGGTGTCGTCGACGGCGTCGGAGTCATCCTTCAGCAGCCGTGGGTAGAAGAGGGTTTCCTCCGCTGCCGCGTGTACCTCGAGGCGCGCGGACAGCACTGCCCAGAGTGACGCGAGGGTTCCCTGATCATCTCGCGCACTGTCGAGCGCCGCGAACTGACTCCGGAACCAGATGTGATCCAGCCGAATGAGATCGGTCACGCGGGTGGTCTGCATGGGCCTCCTTTCACCTAGGTCGCTAGCGCGGGGCGTTCCGCGGCCGGCTGCGAGCGTCTGGCGGCCGACAGCGGGGTTGCGATGTCCTCGAGCGGCCTGCGTTCGGCATTGACTCCGAAGAACCATGCGACCAGACCGCCCACGAACATGATGGCGCCGCCCGCGTAGTAGCCGATGCTCAGCGGGCCCGCATCCTTCCCCGAGCCGATCAGCGCACCGAAGATCGACGGTGCGGCGACGCCGCCGGCCAGCTGCGAGATGGCGAAGAAGAAGGAGATCGCCTGCCCGCGCAGCTCCAGGGGAAAGATCTCACTGACGGTGAGATACGCGGATGACGCGCCGGCGGACGCGAGGAAGAAGATGACGCACCACATCAGCGTCTGTGTGAACGCATTGAGCACGCCCTGGTGGAACAGGAATCCCGAGATGGCCAGAAGGACACCGGATACGCAGTAGGTCGTGAGGATCATCTTTCGCCGGCCGATGGTGTCGAAGAGGTGACCGATCGTGAGGGGTCCGAGCAGATTGCCTGCCGCAAACGGGAAGAAGTACAGCGCCGTGTTCGCAGCGGCGACGTGATAGAAGCTGGTCAGCACCAGCGCATATGTGAAGAAGATGGCGTTGTAGAGGAATGCCTGCGTGGCCATCATCGTGAAGCCGAGGAACGATCGACCCGGATACTCTCGCAGCATCGTCCTCGCGATCTGCATGTAGGAGACGCGCCCCGCGCCGGTGAGCTCGATCGCCTTGTCCTCGGGCACCGGCTCGAGATGGACGCCCTGGCGCTCGACCCGTTGCTCGATCTCGTCGACGATCTGCTCCGCTTCCTTCTGGCGTCCGTGGGTCATCAGCCACCGCGGGCTCTCGGGAATGGTTCGGCGCAGGAAGATGACGCCGAGTCCGAGCAGCGGTCCGATGAAGAAGGCGAGGCGCCAGCCGACGTTCACAGGCAGGAGTTGCGGGTTGAGAAGCAGGATCGACGCTGCGGCACCGATCATTGCTCCGAGCCAGTACGTCCCGTTCACGGCGATGTCGACGCGCCCGCGGTAGTGCGATGGGATCAGCTCGTCAATAGCCGAGTTGATCGCCGTGTATTCGCCTCCGATACCGAGGCCGGCGACGAAGCGACATACCAGCAGTGACCACAAGTTGAAGGAGAACGCTCCGAGGCCACTGAAACACAGGTACAGGCCGAGACAGACCATGAACATCTTCTTGCGGCCGATGTGGTCGGTGATGCGCCCGAACACCAGCGCCCCTATCACCTCGCCGAGGAGGTAGACGGAGGCAAGAAACCCGATGTCGCCGGCGGTGAGGTGGAGCGTTCCCTTGTTGACGAGCACCGTGCCGACCAGCGCGACGATCTGTATTTCCAGGCCGTCGAGGATCCACGAGACCCCGAGCCCTGTCACCACGAGCCAGTGGAAACGCGTCCATGGAAGCCGGTCCAGCCGTGCCGGCACCAGGCTTCGGACGGTGCGCGCCGGCTCGCCGGTCGGATTTGGCGTGTCGGTATGGAGGGCGGTTGCTGTCATCGCATCTCCTCGGACTACCGGACCAGCAGCACGGAACAATCGGCGTCGCGAAGGATCTTCTGGGCGACGCCGCCCAGGAGCGTGTCCGCGACCCGCTGGCCACGATCGCCGACAACGATGAGGGTGGCACCGAAGGACTCGGCAATCTGCAGCAACTCTTTCGCAGTCGATCCCTTCCCTGGTTGGACGACACCATGGGCGCCGATGCCGGCTCGACGGAAGCGTTCGACGGTGAGGTCAACGAACGCCTCGGTCCTCGACACGGTGTCATCGCCAAGCAGCGGGTGGATCGAACCCGCGCGTGGCGTCGCCGCGATCGCCGCCGTCAGCTCCAACTCCTGGACGTGGGCGACCAGGACCTCCGCACCTGACGCTCGTGCCACCAGCTCGGCCGCCTCGACGACGCGTCCCGCCCGCCCGGGCTCTGCATCAACCCCCGCCACGATCTTCTCGAACATCTTGCCGCTCGACCTCCTGGATGCGCCCTCAGTAGGGGGCTGTGAAGGTGTTGGATTGAATGATATCGACACTATCAGATAGAACACCACAGAGACGTGCAGGTAGTGCACACTGGGCTCCATGAACATCCCAACGCCGACATCGACCCCGCCGACCGTGCCGGACCCCCAGCCGGAGCCGGAGATCGTGGACCCTGTCCCTGATCAGCCGGAGGTGCCGGACCCTGACGAGTCGGCGAACGGCCCCGGCACCGATCCGAACCAACACTAGCGCTCCCGACCGGAGCAGCGGCCGCCCCTATTTATAAGAGGAAGCGGTCAGAGTTCCGTCGCTCAGATGTCGAGGTGCTTCCGCAGGAAAGCGAGCATCCGTGGTGACGCGTCCAGCCGGTTCGCCCGCCTGGCGAGGCCGTGCCCCTCATCGTCATAGATGAGGAGCTCGCTCTCGATTCCCCGGGAGACGAGTGACGCGTGCAGCTGGCGCGCCTCACCCACTGGAACGCGTGGATCGTTGGCGCCGTGTATCAGCATCAGCGGTACTCGGATTTGATCCACATGGGTCATCGGCGATGCCTCGATGAGGAAGTCTCGGTCGGCGTCCAGGAATCCGTACTCGACCTCGCGAAACCGGCGCCGGTACGGCGACGTGTTCTCGAGGAAGGTGAGCAGGCTGCTGATCCCGACCGTGGCGATGCCCGCGGCCCACAGGCCGGGATAGAAGGCCAGCGCCGCCAGCGTCATGTAGCCGCCGTACGACGCGCCGATGACGGCGACCCGTGACGCGTCGACACCCTGCTCCGCGAGCGATGCGTGCACCGAGGTGAGATCGCGGACGGAATCGAGGCGCAGCCTGCGGTCGTCCAGCGACACGAACCGGCGCCCCCAGCCCGCCGAGCCGCGGACGTTCGGTGCCGCCACGGCGATGCCTTCGGCAAGCAGCCTGATGATGAAAGGGTCATAGCGCGGCGCGAATCGTGCCTCGGGACCCCCGTGCACGACCATCACGACGGGAGGATTCTCCACTGCGGGTCGATACAGGAAGTAGGTGATCAGCTCGCCGTCGAAGGACGCGATCCTCTGGAGCTCGGGTGTCACCAGCTCGGCCGGGACAACCTGGTCCACCGGCAGCAGCGGAACCGCGGTGCCCTGACCGATGTCGATGCGCATCGGGGTCACCGGCATGGCGGTCGTCGTATAGCTGAGCAACGCCGTCGCGCCGTCGGGGGACAGGTAGGGCCGGGGGACCAGCGGCAGGCCGAAACCCGTTCCCGGGCCGGGCAATGGGATGTCGCGGACATGCGCGAGGCTGACACCGTCCCGCAGTTGCAGGCGGGTGATCGCATCCTCGGCATGGAAGACCAGAACGCTTCGCCCATCGAGGCTGAGGGTTGCCTCACTGTCCCACTCGGTCTCGAGGACGTAGCGCCAGCGCGAGGTTCCCATGTCATAGCGTGCGATCGACACGACGTCCCGACCCGCGTCGGTGCTGAACAGGAATCCGGACGAGTCCGGATACCAGGTTGAAGCAAGCGCGGTGCCCGGTCCATCGCGCGCCACGACGGTGCGCACGCCGCCGGTGACGAGGTCGACGAGCAGCAGGTCGTCGCTGATCGCGTACGAACCGTCGAGGCGCATCACGGCAAGCCAACGGCCGTCTGGAGAGAACGATTCGACGCGGTTCCACCCACCCTCCAGCACGCATCGGATCCTTCCGTCGGAGCGGTCGAGCACGTACACGTCGATGTCGATGCGGTTTCGCCTGGTCGACGTGAAAGCGATCAGCCGGCCGTCGCGACTGACATCGCCGAGGTCGTGCTTGACGTTTTCCTCAACAACCAGCGGGCGCGGAGCGCCGCCATGCGCATCCACCAGCCAGAGTTGATAGTTCTCGTCACCGCCACGATCGACAGCAATGACGACGTCATCGGTGCCCGGCACGTAGCGCGCCGCAGACACTGACTCGGTGAGAAACGTCAGCTGGACGCGATCATTGCCCCGAGCCCCGATTCGATACAGCTGCATGCTGCCCGTGTCATCGCAGCGGACAAGCAGCTCGGAACCATCCGCCGCGACGTCGGCCACCACCGAGCTCCGCGCCTCGAGGAGGCGCGTCAGGAGTTCGTCGGGCACTTGACCATCTTCCCACCCGCGCGCCTGTTGAGGCACCTTCCTTCCTCAACCGGTCCACGGCCATGCTGCGCTGTAGTCGTCCTGGATCAGCGCCCGCAGCTGACGCACCGGCGGTCCGCTGGTTATCAAGATGCCGAGTTCGCGGTTGTAGCGCAGGGACTTGGTCGAGAAGTTCTGTGATCCGACGAAGGCCCCCTGGTCGCGTAGGCCGGCGTCACGGACGAGCAGCTTCGCGTGGATGTAGAGCGCTGCTGCTGGTGAGTACACCCTGACGTGGGCGCCGGCGCTGACCAACTCCTCGAAGGCCGTTGACCAGCGACTCGAGTCGGTCATACAGATCTCGACGTTCACGCCGCGTCGGGCGGCGGCGAGCAGCGCGGCGATGATGTCGCTGCTGGCCATCTCCTCGTTCTCGACGAAGAGCTCGCGCCTGCTGCCGTTGATGAGCGCGAGCAGGTTCGGGGTCGAACTCGTCGGTGACCAGACGAGGTCGGCTCCCGAAGGCGGCGTGACGTGAGCTCCCGAGTTCGTCGGCTTCGAACGCCCTCTCGATTGCCGCGACGTCGGATGGGATGCGATCGATCACTCCGACGTCGCGCGTGTCGGCGTAATAGCGGCTGGTCCAGTTCAGGGTCATGATCAGGGCGACGGAGGTATCCACCACCAGGGTCTTCTGGTGCGTGAACGAGTAATGAGCGCTTGCCCATCGGACGTGGACCCCGTGCTTTTGGAGGTAGGAGAAGGCGGCGCCGTTCGCTGAACCGGTGTAGGCGCCGTTCAGCAGCGCCCGGACGGCGACGCCGCGAGTGGCAGCGGCGGCCAGCAGTTGCTCTGCGTGCGTGTCCTCGAGCTCGTACATGACCAGATCCACGCTGTGCCGCGCCGACTCGAGGAGCGCATAGATCGGCGCCATGCCCGCGCCCGGCTCGATCAGCAGCGAGAGGGCGGCCGCCGAGGTTGAGGCGGGGCCCGTTGCGGTCGAGGTCGTGACCATCTCGGGGGAGCCGGAGCCGCACCCCGCGAGCCCCAGGACGCTCGAGAACGCGGTCGCGATCGGGACGAGCCACGCGGACCTCACTCGCGGACTATGGACACCATCTGCAAGACGTTTCGAGGACGATGCCAGCAACCTCCCAAGCGCCGTGAAAGCGCCGTCTTGGGCCGCCCTGGCATGGGTGGGGCTCGCGGTGTCTGCCGCCGCCGTGACCACCGGATCGCCGGCATCGGCAGCACCCTCGTCCGGCCGCGCGGCGCTGGCTCGATCCGTGACGGCGGGCGCGGGTCGCCGCTGCTCCCCGGTGTCGTCGCCGCAGACCAGGCTGCGGGCGGCTCGATCGGATTCCTCCTACTGCGACGGCACGGGCAATCGTGCATCGCGGCTCGTCACCGTGAACACCGCGCCAGGCTTCGACGGCATGACCGGCATCGGCACGTCGCTGCAAGCGGCAGACGTCTAGAAGTTTTCGGGGAACCGATCCGCCGCTGCCACGATCGCACGAAGTCGCTCCAACCGGCTCGCCCGATCGCGGACGAAGCGGCCGATTCCTTCGAGAATGTGGCTTGTCGTGAGGTGCGCCTCGTCCATCACCTCATCCACGGAGCCGCCGGTGCGCCAGCGGTCATCCCAGTCCGCGCCCATCGAGTACTCGGCGCTGAGCGGGCCGTCGATCCAGTCACGCATCAGCTTGACCGTGCGGTTGGTGATCGCCATCGCGTCGACACGGTCGGCCGCATCGATGACGCTGTCGCGATAGGCAAGCGGCTGCAAGCGGAACAGCTGCGGGCTGATGGCGGCGACGATCTTCACGTTCAGGCCAAGTCTGTCAAGATCAGGGAGGGCCTTGACGAGGTTGGCCGTCGTGGTAGTGCCCTGGACGAACACGGTCCCCATCGCCGGAAGGTCGTCCCGGAACGGGCGCAGCACGTAAGCCCCGCGCGCCGCCTCGAAGTGACTCGGCATGCCGAGAGCCGCACGATCCGGGATCTCGATCGCGGGCCTGGTGAGATGGAGCGCGATGATCGGGATGTCGCTTGCGAGTGCCGCGCCCAGCACCACCGGGACCTCGTTGAATTCCCATGGGTGAAGGTCGATGACCTTTCCCTCGGGGAACAGTTGCGTGACCCCAGGCTCGTAGATGCCGAAATGCGTGCGCGAATCCTCGGCGGTCTCCGGACCGGAGTGACCGGCCACCCACAGCACCTTCCCGACCTTCAGCTCACAATCCTGAGCGAGCTGGCTGAACAATCGCATCTCGCCGTACTTGAGATAGCTGAAGGATCCGTACGTCGAGCACGCGCCCCAGAAGCCGTTGAACGAGGTGAATGGGTCCGACGCCATGTTCACGGTCGCGAGGCCGGCCATCATGCCGGCGTTGGTGAACTCGGTGATCTCGGTGGGGAGCAGCGCGCCGTCCGGATTGGCAGTACGTTCGTACCACCCGTACCCGGGCATGTCGCCGAAGTCCTTGGCGAATCCGGCCAGGTTGGTCGAATCAGCGAGATCTGCCGATGCGGCGATGAAGAGCGGGCGTCCGTACTCCTGCCGCGCCAGGGCATTGATCCATGAGCTCCATGCGCCCAATGCGGTTCGGTTCGCCTGCTTGTCTCCCGCGTTGCGATACATGGCCGCCGGGTACCTGCGGTAGTCCGTCAGCCGCGGGTCGGTGAACACATCGCCGCCATGACCGGCGACCCGGAGTCCGTCAATCTGCTTCGGGACCAGCTCCGCCAGCTCGATGAGACGGTCGGAGATCGCGTCGACGATCGCTGGGTGATCGGCGAGGACACCGGCGGCGCGTCGCAGGTTTTCGGCCGCCTGTTCGCGGACTGCGGTGGGGTCGTTCGGAGCCGGCTCGTCGACACCCATGTAGGTCATCCCGTACTTCTCCATGAAGGTGGTGCGCAATTCCCAGAATGGGGCGCTGTTCATCGGGTGCGGCGACCCGTGACTCTTGCTGTCGTATTTCAGATATCCGCGTCCCTTTCGGGTGCGGAACCATGCGACCGAGGGCGCTTGGCCCCGATTCTCGCCACGGGCGGCCTCGAGGACGGCACGCGTCACCGGTGACCACTCGGATCCCTCCATGGTTCCGGTCACGCGCCACCCGTACGCCCCGAACCAGGTCTCGGGAGTCCCTGGAACGACCGACGAGGCGGCGAAGTCGTCGATGCCGAAGTCATTCCAGTCGACGAGGAACACCAGGTTCGCGAGGCCGAGGCCCCACGCGGCGTTTCGGGTCTCGTGGCTGGCACCCGCGGTCAGACCGCCCTCGCCTTCAACCACGAAGACGCGCACGTCGCCGGCCCGCGCAAGCTTGAGGGCCAGGGCTTCGCCGGCTGCTGGAGGCATCCCGTGACCCGATGGACCGGTGTTGAATTTCAGGAAGAGGCTCTTGCCCGCCATCTCGGGATGTCCCGGAAGGCCCCCGCGGTGGCGCAGCATGGCAAGGTCCTCGGGAAGGAGGGCAAAACGGCCACCGTCAGGCAGGACGAAGGCCGGATCGGGGTCGCGCGAGGCGCGGATGCGGAGCGTCTCGTTGAGCGCGGCCAGGGCGGCGTAGACGACGGGCACGGTATGACCGGCCGAGAGCACGAACCGGTCCCCGAAAGGGAGCCATGGCCGGCGGACGTCCCAGTGCATTGCACCCGACAGCATCGTCGCGAGGAGGAGATGCACTTTGGAACGGGATCCACCGGGGTGCCCGCTCTGCCGGTAGTTCAGCGCGAGATCGATGAACTCGTCGACGACGTCCTTGACCAGTTCCCACGACGGGAATGACGCCTCCGCATCCGCGTAGAGGCGCTCGGGAGTCTCCACGGCTGTGCACAATAGCGGCCCAGGAGAACCGCATGACGACCATCGTACCTGTCGTGATCCACCAGGCGATCCATGACGCGACCAGCGCGTGTGCTGACGAGTTGGTCACCACCTCGCGTGGCATCCACGCCCTCGCCGAGATCGGTTTTGAGGAATTCGAGTTGTCGCGGATCCTCAGCGCTGTCATCGAGCAGCACGGTTTTCAGGTCGACCGCGGCGTCTCGGGGATGCCGACGGCCTTCGTTGCGAGGTACGGGAACGCCGGCCCGCACGTTGCATTCGTCTGCGAGTACGACGCGCTGCGCGGTCTGGGACACGCATGCGGGCACAACCTCATCGCAACGTCGTCTGCGGGGGCGGGCATTGCGCTGGCGCAATCACTCGCCAGGAGTGACGTCCACGCCCGGGTGACCATCGTCGGCGCACCCGCCGAAGAGGGCGGTGGCGGCAAGATCCCGCTGTGTCACGACGGCCTGTTCGACGACTGTGACGCCGTTCTCATCTTTCATCCGTCCGACCGCACCGCATCGGTGCAGTACGCGCTCGCGTGCACACATTGGGAATGGACGTTCCGGGGAAAGGCTGCGCATGCAGCCGGGCATCCCGACCATGGCATCAACGCCCTGGATGCCTTTGTCCAGGCCTACAACGGCGTGTCGCTCTGGCGTCAGCAACTGCGCGACGACGCGCGCGTGCATGGGTTCATCATCGAGGGCGGAACCGCACCGAACATCATCCCAGAGCTGACGCGCGGCGAATACCTGACGCGTGCCCGGGACGGCGAGTACCTGCGAACCATGAACGTTCGGTTTCGCGCCATCTTCGAGGCCGCGGCACAGGCGACCGGCTGCGAGCTTCGGCTTGAGGAGCGGGAGACCTACCTTGACCTCCGCTCCAACGCTGTCCTTGCCGAGCGCGCGAGCCTGCATCTCGCAGGCGTGGGTTTCGAGGAGGACCGGGTCATTCCGTGGGAGCGCACTGGGTCGACAGACGTTGGCGACGTCTCCTATGCGGCGCCGACCCTGCACCCGGAATTCGCGATTGCCGACCCGGGCATCGGGCCGCACACGCATGCGTTCCGCGAGGCCGCGCTGTCAGAGCGTGGCGAGGATGCCATGTTGCGGGCCGCTGAGGTGCTTGCCAGGGTCGGAGCCGACGTCATCCTCGATGCCGAGGTGCGCGAACGGGTCCGCGACGCGTTTCTCGCCCAGCCTCAGCACCGGACCGAGTGGACCGGGTCGAGGGAGTAGCGCCCAAGCCGGCACAGCGTTGCGCCCACCCACCGCGACCTCCTCTCGGGGCGGCTCACCGGATACACGCGGAGGTTACATCGCGACCCGAATGCGAGTGGCTCGCTCGGCGCAATCCTCAAGAGGGCTTGTCGGGCTTGCGCGCGCGGCTCGGCGCGACCCGAGACGGCTCGCCGGGCATCTTGGGGTACTGAGGCGGCCAGGGAGCGTCGACCTCCCCAGCGGCGGTGTCGCGCTCGTGCAGCGCGAGCAGGGGTTCGAGCGACTGCGGCGCTGTGGACATCGGAAGCCAGGGGTCGCCGTCGCGAGCAACGCGGGGCGGAACCGTCACGATCGTCAGAGCGTCGGGGTGGATGGCGTCCAACTCATCCCAGGCGAAGGGGGTCGACACCTGAGCACCCGGTCGAGCGCGAGCCGACCAGGCGCCGAAGATGGTTTTGTGCGGCGCGTTCTGGTTGAAGTCGACAAAGACGCGGCGTCCGCGCTCCTCCTTCCACCAGGCGGCCGTGATCAGGTCGGGGCGCCGGTGCTCCAACTCACGAGCCACCGCAACCGCGGCCGAGCGCACCTCGTACGACGTCCAGCGCGGCACCAACCGGACGTACACGTGGATCCCTCGGTTACCGGTCGTCTTGGGAAGGCAGGCAACGCCGAGCTCCTCGAACAGCGAGTGAACCTCCCGCGCCGCCTCCTGCACCATCGAGAACACCACGCCCGGGCTCGGATCGAGATCGATCCGGAGCTCGTCGGCGTGCTCCGGGTCCGACGCCTTCGACGGCCAGACGTGGAAGCCGAGGCAGCCGAGGTTCACCGCCCAGAGGACGTGGGCCAGGTCGGCGGCGACCAGTGCGCGTGAGGTGGTGCCGTTCGGGGTGCTGACGATCGAGGTCTCGAGCCAGTCCGGCCGGGCGTCGGGGACGCGCTTCTGAAAGAAGGAGGGGCCGCTCGCGCCATTGGGGAAGCGCTGCATCAGCACCGGGCGCCCGCCCATGGCACGGAGCAATGGGGCTTCGACCGACTGGTAGTAGCGGACGAGATCCAGTTTGGTGTCGCCGCGCTCCTTGAAGTACACCTTGCCTGGGCTTGTGATCGGAATCTCGCGGCCCGCTGCTTCGACCACAACGACGTCATCAGCCATCGCCGGCGAGCATAAGCGTGCCGGCGGCTCTGCGCCCACGAGCGCGCTTCGGGGACAATCCGGCGACGATGGAGGAACACGGCGCCGCTGCGGCATCCGAGAAGTCCGCAGGGTCTGCCGAGTCCGCGGAGCCTGCGCAGGAGCCCGAGCAGGAGCCTCTGGGCGACTTCGATTCGCTCATCGACCTCCACCCATACCGGGACCGCTTCGAGGCCCATCACCGGATCCCTCCCGAACCGCGACCGCGCGAGAGCATCCTCGCCGAGCTCGGGGCGATGGCGGAGGAGGAGGGCGCCATGGGGAATGCGGGGCGCGTCTCCGGCTCGATCTACCACGGCGGCCACGATCACTACCGCTTCCTCACGCAGGCCTACGGGTTGTTCGCGCACGCCAACTTCCTCCAGCGCGACATGTACCCGAGTGCCACCAAGCTCGAGGGAGAGATCGTCGCGATGACCGCATCGCTGCTGCACGGCAGCGCTGTCTCGGAACACCACCCTGGGGAGGAGGTGTGCGGCGTCGTCACCTTCGGTGGGACCGAGAGCCTGATCAACCCGATGCTCGTGTATCGTGAGCGCGGTCGGGTGGAGAAGGGCATCGCCGCGCCCGAGGTGATCATCCCGGTCACCGCGCACGTCGCCCTGCAGAAGGCTGCGCACATGCTCGACATCGAGATCATCCAGGCGCCGCTGCGTGACGACTGGCGCGCCGACGTCGACTGGATGCGCGATCACGTGACGCCGAACACGATTGCGATCGTCGGATCAGCCGGAAACTATCCGCACGGTCTCATCGATCCCATCGACGAGATGTCGGAGCTGGCGCTCGAACACGATCTCGGGCTCCACGTTGACGGATGCATGGGGGGCTTCATCCTTCCCTGGGCGGAGCGACTCGGGTATCCGATACCGACCTTTGACTTCCGGCTCCCCGGGGTCACCTCCATATCGGCAGACACGCACAAATACGGGTACGCGCTGAAGGGCACATCGGTGCTGCTGTACCGGAACCGTGCGCTGCGCCGATACCAGTACTTCAGCTACCCCGACTGGCCCGGTGGCATCTACATGTCGCCCGGGCTCTCGGGGAGCCGATCTGGAGGCGTGGTGGCCGCCGCCTGGGCGGCGATGCTCAGCCTCGGCGAGCAGGGATATCTCGAGATTGCCGAGCGGATCTTCGACACAGCGGCAACGATTCTCACGGGGGTCGCCGCCATCCCCGAGCTGGAGATCTTCGGCGACCCGACCTTCATCATCGCCTTCCGCGGACGGGGCATCGACATCTACCACGTCAACGACTTCCTCATCGGCAAGGGATGGCGGCTCAATGCGCTGCAACTACCGCCCGGGCTGCACTTCTGCGTCACCAGGCCAAACACGGCCGATGGCATTGCCGACGCTTTCCTCGCCGACCTTCGCGACGCCGTCGAGTACGCCAAGACGCCCGGGCTCGGCGCTGCGCGGAGCGGTGCGCTCTCCGGGCTCGGCGGCTCGCCCGAGGGTGACGAGGCACTCGACATGCTGTTCGCCGCCGCCCTCGATGCGACGCACGACGTGGTCCCCTGACGTCGATGGCCGTCATCGCCCTCCTCGAGCTGCCCCTTGCGATCGGACTACCCGGTCGCGCGGTTGCTCGCATCCCCGCCGTCGCGACGTTTGACGGCGAGCGCTGAGATGGCCTCGAGCAGGCAGCGGTGCGCATTCTGCGAGGTCACGTCCGCCCAGTCATAGGGAGGCGACACCTCGACGACATCCATTGCAACAAGGTCGGTGCGCAAGGCGACCTGGCGTATGGCTCGGAGGAGGTCGACCGGCTGCATCCCTCCCGGTTCGGGCGTCCCGGTCCCGGGTGCGAATCCGGGATCGAGGACGTCGATGTCGACCGAGAGATAGATGTGTTCCGGGCCGTCGAGCGCCTCGGTGATGGCGTCATCGATGACCGGAACCACGCCGCGATCGCGGAGTTCGCCCATGAGGTGCCAGCGCATTCCCTGCGCGCGCATCCAGTCGAACACGTCCTTAGGAGGCCAGTAGCCGCGCAGTCCGATCTGCACGAAATTGCGGCCCGGGATCGCACCCGATTCGATGAGGCGTCGCATCGGCGAGCCGTGTGAATGCAGGTTCCCCCAGCTGCTGTCGCCGGTATCCGCGTGCGCATCGAAATGCACGATCCCGACGCTGCCGGGGGGATGCGCGGCGGCAACCGCGGTCGCCGACGGCCAGGTGATCGAGTGATCGCCACCGATGACCATGGGAACAATGCGTCGTGAAGCGACATCGGTCACGCGCTCGCGGATCGCGGCGTGCGACACCTCCGCCATGCCCGGCACGCAGCGGGCGTCCCCGTAGTCGACGACGCGAAGCACGTCGAGTGGCGCGACCTCGAGCTCGAGGTGCCACTCGGCGTGCTGGTATGACGCGGTGCGGACCGCGCGCGGCCCAAAGCGTGCTCCCGGCCGGTAGGTGACTCCGTCATCCCACGGGGCTCCGACGATGGCGACGTCCGGGCGAACGTCGTCGAGTTGATCGGTGGTCGTGAGCAGGGGAATGCGGCAGAAGGTGGTCGGCCCGAGGTACGCGGGCCCGTCGTCATACCGCTCCACGGCGGTGAAGCGTATCCCTTCGTCACGGTGCTCGAGTGAGGCAGCGTGTCAACCTTTGCGAATGAGGCTTATTGATTTCGACGCGCTGAGCTTCGATTGCTATGGCACGTTGATCGACTGGGAAGCCGGCATCGCCGCGGTGCTCGAGCCCTGGGCACGCCGTCGTGGTATCGACATCGGCGTCGAGGAGCTGCTCGGGCGGTACGCGTCAGCCGAGGAGCACCAGGAACGCGAGACGCCCGCGGCGCTCTACCCGGAGATCCTTGCTGCGGCGATGCACGACGTGGGCCTGGCGCTGGGCGCAGCGGTGAGCAGGGCGGACGGCGAGCGTCTCGCCACCTCGGTTGGCGACTGGCCGGCCTTTCCCGACTCGCCGTCTGCGCTGGCAGCGCTCGCCACGCAATACCGGCTGGTGATCCTTTCCAACGTCGATCGACGCTCATTTGCGGGAAGCAACGCGCGCCTCGGGGTCCGATTCGATGCGATCGTCACCGCAGAGGATGTCGGCTCGTACAAGCCCTCGGCCCGGAACTTCGAGGTGTTGCTGGCGACCGTTCGCGGTCTCGGCGTGCCCGATGGCGGGCTGCTCCATGTTGCCCAAAGCCTGTTTCACGACCACGTTCCCGCGAAGCGCCTTGGGCTGCCAACAGTGTGGATCGATCGTCGCGGAGCCGGGAACGGCTGGGGCGCCACGCCGCCTCCGGGTGCCGTCGTCTCCCCCGACTGGACGTTTCCGTCGATGGCCGCCTTCGTGACTGCGGTGACAAGCTCCTGAGCATCGGGCTGGCGCTCGCCGCCGCCGCACTGTGGGGAAGCGGTGATTTTCTTGGCGGCTTCGCCAACCGCGCGACCTCACTGCTCTCGGTCCTCCTGATCTCCCAGGGCGTGGGCCTCGCGGGCATGCTGGTTGTGGCGACACTCATCGGCGGTACTCCGACTGGGGCGGACCTCGGATACGGCGCCCTCGCCGGGCTCGCCGGTCTGGCGGGGGTGGCGATGCTCTACCGGGGCCTTGCGTCCGGCGCGATGTCCCTGGTCGCGCCGATCACCGGCGTGGTTGCGGTGGTGGTGCCGATTGTCGTGGGCGTGGGCGGCGGAGAACGTCCGGCGGTGCTGCAGTACGCGGGCATCGTTGTGGCCGTGATCGCCGTCGCGCTCCTGAGCGGCGGCGGAACACCCTCCGCCCGTCTCGGCCGCGGCACGCTGCTTCTCGCTCTCGGTGCCGGGCTCGGCTTCGGCCTGTTCTACGTGGGCATCGCCAGAACGTCGATGGGCGCCGATCTCTGGCCTCTTGTGGCTGCGCGCGGCGCATCGGTTGCCGTCCTCCTCGGGGCATCCGCCGCAACGCGTCGACTCCCCTCATTCGGCGGCGCCAGCCCGCTGGTGATCGTCGGCGCGGGTGTCTGCGACGTGAGCGCCAACGCCCTGTACCTGTTCGCCGTCCACGGCGGGCTGCTGAGCATCGTCGCGGTCCTGGTCTCGCTCTACCCGGTCTCCACGGTGCTCTGTTCGATGGTGGTGCTCGGCGAACGGCTCCGAGCGCCGCAGGTCGCCGGCGTCGGCGCCGCGCTGGTCGCGGTTGCGCTGATCACCGCCGGGTGAGACGCCCCCGTCACTCGAGATCAGGCCATTCCCGCGCTGATCACCGCCGCCTGCGCAGGGGTACGAACGGCCCGGTATCCCGACGGGAGCTCGACGCTGCCCGCTGCGAGCCCGATCGCACCATTCCCAGGTGGGCGAGTGAATCCCGACCACGACGGCGCGCGATTGGATCCTGTGAAGTGCCCGACCGCCGGACCGATTCTCGAGATCGATCGACACATCCGGCCATCAGTCATGGCGCTTGTGACAGTCGCGAACAACGCCCGGCTATGTTCGCTATCGAACAGAACTTCGTGCGTGCCTGGTGCAGGTTTGGCACAGGAAGTGGAATGAACCTCCCTCGTGGCAGTGCGCGCGATGAGGCGCCGGTTCGGCGCATCCATCGCGTTCACTGGCCATGCGACTGCTACCCGGTGCTTTCAAAACGATTGCCGCTGCTGCGACATTGCGCGTCGGCTGTTTGCGTTCGGTTACGGCCCGGAGCCATCTGGCGTGTCCTCCTATGCTCCGACACGTCGGCGCGAGTTGTGCTTGCAGCGTCGCCCCTCCGAGGTCAAGACGATGGTTGACGATGCGCGCCGGCGGATGCCGACGCTTCCGTGCGCTCGTGCGGAGGTCATTGCGTGCAGCGATCGGACGATCAGCTGAGAGCGACCCGCGCCGCTCCGCAATCGTCAGACGTCCACCCGGACACGGGACTCTTCCGCGCGGCGATGGACGGCGTCCGCGACCTGGTGGTGATGTGCGATCCCCACGGCAGCATCAGGTTCATCAATCGAGCGATGGCACTCTTCACCGGCATCGAAGCGAGCGAGATCGTCCCGGGGCCGTGGTCCGCACAGGGGGACATGCTTCACCTTGACGGCGAACCTTTCTCGCCACGCACGGATCCGATGAGTAGAACCTTGGCTGGCGAGACGGTACGCGACGAGGAGATGCTGTTCATCGGTGTGTCGGGCCAGCGACGCGCCATGACCGTTGACGGTGAGCGACTCACGGATCAGGCGGGCGTGCTCCTCGGCGCGATCGTCGTCTGCCGCGATATCACCGATCGGCGCCATGCGGAGGACCAGCTGGTCTTCCACTCTCGTCACGATTCGCTGACCGGACTCCCAAACCGTCGCCTGTTCATCGAGCTCATTGCACGGGCGCTCGGGCGCGCACAACCGGCGCGCGGCTCCACGGCGGTGCTGGCGATCAACGTCGATCACTTTGGAGACACCTCGACCCGTATCGGCGACCGATCAGGCGACCATTCAGGGGACCCGTTCCTGATCGAGATCGCGAGACGTGTCGGGGCGTCGCTCGACCGCACCAGCAGGGCGCGATCGCTGGATACGCTCGCACATATCGGCGGTGATCACTTCCTCGTCCTGTGCGAGGGCGTCGCCGGCGCGAGCGCTGCCAGATTGATAGCGCGCCGCATCTCCGACGCCCTGGGCAGGCCTATGTCGATCGCCGGCGAGGAGCTGAGCGTTACCGCATGCATCGGCATCACACTGACCCACGACCCGTTGCGTGACGCCGAGCCGCTCATCCGGGAGGCGGAGGCCGCGTTGGGCCAGGCGGAACAACGCGGACCCGGACAGCACGCGATGTTCACCGGCGAGATCCATGCGCAGCGTGTCATGCGGATCGCCAACGAGTCCTCATTGCGTATGGCGCTCGACCGGGGCGAGTTCTACGTTGAGTATCAACCCAAGATCTCGCTGGTCACCGACCGAACCGTCGGCGTCGAGGCCCTCCTGCGCTGGATGCATCCAGAGCGCGGGCTCGTCGGCCCCCTCGACTTCATTCCCCTCGCGGAGGAGTCCGGGCTCATTGTGGAGATCGGGGCGTGGGTGCTCGAGCAGGTCTGCCGTGATGCGCTGCGCTGGCGGACCGCGCTTCCCGGCGGCCACCCGCTCACGGTGGCGGTGAACGTCTCTCCCCGCCAGTTCGAATCGGATCTGGCCGAGAGGTTCGGAAGCATCATCGGACGCTCCGGTATCGACCCGGCGACGGTGTGCCTCGAGGTCACTGAGAGCATGGTCATGCAGGACGCCGATCTCGCCATCGCGACGCTGCGCGAGCTGAAGTCATTGGGGCTCAGCATCTCCGTGGACGATTTCGGGACCGGGTTCTCGTCGTTGGCATATCTCAAGCGCTTTCCGCTCGACGAGCTCAAGATCGACAAGTCGTTCGTCGACGGTCTTGGACACGACTCGGAAGCGACCGCCATCGTCGCCGCAGTGATGGGCATGGCACATGCGCTCGATCTCCGAGTCGTCGCTGAGGGTGTCGAGACGGCCGACCAGGCGGTCAGGCTACGCACCCTGGGATGCGATGAGGCCCAGGGTTTCTTCTATGCACGCCCCGGCGCGGCGGCCGCCATCGATGCGCGCCTTATCGCTGAAGCGCGCGCGTATGCGGGTGCGGCAACGGAGCGCGGTCGCAGGCACGCGGACAGCGCGCACATCGGCAAGATCCTGGTGGTCGACGATGCGGACGACGTCCGCCAACTGGCGCGATCGAGTCTCGCTGCAGTCGGATTTGAGATCCGCGAGGCGGCGAGTGGTGAGGATGCGGTGACGATGGCGCGTCACTTCAGGCCCGACTGCCTCGTGCTTGACGTGAACCTGCCGGGGATCAGCGGCTTCGACGTCTGCAGGATCATGCGCGACGACCCGGTCAACCACAGCATGACGATCGTGATCCTCACCGGTGATGTCGCGCCGAGCGAGAAGATCATGGCGTTCTCGCTCGGCGCCGACGATTACATGGTCAAGCCCTTCAGCCCCCGCGACCTGGTGAGCCGTGTCACCTCGGCAATCCGTCGCCGGGGCGAGCTGATGGCCTCGGGCGACACGTCCGGCGTCGCGCAGCCGGCAAAGCCGTTCACGATCGTGGAGGACCTCGCATGATCATCGCCGCCGTTCTCATTTCAGCCTTCGCGACGTTGCTGTGCGTGGGCATCTTCCTGGCCACGATCGGCCCGGCGAGCCGTCGATTCCGGATCGTCCGGGCGTCCTCGCCGAATCCGACTCTCCAGGCTCCTCCCGGTATCACGCTCCGGGACGAGGTCGACGAGCTCGCGCAGTTCCTCGCGGCCTGGCAGCGCGTCACTGTCGACCGGCTGAGTGGGCGCGTCGAGCAGTCAGAGGTACTGGACAAGGGCCTGCTGGCCCACGTGGCCAAGCTGCTCGGGGCCGAGCGGATCGTGATCAGCCTGCTGGATCCGAGTGGCCTTCGCATCGTGGACGGTCATCCGGGTATCGAGGAGTCGGTCGTCGTGGGCGACTCGCCGAGCCGTCGAGCGGTGCACACCGGGCAGATATTCATCGGCGACCTGCAATCCGACCTCTGGGGACAGGACACGATCGCGTATCGGGATGGCACCGGCACCGGGCCGGTCATGGCCATACCCATGGTCAGCGGCGGCGAGAGCATCGGTGCGGTCATGGTGCTCCGAAGCGTCGGAGAGACGCAGTTCACGCGAGTCGAATCGGATCGCGCCCGAATCCTGGTCCCGCCACTCGCCGGCGCGGTCGGTCTCAGCAGCCTCTCCGACCAGCTGCGTAGCGACAACATCGCCGCCGACGTGGAACGAACGAGGCTGTCCAACAGCCTCCGCATGCTCCTCGAGTCCGCCGGCGAGGGCATCTACGGGATCGATGCGGATGGCCGTTGCACGTTCATGAACACCGCGGCTGCTGGAGCCCTCGGCGTCGACATCTCGAACGTCATGGGCGAGCTCACGCATCCGCGCTTTCACCACAACCGGGCGGATGGGTCGCTGATCGCATTCACCGACAGCCCCATCTACAAGGCCATGCACGGCGGCGGCAGTTGCCGCGTGGCCACCGAGGTGATGTGGCGGAGTGACGGCAGCTCCTTCCCGGCCGAATACTCGGCGTTCCCGATCGTGGATGAGGCGGCGGTGACCGGTGAGGCGACCGGTGCGGTCATCACCTTCAACGACATCACCGAGCGAAAGCGGATCGAGGACGACCTGGCGGTCGCGCATGCGCAAGCCATGGAGGCGTCGCGCCTGAAGTCGGAGTTCCTCGCCAACATGAGCCACGAGATCCGCACCCCGATGAATGGTGTGATCGGCATGACCGGGCTGCTCTTCACAACCACCATGAACGCGGAGCAGCGCGAATATGCGGAGGCGATCAGCCAGTCGGCGGAATCGCTGCTCACGGTGATCAACGACATCCTCGACTTCTCCAAGATCGAAGCGGGGAAGATCGACATCGAGGTGATCGACTTCGACCTCCGCGTCGTCGTCGAGGAGGCGGCGAAACTGATCGCGCCCAAGGCGCACGAGAAGGATCTCGAGCTGGGTGTCATGGTCGATGCGCAGATGCCCGCGCGGGTCCGCGGGGATCCGGGCAGGATCCGGCAGATCCTCATCAACATGCTTGGGAATGCGGTGAAGTTCACCGACACCGGCGAGGTCATCCTGCGGGTCCGGAAGGAGTTGGAGCACGGCACTGCTGTCGGCGTTCGATTCGAGGTCACCGACACCGGCATCGGCATCGACGCAGCCCAGCAGTCACGGCTCTTCGAGAGCTTCATACAGGCGGATGCCTCAACCACACGGCGCTTCGGCGGCACGGGTCTCGGCCTGGCCATCTGCAAGAAGCTCGTCGAGCGCATGGGCGGCCAGGTCGGGGTCCAGAGCGAGGCCGGAAAGGGAAGCACGTTCTGGTTCGCGCTCACCCTCGAGGCAGGCGCGCTCAGGCCGGGCAGGCCGGCACCATCTCACGCTGCGCTCCAGGACGTCCGGGTCCTGGTCGTAGACGACAACAAGACGAATCGGGTCATCCTCGAGCAGAACCTCCGCGTGTGGGGCGCGCGATCCGCGAGCTTCGAGAGCGGCCCCGAAGCGCTGCTCGGATTGCATCATGCGCTCGAGGCGGGTGACCCGTATCGCCTTGCCGTTCTCGACTACCAGATGCCCGGGATGGACGGAATCGAAGTCGCGCGTGCAATACGAAGGGACCCGGCAATCATGGACATCGGCCTGATCCTGCTCACCTCCGGGTCGCGCTCGGGCGACCCGCGAGTCGCCGAACAGGCCGGGATCGACGCCTTCCTGACCAAGCCCGCCCGGATCGCGGATCTCTACGACTGCCTCGCGACATTGCTCGAGCCGGCTGGGGACGAGCCGACCGGCGTGATCACCGACAGCGTTCGGTACACCTTCACCGAGGTGGCGCCCGAGTCGAAGGTGCGCCTTCTCGTCGTCGATGACAACCCGGTGAACCAACGCGTCGCCGTGCGGATGCTCGAGAAGTTGGGGCACGTCGTGGACATCGCTGATAACGGTATCGGCGCGCTCGCCGCCCTCGCTCGCGTCAAGTACGACGCTGTGCTGATGGACTGCCAGATGCCAGAGATGGATGGCTTCGAAGCCACACGTGAGATCCGCCGCCGCGAGGGCTCGGACCGGCACACCATCGTGATCGCGATGACCGCCGGGGCAATGGCCGGCGATCAGGAGAAGTGCCTTGCCACGGGCATGGATGCGTACTTGAGCAAGCCGGTCAAAGCGGACAGGCTCGCTGCGATGATCGAGCTCTGGACCGATCCGGCTGAGGGCCGGCGCCATCAGCCGTCATACCCGATGCAGCCGTCGAGCGGACTCCTTGATCAGACCTATGTGACCGGCTTGCGCGAGCTCGGGACCGACGAGTTCGACAAGCTGGTCCGTCTGTTCCTCAAGGACGGGCAGACCCGCGTCGATGGACTGCGCGCGGCCCAGACCATCGGTGACACGTCGGCGATGGTGAAGCTCGCGCACAGCCTGAAGGGAAGCGCCAGCAGCTTCGGCGCCGGAACCCTGGCCGCACGCTGCGGGGAGCTGCAGGCGCGCGCCCGGGCAGCAGACGCGGCCGAGGAAGCCAGATTGATCGACAGTGTCGACGCGGAGTTCTTTCGGGCCAGCGCGGCGCTCCGCGAGGAGCTCGCTCCGGACCCAGCACTCGCGGAGAGCACGTCGTCGCGGGGCGGGAGTTCGACCGAGGTGGGCCGGATCAGTTGAGCGAGTGCACGGCCGTGCGGGGTCGCAGCGCACTCAGAGCCGCACGTTCGGCAAGCGCAGCGGCGACGTCCTCGACATCGCCGGCCATGGTGGGCTTGCCCAGACCGAATCCCTGACCGAGGGTGATGCCACCCGCTTTCATCAGGTCGGCGACGAACTCGTTCTCGACACCTTCGGCAATAACCAGCGCGCCGCTGACCCGCGCAAATGCCATCGTGGCATCCATGGCGGCGCGCGATCCGACCTTCGTCGAGGTCATCGTCAGGCTGCGGCCCAGCTTGAGGAACTCGCTCGCAGATGCGGCGAGCAGTTCGAGCGTTGAATGCCCCTCGCCAACGTCGTCAAGTGCGAACCGAATGCCTTCCGCACGGTACGCGGCGAGGACCCGAGCGAGCACGTCATAGTCGCGAATGCGCTCGTGTTCGGTGATCTCGAGCACGACGCTGGAGGGAGTGCGTCCAGTGCTGCTGAGGAGGAGCAGGAGCTGGTCGGCCCTGTGCACCGGGTCGAGCAACGCAGCGGCGCTGATATTCAGGAAGAGCGTGCTCCCCTCGGGAAGGCTGGTCGCGTCCTGAACGGCTTTGCGCCGGCACATCCAGTCAAGATCGCGGATCTGGCCGCCGATTCGTGCCGCCTCGAACACCGCCTCCACCGAGTCCATCGCCGCGAAACCCTCCGGGCGCGCGAGCGCCTCGTACCCCATCACCGATCCGTCGACGAGGCTCACGATCGGCTGGAACATGGTCGAGAGGGATCCACCGCCGAGGATGCGGTTGACCACGTCGGAGTACGAGCGTTCCGCGATATCACCCGACTCGCCACCTTCGTAGGAGGAGCCCGCGACGCGGTCGCCGCCGGCGCGCTTGGCCTTGTAAAGCGACTCGTCGGCACGCTGCCAGACGGACAGTGGATCCGCACCCGCCGGGGCGGCGCTCCAGCCGACGGTGATGCGGACGGGCCCGGTTGCGAGCACGAGCGAGTGCATTGCCACGCGCATCCGCTCCGCCACCAGCTGCGCTCCGAAAACGCCGACCTCGGGGAGAAGCGCGGCGAACTCGTCGCCGCCGATTCGCGCCATCACGTCCCAGCCGCGAACCAGCAGGCCGAGCGTATGGCCGACGACACGCAGCAATGCGTCGCCGGCAGCATGGCCCTCGGAGTCGTTGATCTCCTTCAGGCCGTCAACGTCCAGCGAAAGCACGGCAAATGGCAGCCGCGGAATCGTGCGGAGCGCCCTGTCGAACTCGCGCCGGTTCTTCAGCCCGGTGAGCGCATCCGTGGATGCGAGCGCGGCAAGCTCCATGGCGGCCTCGTGAATTGCCGATTCGGCGCGAACGCGCTCGATGAACTGACCAAGGTGGTGGCAGATGACCGGCACCGGCTCCAGCGCAGCCCGATGCGGCGGGCTGGTCGACTCTCGAAAAACCGCGAGCACGCCGACGAGATTGCCCTTGCCTCTGATCGGAAAGGTGAGAGCGCTGTGAATATCCGCTGCCGCTGCAATGACGTCACGACTGCCTCTTCCGCCGGCGCCGATCGACGCCGACGTCGACCCGCGACCGGTCTTCACCACCCTGCTGACCAGTCCCGGTCCAAGGCCGAGGCCCAACGCCTTGCCCTCGGCCTCGAACGCCACGACATCGGGGGTACCGTCCGATGCCGAATACCGGAGCTCGACGTCGCGAGCCTGGCCGTCACGCAGCCAGATCTCCCCGATGCGCCCGTGCAGTGCGGTGGTGACCATCGTGAGCGTCTCTCGGAGAGTCGCATCGATGTCGTCGGATTCGTTGAAGAGCGCCAGCGTGTTCACCAGCAACGCCTGAGCCCTTGGCGTACGTGCGATTGACCCCCGCCGCTCCGCGCGACCCATGACGTCGCGCTCGCGCTTCGACATGCCTCCGTCTGGGAGGGCGCGTGCGCGCGCATCCGACGAAATGGGAGCCGGCATCGACACTGTGCACACACCTTCAAGCGGATCGAGCGAGGGTCCGTGAGATCACGTTGGCGGCGACCGAACGCCTGGTCTGTACGCGACCGCACTTACCGGCAGACCGCGACATCGCCGCGGTGTTCGGTTGCACAGTGGTCATCCGCCACGCAAACGCCATGACGGCGCCGCGATATGCGCGCCCCCCACGCCCCGTTCAGGCGCGGGGCGTGCGCGCTGCGGCAGGGTTTCCCGCGGGGCTAGCACATTACGAGTTGCTATTCCGCGATGGTCGTGCCGGGTACCATGGCACCTCACATGGAACGGGAGCTGCGGTCGGCCGGTATTCACTGCGACGACGCCCTGACCTCGGTGTTCGCAGTACTCGGGAAGCGCTGGACCGGCGTCGTGATCGGGGTCCTGCTCGAGCGCCCGGCGCGGTTCGCCGAAATCGCGAGGGCGATCCCAGGAATCACCGAGAGCATGCTCTCAGCCCGTCTCACCGAGTTGCGCGATGCCGGGCTCCTCACGCGCGAGGTGATCGAAGGACCGCCGATCGCCTCGCTCTACAGGCTGACGCCGAGCGGGGAGGCGCTGCGACCGGCGCTGGTGGCGCTCGGCGAGTGGGCTCAGGCCCACATGGGTGCCGTGGCGTGAGCCCCGAGCCCTCGGCAGTCGACGGTCGCATCGTCGCCTCGGGGCTCACCAAGGTGTTCGGCCAGGTCAAGGCTGTCGACGATCTGTCGTTCACCGTCGAGCCGGGGTCGGTCACCGGGTTCCTCGGACCCAACGGTGCCGGGAAGACGACGACCCTGCGCATGATCCTCGGCCTGGCGACGCCGACGTCCGGCACCGGCACGATCAGCGGTGTCGCCTACGCACACCTGCCCGCGCCCGGTCGAACCGTCGGCGCCGTGCTCGAGGCCACCAGCTTTCACCCGGGCCGTTCGGCTCGCAATCACCTTCGCGTCTTCTGTGCCGCCGCGGGGTTGCCCGACAAGCGAGCCGATGAGGTGCTCGAGTGGGTTGGGCTCACGCAGGCCGGCAGGTACGCCGTGCATGGTTTCTCGCTCGGGATGCGCCAGCGGCTGGCGCTGGCCACGGCGCTCCTCGGAAACCCGAGGGTCCTACTGCTCGACGAGCCGGCGAATGGCCTCGACCCGGAGGGGATCGCGTGGCTCCGGGGGTTGCTCCGGCACTTCGCCGACGTCGACGGGCGCACCGTGCTGATCTCAAGCCACGTGCTGTCCGAGGTGGAGCAGACCGTCGACCGTGTGGTGATCATTGCGCGCGGGCGCTTCATCTATGAAGGAAAGCTGACCGACCTCGAGGGGGCAGGCGGCGGAGTCCTGGTGCGGACCCCCACGCCCGATCAGTTCGCAACCGCGGTGGCTCCGCTCAATGCCAGGATCACTCCACGCGCGGACGGCTCGCTGGCGGTGGCGGGAGCCACGCCCGCCGCTGTGGGCCGCGCTGCGTGGCAGGCGCATGTCGAGTTGCACGAGCTTCGAGCGGGCAACTCCAGTCTCGAGGAGACGTTCCTGCGGTTGACAGCGGACCCTGCCGCACCACTCGGACCCGCCTCGTGATCAACCTGGTCCGCGCCGAATGGCGAAAGGTGACCACCATCAAGCTGGGGTGGGGCATGCTGCTCGGAGCCCTCGCGCTCTCGGCGCTCGGAGTTGTTGCCCAGATTGCCAGCAACGGGAATGGCAACGGTGCAGGCGGGAATCTCCTCCCGCCACTGAGCGCTGCGGAGACCCAGCGGTCGATCGCCGCGTCGGGGGGCAGCGCCTACCTGTTCTCGGTGGTGGTCGGGATCATCCTGATGACCACAGAGTTCCGCCACTTCACGTCTCGCCCGACCTTCCTCGTCGAGCCGCGGCGCGGTCGCGTCATCGTGGCGAAGGTGATGGTTGCGGCGGCTGTCGGCATCATCTACGGGCTCGCTTGCGCAGCCCTGACCGCGGCGATCATGGCGCCCTGGTTCGCGGCGCTCGGCGTCAGCATCGGGTGGATATCCAACGGCGTGCTGCTCTCGATGCTCGGCGACATCATCGTGATCGCCGTCTTCGCGGTGGTCGGCATCGGCGTCGGCGTGCTGGTGCGCAACCAGATCGCCGCGGTCATCGGCGCCCTCGTATATCTCTTCGTGCTCGAACCCCTCATCGACATCATCCCGGTGGTCAAGAACGCGTACCCCTACCTCCCGGGTGCGGCGGGGGCGGCGATCACCGGGGTGAACCGCGGGAGCCTCGCGCATCTCAACGCCGTGGAGGGTGGCTTCGTCCTGCTCGCGTGGGGATTGTTCTTTGCGCTGTGCGGCTGGATCCTCACCATCCGCCGCGACATCCCGTAGGGGTCGGTCAGCGCCCGGAGACGATCCTGGGCGCGTTCGGGCGCGGTGGCCGCCGGCGGGGGAGCGCGATGATCTTGCCCGCGCTCGCGGTGGGGATCGCACGAACCGAGCGGTCCCGGCCCTCGTGCTTCGCCGAGTACATCGCGCGGTCGGCGGCCCCGAGGAGTTGATCCATCGTGACGCCGTGCTCAGGGTAGGTGGAGATGCCGATGGACGCGGTGAGGCCGTTGAGGCTGCATTCCTCGGGTACGACGACGTCACGCACGGCGCCGCGCACCGCCTCGGCGGCAACCCACGCGCCTTCGGACGGACATTCGTGCAGCAGCACGACGAATTCCTCACCCCCGAGGCGCACGACCGCGTCGGCCCCGCGGACCGAGGTGCGCAGCTGCGCAGCCACTCGCTGGAGGACGACGTCGCCGATGGCGTGCCCCGCGCTGTCGTTGACCGCCTTGAAGTGATCGAGGTCGACGAGCAGCAACGACAGTGACTTGCCATCGCGAGCAGCCCGTGCGATGTCGCGATCACCGGTGTCACGCAGCCAGCGGCTGTTGTACAGGCCGGTCAGTGGATCGGTCATCGCGGCGCTGACGAGCTCACCATACAGCTGTGCGTTGCGCCATGCGGATGCGGCGACGTGCGCGAACAACGATGCCGCCTCGAGCTCGCTTGCCGAGAACTGGTCGATGCCGAGACGCCAGCAGTTGATGATGCCGAGCTTGTGCTCGGTTGCGACCAGCGGCACGAGCAGCAGCGACTCCTCCACGTAGGACGTCCCGGGAATCTGCCGCGCGAGCGGGTGCATCGATGTGTCAGGGATGTTCTGCGGTGTGCCTTTGGCGAATGCCCAGCCGGTGATGCCCGCGTCCAGCGCCATGCTGTCCGCCATGATCTCGTCACGGTCGGGACCGGTCGCGAGGACGGGAACCAGCCGGAAGGTTTCGTACTCCGCGACGAAGATTGCCATCTCGCTGACCGGCACCACGCGGCTCATCTGCTCCGCCATCACGCCGAGGATGCGCATCGGATCATGCTCGCTCTGCAGCGCCAGTGCAGCGTCACTCAGGGCACGGGCCAGGGCCCGGCGTGGCCGCGTGACCGACACGGTGTCGACGGGTGCGATGGCTCCCGGTGCCGCCGGTTCCGACGCCGGTGAGGCGACGCGTGTCGGCGAGACCAGGCGTTGCGCGAACCAGGTCGAGTCAACGACCTCCATCGACGTGTCTCCCTTGAGGGGATGGGGGAGCACTGGACGCCCGAGCAGCCAGCCTTGCCCGAACTGCACGCCCAGCGACTGCAGCGTCTCCTGCTCGCGCGTTGTCTCGATGCCTTCGGCAATCACCCGAGCTCCGATATGGCCACTGAAGGAGAGCAGCGCGACGACCAGGGCTCGGCGGGCGCGGTCGGCGTCGATGGCGGTGATCAGGGAACGATCGACCTTGATGAACTCGGGACGCAGCTCCGCGATGACTCGCATGCTCGCGTGCCCGGCGCCGGCGTCGTCGACGGCGATCCTGAAACCCCGCGCCCGAAGCTCCGCGGCGATGCGCTGCAGCAGCGCGAGGTCGGGAACCGGCTCCCGCTCACTGAACTCGAGCACCACCGCAGCCGGATCAACCCGAGCGTCGAGGACCGCCTTATCGAGGGCGGCGACGCCGCTCTGGTCGACCAGGGTGCCGATGAGCACATTGACGAAGAGATCGGCCTCGCCGATGTTCGAAGCGGCCTGCAGGGCAGCACGCACGCATGCCAGGTCGACTGCCGATTGCATGTTGAGGGCGGCCGCTGCACCGAAGAGCTGGTCCGGGGTATGGACCCGAGCCCGGGGTGGGAAACGGGCGAGCGCCTCGTAGCCGATGACGGTGTCATTCACCAGACGGACGATCGGTTGCAGCGCCGCGACGATCCCGCCGCTCGTGATCATCGATGAGATCGTGCCTCGGAGCCTGCGATCGGGCGCCGGCGAGCTGAGGGCGTCGAAACGCTGGACTGCGGGCTGCGCCTCCGCCGACCATGCCCCACCGAGCATGGCGGCCACGGCCTCGAGCGTGGGGCCGAGCGCCGGGGTGCAGCCGAGGCCCCACACGGACAGCACGGCGACGACCCGATCCCGGCAGGTCACCGGGACCGCCATGACGTCCCGCTCCTCTGCCGCGTTCGGCAGGGCGTTGGCGAGGGCGGAGTCGGTGGTCAGTCGACGCATCGTGTCCGACGCGTCGGCGGCGCCGTAGTACGGGCGTCGCAGCCGCACGGGTTGGCGCAGTGATTCGACCCCGTCGAGGGGAATCCGCATTCCGACGATGGTCGCTGCGAGTCGCGTGGACAGGCGGACGGTCTGCGCTTCCGGGATATTGACGGCGAGCACCACCGCCATGTCCAACTCGACCGCGCTGACGATCCCGGCAACGTCGAGGGCGGCGAGGCCTTCGACCACCTTGGTTGACGCTTCAGCAGGGCTCCGAGCGTCTGGGAGCGAGTGTCCGAGCCGGGTCAGGACCTCCAGGCGCACGTCAGAAGACCGGTTAACCACGTGAAGGAGTCTGCTGGGTCGCCGAGGCGGTGGTGACAACGGAATGGTCGCTTTCCGTCGGCAAATCGCCATATTTCGTGTTTCGAGCCGCCCCTCCGTACCTGGACACGCTCGAACTCGACCAGGCGGAGAGCGGCGTACGCTTCGCGGGATGAGTCGCTGTCCCGCGTGTGGACACCGGAACCAGGAGCGGGCCAAGTTCTGCTCAGAGTGCGGCACGGCGATGGCCGTCGCCGGGCCGGCGCCACGCGAGGAGCGCAAGGTGGTGAGCGTTCTCTTCGCCGATTTGGTCGGTTTCACCTCGCGATCCGAGCGTCTCGACCCCGAGGATGTCCGTGCCCTGCTGTCGCCGTTCTACACGCGGCTTCGTGCCGAGCTCGAGCACTACGGCGGGACGGTGGAGAAGTTCATCGGCGACGCCGTCATGGCGCTGTTCGGCGCGCCGATCGCGCACGAGGACGATCCTGAACGGGCCGTCCGGGCTGCGCTGGCGATCCGTGACTGGGTGATCGAGCAGCAGACCGATCTCCAGGTGCGCATCGCCGTCAACACCGGCGAGGCGCTCGTCGCGCTCGGCGCTCGACCCGACCAGGGTGAGGGGATGGCGTCAGGGGACGTCGTGAACACGACCGCGCGGCTCCAGGCCGCGGCGCCGGTCAACGGCATCCTGGTCGGGGAGACGACGCACCGAGCCACCGCTCACGCGATCGCCTATCGCGACGCTCTGCCGGTCTCGGCGAAGGGCAAGGCAGACGCGGTCCCCGCCTGGGAGGCGGTGGAGGCACGATCGCGGCTCGGTGTGGACCTGGCTCGGTCGAGCCGCGGCCCGCTGGTCGGCCGCGTCCACGAGACCCAGGTGCTCACCGAGGCGCTCGACCGGGTGCGGCGAGACCGCTCCGCGCAACTGGTGACGATGGTGGGCGTCCCCGGGATCGGCAAGAGCCGGTTGGTCGCCGAGCTGTTCGAGGCAGTCGATCGGGATCCGAGCCAGGTCGTGCTCTGGCGGCAGGGACGCTCGCTTCCGTACGGCGACGGCGTGACCTTCTGGGCGCTCGCTGAGATGGTGAAGGCACAGGCGGGTATCCTCGAGACGGACGGGCATGACGACGCCGAGGCCAAGCTGCGTGAGGCGGTCGGCGCGCTCATCGCGGACGCGGACGATGCACAGTGGATCGAGGGCCATCTGCGCGCTCTGGCCGGGCTGAGCACAGGGACGGAGCCTGCGAGCGACCGCCGTGACGAGGCGTTCACCGCGTGGCGGCGCTTCTTCGAAGCCCTGTCCGAACAGAACCCGCTCGTGCTGGTGTTCGAGGATCTTCACTGGGCGGACGACAATCTCCTCGACTTTGTCGAGCATCTCATCGACTGGGGGAGCAGCGCCCCGATGCTGGTGATCTGCAACACAAGACCCGAGTTGTTCGAACGCCGCCCCGGGTGGGCCGGTACGACGCGTAACGCAATACGGTTGTCACTCGCGCCACTGTCCGATGACGAGACCGCACGTCTGATCACCAGCCTCAGCGAGGTGCCGGTGATGTCCTTCGAGACCCAGCAGGCGTTGCTGTCGCGCGCCGGAGGCAACCCGCTCTATGCCGAGCAGTACGTGCGCATGCTCGCCGAGCGACCGGATGTTGAGGATTTCCCGCTCCCGGAAACGATCCAGGGCATCATCGCAGCGCGGCTGGACGCGCTGTCCGTCGACGACAAACGTCTGCTCCAGGAAGCCGCGGTGCACGGCAAGGTGTTCTGGCTGGGCGCGGTGTGCGGAGGCGCCGACCGGCATACCGCGGAGGTTCGCCTGCACTCGCTGGAGCGCAAGGATTTCGTGCAGCGGGCCCGGCGTTCATCGGTCGCCAATGAGGTTGAGTACGCATTCATGCACGTGCTGGTTCGAGATGTCGCATATGGGCAGATCCCCCGCGGCGAGCGAGCCGACAAGCATCGGCGTGCCGCGGAATGGCTTGCCTCGCTGGGGAGGACCGAAGACCACGCCGAGATGCTTGCGCACCACTATGCCAGCGCTCTCGAGCTCCATCGCGCCGCGGGGCACGGCATCGATGCCGCGTTCGCCGAACGTGCACTCGAAACCCTCCGCGATGCCGGAGATCGGGCGTACTCACTCAATGCATATGCCACCGCGGCAGGGTTTTACTCAGCGGCCCTGGAGCTGGCGGATCCGGGAACGGTCGAGCGCGCACGGCTCCTGTTCGCCCTGGGCCGCTCGCGTCACCTCGCAGGGGATTCCGACGAAAAGCTGCTGGCGTCGGCGAGCGCCGATCTGCTCGCGTGCGGTGATCCTGAAACTGCGGCGGAGGTCGAGACCGCACTCACCGAGCTCATCTGGCTCCGTGGCGATGCGGACGAGGCCATACGCCATCTCGACCACGCGCGCCAACTCGTCGGCGACCGGGACACGAGCCGGGTCAAGGCCTACGTCGTGAGCACCGTGTCCCGATACCTCATGCTCGCCGGACGCAGCGCGGAGTCGATCCGCGTCGGCCGCGATGCGCTCGCCATGGCGGAGCAACTCGGGCTCGATGAGGTGCGAGCCAATGCGCTGAACAACATCGGCGCTGCCCGCTGTCAGAGTGGCGACCCGGGAGGGATCGCCGATCTCGAAGGTGCCATTGCCGTTGCCGATGGGGCCAACATTCCCCGCGAGAGCAGCCGCGCCCGAGCCAACCTGGCATCGGTGTTCTGGATGCGTGGAAGCCTGGACCAGGCGACCGCGATCTACAGGGAGACGCGGGTTGAGGCCGAGCGTTTCGGGCAGCACCTGGTCGAGCGCTGGGTCCGCGCGTCAAGGGCTCGCGACGAGTACGCGCGTGGTCGCTGGGACGAGGCCGCGGCGTGCGTCGAAGCCTTTCTGTCGGAGGTGGAAGCAGGCTCGCCGCACTACCTGGCGGCAGACTGCTACATGATCCGCGCCAGCATCCGGCTCGGCAGGGACGACGTTGACGGATCTCTGCGCGATGCCGAGCACTCCCTGCAGCTCGCGCGTCTCGCCCGGGACCCGCAGGCGCTCTTTCCGGCTCTCGCCAAGAGCGCGCATATCTTCAGCGAGATCGGCGACCGGGATCGGGGGGCAGCCCTTGCCGGCGAGATGGTCGAGCAGCTGCGCATCGGCCGCGTCAGCAGCACCCTGGTGGCGGAACTCCTTGCACGAACTGGCCTGGACGCTTTCGCGGACCGGCAGAGCAGAGCAACTGCTCGCCGTCCTGCCCGGCGAGGACCTTCCCTGGGTGCGTGCCGCGGCAGCGTTCGCGGCCGGCAACCTGCGTGGATCAGCGGACGTGTGCGCCGAGATGGGAGCGCGGACCGAGGAAGCGCGCGACCGGCTCTGGCTTGCCGAATCGCTTGTCAGTCAGCAGCGCCGGTCGGAGGCCGATGTCGAGCTCCAGCAGGCGCTTGCCTTCTATCGCTTTGTGCGAGCAACGCGCTATGTCCGAGCGGGGGAATCTCTCCTCGCGGCGTCCGCCTGAGGCGCGTGCGATGGCCGATGGCGCCCGCGATGCCGAGGCGCGGGATCTGCTGCTCAAGAAGCGATCCGAGATTGTCGCGAAGGTCGATCAGTTGGGCGCGCACGATCCGGCCGAGGTGGCCAATCTCGGCTTCGGCAAGCGGATCGGTGACGCCACCGCATACGCAGTCGAGAGGATGACTGATGCGTACCAGGCCCGGACCATCTACGCAACGGTCACGGACATCAACGAGGCGCTCGACCGGATCGAGGCAGGGACCTATGGACGCTGCGTGAGTTGCGGCAACCCCATTCCCGCCGAGCGACTGGAGGCTGTGCCGTGGGCGGCCCTCTGCGTTCCCTGCAGCGCGAAGCCCGGCAAAGCCAAGCTGGTGCGCTGACGTGGCATCTCCGATCGCGAGGGACGATGATCGACACCCCGCTGACGACCCGCGAGTGCGCGCATCTACCGGTGGCGGGATCTGGAGGGACGAGACATGGATGTGATGAGCGTGCAGGACGCGGCGTTCCTTCATGTCGAAAACGGCAACAACCCGATGCACATCGGATCGGTGGCGGTGCTCGAGGGACCGGCACCCGCCTACGGCGACCTGGTCCGGCTGATTGCGGGCAAGCTGCCTCTGGTCCCTCGGTACCGTCAGAAGGTGCGCTTCGCCCCGGGCGGCATTGGACGACCGGTGTGGGTCGACGATCCACATTTCCAGATCCTGTACCACATACGCCACACCGCGGTGCCGCCGCCCGGAGGGAGGGATGAGCTGCGCAACCTTGCCGGCCGGCTCTTCGCTCAAATGCTCGACCGCAGCAAGCCTCTCTGGGAACTCTGGATGGTCGAGGGCCTGCGGCATGGTCGATGGGCGGTGATCTCCAAGGTGCATCACTGCATGGTCGACGGCGTCTCCGCCACCGACCTGCTCACCGTGATGTTCGACAGCACCGCCGCGTCGCCACCAAACGCGCCGGCCGTTGAGTGGGCTCCTGAGCCCGAGCCGGGCACCCTGACCGTGACCGGCCACGCGGTGCTTCGCACCCTCGGCGATCCGATCGGTCGCCTGCGCGAGGTATCCGGCTCACTGCAATTCCCCGCGGGAACGCGAACGCGGCTCGCCGAGGGTGCGGTGCTCCTGCGGTCGCTGGCCGAATGGAGCAAGCGCTCTGCCAGCTCGCTCAATGGGCCGATCGGCCCGCATCGCCGATGGAGTTGGGCCGAGGCCGGCCTGGATGACGTGAAGATCGTGCGTGAGGCTCTTGGCGGGACGGTCAACGATGTCGTGCTGGCGGCCATCACGGCGGGATTCCGGGCGCTCCTCCTGCATCGCGGAGAAGACGTGACCAACCGGGTGGTGCGAACGCTGGTCCCGGTCTCGGTACGATCGGATTCGGAGCGCGGCACGTACAACAACCGGGTCTCCGGGATATTCCCCGGGTTGCCGGTGTCGATCGCCGATCCGGGTGACCGCCTCACCGCTATCGCTGGACAGCTGTCCATGCTCAAGGGATCGAAGCAGGCGGTCGCGGGCGACGCCCTCGTCAAGCTGGCCGGTTTCGCGCCGCCAATGCTGCTGTCGCTCGGCGCGCGTCTCGCGGCGCGGACACCGCAGCGCGCGCTGCAGACGGTCACGACCAACGTTCCCGGGCCACAATTCCCACTCTTCGTGGTTGGCCGCCGGATGGTCTACTCGTACCCATATGTGCCGATCATGGGAACCGTCCGCATCAGCATCGCGATCTTCTCGTATTGCGGACGGCTCTTCTTCGGCATCACCGGCGACTACGACACCGTCACCGACATCGACGTGCTTCGCGATGGCATCGAGGCAGGAATGCGCGAACTGGTCGCCGCCGCGGAACGATCGGCCGGCGGTGCACCACGGTCGCGCAGGAAGCGGGCGCCACGAGCCGGCTCCTCGCGCGCTCCATCGCCGAACGGTCAGGCGGCGCTGCGTTCCGGGAAGAGGTGACGGGCGAGGGACGGCGCCTGGAATGGCCGCCAGGTCCCCTCCGGTTGGGCGAGGCGATCGGCGATCACCCAGAGGACGGCCGCGTTGTGACCCATGCCGAGATGGCTGCTGTACACGGCGACGTTCTCGCGACGTGGACCCGGCGTGTTGATGCACGCCTGCCACGGCACCACACCGTCGAGCCGCGAATAGATGGCGGTGGTCGGCACAGGGATGGGCCGTGACAGCCGCTCGAGCGGAGGCAGCGAGCCCGGAGTGACGTGGAGCACCCCGAGGCGACTGTACGCCGAGCCGGCTCGGCTGTCGGCAGGATCGTCGAGGGCGAACGGGCTCCCCAGCGTGATCACCTGACGTGCGAGTGCAGGGTGGGAGCGAGCCAGCTCGCGAGCGAAGATGCCGCCGAGGCTCCAGCCCACCAGGCTCACGGACCGCCCGGAGGATTGATGCACCTCCTCGAGGCGCGCGCTCATCCCATTGAGAATCGCGGCTGTTGGTCCGAGGTTTCGGCCGAGCCGCCAAGCGTGCACCCGGTAGCCGAGTGAGCGCAGGTACAGCCGCATCGTCGCCGTGGATGCGTCCTCGGCGAGCAGACCCGGCAACACCATCACGGGGTGACCATCGCCCCGGGCTGCGCGAAGCAGGAGCGGCGAGGATGCGACCGTGGCTCCGTAGTCGGCAATCGCGCGCCCCGGCTCGCTGATGAACAGCGCGAGCGAGGGGCGCATCGTCGTGGTCACGGGTGGTTCATACCATGCAGGCCGGCGGTCGACTCAATGGGAGCGTGTGGGCGAGAGCGGCGCAATGCCCCAGGTGCTGCGGTGCTGCTCCCCGGGCTCGAGGACGAGCAGACCGGCTCCGGAGTTGAAGGCGTCGGGCGCGCACGTCATCGGCTCGATGGCGATGCCGCGGCGCCGGCGAGAGACGTCCGGGAGCGTGTCCCCGGTGTAGATCATCACGTAGCCGTGGGAGCTGTCCATCCATACCACGGCACCCTCACGTCCATCAGGCGGGGTGAGGGCGATTCGAATGAACCCGTCGTCATCGGGCTCCAGCCGCGTGAAGGCCGTGTCGAGCTTCAATGGACCGACCGGGCGTGGGTTCCGGAAGTCGAAGCCTGTGCCCTCGACGGGAAGCTCGACGCCGGTGGGAATGCCGCGGTCATCGGCTTCGAGGGTCGCTCCGGCGGGGATGCGCAGCAGTGCACGGTCGATGGGACCGCCTGACGTCAGGCGGAGGTACGGATGAGCCCCGGCTCCATACGGGCAGCGCTGCTCGCCGGCGTTGATGGCGACTACTTCGACGGTCAGACCGTCATCGCTGAGGGAGTACGTCGCGGTCAGGCCGAGGGTGAATGGATAGCCCTCCTGGGGTGCCAGGTCGAGGGCCAGCGTCGCCGCCGTTGCAGACGAATCGACGTGCCGCCACGACCGGTCGCGAACCAGGCCGTGGATTGCGCATCCCGTGCGCGGCTCGTTGACCGGCAGGCGCCATTCCACGCCCGCGAAACGGTATCTCGCGTCCGCGACGCGGTTCGGCCACGGGAGGAGGAGTTGACCGCGTCCGCCATCGGGTGCCTGGTCGAGTGCATACCCGTCGAGCGTCGCGCCCCCATCGATCCCATACTCGCGCAGCCCCGCCCCAAGCTCAACGATGACAGCTCGTTGCGTCCCGTGGATCAGGTCGTACTGCCGCCCTGTTGGGGGCGCGGTCACTGGAGTCCGGGGGTTGTCTTCGGGGGCCGCTGCGGCGAGAGGTCGACCACCCGCTCGAGCTCGGACCGGATCACCGCGTAGCACTCGCAGGAAACCGCTTCGAGGCCCGCGCGGTCGACGATGGTCACGTGCCCGCGGACGTAGCGGATCAGTCCCGCCCGTTGCAGGATGCCGGCGGACACGGAGACCGTCGAGCGGCGGGCGCCAAGCATCTGTCCCAGGAACTCCTGGGTGATGGTGAATTGGTCAGAGCCGACCCGATCGTGACTCATGAGGAGCCAGCGGCTCAGGCGCTCCTCGCTGGAATGGAGTCGATTGCAGGCCGCGGCTTGGGATATCTGGCCGAAGAGGGCCTGCGTGTACTTCTCGACCAGTCCGCGAAACGCGGTGCTGCGAACGGTCAACGCCAGGAACGCGTCGGCGTCGATGCGCAGGCTGTGGCCGGCCACCTGCGAGATGGCCCGCACCGCCAAGCCGTTCTGGGGCACCAGCGGAACGCCGACGATTCCTTCGTTACCGATCGTTGCCACCTCGACGATCGCGCCGTCGTGCAACGGTGTGACCAGCGAGATCACCCCGTCGGTCGGGAAATAGAGGGCGCTCATCGGCGCTCCCGGTTCAAAGAGAACCGTTTTGACGGGCAGGGTGACGCGTCTCACAAGACCGAACAGGTCGTCCTGATCGGACGAAGGCAGGGCTGTGAGAATCCTGTTCGCTCTCGCGGCGGCGACCTCACCGGTAGCGTCGTGACTCATGCCTGGACCAGGAAGGACATGACCTATGTGCGCTGTGGGACAGACGTTTCGCTTGACGTGTCCCAGATTATGCCGCACCAGACGGGACGACACCTGGCCCGCGAAATGCTTGCGATTACAACCGGCGACCAAAGGAGAGGCTGGAAGCGTGGCTGCGGAACGCAGTTTTCTGGAACCGGGTGTTTTGGACGCGGGCGATCGGTTCTGGCTCGAAGCCATGGCCGACGCGGTGCTCATTCTCTCACCCGTCTTCGGTCGCCGCCGTCTGGTTACCGACTTTCGCGTGGACTATGCAAATTCGGCCGCGGCGGAGCTCGCCGACGAACTCGCGGATGACGGTCTTAAGACTGGTGCGCTGATTGGCACGCGACTCCTCAACCTCGAGCAGCGTGAAGCCATCGCGCTGATCGCCGCTTTCCGGGATGTGCTCGCCACCGACATTCCCTGCGCAATCGACGGTATGCGGTATTCGGTGGTGGGGGCGAGCGTATCGACCGACCGCGTTTGCGACGTACGAATCAGCAGACACGGCGAACGCCTCCTGGTGACGTTGCGCGACGTCACTGAACGAGAGGCGTCCGAGCAGGGAATTCGCCGCAGCGAGAAGAGCCTGCGCGCCCTGGTCGACGGCGTGTTCGACGAAGCGCTCATGACCGTCGATCCACTCGGGACCGTGCTGAGCTGGAACACCGGCGCTGAACGGATCTTCGGCTACCCGGCTGAGCAGATGGTCGGGCGGCACTATTCCGTGCTGTATCCGAAAGGGTGGCCGGTCAGCGGTTCGGGAAGCAGCGCCGGCACGGTCGCGGGCGAGCTGCTGCACGAGACCTGGCAGGTTCGCAACGATGGCAGGCGCTTCTGGGCAAGCGTGTCGATTACTGCCGTGCACGGCGACAACGGTGAGTTGCGCGGCTTCTTTTCAGTGACGCGTGACCTCACAGAGGAATCGGAGCAGCGACGCCGGGATCTGCAGTTCTCCCTGGTGCGCGCGCTGACCGACTGCACGGACGTCGACGCCGCCGCCGACATCATCCTCGAGCTGACCACGTACAAGCTCGGCGCGACCTTCAGCGAGATGTTCGTAGCGCGCCAGGAGCAGGCGCGCCGGGATTCGACATCACGGCACGCCTTTCCACGTGCTACCCGTGACGCCCTCGACGTCGCAGCGGGAGGCACGTCGGGTCCGCTCGACGCCCTCATCGCGCGGGTACGAACCACCGGTACGCTGGTCACTGTCCCCGACCTCAACGAGCTTGGGACGTCGACGCAGATCGCCGCCGCCGTAGCTCTTGGGGTGCGCGCGGCGATCGCCTGTCCGGTCGTCACGCCGGCCGGCAGTGTCGGCGTGCTCGCGTATTTCTTCGAGACGCTGCCGAGCGTTGAAACGCTGACTGCGGAGTCCATCACCGAGATCGGCGCCGAGGCCGGTCACGTTGTCGCCAGGATTCGCGCGCAGGGCGCGCTGCGCGAGGAGGCGCTCCGAATGGCCGAGCTCGCGAGCACCGACCGCCTCACCGGGCTCAAGAACCGTCGCGAGTTCGACCGCATCCTCGGGACCATTCCACGGCAGCCGTTCGCGATTCTCGCCATCGACGTCGACCACCTGAAGCGTGTGAACGACGAGTTCGGTCACGAGGCCGGGGATACCGTGTTGCGCACCGTGGCAACGACCCTCGCGCTGATGCTGCGCGGCTGGGACGTGATCGCCAGGGTCGGTGGTGACGAGTTCGCGGCCATCCTCCTCGACGTCGACCCCGCCGAAGCTGCGTCGGCAGCGCAACGTCTCCGGGCCGCCATGCACCTCGTGCCCACTCCCGGCGGTCGTTCGAACATCAGCCTTGGCTGGGCGTCGGCACCGGCGGGGACTGACCCGATGTCAGCGTGGCGACGTGCGGACGAATGCCTGTACGAGGCGAAGCGAAGCGGCCGTGACCGCGTGGTCGGACGCCATGTTGACCGCGCGGAGCAGGTCACGCCATCCGGGTCCTCGGTCACCGAGTTGATCGGCGAGCTGGTGGCCGGGCGGCCGATCCACGCGGTGTACCAGCCGATCGTCGATCTCAACGACGGACACGTCGCCGGGTACGAGGCCCTGGCGCGGCCGGAGGGGTATGGCGCGTCGGACAGCGTCGAGACGCTCTTCGAGGTGGCCCATCGATCGGGTCACATCCGAGACCTCGACTGGTTGTGCCGGCGAGCCGCGTTGAGCCAGGCGTCGTCGCTTCCGGCGGAGATGCCGCTCTTCATGAATGTGAGCATCGCGGCATTGCTCGATCCGCTGCATGACGTCGATCAACTGCTCCTGCTCCTCGAGTGGACAGGACGTTCGCCCTACCGCCTCATTCTCGAGATCGGCGAGCACGAGAGTGTCCGCGACCTTGATCGCCTCCGCGTCGTGCTCACGTCGTATCGCAATGCGGGTATCCGTTTTGCGATCGACGACCTCGGTGAGGGATTCGCAACCACCGAGTTGCTCGAAACCGCTGAACCCGAGTTTGTCAAGCTGGCTCGCAGCCTGACCATGAATGCCGCACGCCGGAGTGCGCGGGCGGCCATCAACGTCGCTCTGAAGTTTGCGCAAGCCCATGGCTCGATTGTTATCGCCGAAGGTGTCGAAAACGAGCTGGTGAGCGATCAGATCCGTTCGTTGAACATTCCGCTCGGACAGGGCTTCGGGCTGGGGCGGCCCACGGTCGCCGCGGACCTCCTCGACGCCGCAGCGGCGTGGAGGGCGCGGGACACGCTGCGCCCGCTCCGTCCGCGCCACGCGCCATCGCGCACTCGTGCGGCTCCCGCGGCCCAGGAGCGAGCAGACGCCAACGGTGTCGAGCGCATCGGCATCCCTCGCGAAGGACCACGCCATGTCGACACCGCCAGAGGGCGCCGCATGGTTCGGCGCTCCGACAGCGCCGCCTCGGGGCGGGCCTCCTAGATGAGCGGGCGTCTCTCCAAGTCGCGCCAGGAGCCAATCGGGCCCGATGAGACCTTCAGCGCCCTCGTCACGCGCCTGATCATCACCAACCGGGTCGAGCGCTCCGCTCGCGAGAAGATCAGCCCGACCGTGTCAGCCCTGCCCGAGGCGTCGGGCGATGGCCTCGGCGAGCCTCGGAGCCGCGCCGGAACCGAGTCCTAGGAACAGCGACGGCTCGGCGAGCTCGAGCTCCAGCAGCAGCGGCGCACCGTCGCCACCGCGAACGACGTCGACCCGCGCATAGAGCAACTCCTCTCGGGGCCAGGGGAGCGCCTTCAGCACTGCCTCCGCAACGCTCAACTCGTCCGCGTCCGGCGACCGGGGAGTGATGTCCTCGATTGCCCACAACTCATCGGTCGCGATACCGGGCGTACGGAGGAGCGGCCCCTTGCGGATCGCATGGGAGAACGTCCCGTCGACGTAGATCAGACCGGTCTCGCCGTTGGCATCGACGGAGCTGACATACGGCTGCACCATCACGTCACGTCCCTCGCTGAGCAGGCGTTCGACGTGCTTCCGTGCCGCGTCCCGGTCCGCCCCCCGGTATCGCGATGTGTGCTGCGCTCCCGAGGAGATCGATGGTTTCACAACCAGGTCGCCGTCAGGAAGTATGAATTGCCGGGCCGGTGGATCGGTACCGATCCACAGCGTTGGCACGATCGGTATGCCGGCGGCGGCCAGGGTTCGCAAGTACGCCTTATCTGTGTTCCAGTCGATGACCGGCACGGGGTTGAGCACCCGGGGAACAGCAGCACACCAGGCGAGGAAGGCGTCGCGCCGTTCGGCATAGTCCCAGGTCGAGCGCACGACCACCAGGGGCACGTCCGCCCAGCGGACGGACGGGTCGTCCCACACCCGAGGCTCGGCGACGAGGCCGCAGGCCTCCAGCGCAGGGATGAGCGACCCCTCATCCGGGTCGAGATCGGGGAGAACAGAGCAGGTGGCGAGCACTACGTCCGGCAGGGTCGAGAGCCTCCGCGATGGGCGAGCGATGGCCGTGGACACGGTGGCCGGCCAGGGCTCGAATCTTGACGGTCACGGCCCCTGGTGGTCCTCTGTACGCCAGCGGACCGCCAAAATCACCCAATCTATGGCTTTAATGACGCCATTGATGCAAGGCGACCGGTCGTGACGCGTACCTTGGCCGCCGGGGTCTCGTCGAACTCCAACGACCCCTCGATGATGGAGGAGCGCTTCGCGACGGTTCGCGGGCAGCCGCTTCGCTACCTCGTTTGCGGACGCGGCAAACCCCTGGTGCTGTGTCACGGCTTCCTCAGCTCGGCCGAGGAGTTTGGGGGCCGGTTCAGCGAGCTGGGCGCGTATCGAACCCTGATCATTCCCGACCTTCCAGGAAACGGCGCCTCACCGCCGCTCCGCGGACGACACTCGTCCGGAGCCATGGCCGATGTGCTGTTCGACCTGCTCACCGAGCTCGAGATCGACAGGTTCGACGTCGGCGGTCTCTGCCTTGGGGCGACTGTCGCCTGTGCGCTCGCGAAGCGGGCAGGCACTCGAGCCGAGCGGTTGGTGCTGCACACGCCATTGCTGTCTTCAGACCTGATGCGCCGGCGCTACCGAGACCAGGTTCGCCTGCTGAGCCGCCGGCCCATGTGGGATGGCGTTGTCTGGTTGAGCCGGCAGCGCTGGGTGAGCGATCTCTACAAGCGCTTCGTCATCGTCGAGGGCGACGTCGACGATCGCACTGCCGACATCAACTACGAGAACCAGCGCCGGGCGGATCCTCGTGCCGCCCGTGAGTGGCTCAACGACTGCCTGCGACGCGACGACGTCGCTGTGGTCGCCGCTCGGGCGGAGCGGACCCTCATCATCGTCGCTCGACACGATCGCCTGGTCGACGTCGAACGGCTCAAAGAGGTCATCGCGACCCTACCGGACCTCCAGGTGTTCACCGACAGCGACCAGGGTCATGGCTGGAACGAGGAGGCGGTGCACCGTCAGCTCGAGGTGCTCAAGGCGTTCTTCGGTAATTGTCATGAGAATGGGCACGGCGGAGGGCATGCGCTCGCCGCAGGCGTGCCGGCGAACGGCGCCGCCAACGGGTCGGGTCGGGAACGGCCCGCGCTGCGCGACACGGTCTCGATCCCGCTGACGCGCGCCTGACCCGGATCAGCTCACCCCCGTTTCGCGGGCCTGCGGCCAAGGTCGGCGCCCTCGAGTTCGAGGAGGCTCCGCTTGCGTTCGAGCCCCCACCCATACCCGGTCAGATCCCCGCCGGCACCGATGAGGCGGTGGCACGGAACGACGATCGAGATCGGGTTCTGCCCATTGGCCGCACCGACGGCACGGACCGCGCGCGGCCGGCCGATGTGTGCGGCAACCTCCGCATAGGTGGAGGTCTGGCCAAACGGGATGTCGAGGAGCGCGGTCCAGACCGCGCGCTGAAAGGGCGTTCCCTCCAGGCGGACGGGGAGCTCGAAGCCAGTTCGGGAGCCACGGAAATACTCGTCGAGCTGGTCGGCCACCGCGCTCAGCGTCCCGCCCGAGGCGCTGGCACGGGCGCCCGGGTCCGGGGTCCGGGCGTGGCCGTCGAAGTGCAGCCCGACGAGCTCGTCCCCCGCGGTGATCACGAGCATGCGTCCGAGTGGGGTCGGTGCGTAGCCGTATGACTCGGCGATCATTGCTTGAGGCATCTGGGTTGAGACATCTGCCAAGCCTGAACCCGGAGAGCGGACAATATCCGGCCAGTTCCGGACGGATCCACCGCCATGTCCGGATATGGCCGGTATGCGCCCGGCGGATCGCGATACAAGTACGGTGTGAGCGGATATTCGGCGGTGGTCACCACCGGCATCTACTGCCGGCCAGGATGTCCGGCACACCCGAACCCGGCCAATGTGCGCCATTTCGATGTCGCGGCTGCCGCGGAGGTTGCCGGCTACCGGGCCTGCCTCCGCTGCCGGCCCTACCGGGCGACCGCGCCGTTCACGAGCGTCGCATCTGAGGTCGTCTGCCGCGCGGTGAGGCTGATGGTCGACGGCGACCTGCGCAGCGACAGCGAGACGGCGTTGGCAGCGCGCGTCGGGATCTCGCCGCGTCACCTTCGCCGCCTGTTCCAGGAGCACCTCGGAGTGACGCCGCCTCAACTGGCACGGTCCAGCCGCGCCCATTTCGCACGGCGCCTCCTCGACGACACCGACCTCTCGATCACCGAGATCGCATTCGCCTCCGGCTTCGGCAGCCTCCGGCAGTTCAACCGGACGCTCTCCGAGATCTTCCGGGCAAGCCCTCGCGAGCTCCGTGGCAGGCGTCGCGTCGCCGACCGCCTGGTGGCGGATGGCGGCCTTGCGCTGCGTCTGACCTTTGCCGGCCCACTCGACTGGGAGGCGATGCTCGGATACCTCTCCGCCCGGGCGATCACCGGTGTCGAGCACGTCGAGGACGGCGTCTATCGAAGGACGATCGTGGTCGACGGCGATCCGGGGGCGATCGAGGTGGCCAGGGGCGGCCCGGATCACCTCCGCCTCACCGCGCATCTGCCGCACTGGAGCGGGCTGATCCACGTCGTGCACCAGGCCCGGCGCCTCTTCAACCTCGACTTCGAGATCGACCGTGCGAATGACCTGCTTGGCCGAGACCCGATGCTCGGCGCGCGGATCGAGGCTGTGCCCGGGCTGCGAGTGCCGGGCGCGTGGGATCCGTTCGAGGTCGGCGTCCGGGCGATCACCGGTCAGCAGGTCACCGTGGCCGGAGCGGGAACCATCATCGGCCGGGTCGTCGCCCGCCACGGGGTTCGGGTGGCCGGTCTCGGCCAGTTCGGCCTCACCCACACGTTCCCGCCAGCCGAGGTGCTGGCGGACGCCGACCTCACCGGCACCGGCCTCACCGGTGCCCGCATCGCCGCGATCCACAACTTTGCAGGCGCCGTGGCGGCATCGGCGATCAGGCTCGATCGGAGCCGGTCGCTCGACGAGCAGGTGCAGTCGCTGGTAGCGGTGCACGGGGTCGGTCTGTGGACCGCGAACTACGTGGCCCTGCGCATGGGGGAGGCCGACGCCTTTCCGTCGACTGACCTCGGGTTGCGTCGTGGGGTCGAGGCGCTCACCGGGAGCCTCGCGACCACCGGCGATATCGCCCAGCTTGCCGAGCGCTGGCATCCCTGGCGGGCCCACGCGGCGATCCACCTGTGGTCCACGCCTCGGCCGAACCCCGTCCGGGCGGTTGCCTGAGCTCGAGAGACCACAGCGCAGCCCGTGGTTTGGGGGGCGAATCCGTTCGCAACCGGGACGATTGCCCGATGATGTGCGCCGTGGTTGCAAATGGTGATCTCGCGCATCTGCAGGCCCATCTCCGACATGGAAGCGCCGAGGAGGTGCTCGCGTGGACCTATATGCGCTTCCGACGGGTCGCACTGGTGGCCAGCTTCCAGGCGGAGTTGATGGTCCTCATCGACATGGCCTGCGAGATCGTGCCCCAGCCAGAGGTTCTGACCCTCGACACCGGCCGTCTTCACGAGGAGACCCACGACTACATCGAGCAGGTCAGACGGCGCTACCCGATCCGCCTTCGCATCCTCTCGCCGGATTCGGCAGACCTGGATGCGATGACCGGGGAGCACGGCACCATGCAGTTCAGGCGATCGGTGGCGCTCCGCAATGAATGCTGCGCGGTTCGCAAGGTCAATCCCCTCGCTCGAGCGCTTCGCGACTACGACGCCTGGATCACGGGCTTGCGCCGCGAGCAGACGCCGACCCGTGCCGAAACCCCTGTGGTGGCAGGCGATCCGGGCCACGGCGGCATCACCAAGGTGGTGCCGCTGGCCGGCTGGTCACGCGCCCAGGTCTGGGGTTACCTCGCCACCCGGGGCATCGACCATCACCCGCTCTACGAGCAGGGCTACACGTCGATCGGTTGCGCCCCGTGCACTCGCGCAACCCAGGCCGGCGAGAGCGAGCGGGCCGGGCGCTGGTGGTGGGAGGGCGACTCCGACAAGGAGTGCCTGCTCCATCCGCCCCTCGAGAGCGGTTCGCAGGCGGACCTGCTCGGTCTTCCGGTCAGTGTCCCATCGGCAGAAGTGCGCTCAACTTCGCGGCCATAAGCACCGAGATGGCATCGCGGGCGTCGTTGACCAAGCGGGTCGCCTCGGCCGGCGTGATCGCGCCTCTCGCCACTCCGAGCACGATCCCGGTCCGCACCTCGGCGAGCGCATCGGCCTCGACCTTGGCGGCATGGGTCCCGGCGATCTGACCCAGGGTTTCCCCGCGGACGACATCAGCACTGATCTGACCCCAGGTCAGCTTGGTGTCCGTGGTGAAGAAGTCGAAAACGTGCGACGCGTCACTCTTGAATTGCCCGGATGCGCCGAACGCGCCCGAGGAAAGGAGCGAGGAAACGGTGGTCGGCGTGGCAGCGAGCGACGCCGTCTGCGCACGCGGCGCCGGCGTCGCGGTGTGGTCGACGGCCACCACGGTGCCGAGACCGACGACAGCGGCACCGAGCACGGCGATGACGACATTCGCGGGACGGAGCAACGGGTGCATGATGGAGATCCCCCGGAGGTGTACGGTTGCTTGCTCACAGCGTAGTCCGATTGGCTCCACGGGGAGTTGGCAACCCTGTGACGGATCGGCGGCCGGCGATCTCGCGACGGCCGCCTCGGCGGGGCTCCAGATCTGTGGTAAACTGCACGCCGACCTAGCGCCGCTAGGTCTCTTTTGTGTTTGAGGCAATTGACACGTGGCTACGGCCAAGGGCGGTTCCGCGATCATCACGTTGCAGTGCAACGAGTGCAAGGAACGCAATTACACGACGGTCAAGAACAAGCGCAACGACCCGGATCGCCTGGAGTTGCGGAAGTTCTGCAGGCGTTGCCGCGTGCACAGGCAGCATCGCGAGACCAAGTGACCGAAGGGGCGTAGCTCAGCTGGTAGAGCATCGGTCTCCAAAACCGAGGGTCGCGAGTTCGAGTCTTGCCGCCCCTGCCATCACCGACCCAGTCCGGCTCGCCCCGGTACCACCAGGAGACATCACCGTCAATGGCCAAGGCTCGAATCGCCCCGGGCAGCCCCCGCCCGCAGCGGCCCGCGTTGCCGGGTGCGGGATCCGGAGGCTCCGGCCGCTCCGGACCGATCGGCTACCTGCGGGGGGTCTGGGAGGAGCTCAAGAAGGTCGTCTGGCCGGCGCGGGACGAGCTGATGCGGATGACCGGCATCGTGATCGCAACGGTCATCATCTTCGCCGCACTGGTGGGTGGCGTCGACTATCTGCTCAGCCTCGGCGTGAAACAGGCGGTCGCAACCCAGGCAGCCTCGGCCACGGTCACGCCGGCACCGACCACCGCCCCGCTGACAACCGCCATACCAACCGTCGCACCGACTGCGGCTCCAACCGTGTCGCCGTAGCCGTCGTGGGAGAATGAACATCGCTGTGAGCAACGCCGCCGTTTCCGCCAAGGACGCCCGCTGGTACGTGGTGCATGCGTATTCCGGCCACGAGGAGAAGGTTCGCGCGAACCTTCTCAAGCGCGTCGAATCCATGGACATGCACGACCAGATCTTCGACGTCCTGGTTCCGACCGAAGAGGTCATGGAGATCAAGGACGGACAGCGCCGCAAGGTGAGCAAGCGGATCTTCCCCGGCTACATCCTCGTCAACATGGTGATGTCGGATGAGTCGTGGTACGTCGTCCGCAATACACCTGGCGTGACCTCCTTCGTGGGATCAGGCAACAAGCCCGTTCCATTGCAGGAGCACGAGATTCGCGGCATCCAGAAGCAGGTGAAGGCCGAGGCGCCGACCAAGGTCAACGTCGAGTACGAGGTCGGCGAGAACGTTCGGGTCATCGATGGACCGTTCACCGACTTCCACGGCAAGGTCACGGAGATCAACGTCGAGAAGGGCAAGCTCAAAGTGCTCGTGAACATGTTCGGTCGCGAGACGCCTGTCGAGCTCGACCTCCTCCAGGTCGAGCGCCTCCGCTAGTCCATCTCAGGAAATCAGGTCAAGGAACGATGAGCAAGAAGAAAGTCAAGACGGTCATCAAGCTGCAGCTCCAGGCCGGTAAGGCGACCCCCGCGCCGCCGGTCGGCACGGCCCTGGGCCCCCACGGGCTCAACATCATGGAGTTCTGCAAGGCGTACAACGAGCGCACCGCCAACATGTCCGGCGTCATCCCCGCGCAGATCACGGTGTTCGAGGACAGGACCTTCAGCTTCATCACCAAGACGCCGCCGGCGTCGGAGCTGTTGAAGAAGGCCGCCGGCGTCGAGAAGGGCTCGGGGAATCCCGAACCGCGACAAGGTCGGCTCCCTCTCGCAGGCGCAACTGCGCGAGATCGCCGAGGTCAAGCAGGCCGACCTCAACGCCCACGACCTCGAGCATGCCACCAGGATCATCGAGGGCACGGCCCGGTCCATGGGTCTCAACGTCAACTGAGCCACTGAGTGGGAGGGCGCGTTCGCGTCCGCCAACACCACGGAGTAAGTGAAGATGCCCAAAGCACACGGCAAGAAGTACCGGCAGGCCGCGAGCGCGATTGAGGCGGGAAAGTTCTACCCGCCGTCGGAGGCGGTGAGCCTGGTTCGCCAGACCGCGGTCACGGCGTTCGATTCGTCCATCGAGGCGCACGTCCGTCTCGGCATCGATCCCCGCCACGCCGATCAGGTGGTGCGGAGCACGGTCACGCTGCCACACGGCACCGGCAAGACCCGTCGGATCGCGGTGTTCGCGACCGGCGAGAAGCTTCGCGAGGCCATCGAGGCCGGCGCAGACGTTGTCGGCGGCGAGGACCTGGTCAAAAAGGTGCAGGCCGGCGAGATCGACTTCGACGTAGCGCTCGCGACCCCCGAGGTCATGGGCATGGTCGGCCGCCTCGGGAAGATCCTCGGCCCGCGCGGCCTCATGCCGAACCCCAAGGCCGGGACGGTCACCTTCGATATCGCCAAGGCGATCCAGGACGTCCAGGGCGGTCGCGTCGAGTTCCGCAATGACAGGACTGGCATCATTCACACCGCAATTGGTAAAGCTTCGTTCGACGACGACAAATTGCGAGACAATTTCGCCGCTTTGATGGATGCGATCGTTCGGGCCAAGCCTTCCGGCGCGAAGGGCACCTATGTGAAGACGGTCACGATCGCGGCCCCATGGGGCCAGGCATACCGGTCGACCCGGTGCAGGCAGCACGCTTGTCGGTGGGCTGAGGTCCCGATCGATTTGATCCGGCTCCTCATCGTCGACGACATCGCGAGCACCCGGGACAACCTCGCAAGCTGCTCGGGTTCGAAGAGGACATCGAGGTCATCGGCACCGCCGGCGATGGCAAGCAGGGGCTCGAGGAAGCTCACCGCCTGCTGCCCGACATCGTGCTCACCGACGTGAACATGCCGATCATGGACGGCATCCAGCTGACCGAGCGGCTGGCTCAGGAGCTGCCGGCCTCGCCGGTGATCATCATGTCGGTGCAGGGTGAGCGTGACTACCTCCGCCGTGCGATGCAGGCCGGCGCTCGCGATACCTGATCAAGCCTTTCAGCCACGACGAGCTGGTTGCGGCCATCCGCCGCGTCCACCAGCTCGAGGAGAAGAAGGGAACCTTCGCGCGCGCGGCGGCCCCGGGCGGCAACGGCGCCCCGCGAGCGGCGGCGCTCGGCGAGGTGATCGTGCTCTTCTCCGGCAAGGGCGGGGTGGGAAGACGTTGCTCGCGACCGACCTGGCGGTGGCGCTCTCCGTCGAGACCGAGTCACGCGTCGCGCTGGTCGATCTCGACCTCCAGTTCGGCGACATCGGGGTGATGCTCAACCTCGATCACAGCCGGAGCATCACCGACGTGGTGGACTCGGAGACCCTCGAGCCCGAGATGCTCAACGAGGTCATGGCCCAGGGACCGAACGGTGTCCGGGTCCTGCTCGCGCCGATCAGCCCGGAACTTGCCGATCTCATCACCAGCGACCACGTCCGCATGGTGATGGAGAGCTGCGCAAGACGTTCGACTACGTCGTGGTCGACACCTCGTCGCACCTGGCCGACTTCAACCTCGAGGTCATCGAATCCGCGCAACACATCCTCGTGGTCACCGCCCTCACCATCCCGGCGATCAAGGATGCGAAGCTCGCGCTCAAGGTGCTCGAGTCGCTGGCCGTCGACCCGAGCTCCGTCCTCCTGGTCGTCGACCGCAGCGACTCGCACTCCGATTTCAACAAGGACTCGATCGAGCAGAACCTGCGCCACAGCGTCGGCGCTCAGATCCCCTACGACCCGCGCGTCGTCGGCGATTCGATCAACCGCGGGATCCCGTTCGTGACCTCGAGCCCGGAGTCCGAGATCAGCCGCTCCATCCGCGAGCTGGCCGGCGCGCTGGTCCCGACCGGTGGCCAGCCGGTCGGCGCCGGCGTCGCCGCCGGCAAGGCGGACGACAAGCGCAAGCGCCGCATCTTCGGCCGCTGACTCTCGAGGCCGGCTGGGCTTCGCGCGGCACGGAGGAGACCCCGGCCGACGAAACGTTGGCCAAGGACCGAGGGGACCCCGGTGGAG
>CAVPTG010000017.1:0-7607 GCA_963708605.1 Candidatus Dormiibacterota bacterium | reverse complement strand
ACGGCAGCCTGGAAGGTCGCATTGATTGAGCCGGCCGCAGTGAAGCCGCCGGGCAAGGAGTTGACCGGGATTTCGTGTCCCGCCCCATCGCTGTGTGTGGCTACAGACATCGTTGGGAACGTCGTCACATCGACGAATCCGGGCGGGGGAGCGGCTGCATGGACGCTGGGCCGCATCGACGTCCAGGCCGCCCTGAGCGGGATTTCGTGTCCCGACGTCAACCTCTGCGTCGCGGTTGGGGGCCTGAATCAGGAGCCCCCACCAACCGCGCTCGTGTTCACGTCGACTGATCCCGCCGCCGGCCTGCTGCATCGTGGACCGCCACCGACATCAACGGCCTCGGAGCGTCCGACTGCCATTTCCTGCCCGACCGCGACGTTTTGCGTTGCCACCGATGGCTTCTCTTGTGTGTGTGGCGACCTCGAACTGACCCCACTGGCGGCGCGCAAGCCTGGCATGTCAGCAACATGGGCTTGCCCGTCCAGATCACAGGTATCGACTGCCCGAGCGCACAACTCTGTGTCGCGATCTACACCCAAGGGGGCGTGGTCACGTCCTCCGATCCCACCGGCGGCGCCGGCGCCGGGAAGAGCGCCAGCCTTGACGCCTCGCGCTTTTTCATCAGCATCTCGTGCCCGAGCACGACGTTCTGTATCGCCGCACCGCAATCGGATTCCGTCTTCGTCACGCACGACCCGACTGGCGGAGCAAGTGCGTGGACGAGGCAGCAGGTCACCGCAGGCGGGATCGAAGCCCTAGGGTTCTGTGTCCGAGCACTCGCTTGTGCGTCGCCGTCGGGGCCCAGGTCCATGTCTACACGGACCCAGGCGGGTAGCGGCGAGCCGTGGCCGACGTAGCCGTGTTCGGCGACCTCCACCTTGTCGACGACGTGAGCAGCGCGGAGTGGATCGTCGAAAACGTGCGCGACTTCGGAAAGGCGTCGGATCACTGGTACCGGTGACCTTCGACGGGTACGCGCGAATCCTCCACCCGGCGTCGAGCGATGCCGCCGGCGGCGGCACGGTCGACGTTGCGTGGTCGCAGGTTGCGGCCGCGAACGGTCGCATCGCCCACGCGGCCATCGAGTGGGTCGCCATCACGGGCGACTGGAAGTTCGGGCGAAACGCCGGTCAGCCGGGGGTCTGGGACCACGCGCCCTCCATAGGGTCTCTGCCTCCCCGGCTCGCCAAGAGCCTCGCCGACGTGCTCGCCGGCTTCACCACAACGCCCTCAGAATGCTGGTTCGGCGTGTGGGAGGGATACGGCAATGCTCCTTTTCGGCTCGGACGCTGCCGCTGATTGCGATGCCGCAGCGGAAGATGGCACTGCTTCGTGGCCCGCTGAGCGCCGCGGGGACCGCATTCTCGGGAAGCGGATGGCCCGAAAGCGCGAGCCTGTGGTGGCCGGATGACCGAACCTGGTGCGTGGCTACCGATATCGACCTGATGAGCACCTACGTCGCCGGCAGTACAAGGTGCATCGCCGCATTGCTTGCCGACGGCCGGCTGGAGGCACTCCGAGTGAGCCCCGACCAGACGGTGCACTGGGAGAGCGACACCATCAACCCGACGCCGGCCCCTTACGAGTCGAGGGCTGGGCAGCGACCAACTCCTCCTGGAGATACCCCAGGGCGATGAGGACGCCGTACTCGGGCTTCTGCTTGGTCGCGTCGGTCGCCGTGTCCTCCCAGCCGTCGCCCTCGATGCCGAGGATCTCGCCCGCGGCCACCCGGAGGTGGTTGAACGCGCGCAGCCAGGCGAGCGTCTGTGCCTCGGTGAGCGGCAGGGTGTCCTCGCCGCCACTGAGCGCGTCCCGGACCATGGTGAGGTCCACCTCGCGACCCTTCTCGATGTCCGGCCGCACCCAGCGGTCGTACTCGGCCTGGAGCTTGGCGTCGTCGTACGCGCGCGGGGCTGTGGCCAGGGGTGCGGCGAGTCGCGGGCTCAGCGAATCGATGATGCCGATCAGCGCCTCACGTTCGCGCTTGTCCACCTTCACCTGGATCCGCCCGCGGCGACGGAGCACCTGGGCCATTACCGAGCTCCCCGGCGGCTCAGGGACGGCCCAGGGTCGCCTGGAGCCCGAACGAGTGCAGCTGCGCGACCGACACTTCCGCCTGCTCCCGCGGCTGGGTGGCAACCACGGCTCGGCCATCGTTGTGCACCTGCAGCATCAGGCGGGTCGCCGTCGCATGGTCGTAGCCGAAGAGCTTGCGCAGCACGAGCACGACGTATGACATCAGGGTGATCGGATCGTTCCAGACCATCACGTTCCAACCGAACTCACGCTGGTCGCGCTCCTGGCGTCCCGGTGCTTTGGCCGGAGCCGGAGCCTTGGTGGGCGTCGGCGCGGAGGTGGTCGCCATGACGGCTAGCGTAGCTCAGGTCCCGTCATCAGGACCACCCCGATCAGTCCCCTCCGCCCCCTCCTCGAGCTGCCGGCGACGGGGCTCCCGGAGGAGCGACGTCGCTCAGACGGCGCGGAAGTCGACGACGCCCGCCCACGCGGACGGGGTCCGGGAGGGCTGGGCTGCAGGAGCCGTGGTCGGGGATGTCACACCGTCGAGCACCGCTTGCAGCGGGAGCTCGCAGTTGTGGCACACGATCCAGATGGGACCCGGCTCGGTCACACGCCGTTCGAGACGGTGGCGCTCGCCGCATTCCTCGCAGGTGATGGTCACTCGCATTGCGTGGCGCAGCGTCGCACGGCGGCTGCGACGCCTCGCTGATGGCGCTGTCGCGGCGACGCCAACGGTGTGCAACGAATCGGCGAAAGGGTTCGATCTGCCTTGGGTGATACACTCGGCGAGATCGTGATGGCATCGGCGCAAACGCGCCATTCACGCCCCAAACACGATCATTTGAAGGCGAAAGCCCGCATCCCTGACCGGCGAGACGGATTGTTCTGAAGGCAGGAGGTACGAGCAAAGGAGAGCATTGACCCCGACGACGGCCCAGGAGCCCGAGACGCTCACCATGGAGGACCTCCTGCGGGAGGACCAGAATTCGATCAGGGCCCTGGCCCACGGTGACATCGTGGACGGTGTCGTCGTCCGCGTCGATCCCGACGAGGTCCTCGTCGACATCGGCGCGAAGAGCGAGGGGATCATCTCCAACCGCGAGCTGTCCGCACGCGGCGAGCAGGCCGGTCACCCTCAACTCCGGTGACCAGGTCAAGGTCTACATCATCCAGCCCGAGGATGAGCACGGCAACGTCGTCCTGAGCCTGCGCAAGGCGCGGGCGGAAGGCATCTGGCAGGCCGTCGCGGAGAAGGAGTCCGAGGGCGAGATCCTCGACGCCGAGGTGCGCGAGCAGAACAAGGGCGGGCTCATCGTCAACATCATGGGTCTGCGCGGATTCCTGCCCAGCAGCCAGGTGGCACGCCAGTTCAGCGGCAACCTCATGGAGCTGGTCGGCACCAAGATCCCGGTCAAGATCCTCGAGGTCAACCGCAAGCGCAACCGGCTCATCGTGTCGCAGCGCGCGGCCCAGGATGAGGATCGCGCGCGCCAGCGTGAGGAGCTGTTCGAGAAGCTCAAGGTCGGCGACGTCATCACCGGCAAGGTGAGCGGAGTCACCTCCTACGGTGCGTTCGTGAACCTCGGTGGCGCCGACGGCCTCATCCACATCAGCGAGCTGTCCTGGGATCGCATCAACAATGTGAGCGATGTGCTGACCGTGGGTGACGACCTTTCGGTGAAGGTCATCAAGCTCGACCCCGAGCTGTCGCGCATCAGCCTCTCGCTGCGCCAGATGTCACAGGACCCCTGGGACACCATCGAGCAGCAGTTCCCGCCGGGGAAGGCCGTGCCCGGCATCGTCACCAAGACCAAGAAGTACGGGGCATTCCTTCAGATCGCCGACGGGGTCGAGGGCCTGCTCCACATCAGCGAGCTGTCGTGGGATCACGTCGAACGTACCGAAGACGTCCTCAAGGTTGGGGAGGAGGTCGAGGTGATGGTGCTCAGCGCGGACAAGGTCCGCCGCCGCATCAGCCTCTCCCTGCGTCAGCTGCACGGCGGCGGGCCGACCGGTGAGGGTGACGAGATCACACCACCGTCATATGACTATCCAGAGGATGACGACGATGACAGTGATGCCGCCGACGGCCCTATCCCCGATGGCCGCGGCACTCACCGATGCCGGGGTTGAGGGCACCGCGCCCGCGAGCGTCGAGCGTCGCGGCGGCCGGCCACCGCTGAGGAGATGCCCGGCAGCGCGCTCCGATGACGCGGCGGCAACGCGCCGGCGCAGACGACCCCCGCAGATGAAGCGCCGACGACGAGGAAGCCGAGGTCGAGGCCGAGCGAGGCCCGGCGACGACGTCGCGTCCGACTGGAGGCCGATGGAGGAACCCGCCGGCGCTGCTGCAGACGTCGACGTGGAGGCGCCTGACGACGCGCCCGGCGAAACCCCTGACGCGGAGGCGACCGAGCCGGAGGCGTAGGGCGCGGGTACCAAGCTCGCGACCTTGACTGTTGTGCGCAGCGACGGGGCCGTTTCGACGGAGCTACCAGCCCGTGTTTACAAAGTTGCTTAGCTGTCGACCGACCCGGGCATAATGGGGGACGTTAGAGCAGTGCCCGGCGTCTGACCCTTTCCATCCACGGGGGGGCCGGAAGGGCAATGGAGGCGGTTTTGTACCCGTTCGAGCGCTTCACCGAAAGGGCGAAGAAGGTGCTCACGCTTGCGCAAGAGGAGGCTGAGCGTTCGCATCACTCGTACATCGGCACAGAGCACCTGCTGCTTGGTTTGCTCCGTGAAGGCGAGGGTCTTGCCGCCAAGGTCCTCAACAATCTCGGCGTCGAGATCAACAAGGTTCGCAGCACGATCGAGTCGGTGCTCGGTCGCAACGAGCGGATCATCATTCAGCAGATCATCCCGACGTCGCGCGTCAAGAAGGTCATTGAGATCTCCTTCGAAGAAGCGCGCCGCATGGGCAACAACTATGTCGGCACCGAACATCTCCTGCTCGGGCTGCTCATCGAGGGTGAGGGCATCGCCGCGCACGTCCTCGAGGACCTCGGCGCCAACCTCGAGAAGGTTCGCGGCGAGATCGACAAGTTGCTCCACGAGTTCGGGCATCGACGAGGAGTCGAAGGAAGCGCAGAAGAAGCCTTCCAAGACGCCGCTGCTCGACCAGTTCTGCCGCGACCTGACCGACCTCGCCATCAAGAACTCGCTCGACCCCGTGATCGGACGCGCGATGGAGATCGAGCGGGTCGTGCAGATCCTGAGCCGGCGCACCAAGAACAACCCGGCGCTCATCGGTGAGCCCGGTGTCGGCAAGACCGCCATCGCCGAGGGGCTCGCGCAGCAGATCATCCTGGGCAACATCCCCGAGTCGCTGATGGGCAAGCGCGTGCTCACGCTCGACATGGGCGCGCTGGTCGCGGGCACCAAGTACCGCGGCGAGTTCGAGGAGCGCCTGAAGAAGATCCTCGACGAGATTCGCGCGTCGCGTGAGGTGATCCTCTTCATCGACGAGCTGCACACGCTGGTCGGCGCCGGCGCCGCCGAGGGCGCAATCGATGCCGCGAACATCCTCAAGCCCGCGCTTGCGCGCGGCGAGATTCAGTGCATCGGCGCGACAACGCTCAATGAGTACCGCAAGTACATCGAGAAGGACGCGGCGCTCGAGCGCCGCTTCCAGCCGGTGTTCGTCGACGAGCCGTCGCTCGCAGAGACCATCGAGATCCTGCACGGCATCCGTCCGCTGTACGAGAAGCACCATCGCGTGACGATCACCGACGAAGCGCTCAAGGCCGCCGCCGAGCTGTCGGTGCGCTACGTCAGCGACCGCTCGCTGCCGGACAAGGCGATCGACCTCATCGATGAGGCGAGCGCGCGCGTGCGCATGAAGCTCACCACCACTCCCGAAGAGCTTCGGGCGATGCAGCGCGAGATCCGCGAGCTGCAGACGCAGAAGGAAGAGGCGATCGCGGCGCAGGACTACGAGACCGCGGCCAACTTCCGCGACAAGGAAAAGAAGCTCAAGGACAAGTACGTCTCGCAGGAGACCAAGTGGCGTGACGAGCTCGGCGCGACCGTCCCGGACGTGACCGAGGAGCACATCGCGGAGATCATCTCGTCGTGGACCGGTGTCCCGGTCTCGCGCCTCGTGGAAGAGGAGACCTCGCGCCTGCTCCGCATGGAGGAGGAGATCCACAAGCGTCTCATCGGACAGGACGACGCGGTGAAGGTCATCTCGCAGGCCGTGCGCCGCGCGCGCGCGGGCCTCAAGGACGCCAAGCGGCCGATCGGCTCGTTCATGTTCCTCGGCCCGACCGGCGTCGGCAAGACCGAGCTCTCGCGTGCGCTGGCAGCGTTCCTCTTCGACAACGAGGACGCGATCATCAGACTCGACATGAGCGAGTTCATGGAGCGCCACTCGACCGCGCGGCTGGTCGGATCGCCGCCCGGCTACGTCGGGTACGACGAGGGTGGCCAGCTCACCGAGGCGGTGCGCCGGCGCCCGTACTCCGTGGTTCTCTTCGACGAGATCGAGAAGGCGCACCCCGAGGTCTTCAACATGCTGTTGCAGATCCTCGAGGACGGCCGCCTGAGCGACGCCAAGGGCAAGGCGGTCAACTTCGCCAACACGATCATCATCATGACCAGCAACCTCGGCGTCCACGGCTTGAAGCTCAACATGTCGCTCGGCTTCCAGCCGGCGGTTCCGGATGAGCGGGCGTCGTCGTCGGAGCACGGCAAGATGCGCGACAGCATCATGGACGAGCTCAAGAAGCAGTTCCGTCCAGAGTTCCTCAACCGTGTGGATGCCGTGGTCGTCTTCCAGCGCCTGGACCATCCGCAGATGCGCCAGATCGTCGACCTGCTGCTCGCCAAGGTCGCGATGCACCTGGCGGCGCAGGAGTTGACCTTCACCGTCTCGGACGACGCCAAGGAGAAGCTCGTCACCGAAGGCTTCGACAAGATCTACGGCGCCCGTCCACTGCGGCGTGTGATCCAGCGCGTCATCGAGGACCCGTTGAGCGAGGAGTTGCTCCGCCTCAAGCACGGTCCGGGTGATGCGGTGATCGTCGAGGTGGTGGAAGACGAGGTCAAGATGCGCCTCGTACCCAAGGGCCCCCGCCGCGAGAAGAAGGAAAAGGCCGAGGCGGTCGCCGGCGCCGCGGCCGGTCCGCCGAGCGCACCTCCCACGGAATAGCCCGCTCACCGCGGCGGCAGGGTCACGCGTGGCGCTGTCTGTAGCTGCCGTCGATGATCGCGACTGTCACGCTCTGGCTCACGTCGAGCGCGGCGGGGGTCGTGATGATGCTTGTGGTCGCAGGCGAGGTCGGCGGTGCACGGGCCGGAGTCCGCAGTGTATGACCGTGACCGCAGACTGGTCGCTTGGGGGACGACGAGGTTACCCGGAAGTCCCGGGCACCATCCGCTCCCCCAGGTCACCACCGCCATCCGGCCGGGCGCCCCCCACACGGCGTCATCGCGCACAGCGCCGCCTTCGCCCAGGCCGGGGACGCCGGGCGCGATGCCGCGGTAGTAGCGCACCAGAAACGACGGACGGATTCCCGAGTTGCCGCAGGCGCCGACGAGCAGCATCGCCACGGTTACCGCCACGACTGTCGAGATGCGACGTTTCA
>CAVPTG010000016.1:0-78833 GCA_963708605.1 Candidatus Dormiibacterota bacterium | reverse complement strand
CCAAATTCGAATGTGACCGGGTGACCGCCGCCCTCGGCGCGAGAGTCACCTCTCCCTAAGAGGGCAGAGGTCGGATTGCCGTCAGGAGCGAGTGCCAGCGGGCGGTCACGGTTCGCGCAGGTGCGGTGAGTTCCCCGTTGCAACTCATGGGGCCGCTCGAATGGCGACCTCATAGCTCAAGGGCCAACCAGGGCTGCGGGAATCACCGCGATCCCATCGCGGTGTCGATACGCCTCCCGTCCGGTGGTGATCACCGCCGCGTCCAGCAGATCGTCGCCGAGCTTGGACTGCAACCAGCGCAAGTGCTGCACGTCGTCGTCGCTGACGTCGCCTGCCAACTTCACGTCGAAAGCGACGACTTTGGCGTCATCACGTTGGACGATCAGATCGACCTCGTGACGACCTTCCCTGGTGCGAAGGTGGCTCACAGTTGCGTCGCATGTCTGCGCAAGGACGCGGATCGAGAGCGCCACGAGCGATTCGAAGAGCGCCCCGAGCAGGGGTCACCAGCTCCCACGAGGCGCCAACCAACGCGTTGGCTGATCGGTGACCAGGGCGACGTGATCAAAGTCGCTGTCGTAATGGACGAGCGTGGGCCCATGGCGCTCCGCAACCGCGGCGACGAGAAGCTCAGGGATTCCGACTGCGCGATGCCTGCCATTCTTGGCGAGTAGCACCATCACCTCGACGGCGCGGTCCCAATCCTCCTGGTTGGTGTCGACGAGCCGAAACCCGACCTGGCGTTCGTTGACGATTTCGAGGAGGGCCGGGTGGCTGGTGGCGCTATAGAAGATCATTTCCAATGGGATCCGGCGGAGCATCCACACGAGATGGGCCGCGTCGCCAATGGGTCGAGTTCGACTTGTCCTGCAGATCAGCCGCTTCGCCACGGTGGCACGCGCATAGCATTCTGCTGTAGCCTTGTCTTATGACAATAGATAAATCAGTCAGCAGCGATGACCGCAGAGCGGAAACCGCTCGCGGACCGGCGTCGATGATTGAGTTCCGGCTCGACCCCCTTTCAGGCGTGCCGACCCACCTCCAACTCGTCCAACAAGTCGAGCACGCGATGCGGCTTGGATACCTCAAGCCCGGCGACCAACTGCCCAGGGTGAGGGATGCGGTCGCCTCGCTGGCCATCAACCCGAACACCGTGCTCAAGGCCTATCGCGAGCTCGAGATCAAGGGCCTGGCGACGGGGCGCCCTGGCCAGGGCACATTCGTCCGGGCGACCCTCAGCCAGGCAACCCTGCCCGAGCTCACCCGGCTGCGTCGCTCACTGCTCGCCTGGCTGGACACCGCCGAAACGGCGGGGTTGGACGAGGACGGGATGGTTGCGCTCTTCACCAGCGTGTTGCGGGATGTGCGTGACCGCGGCAGCCGCTCCGGCGACCGTGACGTCGCGCACGGCGCAACCGAGGGCGTCGCATGAACATCGTCGAATCCAACGGCCTGGGCAAGCGCTACGGCAAGTCCTGGGCGCTGCGCGAGTGCACCCTGGCGATACCCGACGGGCACGTGGCCGCTCTGGTCGGGCCCAACGGCGCAGGCAAGACGACCCTGCTGAACCTCGTCGTCGGGCTGGCCGCCCAGACCGCAGGAACCGTGACCGTCCTCGGCGGCAGGCCCGCGGGGTCTCCGGAGGCGTTGGACGGCATCGCGTTCGTCGCTCAGGACACCCCGCTCTACATGAGCCTGTCCGCCGCCGACATGCTGCACATGACTCGTAACCTGAACCGGCGGTTTGACGACGATTATGCCAAGGCTCGGCTGCACGAACTGGCCATCCCGACGGAACGCAAGGCCGGCAGGATGTCGGGCGGCCAGCAGGCGCAGCTGGCACTGACGCTTGCGCTGGCGAGGCATCCCCAGCTGCTGGTGCTCGACGAGCCGATGGCGATGCTCGACCCGCTCGCCCGGCATGACTTCATGGCCACGGTAATGGCCGCGATCGCCGACGACGGCCTGTCGGTCGTGCTCTCCTCGCACGTGCTGGCCGAACTGGAGCGGGTGGCCGACTACCTCGTCCTGATGTCGGGCGGACGCGTTCAGGTGGCGGGCCAGGTCGATCAGCTGCTCGCCAGTCACCAGGTGCTCACCGGACCGGCCGCCGGCGCCCGCGACTACACCCAACGTCTGAACGTGGTTCACGCCAGGCGCGGTGAGGCTTTGACCCACCTGCTGGTCAGAAACAACGGTGTAACCGGCCCGATCCCTCCGGGATGGGAGAGCCATCCCGTGAGCCTGGAGGAGTTGACTCTCGCCTACATGCGCGACCCCGCGGCCGGGGCGCTGCCCAGTGCGGCGCGTCCGGCGATCGTGCAGCCGATGGGAGTGAGGAATTGAGCGCAGTTACGATGATCCCGCGGGCGCGAGAGGACCTGAGCATGCGGCCATTGCCGTGGCGGCGGATGGCCTGGATCACCTGGCGGCAGCACCGGCTCGCGCTGGCGGGAATCGTCGCGCTGTTCGGCGCCGCCGGTGCGTACCTGGCGATCACGGGTTTGGGGATGCACCTCGCCTACGCCGCGGTGAGCAACTGCCGGCCGGCAAGTTCGGCCGTCTGCCAGCAGGTCGCCGGCCGCTTCCTGGATGCGTATGCGCCCGGCGTCGGGATCACCCTTGGCCTGTTTCAGGTGATCCCGGCGCTGATCGGAGCGTTCACCGGTGCGCCGCTGCTGGCCAGGGAACTCGAGACCGGCACCTACCGCTATGCATGGACCCAGGGCTTCGGGCGAGCACGGTGGACCATTGCCCAGCTGGTGCCGCTCGCGGTCGTGATGGCCCTGGCCGCCGGAGCGTTCAGCGGGCTCGTCTCCTGGTACGTCCAGCCGATCTTCGGCGCGGGCGACAACAACGGCCCGCTGTATCCGACCCTGTTCGACCTCCTCGGGGTCGCGCTCGCTGCGTGGACGCTGGCCGCGTTCGCCATCGGAATCCTCGCCGGCTTCCTACTCCGTCGCGTCGTCCCGGCGATGGTCGCCACGATCGTCGTATGGGCCGGGCTCGCCTTCGCGGCCGGAGGGTTCCTGCGACCGCACTACACCGCGCCTGTGGTCACCACCAAGGCGAACATCCCCGTCCAGGCCTTGGTCATCAATCAAGGGTGGTTCAGGGGCGGAAGTCCGGCGAGCCTGGAGATGATCAACAACACGCTCGCCCGGGTCGACGTGCGCGCGGTGACCCAGGAACTGTTTCAACCGGGGCCGGCAACCCCTGCCAATCTTGGCGACCCCGTGCAGTATCTGATCCAGCACGGCTACACGCAGTTGACGACCTACCAGCCGGCCGGCCTGTTCTGGCCGTTCCAGTGGATCGAAGGCAGCTGGCTCCTGGTGCTTTCCCTGGCGCTGATCGCCACCGCCGTGTGGCTGGTCCGACGCCGCGCCGCCTAAAGCCCCGATCAGACGCGAATCACGGCGAGGCCCGGGATGCCGTCGTAGTCGCCGTCCTGCGTCACCACGGGAAGTCGGTTGGCCATGGCCGTGGCTGCAATCCACGAGTCGTTCAGCGGCATTCGCCAGCCTTCATCGCGAAGAGTGAGCCGAAGGGCAGCCCATGCGTGCGCAACTCGGCGGTCGATGGGAAGCGGATCGAGCGCCTCTACTCGTGTGAGTGTTTCGAGCCGGCGAGCCCGGGCAGTCGCATCGGTGGCCGCGAGGACGCCGAGCCGCAACTCTCCGACAGTAACGACCGATACCGCAATCCTTTCGGGCGCGCGGCCCGAGACTGGGCGTCGCTGCTCGATGGCGATGAAAAGTGATGTGTCGGCGAGGGCGGTGCCATCGCTGTCATCGGTCACGGCATCGGGACGTCGTCAGTCGTGTCGGGCACAAGCCGTCTCAGATCATCCGTGAGGGCTGCATCCGCGCGCCAGTCGTTGACGTCCTGCATCAGGTCCTGCCAGCGTATGGAGCGGGGCCGGTCCGCCAGCGGAACGAGTTCGGCGACCGGCCGGCCGCTCACGGTCACCCGAAGACGCTCACCCCCTTCGAACTCGGCGGAGGACTCCGCTTACGTCGTTGCGCAGTTCGCGAGCGGGAATGTCCACGTGGGCAGCGTAGCATAACTGCTACAGACAGCCTGATCCCGGCTGACCCCGCGATCCAGGCGGGATCAAGCTCCCGTTCATGAGTGACCGATCTGGGCGAGCCTCGACGCGACCGGGGCAAGTTCCTTCGCGGTCCTGACCGGGTCGGGTGAGGTGTTGCGCACGCCGACCATGTCGATTCCGAGCTTGGCGTACTCCTCCATCTCCCGGAGGAACCCGTCCAGATCCTTGGTGGGGTCGGCGCCGCCCTGGATGGTCTTCTTGATCGTGGCCATGTCGCGGCCTTCGGCCTCGCAGTGCTGGGCGAGGATGTCGAGCTTGCGCTGCACCTCCTGGGGACCGAGCGCAAAGAGGTTGCACGCGTCCGCGTAGCGCGCAACCAGCTTGAGGGTCTTTCGCTCACCGCCACCGCCGATGAGGATCGGCGGGCGAGGCAGCTGCACGGGCTCGGGGTGGCAGAGGGTTTCCGCCAGGTGGTAGTGCTTGCCGTCGTAGGGCCCGTCATTGTCGCTCCACATCTGATTGCAGATCTGCAGCGTCTCCTCGAGCCGTTCGAACCGCTCGGCGATCGGCGGGAAGGGCACGCCGAGCGCCAGGTGCTCGCGCTCGTACCAGGCCGCCCCGATGCCCAGCATCGCCCTCCCGCCGGAGACCACGTCGAGCGTGGTGACGATCTTGGCGAGCAGGCCTGGGTATCGGTAGGTCACGCCCGTGACCATCAGCGACAGCGTGATCCGCTCGGTCTTGCCGGCGACGAAGCCGAGTGAGGTGTATCCCTCCAGCATCGGATCCTGGGCGGTCGCGAAGCCCTCCATCTGGAACCAGTGGTCCATCATGGTGAAGGTCGAACAGCCGGACTCCTCGGCCGCCTGGGCGGTTGCCGCGAGGGTGGGTCCGAGTGCTCTGCTCCCACCCGGAAGGGTGAAGTTCATGAAATGAAGGGCGAGTTCCATCAGGCTGACTCCTGGATGTGGCTCCGGCCTCTGGCGGCCGCCGACCATCAAAGGCTAGAGGAGTGAGCCGAAATGGCGTTCTGCGCATTCCCGCTGGCGTCGCTTAGGCTACCGGGGAGGCATGCGGGCGCTAGACGAGGATCGACTGTGAATCACTTCGAGGGCCGGACCATCCTGCTGACCGGGGGCACCGGCTCCTTCGGCCAGCATTTCACGCGCACCGCGCTCGCGAACTGGGATCCGGCCGCCATCCGCATCTTCAGCCGCGACGAGCTCAAGCAGACCGACATGGAGCGGAAGTTCGACGACCCGCGGCTCCGCTTCTTCATCGGCGACGTTCGAGATCGCGACCGGCTGCGTCGCGCCATCGAGGGCGCCGACGTGGTCATCCACGCAGCCGCGCTGAAGCACGTCCCGGTCTGCGAATACAACCCGTTCGAGGCCATCAAGACCAACATCCTGGGGACCCAGAACGTGGCCGAGGCGTGCCTCGACGCGGGTGTGCCACGCGCCCTTGCGCTGAGCACCGACAAGGCGGTGAGCCCGGCAAATCTCTACGGCGCGACCAAGCTCTGCGCGGAGAAGCTCTTCGTCCAGGCCAACGTGTACGCCGGCAAGCACGCCACGCGGCTCTCCTGCGTGCGCTACGGCAACGTGGTCGGATCGCGTGGAAGCGTGGTGCCGCTCTTCCGCGACCAGTCGGCGGCAGGCGCCGGCGAGCTCACCGTGACCGATGAGCGCATGACCCGCTTCTGGATCACGCTCGACCAGGCGGTGCAGTTCGTGGCCGACTGCTTCGTCGCCATGTCCGGCGGCGAGGTGTTCGTGCCCAAGATCCCGAGCACGCGGGTGCTCGACCTTGCCGAGGCGATCGCCCCGGGACTGCCGGTCCGCTACACCGGGATCCGGCCCGGCGAGAAGCTCCACGAGTCGCTGATCACCTCGGAGGAGGCGCGCCACACCGTCGACAAGGGCTGGTGCTACGTGGTCGAGCCGGAACATTCCTTCTGGAGCCCGCTCGACACCAACGACGGCACACCGGTGGCGGAGGACTTCGTCTACAGCAGCGACCGCAACACGAAGTGGCTCGACATCGCCGAGCTTCGCGAGTTGCTCGCCACGGTGCCGCACACGACCACAGCGGTGCCGGCGCCGGTCGGATGAGCCTGACCAGCCCGCCGGCGATTGCCGGCGGCACGCCGATCCGGGTCCAGCCACTCCCGTACGGCCGGCACCACCTCGACGAGGCCGATATCGCGGCGGTTGTTGCGGCGCTGCGCTCCGGGACCCTCACCGGGGGCGCTTTGATCGCTGATTTCGAGCACGCGCTCGCTGCTCGCTGCAAGGTGGACCATGCGGTGGTCGTCGCCAACGGCAGCGTCGCCCTCGACCTCGCCGTGCTCGCACTCGGCATCGGACCGGGCGATGAGGTCATCACGACTCCGCTGACGTTCGTGGCCACCGCGAATGCTGTGCTCCGCGCCGGTGCGACCCCGGTGTTCGCCGACGTTGGCGAGGACCGATGCCTCGACCCCGAGTCGGTCGCGCGCGCGGTCACTCCACGCACCAAGGCCGTCATCACCGTCGATTACTCGGGTCTCCCGTCAGACATCGCTGCGCTGAAGGCCGCGCTGCCGCGACCGCTTCCGGTGATCGCCGACAGCGCGCACTCACTCGGCGCCTCGCTGGACGGGCGTCCGGTCGGATCGCTGGCAGACATCACCACGCTCAGCTTTCACCCGGTGAAACAGATCACCACCGGAGAGGGCGGCGCCTGTCTGACCTCGGATGCCGGCATCGCGGATCGCATTCGCAAGCTGCGCAACCATGGGATGACCAGCACCGCCGACGAGCGCACAGGCGCGCTCTGGAGATACGACGTGACCATGCTCGGCGACAACCACCGCCTCACCGCCCTGCAGGCTTCGCTCGGCATCGCCCAGCTGCGGCGTCTCGACAGCGTCGTCGCGGAGCGGAGCGAGATCGCGGACCGGTACGACGCCATCCTGATCGACATCCCCGGCATCGGCCTTCCACCCCGCCCGGCAGGCCGGCGGAGCGCATGGCACCTGTACCCCATCGAGATCGATCCGGCCGGGTTCGGATGGGAACGTGACGATGTCATCGATGCGCTGCGCGCGGAAGGGATCGAGGCGACGCTGCACTACCCGGCGGTGCACCTGCTCACCCTGTATCGCGAGCGCGGCGGCGTCCCGGGCATGGCACCCCGCGCCGAGCGACTGTCCGAACAGTTGCTGACATTGCCGCTCTACCCGGCCATGACCGTCTCCGACCAGGACGACGTCGTCCTGGCCCTGCAGCGCATCCATGTCTGGGCAGCGGCAGGCGCGATCCGGTCGTGACCCCCAGGGCGTTGCTCGCCGCCGACTGCGGCCGCGGCGTCGGGCTGGGCCATATCGAGCGCATGCTCGCCCTTGCCGATGCGCTGCAGCCGGAGCTCGAGGTGGTGGTGCTGGTGCCGGATGACGATGCAGGACTGCGACGGCGGGTCATCGATCGCGGTCACACGCCCCTCGAGGCTCGCGGCGACACGCCTCTGCGCGTTGCGTCGGCGGTTGCTGCCTCGCCTCCGTTCGACGTCGTCGTCCTCGATGGATATGTCTTCGATATCGAGCTGCAGCGGCGGCTGCGCGAACGCGCGCCGCTGACTGTCGTCGATGACCTTCGCCTCCCGGCGGACTGCGACCTGGCGGTCAACCCCTCGCCGGGCGGCGACGCCCTGCGACCTGAGGGCGCGCGCGCCTTTGTGGGCGGCGCCGCGTACGCGCTGATCCGAGCGTCGGTTGTGAGGGCGAGAGAGATGGCATCGCGGGGCGCGCGCGAACCGCGGTCGGTGCTGGTCTCGACCGGCGCAACCGACCCGGCGGGGCTCGGACTCGCCGTCAGCCACGCACTCCTGGATCGCGACCCCGCCGTCACGGTGACCCGAGTCGTCGGTCCCGACTCGATCGAGCTCGCCGGCGACGCGTGGCCGCGCGAACATCTGCTGGTGGCACCACCGGATCTCGCCGAGAGTCTGGGCACGGCCACCGTCTACGTCGGCGCCGCCGGCACCACCGCGGTCCAGGCCGCGTGCGCCGGATGCCCGTCGGTGATCACGGCTGCGGTGAGCAACCAGGGACCGCAGGCAGCAGCCCTCGCCGCCGCCGGATGCGCGGTCGTGGTGGACCCGGCGGACCTCGCCGGCGCATGTCTGACGCTGCTCGACGATCCGATCCGGCGTGCCGAGATGTCGACGCGCGGTCGCACCCTTGTCGATGGACGGGGCGCTGCGCGGGTCGCCGCGGAGATACGCCACCTCGTCGCGGCTCGAGCCGCTTGATGACCACCGTCGCGGTGATCCAGGCGCGCTGCGGGTCGACACGCTTCCCTCGCAAGGTGCTGGCACCCCTCCAGGGACGGCCGGTGCTCGCTCATGTCATCGAGCGCGTGTCGCGAGCCACGCTCGTGGACCGAGTTGTGGTTGCCACAAGCGATGGCGCGGGCGATGACGAGGTTGCGGCGCTGGCCGTCGCATCAGGCGCCGGCGTCACGCGCGGGCCCGAAGCCGACGTCCTCACCCGCTATGTGATGGCAGCGCGCGAGCACGGTGCGGACGTCATCGTGCGCATCACCGCCGACTGCCCGCTCACCGATCCGGCGGTCGTCGACTCCGTCATCGGTGCTCGGAGCGACAACGATGCGGACTACGCGAGCAACGTCGAGCCTCCGACGTATCCGGAGGGATACGACTGCGAGGTGTTCACCTCCGCCTGTCTCACCCGTGTCGATGCGGAGGCCACGCTCGACTATGAGCGCGAACACGTCACCGTTCGGATTCGCGAGCACATGGACGACTTTCGCACCGCTCATGTCGCGCATGAGCCGGATCTCTCGGCGATGCGACTGACGGTTGACGTCCCGGCTGATCTCGCCCGCGTGGGCCGCCTGCTGGACATGCTGCCGCCCTCGCCGCCGCCCGATCTCGCAGCGGTGATCGCGGCGTTCAAGCGCGACCCGGCGCTCCAGGACCAGAGCGGACTGCCCTTACGCAATGAGCGCTATCGCGCGCAACGTGAGGCCGCCCACCGCACATGACGGCCCCGGCCGCGCCGGTCGCGCACGGACGCCGCGTCTTCCGCAACACGCTGTTCACCGGCGTCGTGGGTGTGCTCTCCCTGCTCGCCAACTTCGTCGTCATCGGCGAGGCCGTTCGGCATCTCGGGATGGGGCCGTACGGAGTCCTGACCCTTGCGCTGGCCTTCTCACTCTCCGCCGGCTTCCTCAGCATCTCCGACCTCGGCCTGCAGTCGGGCGTGACGCGCTTCGTCGCCGATGCGGACGGACGCGGCCAGCGCGAGCGAATCAGCGAGGTCGTGAGTTCGGCGTTCGCGCTGCTCTCAGCGGCGGCGGTTGTCGCCGTCGCGATCCTGCTCACGCTGTCCTTCGTCGCAACACGCATCTTCACCAACGTCCATGGCGCGGCGCTGCAGAACGATCTCCACCTCCTGCTCGTCCTGTTCGCGGCCGAAGCCTTCTTCGGCTTGCCCGCCCTGGCGTTCGTCGGCGTCCTGCAGGGATTGCAGCGGTACGGGTGGATCAAGGTGGTCGACCTGTCGCGTCAGATCCTGTACACGGTGCTCGCATTGATCGTGCTGCTCACCGGGCAGGGCGTCGTTGCCTTCGGCGCGGCGATGATCTCAGGGACGGTGCTGGCCGCGGTCGGCTATGCGGTGGCCGCACGCATCCTCTGTCCGGACCTGCGGATCTCACCGCGACTGGTCAATCGCGCGGCACTCCGGCCCCTTGCGGGGTTCAGCGTCTGGGTGTTCGTCACCCGGATCATGGGTGTCATCTGGGCACAGATGGACACGCTGATCCTGTCGGTGCTGGTCGGTATCAACGTGCTGGCGGGCTACAGCATCATCGCGCGACTGGAATCGGCGGTTTCCTACCCGCTCTCGTTCACCGCGGCAGCGGTGGTCCCGGCGGCAGCGAACCTTCGCGCGCAGGACTCGCGGGTCCGGCTGCGCGACCTGCTGATCCGGGGCACGCGCTATACGCTCGCGCTCTCCATGCCGGTGACCATCGCAGCGATGATCCTGGCGCACCCGCTGATCGTGGCATGGGTCGGGAGCGCATACACGAAGTTTGTCGGCCCCGCGCAGCTGTTCCTCACCTACCAGTTACTGTCATGCACGGCCAATATCGCCCTGACGATCCTGATCGGGATCGGGCGGATCAAGGCCGTGACCGCCTACGTCACGCTGGCAGTGGCGGTGAATCTCGTCCTCTCGATCGCTCTGGCGAAACCGCTCGGCGTGACCGGCGTCATCATCGGCACGCTGGTCGGATACGGCATCACCGTCCCGCTGTACATCCGGCTGGTCCTTGAGGAGCTCGGGATGGGGATTGAGCCATTTCTCCGTGGCGCCATCGTTCCCATCCTGCCGTGGGCCGCTGTCTTCGCCGGCGTGGTCGGGCTCACCACAATCCTCGCGAAGCCCACCAGCCTTCTCGCAATTGCGCTCAGCTGCATACCCGCAATCCTCGTGTACGTCGCCGGTGTCGTGCGGTTCGCGATGACATACGACGAGCGCAGGGCATTGATGGGCTTTGTCCTGCCGGCCAGGAGCGCGCGCTGATGGGCCCGGTGCGCGTGCTCGCGCTCGACCACTACTTCGATCAGGACCTGCGCGCGCTCGAGGCGCATCCACAGCTTGACGTCCGCCGCTTTCCCTACCGGCGTCTCCGCGCGACGGCGCTGCGCATGCTCGGCTCGCAGGTCGCTCGCGGCCTCCACGCGTTCAACGACCCAGCCCTGGCCGCGGCGCGGCGTCGCTACGCGGTCTGGCTCGAGGGCGAGGTGCGGCGGCTCTACCTCGAGCGGGCCTTCGACGTCATCGTGCTCCCCTCCGACACGTTCTTCTATGTCCGGGCGCTTCCTGCCGCCGCGCACCGGCTGGGGATTCCAGTCGTGGTGGTGCAGAAGGAGACGACGGTGTCGGAGGCGACTATGGACACGTTCAGCACGGAGCTCGGCAGCGAGGCGCCGTTCATCGCCGACTGCATGACCGTGTGCAGTCAGCGGCAGCGCGAGTTCTGGATCCGCGCCGGGGCCGACGGCGACCGGATCGAGGTGACCGGGCAGCCACGGTTCGACGTCTACGCCTCGACCCCCATCCGGCCTGCGTCAGCGCGACCGCGCGTCCTCTTCCTGAGCTATGCGCTCGATGCCTACGTCCCCGGTGCCGGCCGGGGCAAGGGGCTTCGCACCTGGGAGCCGCTGCGCGATGCAACCGAGTCGGCGCTGGTCGAGTGCGCGCGAGGAGGGACGTGCGACGTCATCGTGAAATGTCACCCGCAGCAGGATCGTCGCGCGGCCGCCCAACACCTCACCGGGCTCGCCGGGAGGCAGCGAGTCACCCTTGCCGACCCGGATGCGGACACGCGTGACCTGATCGCCGGTGCCGACGTCGTCGTCGGGTTTCAGACCACCGCGCTCTACGAAGCAGTGGCAGCGCGGCGAGCGGTGATCTACGCGGCCTGGGGTGACGCGTATGAGCGCCATCTCGGCGGTCTCATTCCCTTTCACGACGCGCCGCACGAGTGCGTGCGTCATGCGGAGTCGCGAGAGATGCTCATCGCCATGCTCACCGATCCGGCGATCCCGGCTGCTACCGGCTGCGCATCGTGGTACGAAGCGGCGCTCGGGCGTATCGACGGTCACGCAACCGATCGCGTTGCCGCGCGATTGGCTGACGTCGCATCCCAATGGTCCCCCACCGAGGAGCGTCGCGCCCTCGAGGTGCATCGTCGCCGCTACGCGCTCGGTCTGCTCGCGCGCTCAGTCACCGCCGAAGCCCTGTGGACCGCGGCCCTGCCGGTGGCGCGCATCGCAGGCGAGCAACGGAGAGTGGCCATCAGGCGGCGCCGCGCGGCGGAAGGCCGCTCGTTGGCGGCATCAACGCTTCGGCGTCGAGGGAACCACGACGGGGCGTGACCGTGCGAGCAGCTCAGCCCAGGGTCACTGGTTGGGCCACTTTCGCCGCGTCCAGAAGACCTCGTGGTCGTCGTGTCCGATCGCCCAGAGCAGCCGTCGCGTGACATCGCCGGCAACCCCGGTACGCTGCGAGAGAGCGGGCCGCGGTGCGCCTGTGGCGATGTCCCGAGCGATAACACTCGCATCCGGCGCGCTGACCGTGCTCGCACGCGCGGCCCTTTCGACCAACCAGAAGGCGAGGTCGTAGAAGCCGTACATCCGCAGCAGGCAGAGATAGGCGATGAGGCGTCCTCTCGACTCCAACGCTGCGTCAGCGAACGCATCGCGCACGTACAGCGCGTCGCCCGCCACCAGCTCCGCGCTCAGCGCTGAGGTCCCGGCAGCCGTGCCGAGATACTTGCGCAGGTAGTGCAGCGCCTCGTCGTTCGCGTTGCGATAGGAGCGATGCGTTCGGAGGTCGAGCAGGCGAAAGCCCCGGTCGAGCATGAAGGCATGCACGTCCGTGAAGGTCGGTTGGCCCTCGTACAGCTGCAGGAACTCCACCTCGAGCTCGACGCACAGGAGTCCCTCGAGCTGCGCCGGAGAGACCGACGAAAGGATTTCCAGCTCGGTTCCCTGCGTGTCCAGCTTCATCAGGCTGGGCATCGGGCGGCGGTGCTCGGCGAGGAAGTCCGCGAGCGACATGCAGTCAACCTCTACGACGCGACGGACACCGGCATATGAACGCCCGCTGTATTCGAGGATCACCGGATCGTTGGGCGGATACAGCGATGAGCCGGTGGCGCGGTTGAGCACGTAGAACTCGCGCCGGCCGGTCGTGCCCGCGAGCGCAACCGCGAACCAGTGGAGATTCGGCGGCAACTCGCGCTGTCGCAGCGCACACTCCTCGGCGTCTGGCTCGAAGCAGTCGACCTCGAGGACGGGCAGGTAGTCACGCCACTGGGGCGCGACGCCGCCGGCGGCGCCCACGTCCATCGCGTGGATCGGGTCGCGAGCGAGCGTGGTTGCAATGACCCCGTTCGGATCGAGCGGGCTGCGCCGGCGGCGGGCGCGATGGCGGGACTCTGCGAGGGCGCGCGCGAGCTTACGAGTGGAACCGTCCCGCGGCACGCGGCTGCAGCCTCGGCTTCAGTATCCCCACATGTGCTGCAGCGAGACGCTGCCGGCCGTCGAGCATGTGAGGATCTGACAATTCACGTCGGCTTCGGCACACGTCACCAGGATGGTGCCGTACCCGCCCGGCCCGAGGAACGCCTCCATTCCATCAAAGAGCTCGTCGAGCCATACCACCTTGCCCGTGAACGCGCTCAGCTCCACCTCGCCGGTTCGCGCCGAACCCGATGGTGCGTGGAGCTTGACCTTCACGGTCGCGCGTGCGGAGTGGTGCAGGTTGCCCGCGCCGTTCACCGCCAGGATGCCCGTGCGCAAACCCCGTGCCGAACGGACGTGGCCGATGATGTTGGTGCGTCCGACCACACCCTTGGAGGGGTGGAGCCAGTGCGGGAATCCGTCGATTGTGGCGTTGAGATTCCGCCAGCAACTCTGGAACTCGGTGACGTCGCGATCGCCGGTGCGCTTGTTGCGCACGACGAGATTGCCGAACGCGTTCATACGCTGTGGATCGACGTTCATCGTCTTCCAGTCGGCACTGATGAGAGCGAGCGTGGGAACCCGGCCGTCAACGACCTCGTAGCCCGCCAGCACCTCGTCCTTGTAGTGATATCCCTGTCTGGAAAGACTCAGCCGGCGACGGTCCAGGAGCTTGCCATTCGCGTCGAACAGGATCGCGACGAAATCTGAGACCTGCGGGTTCGCTGATTCAAAGGAGAACCCGAACTCGACCTCGGATGAGTCGTCGAGCAGGGGCAGACCGTGCGGCCAGAACAGGAAGCCCTGCTGCTCCATCGCCTCGAGGAATTCCTTCTTCTCGGCAGCGAGCGGAGGACGGTGCTCCACCTGCGCGATGGTGACCTCATGGTTGCCGCGCAGCGAGGGACGGTTCTCACCTGATCCGTCGTCGAATGCGAACCAGTACGAGGTGCCGTGGCCCTGGTAGCGGTAGCTCCAGAACCCCGGCTTCTCCGGGCCGTCTGCGTTTCTTGGAACGGTGAGCTGCTCGACGGTGCGTGCGTCGTCGCGCGGGAACGAACCCTTGTGGTCGCCGCGGGTCCAGCGCACCTCGCTGTCGGATGTGCTGAGGCGGTGATCGTAGTTCGGCAGCGTGAGCACCACGCTCGCCGAGGTGAGGTCGCTCAGCGGAAGCCGCGATTCACAGATGTGGTCCGGGCCGTAGTCATGCGCACCGTGCAGGCTGGTGAGCGAGTCCTTCCAGAACAGGTCGGCCCAGACGCGCCACCGAGGGTGCCGGTTCCCGGTGAGTGCCGGGTGCGTGGTCCGAATCTCGACCACCGCGGTGCCTTCCCGCTCCGGCAGGAGGTCGTCGAGCGTGAAGTGCTCGGTCTGCTGAGGGAGCATGAGCAGGAAGCGCTCGTGGTGACTGCGACTGTCGGTGCTGGTGACCCGAACAAGCAGGGGATCCTTGATCGGAAAGAAGTCGGCGAAATGGTTGAAGAGGTAGATGTCGCCGGCTTCGACCTCGGCCGGGATCGGGATCGTCGAACCGCAATACTCCCACCCCTGACCAACCCAGAAGACCGGGGTCACCGAGCCACTGCGCTCCACCCAGCGGAGAGCGTTGAGGTACGCGGTCTTGACATCGGAGCCACCAACCACGACCGCATCGAAGCCCCCGATGTCGATGGCCGCGGGAAGCGCCGCGCCGGCGAGGATGTCGCTGTCGCGGTGCGACACCCACTCCCATCGCACCTCCGGCGTCGCCCCGCGGAGCGCGTCGCGAAATTCTGTGTCGCTGTAGACGACCCCGGACTTCACCGCACGCTCGCGCAGCTGGGTCACCACGTCGTTCAGGTCCTGGTCGATCGACGCGATCTTCGGTCGGGGAGCGCCGGACGGCGCCGTCGGGGCCTGCTGAGTTCCGCTGCCGCCACCGCTGCTTCAACTTCATCCCGAGGAGCCCGGGATCGGTGCGGAGGGTCGCGACGGCCTTGGCGACCTCACTGCGAAGCGGTCTGGCAGACGGCGATCGGGTACTCATGCGGTGCCCCCAGGATGACATGGCAGTCGAACGTGGATACCTGGCTGATTATGCCCCGGCGTCACCGTTCTGCCCCGACGCTTCGTTCGAGAACGATGAAATCCGGCTCATGACGGCCCTCGCGGTGGAACCCGGCTCGCTCGAACGCTCGGATTGACGCGGTGTTCTCCGCGTGGGCCAGGGCTCGCAGCATCCGGACGCCCGCCTCACGTTCCATCTCGACCACCATGGCCTGGAGCACCGCCGAGCCCAGGCCGAGCCCGCGCTGCGACGGAGCCACGGCGACCGACACCGTGCCGATGCCGTCCTCCATGTCCACTCGCACCTGCCCGACGGGGGCACCGGCCTGCTCGGCGATCCACAGACGGGTGCCGGGATCGGCGAGCCGGACTGAGAGCCACTCGCCGTGCTCGGCAGGGGTGACGCCGCGGCCGCTGACGCTGAAGCGGATCGCCTCGGGGTCGTTTCGCCAGGCCAGGAGCACGTCTGAGTCGTCGTCGGTGGCCCGCCGCAGGGTGACCTCCGCGCGGGGCTGCCCGGCGGTCAGCGGATCAGGTCGTCCCATTCGAGCACCTGGTCGGAGACCACGTCATGGGCAACGTGCCTGCCCACGACCTGTTCCAGCGCATCCACGGGGATCCCGAATCCGGGCCGCTTGACCGCCAGGTCATCGCGGGCCAGCACACCGCCTGCCGGAACGTCGCGCGCGGCGACCAGGCTCCGGCGGCCGAGCCTGAAGAGGTCGGCCTCAGCGTCCGTCACCCGCTTCACGCTCGAGCCCAGGGCGTCCTCAGCCTCGCGGATGGCCGTGACCATCCCCCGGAGCTCGCCGGGCTCCAGCGCGAACGGATGATCCGGACCGGTCTGATCCCGGCTGAGGGTGAAGTGCTTCTCCACCGCACAGGCGCCGAGGGTCACCGCGACGACGTCGGCGGTGTGACCCGGGGTGTGGTCCGACCAGCCGATCGGGATCTGGAACGCGTTGCGCAGCGTGGTGATCGCCCGGAGGTTGAGATCGGCGAACCTCGGCGGGTAGTTGACCGCACAGTGCATCACCATCAGATCCTGCGCACCGGCCGCCGCAGCGGTGTCGAGGGCGCGTTCGATGTCGCCCAGCGATGCCATGCCGGTCGAGATGAGCAACGGCTTGCCGGTGCGTGCGACGCGTTCGATCAGGGGCAGGTGATTCACCTCGTACGAGGCGATCTTGTAGGCGGGGACCCCAACGGCTTCGAGCACGTCAACGGCAGCCTCCTCGAAAGGCGTCGAGAAGAAGGCGATACCGGACGACGCCGCATGCCGCGCGAGGTCCGCGTGCCATTCCCAGGGGATCTCGACTCGTTTGATGAGGTCCCAGACCGACTCCTTCTCCGAGACCAGCCCGTTTTCCTTCAGATATGAGATGTCGGGCGTTCGCCGCGAGTACAGCCCCTCCGCCGTGTACGTCTGGAATTTGACCGCGTCCGCTCCGGCCTCGGCCGCTACCTCGATGAGCCTGAGCGCCGTGGGGAGGTCGCGGTTGTGGTTCGCCCCTGCCTCTGCGATGACGTAGCAAGGGTGCCCGGGACCGATCGGGCGGTCGCCGATGACGAACTCGGATCGCCCGTAGACACGCGCGCTCACCGGCAGCCTTCAGCCTTGCTGTCGGGGCCGATCACGAATTCGGCGCAGGGAGCCGCCATGCGCCCAGATGATAGGTTCCCCGGCGTGGCGAGGCGACGTGACCGCTGACGTTCCGAGGCCGAGCGTGCGCCGTCGCGTGCTCGGCTGGGCGTGGAATCACCCCCGCTGGAAGCGACGTATGCGCGAGGCCTGGGGCATCGGGCGCGAGGCGGCGTCGGCGGCCGGTCTTCCGCGACCCTTCGATCCTCCTGAATGGACGGCGCTTCGGAGTATCGCGGCCACCTCGCAGCCGCCAGAACCCGGCGGCGAGCGTGTGCTCTTCATGAGCTGGCGCGGATGGTCGATGCACCTCGCGATTGAGACGGTGCTGGCGCATGCGGTACGCCGCCGGGGCGGCGACCCGGTGTTCGTGTACTGTGGCGGCCGCCTGCCGATCTGCGACGTGATGCCGGTGACCGCGGCACCGCCGATGCCGTGTCACTCGTGCCGTGAATATGCGTCCGGTGCGATCGCGGCGGCGGGGTTCGACAGCCTTGCACTCCGTGATGTCATGGATGTCGAGATGACGGTCAGCATCGCGCGCAAGCGCGTCGCCGGGCTGACCACGATCAGCGACTGCGAGCGGTATGTCGATCAGGGCCTTCCGCTCGGCAAGCTCGTTCGCATCTCGGTCGCGTGGTTCCTCTCGCGCGGGTCGCTCCCCGACACACCCGAGGTCGTCGACGCGTATCGCTCCTTCCTGGTCAGCGGCATCGTGGTCGCCCGGGGGCTGCGGACCATGCTCGACCGGACCGGTGCCCATCGGCTCTTCATGTTGAACGGCTCGTTCTTCGCCGAGAGCATCATGTCGGTGATCGCAGGGCAGCGGAGGATTCCGTTCGCCACCTACGAGAAGGGCTTCATCCACGACGGGATCGTGGTGACTCCGCTGGCGGCGGCCTCCCGGCTCACCATCCCCCCGCGCGTCTGGGAATCCGCGCGAGACACGGGCCTCAGCGATGCGGAGTCACAGGAGATCGACGCGTACCTCGATGCGCGCCGGCGCGGCGCGGGCACCCTGGACAACTTCTGGCGCAACCCGGTCGAGGACGTCTCCCGGATCCGCCATGCGATCAGCCTCGAGCCGGGGCGCCCACTTGTGGTCATGTTCTGCAATATCCTGTGGGACAGTGCCGTGGTGGGGCGAGATCTCGCCTTCCCATCGATGGGCGACTGGGTGCTGGGCGGGATCGGATGGGCCGCATCGCATCCAGAAGCCGACCTGGTGATCCGGATCCATCCGGCCGAGGTTGGCCTGCGCAATCATCCGACCCGCGAGCGCATGGCCGATCACATCGCGGCACACGCGGGAGTCCTCCCCCAGAATGTCCGCGTGGTGCAAGCCGAGGATCCGACGAGCTCCTACGTGTTCATGGACCTGGCCAACATCGGTCTGGTCTATACGTCGACAGTCGGGCTCGAGCTGGCTGCACGCGGCGTCCCCGTCGTGGTCGCGGCTGATACGCACTACCGCGGACGTGGCTTCACGATCGACCCGGACAATCCGGGCGACTACTGGGAGGCGGCAGACCGGCTGCTGGCGTCGCCGCCCGAAGCCGCGGAGCGAGCACGGACCAGCGAGCTCGCGCGCCGCTACGCGTCGCTGTTCTTCTTCAGGTTTCACAACGTCCTGGCGGCGGTGACCGAGGACGGCAGGAGCAGCCCGAGGATCAAGGTCACCGCCGCCCGGGACCTCGACCCAGGGTCCGACCCCGCGATGGACCGCGTGGTTGCGGCCGTCCTGGACGGCACGTTCCCGATCGCACCCGCCGGCGATCGGTCGGCTTCGCGCTGATGGCAACCGTGCAGCACTCGACGACAGCATCGCTCAAGCGAGCTGCGGCGATATCGCTGCGCCGCGTGCTCCATACCACCTATGACCAGCTCGATCGCATCCAGGGCACGCACGACCGCCTCATCCCGCCGCGCGAGGTGAACCCGAACCTGAAGTTCACACCGCAGCGCTCGCGTTATGCCCGAGAATTCGCGACCGGCGGAGACCGTCTCGCGGACATGCTGGTCGCATATGCAGACCTCACGCCGTCGAGCACCGTGCTCGACATCGGCTCAGGGATCGGACGCGTTGCCAGAGCGCTGACACGGATTCTCGGGCCCGATGGCATGTATCGCGGGTTCGACGTCGATCCGGCCGCGGTCGCCTGGTGTCAGCGCGCCTATGGACTCTTCACGAACTTTGCGTTTTCCTACGCGCCGCTTCCTTACGTCAACGTCAAGGATCCCGCCCAGAATCGCGCGGAGGACTTCGTGTTCCCGTACCCTAATGCGACCTTCGACGTTGCGTTCTCGGTCTCGGTGTACACGCACCTGGCGCGCGCTGTCATCGACCACTACCTCGCGGAGACTTCGCGCGTGCTGAAGCCGGGTGGCATCTGCGCCAACACCTTCTTCGTGTTTGACGAGATCGCCATCACCGCGATGCAAGCTGGGCGCACCGACCGCGCCTACCGCGATATTGGGGACGGCATGTACGCATGCGACCCGGCGAATCCGAACTTCGGGGTCGGATTCACTCCCGAGGTCATCGCTTCACTGCATGCAGCGCATGGTCTCGCAGTCATCCCGCCGGTGCGATTTGGCACGTGGAGCGGAAGGAAGGACCAGTCATACGTGTTCCAGGACGTGGTTGTCGCGCGAAAGACTGGCCCGACCGCGACACTCCCCGGATGACGCGACGCGGGATCGCCCCCGCAGCCTTCGTGGTGGCGCTTGCCGTTGTGGGCTGGCTCGTCACCGGCGTGAAGGTGGCGGACGTCGCCAAATTCGTTGCCTACGACATCGGGTTTGTCGCGCTTCCCGGCATCGCCCTCCTCTGGGCGGTCCGCGGGCACCGCAGCGGCTTCCTGGTGACCATCGCGCTGGGATGGCCGATCGGAGAGGCACTCGAGGTCCTGGCCTTCAGCGGCACGGCGCAGATTGGCATGCGGAACCTGTTCCTGTTGTACCCGATCGTCGTGGTGGTCCCCTGCGCTCTTGTCGTCTGGCGGCGGCGGCGCATCGCTCGCGCGGACACGCCGGCCGAACCGATGTCGCCCCAGGCGATGTGGATCGCCGCCGGCGCGATGGCGTTGGGGCTGATCTATCTGACACTCATGTTCCTGCCGCTCGCCCCCCTGCCCGGCTCGAGCGTCGTCGTCGAGTACCCGGACTACCCGTATTTCATCTCCCTGATCGCCCAGGTGATGCACCACTGGCCGCCCACCACACCTGGCCTGGTCGGAGTCCCGCTGAGCTACGAGTGGTTCGTGCTCTTCCACATCGCCGCCGCCGCGCAGGTGAGCGGCGTTTCGATACCGGTCATCGGGCTGCGGCTCGACTACATCCCGACTGTCCTGGTTGTCGGCTGCCAGCTTCTGGTGGTGGGCCGTCTCCTCAGCCGGTCGTGGTGGACCGGCGTGACGGCTGTCCTGTTCATCTTCCTGCTCGGTCCGCTCGACCTGACCTCGTCGACGAAGACGCCTTTCGGCGACAACGTCTTCATCCATCTCTGGGACAGCTGGACGTTCCCGTTCGGGATGATGTTCTTCCTCGCGTTGGTCTATCTCCTGGTCGAGCGGGTGCGAGCGGAGACGTGGCGGGCGCCGCGTGACCTGGGCGCCTGGGCACTCATCGCCCTGCTGATGATCGGAGGATCGGGCGCGAAAGCCACGGTGCTCCCGGTGGTGATCGTCGGCACGGGTCTGTATCTCGTGGTCCGCTTCCTGCTACGTCGTGAGATCTCGCGAGCGGCGATCGCCGCCGTGGCTTTGGGGATCCCCATCTTCATCCTCACCTATGTCGCTGTGTACGGTGGGCAGACACCTGCCACGCACATCGACCTGTTCGTCTGGTTATCGGGCGGACCGGCGGTGCTCGCCGCCAACCTCATCCACCATGCGGACATTCGCGCGGTGGTGCTCCCGTTTGCCTACGCCGCCGATTTCGCGGCGGTGGCGCTTCCTCTCGCGGGCATGCTCTACATGCTCCGGCGACGGCATCGTCCCCGGCTTGCCGCCTTCGCGCTGCCACTGTGCATGTTCGTGTCCGGCGTGCTCATCTCGGTTGTGGTTCACCACAGCTCGTACAGTGAGCTCTATTTCTTCGACACCGGGTATGTCGCGGGGTGCTTTGCGGCGGCCGAGGGCCTGCGTCTCGCGTGGCTCGACATGGGAAGCGCACTCCCATTCTCGCGCCGCACCGCCGTTGCCGCATTCGTCGCGTGGCTCGCGCTGCTCATCGTGATCGTCAAGCTCACTGAGAATTCGGTAGCCACGCCTCGCGAACAGGTCAATCGCTACGCACTGATCGTCGCGATCGGCATTGCGTTCGTCATCGTGTGCGCGGTCATGGCATTGATGCGCCGCCGCCTCAACGCCGGGGTGATCGCGCTCGGTCTGATCCCGGTGCTCGCCGTGTCGGCGCTCACGTCACCGATCCTCGCACTCCCGAGCGCACGTGCCGCGCTCGCCGGCGAGCCGATAGCCAGTGGGCGGACGGTGATCGTGCCGGGTCTGCTCTCCGCGCTGTACTGGTTGCGCGATCACACACCGGTCAACGCGGTGCTCGCGGTCAACAATCACTGGATCGATCCCGGCAGGACGTTCGGCAAGTTCTATTACTACACGGCGCTCTCCGAACGGCAGGCATTCATCGAGGCATACAACCCGTACCCCATCCCGCCCGGACCCGGAACTGCGGCCGGTGCGGACTTCATCCACCGTCAGCAGCTGAATGACGCGGTCATCGACCACGCGGACGCGCGCGCGCTTCAGATCTTGATTCATCAGTACGGGGTTCGCTACATCCTCATCGACCGCACGCTCGGTCCGTACAGTCCAGCCGTCCTCAAGCTCGGGCACGTCGTCTTCAACAACCAGGACGCGGCCATCATCGCGGTCGGGTGAGGTCGGTGGGCGGAGATATGAGCAACAGCGCTGATCTCGCGAACACCTCGTCGCTCGCGGTGACCGCGGAACACCGCGTACTCAACGCCCTGATTCCCCGAGTGACGGCGGTCACACTCCTCGTGCTGGTCGTTGGCGCTCCGGCGACGGACAAAGACTTGAACGGGACCTTCAACAAGCCGATCTACGCAGCAATCCTCCTCCTTGCCACAGCCGTCACGCTCCTCTTCGTGCGGCGGAGTCGCCCCACGGGACTTGATGTCGCCATCGCATTCCTATCGGGCGGTGGGCTCATCTGGGGGATGTGGGTCATCGAGCGGCCAAGGCTGCTCAACTACTGGGAAGGCTTCGGGTATCACGTCGCGCTGGCGTCGCTGGTACTGCTGCTCGTGATGGCGATCATCCTTCCCTTACACCGCCTGCCGACCGCCGTACGCCTCGCGCTGAGCCTCCTGGTTGTTGCCGTATGCGTCTTCGACATCCTCGGTGGCATACGGACGCTCGACTACATGGTATACGTCAACAACAACCTCAACGAGGTCAACGACATCCTCGGCCCGATGGCCGGGAAGATACCCGAATCCACGTTCATCCCGCAGTACACGGCGCTCTATGGTTGGCTGTTCGCACCGCTGAAGGGTGTGCTCTCACCGCTCGCCATTGTGGGCGCGATCGCCATCTTCCTCACCGTGCTCGGGTTCATCACGGTCGGTCTGGCGGTGTTGCTCGTGAAGCGCGTTCTCCCAGGCCGCGGATGGATGCTCGCCCTGGCGCTCGTGGTACCCATCACCTACGTCACCTCCCACGCGACGGGTGATATCAACTCGATCGCCAGCCTGTTTCAGGCCCTGCCGATTCGACTGTTCTCGGGCTTTCTCATCGTTGCAATTGGCCTGCAGGATCTCCTCTTGATGTATCGCGGCACGCTGAGGTCCTGGCGCCTTCTCGCAGTCGGTGCCTTGTGCGGCCTGCTGGCCTGGAACTCGCAGGACTTCGGCGTGGCGGCGGTGGGAGTTTACGGGTTGATGGTGCTGGTCTTGCCGATGCCGTGGGATACGGTGGCGGGCGCTCGGGGTCTGGGTTGCGGGCCTGGTCGTCGGACTGGCGTCGTATCCGCTCTTCCTCGTGGCCATCGGCCATCCGCTGGACCTGGCGTTCGTCGGCGCCTTCGCGAAGCTCTTTGGCGCGGGATTGGGATCAGCATCCATACAGGTGCCCGGCCCGGTTGTCGTCGTGGTGCCCATGATTGTCAGCGCGACTGCCGCCGGCTGGGCACTGATCACCGCGCGCCGGCGCGGTCGTCCACCCGATGACATACACCTCGATCGGGCAGCGATCGCGCTCGCGTTTGTTGGCACGTGGTCATCCGCAGGATTGCTGTACTACATCAATCGCGGCTACGCCGCCGGTCAGCTGCAGACCATGCTGCTCCCCGCCGGTGTGTGCGTGGCGATCCTCGTGGCGATCGCATTGCGCGCGAAGGAGCTGGGTGAGCCTCGTCTTCTGCGGCTCGATCCAAAGACCCTTTGGAACACCTTGTCACGCCGCATGACCCTGATACCGGTGGGCCTCTTCGTGTGCCTGTGCATCACGTCCGCGCTGCTCACTCCTGATCCCATCCTTGCGGTCAGCGACCTGCGCAACCCACCGCCTGCGAGCGGCTTTACGAACAACGATCTCCCCGAGGTCCTCGCGGCGATCGACCGAGCCCGCTCCTATACGGCGGGCAGGCCAGGATCGCTGACCTACCTCGGTGAGAGCTTCAACTATGTGTCGCTCGCCGCGCACGTGCCGAGCAATGCGATCCTGTTTCCGTATTCGATTTCGCACCTGCACGGACAGAGCATCGTGCAGATCGAATGCGAGTACATCGATGGCCACCACTCACAATGGATGGTGCTCTCAGCTGACGCGCTCAACGCGTTCACCAGCGCAGCGTGCGGTCTCTACCACGCTGTGAACGTGAAGGGGCTGCTCTATGGGCAACTCCAGGAACTCAAATAGGTCCCGCTTTCACGTTCATCGACGGTGTCGAATCCTGCCGGGGTCGCGTGGCCACAACCGTGTAGCCAAGGCAGTCCTCCCCCCAGTCCCGGTGCAGGCTCCAGTGGCCAACCACCGCGGCGGCAGCAGCGACGGGAACGAGCGGAATCCGCATTCCTCCCAGCGGGGCGATCAGCGCGATGACCTTCTGGGCCGCCACCGTGACCGGATTGCCGCGACTGAATACCCTCACGTCGGCAAACCCGGCCTCGCGCAGCAGGTGCGTGATCCCCGACGGTGTGAAACGCCAGTAGTCATATGGCACGAAATGCCAGCGAGCCGCAAAAGGAACTGTCATCAGGAGCCGCCCCCCGGGCCGCAGGCAACGCCGGACCTCGCTGAGCAGCAGCGATGGCTCGAGGACATGCTCGAGGACCTCGGTGCACAGGGCGAGGTCCACGGATGCATCGTGCACCGGCCACGGATATCCACTGACGTACAACGTGTCGTCGCGAGCGTAGCCGAAGCGGTCATCCGCCTCGGCGATATCCAACCCCTGGTAGCTGGCGGCTCGTGTGAGCAACGAGCGATACGGTTGCTCCCCGCAGCCAACGTCGAGAACGGCACCGGTCTCACCGGCCAGCAGTGGCCGGAGATCGTTCCAGATCGACGCAAGCTGGAGATCCCCAAAGCGGCGGAGGGCGGTGGGGTCGCGCAGCGCCGGAGGCCGCCAATGCTCCGTTTCGCGGAGTGCCAGATTGCGCCGTTTCATGATCCCTGCTCGCGCTGACTGCGCACCATCGATCACAGGGTACCAATCCGTCGAGCGCCCAGGACATCGCCGATGGGTGCCTGTGTGGCCGGCAAGGGCCCTATCATGTGCCAGATGCCCGATTCGCCAGTGGGCCGGCGGAAGATCAGCGCAGTCATCGCGTGCTATCGCGACGCTCCGGCAATCCCGATCATGCACGAGCGCTTGGTCGCCGTCTTCACGAAGCTCGACGTCGATTACGAAATCATCTTCGTCAACGACGCCAGCCCTGACAACGCTGCGGAGGTGCTCGCCGATCTCGCCGGGCGCGATGCTCATGTGACCGCCGTGACCCACAGTCGCAACTTCGGGTCGCAGAGCGCATTCACCAGCGGCATGCGCATCTGCAGCGGCGATGCGGTCGTGCTGCTCGATGGCGATCTGCAGGATCCCCCCGAGTTGATCGAGGCGTTTTACGAGAAGTGGCTGGAGGGATACGACGTGGTCTACGGGAGCCGCGTCAAGCGCGATGCGAACCGGTTCCTGCAGGTCTCGTATCGCGCATTCTACCGGCTGTTTCGCGCGGCGTCGTACGTGCCGGTTCCGCTCGATGCAGGCGACTTCTCCTTGATGGACCGCCGAGTCGTGGATGCGCTCAACCGTCTTCCGGAGACCAATCGGTTCCTCCGCGGCCTGCGCGCATGGGTTGGGTTTCGCCAGATCGGTGTCCCCTATCACCGGCCGGAGCGCATGTTCGGCACGACCACGAACTCGTTGCTCCGCAACATCGGCTGGGCGCGCAAGGCGATCTTCTCCTTCTCCTACATCCCGCTCGAGCTGATCACGATTGTCGGCGTCCTCACGACCGTCGCGGCATTCGTCGCCATTCTCATCACGATCATCATCCGCATCGTGAACCCGGCGGCGGCTCCGACCGGCTTCACGTCGCTGATCGTCCTGATCCTCTTCATCGGCGGTATCCAGCTGCTCTGTCTCAGCGTGATCGGCTCATACCTGGCGCACATCTACGAGGAGGTGAAGCGCCGTCCACCGTATATCGTCGCCGGCATCGTCAATCGCCCCGCCGCCCGGGCCGACCGGGAAACGGTGGCCGAGCCACCCGCAACCGAGGAGGGTGAGCAATCCGCTGTCTTGTGACCGGCGCCGCCGGATTCGTGGGGGCGAACCTCGTGCATCGCCTTGTCGCTGATGGCCACGACGTGTTCGCGATCCTGCAGCCGACCACCGACACGTGGCGCATCGATGGGCTCGGCGACGTCCGCCGCATCGAGGGCGACATTGCGGACGCCGAGGACATGGAGCGCGCCTTCACACGAGCCCGCCCGGAATGGATCTTCCACCTCGCCGCTCACGGTGCGTATTCCTTTCAGACCGACACGGTGGCGATGGCGCACAGCAACGTGGTGGGCATGGCCACGATCCTGGCGGCTGCCGAGCGGCACGGCTGCACGGTCGCGATCAACACCGGCACGTCATCGGAGTACGGCGACTGCGATCACGCGCCCGGTGAGGATGAACCTCCACGTCCCAACAGTGACTACGCTGCGACAAAGGCTGCGGCGACGTGGCTCTGCCAGCGCGCTCGGACGCGCGGCGTGCCGGTCACGACGCTGCGGTTGTACTCGGCATATGGACCATTCGAGGAAGAGCGCCGGCTGATCCCGACGCTGGTGCGCGCGGCACTCGCCGGCACGTTGCCGCCGCTCGCCGCGCCCACGATCGTGCGCGACTACGTGTACGTGGGCGATGTCATCGACGCATACATCGCGGCAGCATCGTCGCCCGGCAACAGCACGATCTACAACGTCGCGTCCGGGATCCAGACTTCCCTCGCGGAGCTGGTCGCGAAGACGATCGACACATTCTCGATCAGCGTGGAGCCGGTGTGGGGCGGATACCCACAACGCGCGTGGGATACACGGGTCTGGGTCGGCGATCCGACGCTCATCCGGGGGGAGTTGGGGTGGCGGGCGACCACCAGCATCACCGACGGCCTCACAAAGACTGCCGGGTGGCTCGCCGAGCACCCGGCCGAAGCCGTGTCCGCGGGCCGGTAGGGAGAGCGCCCTACAAGCGCCCGGCGATCAGGTAGAGGTTGCCGAGCGGAACCGGGACCGAGATCCTGCCGGCGCGGCTCGCGTTCAAAGCGCCGAGCGCCATCCCCTTGACGCGTGACGGCAGCGGGACCAGGTGCGTGATGTATCCGACGCTGTACGTGTTGTTGACGTGCCCCTGCTTCAGGACCTTGAAGCCACCCGCCTCGAAGATCCGGCGCATCGTCGCCGGGCTGTAGAGATACGTGTGCTCGATGTCGATGATCGGGCTGCGCTCCTTCATGAGGTGCGCCGACACCGATTCGACGTTGTGGTTGAGACACAGGATCAGACCCCCGGGACGCAGCGCGGCACGACACGCATCCAGAACAGCCTCGGGGTGCGGAACGTGATCGAAGACCTGAAAGAGACACACCGCATCGAACTCACCGTCACGGAAGAGCCCCGGTCGCATGACGTCACAGACGATCTGATCGCGTACAGCCGGCGATGCGTCCCTGATCGCCGCCTCGCTCGGCTCGACTCCACGAACCGTGGTGTATCCCTGCGCCAACGCCTGCTCGAGAAAGAAGCCGTCCCCGCAGCCGATCTCGAGCAGTGACTCCTGCTGCCTGCTGAGAGCCCGGACCTTGGCGAGGTACCTGCCATACGTGGCCTTGAGATTGGCGGTCTCCGCCTCGTAGTCGAACGTGCTCTCCTTGTACAGATACGCGAGCGTCGCCTCGTCAAGGACAGGGTCCGACCGCACCAGACCGCAACGAGCGCACTTGACCATGCGGTAGTGGACGCGATCCGGAAGCCTGCGTGCGGAGAAGCGAGCCGGCGTGATGTCGTCGACGTCGAAATTGGCGGGGTAGAGCTCGTTCGAAGGGGCGCCGGGGCCGCAGATCGCGCACTGCGTCGCCTGGAATGTCATCGCAGCGGCAGCGGCGGCACCGTTCTTCTCGATGGTGGGCATCGGCGAATTATGGGCCAGGGTACTGATATCCGCGCTTGTGGAAGCGCCGGCTTCAGGCCGGGACAAGGCCGATCTGCCGAACCGCGGCCATCAGCCCGGCGACGTCGAGGCCGTTGCGGCGGCGGAGAAATTCCTCCGAGCCCGTGGTTTCACCCGGCGGGTCGGTGACCCCGCAGCGGACGAGTCGCACAGCCATGCCGTGGTCGGCGATCGTCTCCGCAACCAGCGAGCCCAGGCCGCCCACCGGACGGTGGTCCTCGATGGTGATGCACGCGCTCTTCGACGACAGGAGCGCGACCAGGTCGTCGGTGGGTGCCGGGGCGATCGACGCGGCGACCGCGACCGCTGTCGGGATGCCTTCCGCATGGAGTTGCCGGCGCACCTCGAGTGCGACCCCGGTCATCGATCCGATGGCGATGATCGCGATATCACCGTCACCGATCACCTCCAGACGACCCCATCGAAAACGACCGTCGAGCTCGGGATGGCTCGCGGTTTCCTTGGCAAGGCGCAGATACATCGGCACCGGTCGCGCGTAGTGATCTCGGAGAGCCCGGTCGACCTGACCGTCATCGGCAGGCGCAACGATACCGACCCCTGGCTGGACCCGCATCAGTGCGAGGTCTTCGAGTGCGTGATGGGTTGGGCCCGCGGTGCCGTAAGCGAAGCCACCGCCGATCCCAACGATGCGGACGGGGAGTTGATGCAGCACCGCCCCATTTCTGAACTGCTCGTAGCCGCGCATCGACGCGAAGGTCGCAATCGAATAGCAGAATGGAATCAGCCCCTCGTGCGCCATGCCGGCGGCCATGGACATCATGTTCGCCTCCGCCACGCCGACGTTGAAGAAGCGATCAGGGTGACGCTCGGCGAAGGGCTCGAGCACCATGAAACCCAGGTCCGCGGTGAGCAGGACCACACGCTCGTCGTGGTTCGCGATGTCGATGAGCGTCGAGACGAACTGTTTTCTCACCCGATCTCACCCATCGCCTGCGCGAACTGCGCGTCATCGACCGGGAGGTAGTGCCACTTGACCTGCCGCTCCATGAAGCTCACGCCCTTGCCCGCAAGCGTGTCCGCGACCACGAAGAGCGGTTTCCCCGGCGTGCTCGTGTTGCGGTCAAGGGCTGTGGTCAGCGCGTCGACGTCGTGTCCATCCACCCGCCTGCATTCCCAGCCGAGCGTCCGGACGAGCTGGTCGATACCGCTGAGGTCAATCACGTCGACGGTCGGCGCGAGTGCCTGCTGACCGTTGTTGTCAAGGATGACCGTGAGGTTGTCGAGCTTGTGATGCCCGGCGAACATCATCGCTTCCCACACCGAGCCCTCGTTGAGCTCCGCATCGCTCATCAGCACGAACACTCTGCCGGGCTTGCCCGCGATGCGCCTGGCAAGCGCGACACCGGCGCCGAGTGATGGGCCGTGGCCTAGCGAGCCCGTGGAGAAGGTGATGCCGGGCAGCGTGTGATCGGGATGGACGCCGAGCTTGCTGTCGTCACCGCAGTACGTATCGAGCGTCTCGTGACTCATGAGGCCGAGCTCGGTGAGCACACAGTATTGCGCCAGCGCCGCATGACCCTTCGACAGGATGAAGACGTCGACCTCTGGGTCGACCGTCCCTGAGAACAGCGCGACCAGGATGTCCGCAATCGAGAGTGCAGAGCCGATGTGTCCAACGTGCGCGCGCTTGGACTGCTCGATGATCAACCGCCGAACGCTGACGGAGCTGAGAGCATGCGCTGTCTCGCTGCCTGCCATCACCTCGCCTTCATCGGCTTGCGGTGTCTTTGATCCGCTCTCAAAGCCGTACGAGTGTAGCCCAGTTCGGTCGTTTCCAACGCCGGAAGCGGTTCCGGCGAGCCGCCCCCCGTATCGCTCCGCAGCAGGGCCTCGGCCACACCGACCCAGAACCCGGATCCCCATGCCACGTGCAGGACCACGAAGATGGCGGGGATGCGCACCCGCACCGACGGGGTCTCGCCCCGCCCGGCGTGGATCCCCGCGACGACGCACCCCGCTGCATACACGGCCGCTCCTGCGGCAACCGCCCGACGTCCCCGCCTGGTCGTTCCCAGCAGGGCCGCCACCGGTATGGCGGCCACGAGCGCCGGTGCGGCAAGGTGGTATGGACGGATGACCCCGAGGCTCGCACGGGCAACCCGCACCTTCGAGCGTCCGTAGCGGAAGTACTGGCGGGCGAGGGCGGGGATCGACTCCCGCACCCAGTACCGGGTGGGAATGTCGGGGCTGAAGAGCACCCGCCCGCCGGTTTCGCGAATCCGATGGTTCAGCTCGTAGTCCTCGTGCGGTGGATAGGCCTCGTCGTAGAGGCCAACACGCTCGAACGCAGTCCGCCGGAAGGTCCCCGGGAAGACCGTTGGCAAATCCTCCACCCGCGTCGAATATCGATAGCGTGCCCCGCCGACTCCGAACGGGGATCGCATCGCACGCGCAATCGCACGCCCGGTGATCCCCGCGCCTTCACCGTCGGCGCGGCCGCCGACATTGTCCGCACCGGTTTCGAGCAGCAGTTCGATCGACCGTCGCAGATGATGCGGGGACCATTCCGCGTGACCATCCTGACGTGCAATGAACGCGCCCTTGCTCGCGAGGATGCCGAGGTTGAGACCATGCGCCTGCGTCCTTCCCGGATTGTCGATCAAGCGCACGTTCGGGTGGAGCACGGACGTCGACTCGACGATGGCTCGAGTGCGATCGGTCGATCCCCCGTCGGCAACGATGACCTCGTAGCGGTCAGCAGGGTAGTCCTGATCCAGCACGGAGGCCAGGCATGCTTCGATATATCGCTCTTCGTTGAACACGGGAACGACGACGCTGACGAACGGCAGCTCACCGGAGTCGTGGGCCATCGGGGCTGCTATGGTGCCACCACGTGAGGACGTTGGTGACAGGTGGTGCGGGCTTCATCGGCAGCCATCTCGTTGATCGCCTGGCCAGCCACGGCGATGCGGTGACCGTACTCGACGATTTCTCGACCGGACGGCGCGGCAACATCCGGCGCCACGCCGGCAGCGACGCGGTACGCATCGTCGAAGGAACCATCCTCGACGATGCGCTGGTCGACACCCTCGTGGGCGACTGCGATCGAGTATTTCATCTCGCTGCGGCGGTTGGCGTCGCCCATATCATCGCGAACCCGCTCGGCTCCATCCAGGTCAACAGTCGCGGCACAGAGAACGTTCTCGGCGCGTGCGCACGGCATGACCGCAAGGTGCTGATCAGCAGCTCGAGCGAGGTGTATGGGCGCGGCGGCCGGGTCCCGATGCATGAGGACGATGATCGCATCCTCGGCTCGACGGTCATCCAACGCTGGTCGTATGCAACTGCGAAGGCACTCGACGAGCACCTCCTCCTCGCGCATGCCGACCACGGGCTGCGCGGGGTGATCGTTCGCTACTTCAACGTCTATGGACCGCGCATGGATCCCCTGGGCTACGGCAGCGTGATGGCCACCTTTCTGCGCCAGGCGCTCGCCGGCGACCCGCTCACCGTGTATGGCGATGGGCTGCAGTCGCGCTGCTTCACCTACATCGACGACTGCATCGACGGCACCATGCTCGCGATGGAACTGCAGTCCGCGGAGGGACAGGTCTTCAACGTCGGCAATGCGACGACCGAGACGACCATCGCGGACCTCGCCCGCACGGTCATCGATGCGAGCGGCAGCGACTCGACGATTGCTTACGAGAGCTATGAGCAGCACTTCGGTGCCGGCTTCGAGGACACCCGCCGGCGCGTCCCCTCGGCGGCTCGCGCCACCGAACGGCTCGGCTGGACCGCACAGATCGGGCTCGACGAGGGACTGCGGCGAACGCTTGTGTCCTGGGATCAGACCGCCTCCCGCTGACGCTACAGCGTGTGCCATCCGGCTCGACCGTCACCGCGCACGCCGCGCGTGTCGAGCACGAGCGGAGCGCGTGCTCGAATCAGTGCCCAGTCGATCGCAGTGTGCGCCGTGGTGATGACCACGAGATCGCTTGCCTCGAGCTCAGCGGCGGTGAGCTCCACCGCCTGAAGGCTCGATCCACCACGGACGGAGAGTGATGCGACATGCGGATCGACGTAACGGACGAGCGCGCCACGACCGAGCAACCGATCGGCGACTTCGATCGCCGGTGACTCGCGCACGTCACCGATGTTGGGCTTGTATGCAACCCCGACCAGCAGGATGCGCGAGCCCCGCATGCTGCGCCCTATGTCGTTGAGGACATCATCGGCGCGTTGCACCACGTAATCCGGCATGCCCCGGTTGACCTCATTGCCGAGATCGATGAAACGGGTGCGGAAGTCGAGGTTGCGCATCTTCCACTGCAGGTATGAGGGATCAACCGGGATGCAGTGGCCTCCGACCCCGGGACCGGGATAGAACGGCATGAACCCGTAGGGCTTGGTGGCGGCGCTCTCGATGACCTCCCAGACATCGACACCGAGCCGGCGGCACATCTGCGCGACCTCGTTGGCAAACCCGATGTTGATCATGCGAAAGGTGTTCTCGAGAACCTTGACCATTTCCGCGGTGGTCGCATCCCGCACCGGGGTCACGACGTCCACGATCGTCATGAGCGCCTGTCGAGCAACCTCGGTCGACGCATCGTCGACGCCGCCCACGACCTTCGGTGTGGTGCGCAGTGTGAACCGCTTGTTCCCGGGATCGATCCGCTCCGGTGCGAACGCGAGAAAGATGTCCACCCCCATGACCAAGCCCGAGCGTTCGAGGATGGGCCGGAGCACGTCCTCCGTGGTGCCAGGGTAGCTCGTGCTGGTGAGCACGATCAGCTGACCAGGGCGCTGGCATGCAATCAGGGCTTCGCCCACCGCCTCGATGGCGGACGTATCGGGTTCGCGCGTATCGCCGAGCGGGGTGTGCACGCAGATGTCGACGACATCGAGGTCGCCTGCCGCCGCAAGCGAGGTGACCGCGGTGAGCCGGTCATCGCGACGCCCCCGTGCCACGTCATTCGAGGGAACATCCTCGATATAGCTCTCGCCCGCGGTGATCGCCGCGCATCGCTCCGCGTTGGTGTCGATCCCGACCACGGTGAAGCCTGCGTCGGCGTATGCGACGGCAGTCGGCAGACCCACGTATCCGAGCCCGACAATCCCGATACGAGCCGTGCGATCCCCGATCCGCTCGACGAGTTGCTGCGCCTCGCCGGTCAATTCCACAACGGGCGCAATCATACGGACAGCGTCGCGAGCGCGGGCCCGCGTGCTCTCGCTTTCAGTACGCTCCGTTGGACCGCGCGATCGCGCGAAGAGTGCTCCACAGCAGCGAGATGTCCAGCCAGATCGACCAGTTCTCGACGTAGTAGAGATCGAGGTGCACGCGCTGCTCCCAGGGGAGCTCGGAGCGCCCGCGAACCTGCCACAGACCGGTCATCCCCGGCGTCACCAGCAGCCGGGCATGCGCGCCATGGCCAAAGCTATCGACCTCGTCCTGGATCAGTGGCCGCGGGCCCACCAGCGACATGGTCCCGATGAGCACGTTGAACAGCTGCGGCAGCTCGTCCAGTGAGTACCTCCGCAGGAACCGGCCGACCGACGTGACCCGGTCATCTGACGGCGTCTTCACGAGTACCTGACCCTCGCCGATGGCGGTCTCAACCGGCTGGAGGAGCGCGCCCACGCCGACACGCATGCTGCGGAATTTCCAGATATTGAACGCGCGGCCCTCCTTCCCGATCCGGCGCTGCCGGAAGAACACGGGGCCGCCGTCGTTGAGCTTGATGGCTACTGCGATCGCCACCAGGACCGGGCTCAGGACGATGATCAGGAAGAGGGAGGCGACGCGATCGAACGCGGATTTGACCACGCGAGCCGGTCCACTCAGCTCCGGCTCACAGATCTCGAGCAGGGGCAGGCCGTCAACCGGATGCATGACGATGCGGGGGCCGGCGATATCGGCAAGATCGGGGACCACCAGCAATCGGATACCCGATCCCTGGAGCGCCCACGACATTCGCCGCAACTCGCCACCTGTCGAATGCGTCGTGCCGACAAAGGCGATCGTGTCGGCGTCGAGACGCCTCACCTCATTGACGATCTCGTCGACATCGATGGGCTCGTCCTCGGACAGTGCATCCGTTGCGACGATGCCCACCACCGAGAAGCCCGTATGCGTATTCCGATCGATGTAGTTGCGAAGCTGCTCCGCTCCCTTGCCCGGTCCTACCTCAACGATGCGGTGGATTGCGACGCCATCCCCGAACCGGTTGCGCAACGCCTTGCGGGCGGCCCAGCGACCCAGCAGCGTCAGCAGCGCGGCGGTCGGAATGGTGATCAGCACCAGGCCACGCGAGAAGTCGGCTCGAAGCACGTAGGACGTGAAGCCGATGAGCGCAAGGATCCAGATCGATGCGTTGCACACCCGGCGGTACTGCTCGGGGCCGGCAGCCAGGTAGCGACGCGCATACGAGCCGCTCAGCAGCATCGACGCGACCCAGAGCGCCGGAAAGGTCGCCGCAATCGCAGCGTATGGCAGCCGGTCGTTCAACTTCTCGGGCGAGGAGCCGAAGATGGCGAACGTCGCGACCGCCACCGCGAGGGTGGCGATCACCGCATCGAGAACGACCAGGAGGGCGACCCAGCGCCGAACGGACACGCGCTGGGTACGGGATTCGATGCGGGGATAGACACTCGTCGGCCAGAAGGCGGATGGCGTAGCCCCGGGCTGTCCGACCAGCTGAACGTGCTTGGGGCGATTCACCGTCGTCTCCGGCGCGCCGTCAAGCTCGATCGCGACGTGATCCCCCCGCCCAGTGCCACTCGCTCGCCGGCTTGCCATGGAACCCTCCGGGGAAGCTTCAAGATCTCTGGAACGGGAGCCCAATCGATCTGATTATGAGGGCTCTAGCCGATCGCCCCCAGGCTCGGAGCCTCCCCAGGGGCTCCTCGCTGCCGAGGACGACGGCACGCGCAGGGCGCGCAGTGTAGACGATCTCGCAATTGATCTCAGGATAGCACGCGCTTCTGTGCGGCAAAGAGCTCGGAGCCGAGCCCGCCTCGCCTGACTGGCCGCTAAGCTCCATCCGGCGTGTCATTCCAAGACTTCGCGCAATCCCTCCCCGGTGTGGTGATTGCGGCTCTGCTTCCCGGCTTTGCCCTGGCGACCCTTCTCGCTCCTCAGTGGCGATGGTGGACGAGACTTGCGATGTCCCCCGGGCTGTCCGCAGGGTTCATCGGTGTGGTGGGGATGGCGATGCACGACGCGCACATCCCGTTCGAGCCGTTCACCGTGCTGCCGCTCCTCGTGGTGCTTGACGCCGCCGCAGTATTCCGCTGGCGCCGGTCTCCCCCCGCCCCCACCGGCGGCGTCGGCGCCCCGTGGTGGGTACCGATTCCAGCATTGATCGGAGGTCTGGTCGGGGCGTCGGTCTTCTTCTGGGCGCTCCATGGTCAGGTGCTTCCTCCCGACTGGGACACCGCGACGCACGGAGGGCTCGCCAATACGATTGCGCGGACTCACGACGTGCTGCCGCTGATCCGGATCCCGATCGAGGGGACCGACTTCGTGCGCGTGCGCCCTGGGTTCGAGGCGACAGCCGCAGTGGTGTCGTGGCTCGGCGCCCCGTCTCCTGCGATGGCGATGGGGCCTGTGATCACGGTCACCCTGCTGCTGATCCCGCTGTCACTCAGCCTGCTTGCCCTCGAGGCTACCGGATCGGTCGCACTCGCAGCGGTGGTTCCGTTCTTTGCGCTTGGGCTTGCCTTTCCCTCGTTTCAGGCCATCGTCGGCCGCTTCCCCGAGATCGTCGACTCGACGCTCATCGTCCCCTTCGTCGTAGCCGCGCTTCGTGTCTTTCGAGGTGTCTTCACGCGTGACACCGCATTGCTGCTGTTTGCGATCACGGCATCCATCTGGGTGATACACGGACTCGAGGTGTTCACCGGCGCGGTGGTCGCCTTCGGCCTGCTCACCATCACGGTGGTGCAGGTGGTGCGAGCCAATCCTCGCGTGGCGCTCATCCGGGTGGGCATTGCGGCGGGGGCGGTGCTTGCCGGCGCCGTCCTCGTGACTCTGCTGACGAGGTCACCCCACGTGCCTCGACCCACGGCCACCCAGCCGTCGTCGGCGGCAATCTCGGTGACGAGCGCCCCGATACACCTCCATGTGATCCTCGCCTCGATCGCCCAGACGGACCTCATCAGTCCGATCGTTGTCGCGCTCTATCTCATCGGCGTCGTGGCGTTGATCGTCCAGCGTCGCATGCTCTGGGTGCTCGCGGCCCAGGTGCTGCTGGTCGCATTCATGGTGGACGCCTTCTACTGGCACAAGCTCGCGAAACTCTGGCGACTCATCTTTCCGTGGGCCGAGCAGGATCGCCTCCTCGGCTACCAATACTGGTTGATCCCGCTGGTGCTCGGCGCCGGGTTCCTCGCGATCATCAGCGTGATGCGCTGGCTGTCGCGGACGCGGCAGTTGCAGATCGGCGCGACAGTGGCCGGCGTTCTCGTCGCCGGCGTTGCGTTCCTCGTGCGCCATTCGCTCGGCCGCCTCTGGACCTATCTCATCGGCCAGTACGCGGTCTACACGTATCCGCTCGGCCTCTACGATCCACTGACGGCATTGCGGCCCTGGATCCCCGCGATGGTGATCACCGCGGCGGCGGTCCTCGCCGCCTGGGTTCTGTTTGTGGTGCGCGCTGAGATTCCCGCCTCTGTCACAGCTCGATTTCGGGTGGGTGCGCACCGGCTCGAGACCGGGGTGCTTGCCCTGGGGGTTATCGCCGTCGTGTGCCTTGTGGCCGGCGCCTCATACGAGCTCGGCGTCTACCGTCACGCCGTGGACACGCGCTCGCTGGTCACTCCGGCCGATCTCGCGGTGTTCAAGACACTGGCGGACGACTATCCGAGCACGACGGTGGTCATGACCAACAGCGGCAACGACGCGGGTATGTGGCTGGCGGGGCTGACGGACCTGACACCGATGGTTCCCAACGGCTTCGAGTCCGGAGCGCTGACGCTGCCGCTGGACATCACCGTCAGCAAGGCGTGCACCGACCCAGCCGCGGCCGCGGCCGCGATTCAACACGAGGCTCGGCTGACGGGCGCCACCATCCTCTTCATGGGCGCGCAGACCATTCCATCGCCGATGAACCCGTGGAGCGTCAGCTGCATCGCCAAGCTGCCAGATCTACGGCTGATCACGTCAGCGCCATGGCACGGGTCGATGGCGGCTGCGTTCGCGATCACATAGCCGCGCGCGTCCCCGTCTCGATTGCACCAAGAGAGGGCGGTTTGGCAGCGGGCGATGGTCATCTCCGGGGCGGTGTGATCCCTCTCAACAGATCCTCAGGTACGTTCACTCCCCGTCTGGCTATCGTCTGGCCCCACGTCCCTTCAGGAGAGGGAATGAGAGCGCCATGTGCTGGGGCCGTACGCCGCCGGGCTGTCCGGCCTCGCACTCGCGTTCCTGGCTCATGCCTCCGGCGCTCAATCTGCCTTACCGATACACCGAACGCCGCCGGTTGCCCTGGTCGGGACCGTGACCCAAGCTCGTTTTTCGCGAGAACCACGAGTTGTCCCAGGTTATAGTCGCGCCAAGGAAGCTGCATGTGGGCACGACAGGCCAGCCAAGTCGATCCAAGCTCTTAGCGTGGCTGGCCTGCTTTGTCGTCGTGTTCGGTGCCCTGTCATGGCTGGTCACGTCGGGTATCCGTCCCCACGTCGCGCCACCACAGCCCACCCGCTCGGCCGTCATCACACCGCGTCCAACACCAACTCCTCCCGTTTGCGCGTCTAACGAGCTGGGACTTACTGGAGCAATCCACACATGTGTCACGGCGGCGCCAGACAAGACTTCAACATGCTCGGTCACGGGAAACGTCCTTGACGCGGTGCTGCGCTTCGCCACGAGCAACCAGGTGATCGTCCTCTACATCGAAATCAATGCCGGCTTCTATACAGGTCCCGGCAAGTACTCACTCGTGCCGTGGCAGTTTCGGCTCGGTACGAATGACGTGCCGAAACTTGCGGTCCTCCAGTCTTCGACCGGCACATTCTGGGAGTTGGTTGCGGGGGTTGTGAACGTTACCGGCGGTGACGGACGGTCGGGCAACGTGAACGTCATCCTCCAGGCTTCCTCGGTGGGCGTCCAAGCCTCCAACGGCAACACTGTCCTCCCTGGTCCCACGCTCAGCGTTGTCGGGCCGTGGAGTTGCCCCTGACGTACACGCTGCACCGCATCGTCGCGCGTGAGATATCTGCGGGTTGGGGCCGCCTCAGTGGTGCGCCGGCGAGGGTGACGGCGGCGGCGGCAGCAGCGGTGGCAGCCCCTCAAGCTGGAAGCCCCAGTCGAACAGGCGGCTCTCCAGGCGTGCCGGGTAGTTCGCGCTCAGGAGCACCGCGAGCAGGCGATGCCTGCCGCGGACTGCCATCCCGATGAGGCAGGCACCGGCGTTGCCGGTCCATCCGGGCTTGATGCCGACTGCCGCCGGATACGCCTGCAGCAACGCGTCGAGGTTGTGGAGGTGAAACGCCGGATGCTGTGCGCTCGCCGGCAGATTGATCGCCCGGCTGGCGACGATCTGATCGAAGAGCGGGAAATGCTCGTACGTGTATGCGGCGATGACCGCGAGATCGTAGGCGGACGAGTACAGATGCGGGTCGTCGAGGCCCGCGGTCGCCGAGAAGTGCGAGTCATGAAGACCAAGGGCCGCGACCTGCGCGTTCATCGCCGCAAGGAACGCGTCCTCACCGACCGTGTCAACAGCGATCGCGCTGGCGGCGTCATCGCCGCTCGGCAGCAGCATGCCGTCGAGCAACTCAGCAACGGTGAGCGTCTGGCCCGCCTTCAAATGCATGAGCGTGTCGGCAGTCGACTGGCCCAGCGCGTCCGGCGTGATGGTCACCGCCTGGTCAGGGGCGAAGTTCTCGAGCGCCACCAGAGCGGTGAGCACCTTGGCGAGACTTCGCAGGCGCGAGCGGGATGTCGGGTTCCCTGGCCCAGAGAATCGCGCCCGTGTCCAGGTCGACAAGGATTCCTGCCCGGGCGCGCACCGGCGGAGCCCCCGCCGGCAACCTCTCCGGCATCGTGAAGCTGAGATTGGCGCTTGCGACCTGCATGCCCAGCGTTGGGCTGGGTGCAGGGGTCGCCCTCGCCCGGGCCGCCGCCGACACGCCCGCGGGTGTAACCGGAAGGCGCTGCGTCGTTGCCAGGGTTCCAACCGCAAGGCCTGCGGCCATCACGACCAGACCGAAACGGACGGAGCGGGGCAGTTTGAACATGAGGGCGTGCGCCGAATGGTATCCCGAGTTCGGGGCATCTTTCCGTCTGTTTTGTCACCAACGTGCCGCGGGGGTCGCGCCCCCGGAAGGGAAACGGGGCTCAGACGAGCGTGCGCTTCCGCAGGTGCGCGGGGAGAGCGTCTCCCGCCGCCGCCAGCTGCGGCTGCAGCGCCTTCTCCTTGGTGAGCGCCCGGAACATCATCGCGATCGTCACGTCGTGGTCAGGGCGATGGATGACGCTGATCGGGTCGCCACCGGCGACACGACCGGGCTGGATCACCCGAAGGTAGGCTCCCGGGGTACCGCGATCGGTGAAGCGCCTGACCCACAGCTGCTCCTCGAGCCAGCCGGCAAAGGTCCGGCACGGGATACGTGGCGATGTCACCTCGAGGACGCAGTCGCCGCCGACCTGCCAGCGTTCGCCGACCAGCGCCCGGTTGATGTCGAGGCCGGTGGTGGTCAGGTTCTCGCCAAAGACGCCGTTGCCGAGTGGACGGCCGAGCTCCGCTTGCCAGTGGTCAAGCTCCTCACGCGTAAACGCGTACACCGCCTGGTCGGTGCCGCCGTGAGAGCTCGCATCACAGATGGCGTCACCGGCGACGCCACTGACACCCCGGCGAGGTGGGTCCCGAAGTTCCACCGGGTCGCTCGACGGGCGCTTGTCGATCCCGGTCACGCCGGCGTCCGCATACCGACTGGCCTTCGCGGTGCCGAGGTTGACGGAGAGGAGGGTCGCCATGGCTGGTTCCAAGGATAGCCGCGACCGGGCCGACCAACAGGATCGTGCGCCCGCGCACCGCGTCAGTGATATGCTCTGAGCGTTGTGGATTCTGCTCTGAGCGTAACTGCCGACGAGATCCGGCGCGAGTTGGGTGGGATCCTTCGCGGGCACCGTGAGGGCCAGGGCCGGAGGCTTGGCGAGATCGCCGGCGAGGCCGGATGCTCGCCCGCCTACCTGTCCGAGGTCGAGCGGGGGCTCAAGGACGTCTCCGCGGACCTGCTGATCGCGATCACGTACGCGCTGGCGGTTCCCATCGGGGCGGTGTATGCCGATCTCGGCCGCCGGCTCAGCGTGTCCCGGCAGGAGGAGCCGGCGTGGCCGTCCGACCCACGGCGCCAGCTGCGCGCGGTGACCTCAGGGCTCGACGCCGCGTCGCTGCGGACCGTGGCGCAATTCGGCGCATTCATTGCCATGAACCAGGCGGAGCCGACCCGCCGCCGCATCGGCTTCGTTCCACCAACAGCGGAGGGCTCGCGATGACCCTGGTCCCCACCGTCGTCGAAAGCACGTCACGTGGTGAGCGTTCGTACGACATCTACTCGCGCCTGCTTCGCGACCGCATCATCTTCATCGGCGGTGTCATCGATGACGATCTCGCCAACCTGGTCACGGCGCAACTCCTCTTCCTCGAGGGCGAGGATCCCGAGCGCGACGTCCACCTCTACATCAACAGCCCGGGCGGTTCCATGACCGCGGCGCTGGCGATGTACGACGCCATGCAGTATGTGCGCCCGCTCGTGGAGACGACGTGCCTCGGGATGGCGGCCAGCGGCGCGTCGCTCCTCCTCTCCGCCGGAGCGCCCGGACGCAGGCTGGCGCTGCCCAACTCGCTGGTGGTGATTCACCAGCCGTGGGCCCAGGGCATGCAGGGTCAGGCGACCGACCTCGACGTGCACGCTCGCGAGATTCTTCGCCAGCGCGCGCTGCTCATCGAGCTGTACCACCGTCACACCGGACGGGATTCGGAACAGATCGGGCGAGATATCGAACGTGACTACCACATGACCGCGGAGCAGGCGCTCGCCTACGGGATGATCGATCACATCATCGAGAAGCGGCCCGCGAACAGCTTGTCCCGTAACGAGAATCCCGAACGCGTCCTGGTTACGGCCGATCAGTCGAGAGGCGACATTCCCAGCTGACCTGACGGTCCGCCCACCGCGCTCCACGAATCCTCCACGAGCGCCGGGGAATGGTGCTAGCGTTCATTCTCATCATGAAGGGACGCTGGACTCGGCTGTCCGCTGTCCTCGTCGACATGCACTCCGCGCGCTTCGGCGGTCGCATCAAATGACCAGGCCGCCTGCGAGTTGGTGGTTCGTGCCGGCAGCGGGCGCTGCCAGTCTCCTGGCCGCCTTGCTGATGACGGCGGCGCTCTTCCCAACGTTTGCCGGCCAGGGATGTCCGGGTTGCTCCGCCTTTGTCGCCCAAGGGCTCCCATCGGCCGCGCTGCGGGCGAGCTCGGATGCCTGGGCAGTGGTGTGGGTGATCGGTCTCCTCGCCGCCACGGCGATTCTCTTCCTCGGCGGCGTGGCGTCGCGGCTTGCAGCGGTGGTGAATGCTTTCGCTGCCACTGTCGGCCTCGGTCTCGCTGTGTACGAGGGTGCCGTGGCGTTTCCTCGATCCCTCCCTGCGGAACTTGTCCCACACGTGCCCGTCTTCTACATGCTGGACGCCGGCTACTACCTCTTTCTCAGTGGCGGGCTGGTTGCGGTCGGCGCGGCCGGGGTCATGTTGCTGATGCGCGGCAACCGCGAAGGCCAACCCACTCAAAGAGCGCTCGCCAACCAAAGGGGCGCATCGATCGCCGGTGGCGCATGCCTCGCCGCCCTCGCAACCGCCGGCGTTGGAGCGTTCCTCCCCTTTGCCAGGCTGAATTGCGGCTTCGGCTGTCCGCCTTTCGCAGGCCCGCCCCAGGCCCAGGTCTCTGGCGCAATCGTCGGCAGCGCCGACGGCGCGATCGTCCTTGCCCTGCTTCTGGTCGCGGCCTCCGCGATCGCGCTACGGCTGGCCGGGCACGGGAAGCCTCTGGCTTCGGCCATCGCGCTGGTCGCGACGCTCGGGATCACGATGCTGGTCAGCTTCGAAAGCCTCAACGCAGCGACCCGGGTCCTGGATTGGAACTACGCGATCCCAACCGCTCCAGAGCAGGGCTACTACCTTCTCCAGGCAGGGGCGGCGATCGCTGCCGTGCTCGCCGTGCTTCTGGTGGCGACCGACCAATCGACGCGACGCCTCCAGCGCCCGAACGCCGACACGGCGCGAGCAGCGATTCGACCCGCTTGAGTCACCGATGAAGCCCCGTCGGCGGATACGCAGCAGCGTGAAGATTGCGTGGCTCATTCCGCCGATGGCGCTGCTCACGGCGTGCACAGGGACAGCCACCGGCACTCCTACGCCGGCCTCCATTCGCTCGCAGGAGCCACGTTCGTATCAACAGCTCGCGATCACAAGCGACCTCGCCCCGTTGCCACTCGATGGCGCGCCACTGGTGTATTTCCCGCCGCTGGAAGAGGTCGTCGTGTTTGGTGGCATCGACCAGAACGGCCGCACCTTCGCCGATACGTGGGCGTTCGACCAGCACGGATGGAGGAAACTGCACCCTGCCTCGTCCCCATCGGCAAGGGCGTACTTTGCGATGGCTTACGATCCTGCGCATCGCGAGATCGTCCTGTACGGCGGTTGCACGTCGTGCGGATCGCCCGGGTACCACCTCGTTCAGGACACGTGGGCGTTCGATGGCGCGACATGGCATGAGTTGACTTCGCTGCACCTTCCAGCGTATGAGCCGAGTCCGCTGCTCAGCTGGGACACCGCAACTCACGCCCTGGAGCTCCTCGCACCACCCCCCGGCTATGGTCCGAACCCTCCGAACGGCGACTTCGATGCGAACGGAGGCGCGCTGGGGCGCTGGTCATGGCGAGAGGCGGGATGGACGTGGGAAGGCGTGCCGATAGGACCACCGCTCTTTATTCAGCCCGCTGCATTCGTTCCTGAACCCGGATCGTCGACGATGCTGTACTACTCCTACCAGGCGTGGTCCGGTAGTTGCCCACCAACGGGACCAGGATTCAAGTGTGGCGCCGACCCGACCGGGTTGTTGTACTCGCAGACCTGGACGTGGGATGGCCACTTGTTCACGAGAGCGACCCCAACGGCAGCACCAGTTTTGGCAGCGGTCGTCTCCGATGCGCGCGTCGGCTCTGTGGTGGCAATCACGAGGTCACGAGTGTGGATCTGGAGCGGATCGACTTGGCGGGTGGGCGCCTCCATCGTGCCCCCCACCGCAACCGGCCCGGCTGCATACGATCCCGACCTTGGTGACGTGGTAGTTCTGGGCGCCACCACGAGTCCGAACCCCCAGAGCGTGACATGGCTTTGGGACGGCAGCACATGGATGACCACGACCGCGAACTGAGAGACCTCGTGCAGCGGCCGAGGGGCCCCGAGAGCAGTGCAACAACGTCATGGCAGAGCGGACTCGCGGAAAGAGTGAGGCCCAGAATCAATGGGATGGGGTAGGAGCAGCCGAATGTCGAGTGTCCGGATCCGAACAATGCGAGTTGCTGGACGTGTGCGTCGCTGGTTCGTGCCCGCCGCTGGGGCCCTCGCCCTTTGCGCCGTTATCGCTGGAGCAGTCGCGGCGATCACCGCTTTGAAGTCGGGTCCAGAGGTTTCCGGATGGACGGGCGTTGCGGTCATGGTGCCCTCGTGCCCGCCCGACGCTCAAGGCTGCCGGCTTCTGATGGATCGCGTGTCTGGGAGCACGAATGCGAACGAAGACGCGGAAGCCCCCGAGAATTGGTCGGGGGCGGCTACCACGCTCAAGATCGTGCTGCCGGCGGGTACCTACGCCGTATCCGCGGAGGGGTGCTCCGGCTACAAGATCGAGAGTGTTGCCGCCACTGTGACGTCGGGCTTTCACGCGGCTGTCGACCTGGGAAGCATTTGGGAGATGCCGGCATATGTTGGCCGGGCATGCCCAGGCTTTGGTTCCTTACCGGTCCACACGCCGACGTCGCTTCCACCCGGCTAGGAATTCCCCGTCAGCGTCATTTGAGCGCACAGGGGGATGTGGCATCGGGTCCCATTCTCCAAGCAGGATCCGGCACGAGCAGTCTCCCAGAGCCCACGTGTAAACCGAACGCCTGCTTCCGGTGTTAACCGTACTGGTGGATGTGACTGGCACGTCGAGGGCACCCATCGATAGGGAGATGGAGGATCTCGTCCGCGGTGAGTCGCGGCGACTGTACTCGATCGCCTTCTCCATCCTGCAAGACGCGAGCGAAGCGGAGGACGCGGTGCAAGAGACCCTGATCAGCGCGTGGCGCGGATGGCCCTGGGCCGGCGGCGCCAGCCCGACGCCGAGTTGGCTCACGCGCGTCTGCGTCAACCAATGCCTCAATCGCCGCCGGACGAGGCTTCGGCAGATGCGGTTGGCGGAGAACGCAGCCAGCCACGAGCCGTGGCAGGACGTCCATCCAGCAAACGACCTCGACCTCGGTCGCGCCTATGCTCAGCTGAGCAAGCAGCAGCGCGCGGCCGTGGCACTCCACTACTTCTACGGGTACACGTTGGACGAAACCGCCGAGCTGCTCGGCAATCGCCCGGGAACGGTGCGCAGTCACATCGCTCGGGCCCTGGTGACGCTGCGCCGCGCGGTGTCGGCATGATCAACTCGGACGACGAGCTCATCGGGTCGCTTCGCGAGCAAGTGACCCACCCACCCGCTCCGCCGCCTGGATGGGAAGACGACCTCATCCGCAGGATCAGCGAGACACCGGTCAGGTCGTCGATGGCGAAGCGGTGGTCAGCGCGAAGCCGGCAGGCGCAGAGGCGATGGCGGCCCCTTATGGCGGAGCTCGGAGCAGCGCTCGCCATCGCTGCCGTCGTTGTGCTGAGCATTCAAGCGGTGTTCCACACCGGACTCAAATCCGTCACCAACGGACGAACCCCCGCGACGTCGCCGGTCGCGTCGCCGTCCACCGCTGTACCAAGCCCCTCGCCGACAGCCGCCGGTGTGAGCGGATTCCAACCGCAAGCCGTGACCGCCGTCAGTGAAAGCACCTTCTGGGTGCTCGGTACCAACGGTTGCGCGGCTTCGGGCTGCGTGACCGAGATCATGCACACCGTCAACGGCGGGAAGTCCTTCCACCGCATTCCGTCTCCGCCCACTGACTTTCTCGCAGGGAACACATCGACACCTGGTCCACCGTTGGTGAGCGACATCCGCTTCGCCGATCTCTCCAACGGCTGGGTGTTCGGCAACACACTGTGGGCGACTCACACGGGCGGCGCCTCGTGGCATCAGCTCACCTTCGGTGGCCGCCTTTCCGGTGTCGGCCAGCTCGAGCCGGGAGCGAATGGGTACGTGTACGGCGTCTTCGAGCTCTGTACAGATCCCTCCACGGCCACAGGTTGCGTTCATCACCTCATGCGGTCGCGCGCCACGAGTGATACGTGGTCGGTGATCACGCCTCCGGGCAATCCCGCCGGATGGCCGCGGATCGGGGTCCACGGCGACACGGTTTGGGCGATGTACTTCCAGCGCAGCACGGGGCTCGAATTGATCTCGCACGACGACGGCGCCGTCTGGGTTCGCGGCGCGTCAGCGTGCGAGCCCGATCTTCCCGGCAGCCTCGATCCGGTCTCCACCACCGTCCTATGGGCGTTCTGCGTCACCGGAAACGCCGGCGGGCCCATGGTGTCGAGCAACGGCGGGTTGACCTGGGCGTCGGGCGGGGGGATCGGAGGCTTGTTCAGCAATGGCGGCGTGGTGGCGGCGCTGTCGACGCAACACGCATTTGTTGCCGATACCGGATCGGGACTCTGGGTGACCGACAACGGTGGCCGGACGTATCAGTCGGTAGCCGGGTTGAACGGGGCGGTGTGGGTCGGCTTCACCGACTTCAAGGTCGGTTACGTGATCACCAACGTCCAGAACACGCAAGCCACAGGCCTCTGGCGCACCAGCAACGCCGGGGCGACCTGGTCGCCGGATGTCAGTTGCATAAGAGTCGACGTGCGACCCGTGCCATTTCGGTTGAGCCTTGGTGCTGCTGAGGAAGGAGCGTCGACCGTGAGCGGGATCTCGCGACTGGTGGGTCTTGGTGCAGTGATGCTGACCAGCGTGCTCACCGCTGTCGTAGTCCTTGCCGTTCACAATGCGGCCACCCTCGCTCCGGCCACTGGGGGCACTCGCACTCAGGCCGGGGTCCATGTCACGCGCTCTCCGGGGCTCCTGGTGTTGCCCGCACTCGACCTCACGATCACGGACCCGGCACTTGCCGCACGCCTCGCAACCGACATCCGCAACCTGCCGGTCGCTCCGCGTGTGTGCCACGGCGGAGTGGATTACGGCACGTCCTACTCACTGATGTTCGCATCGCCGGGGACTCCGAGCTGGACTGCGGTGATCCACGTGTTCGGATGCGATGAGGTGAGCATCAGCAACGGTCAGGCACGCCAAATTCGATCGCCGGCATTGTGGGCCGATCTCGCACAAGCATTGGACCTCACTTCGGATGAGCTCCGCCCACTCCCCTGCGGAGGCCCGGGGCTGACCAAGGCCAGCGTGTGTTATCCCGAGAGTGTCCAATCGCCCGCAACGGTGGCGTGGGCGCCTTTACCGTTCCAGGCGTACCTGCCAACCCCGCTGCCGATTCCAACCGCGACACCGGCTCCTCGATGCGCGTTGAACGACCTCACAGCGCAACCCATCTCCTCGGGAGGCGCCACGGGGAATGAGGCGGTGGTCTTCGCATTCATCAATCGCACATCCCATGCGTGCCTGACGGGCGGCTATCCCCGAGTGGTGCTCAGTCAACCCGGAGAGCGCACGCTGGTCGCGGCCCCGGGCGGATTCTGGGATCAACATGGCCCTCGGGCGGACCTCGATCCCGGCGCAACTGCTCAGTTCTCCGTCGGTTTCAGCACTTCATGCGAAACGGGTCCGCCGCCGCCGCTGTATGAGCATCTCGCGGTGACGCTGCCGGCCGGCGGCTCATTCACCACGGTATTGACTGGCGCAAAGCCTCCCGACAGCCAGATCCCTTTGGGCATCGACGCGCAATGCGGGGTGACGGTAACGGAACTGGCGAGCGCAATCGCGCAGCCGGTGTACCCTCGCGATCCCCTGCTCCAGCTGACGGCAAGCATCAGCATGCCCGACACCGTGACGTCGGGCGCGGTGTTCACCTACGTGATCACGCTTTCCAACGCCACGCCGGAGCCGATCGCACTTGATCCGTGTCGCGGCTACTACCAGCAGGTGGACGCGGCGAAGAGCCAGTACTTCTCCTTTGAGCTGAACTGTGACGCCGCTCACCCCATTCCCGCCCAGGGCAGCGAGAGTTTCGCGATCGAGATGACCGCCGCGGGTCTCGCGGCAGGCGAACACAGGCTCAGCTGGAACCTCGATACCGGCGGGACACCGGGCCCCGAGGTGTCCGCGACCTTGAACGTCGTGTCATGAGCGCGGCACGTCAACGGGAGGGCCATGTGACGAACGGGCCCCTGCGCGCACTTGGCATGGTCGTGGTGGTCCTCGCAGCGGTTGGGTGCGGCCCTCGGCTCGCGGGCGCATCGAGATCGACAGCCACTGCGACTCCCGTGGTCACGCCTTCCAGCTGCCCTCAAGCCGTCTACGGCAAACCGTGCTTCACCCCGGGTCCGAGCCCCACGCCGAGCAGCGTCCCGTTCGTCGGCGTGACCGAGGTTGCTTTCAGCGATTCCGCGCACGGATGGGCTGTAGGTTCGTCGTGTGTCGAGAGCACCCGAACCTGCACGTTGATTGTCGACAGCACCTCGAATGCCGGCGCGACCTGGAGCCGGCCGATCTCGCTCGGGCAATTCCCCGAGTACCCGCCGGCGGGAGGCTGGGTCCCGGCGACCTTGAGCATCAGGTACCTGGGTGGAAACATCTGGGTCAGCGGCCCGGGGATCTACGAAAGCCATGACGGAGGGTTGACATGGAAGCGTGCCTTCAACGCTCCCGTGTTCGCGCTGGAGCCCGCTGGAGGTACCACATGGGCAATCGCTGATTGCACAATCGCCGATCCCTCGACCTCCTGCGCGCTATTCACGTCGCCAATCGGCTCAGACGTCTGGGCTCGCGCGGCGGCCCAGCCGGCCATCGGCGATGTTCTGTACGGTGGTCCAGGCTGGAGCTCGGTGCTCATGGAGCGTGCGCCGCATGGGGTCGCGTTCGTCGCCAGCGCAAGCCCACAGCCGGGAGACCGGGCCTGGCTGGCGATCACCCGGGACGATGGTGCCACCTGGCGCAAAGCCCAGCTGCCGTGCACGATCGGCGTCGCCGGCTTGCGGAGTCCCGACGGCAGGACTATCTGGCTCTTGTGCGGCGGTGGCGGGAGTGCGGGCAGCGGACCCAAGGCGGTCTACGTGTCGTTCGACGGAGGCGCGAGCTGGAAGGAGCGCGCCAACAACGTGTCCAGTCCGCCGGTGGGACGCATCTCCATGAGCGGTTATGCCAGCAGCCTCGCGTTGACCGATGGCGGAATCGGACTCATCAGTTCATCGAGAGCGGGGATCATCCGAAGCGTCGATGGAGGACGCTCCTGGGTGGATGTCGGCTCACACGCGACGTGTCTTCTTGACGGCAATGGCGTGACCGAGCTCTGGCTGCTCGCCAACGGCGTGGGTTGGGCACTCGAAGAGAACGACGACGGGGGATCTCAATGCCCGCTCCTCATCCGCACAACCAACGCGGGACTCACCTGGAACTCGGAACGGGCTCCGCTCGGTGGGACGACGTTCCAAGGGTGATGGTGTGCTCGTGTTCGCATACCGAGTAGCCGCCAGCCTCGCTGCCGTCGGTCTCGGCGCGTGCGCAGCCACGAACGCGCATCCGACCCCGAGACCAACACTCGCGCCGTTGCCGGCACACTCGCCGGCGAGCAGCCCCACACCCGCCCCGGACCCTCCTCCGCCCGGCCCTGACGTTGCCGGCGCCCAATTCGTCGACGGCACGCACGGCTGGGCGCTGGTGGACTCGCTCGCCCTCGAGGGCTGTTGCAGCGCGCCGGTTCCACAGCGACTCGAGTGGACGGCCGACGGCGGTACGTCGTGGACCGACATCACGCCGCCGTCGGCTCGTGGCGCGACCTTGATCGGCGTCGACTTCCGCACCGGAGCCGAGGGGTGGGCGGTGATCGGAAGTGAACCCAGCCTGCCTCCACTGATCAGCCATACGACGGACGCCGGCCGGAGGTGGTCGACCGAGCGCTTGCCTTCGGGTCAGGCCGTCTTGGGGAGCTACAGCAGCGCTGACATGGCGTTCAGTGACGCCTCTCACGGTTGGGTGGTCGTCGATGAGGGCTCGAACGCGAACACGTTCTACGGGATCGGCTATCGCACCATTGATGGTGGCCGATCCTGGAAGTCGCTGTCGGTTCCGGCACGCGGCGCCGTCTACTTCGCAACCGCGACTGACGGCTGGATCGTCGGCGGCGGTGCGCCCGGGGGTGGCTTCTACGCGACACACAACGCAGGCAGCACGTGGTCGGCCGCATCCCTACCGCTGCCGAGTACCTATGCGTCGGATGATGTGGCCTACGGCGCTCCCGGCCCTGCTCTCGGTGTTATGGGAACGCCCGTCGTGGAAGCTGCGTTCAGCGATCCCACGAGCGGAACCGTCGTCGGGGTTGGGTTCTACGTGTCGCACGACGCCGGTCATTCCTGGTCGCTGTCCGGGGTGTATAAAGTGCCGGCGCCCAACGGGAACGGGTTCTCGTCCGCGATCGTCAGCGACGCCGCGTGGTGGCTATCCCCTCCTGAATGGCCGCACGACAGCCTGGTCATGACTGTCGACGCCGGAACCACATGGTCGACCCGCACATCCCCGGCACCGCAAGGAGCCTCAGCGGGCGGTCTCACGTTCGGTGATCTTGACCACGGCTGGGCGCTAGTCAACTTCGCGGGGTGTCGCATGTACAAGTCCGACTGCTTCTCAGCCACGCGCCTCTACGCGACGAGTGACGGTGCCATCAGTTGGCGATCGCTCAATCCATGACACGTCATTCGAGTCGGGTTGGCATCGTGTTGCTTGCGATCACTCTCGTCTCGTGCACCACGACGTCGTTCCCCACACCGAGTCCCTCACCGTGGCCAACGGCGAGCAACTCAACCAGCACGTTCCCAGTGTCCACCTCCGCGCCGACTCCAACGCCGTTTCCTCCCGCACCATCGGGCTTTCGACCACTGTCGTTGACCTTCGTGAGTTCGACCGACGGCTGGGTGATCGGCACGGGCGCCTGTGCAATGTCCTGCGTGTGGATCTACCACACGACCAACGGTGGCTCGACCTGGACACGAAGCGGCGCTCCGCCGGCCTACTTCCCGTTCACCGGCTGCTACGAGCTTGCGCTGCCATGCGTCGACACGGTGCGCTTCGCCAGCCCAACCCGCGGCTACGCGTTCGGTGCCAACTGGGGTGACGTCTACATGACCAGCGACGGGGGGACGACGTGGAGTTGCGTTCCGATCACCGGCGTTGCGGATATGGCACTTGCCGGCGAGCACGCACTAAGACTCCAGGCTGCGAACGGTGGCTGCACCACCGGGGAATGCCGGCTCCAGCGAAGCACCGATGGCGGCCTGACCTGGTCATCGGCAGGCCAGCCCGTACTGACACCCGAGGGACTTGTCGGCGACGTCTTCCTCCAGTCAGACGGGTATGCGTATGCCGTCGGGTATGGCAATCCGGCTGGCGGAGGTCCGGAGACCGCGGAGATCTACCGCTCGCGCAATTTTGGCGCCACATGGACGTACGAGAACGATCCCTGCGCGAATGGGACGCCCGGCCGTCCGATCACCGTTGGTGTCGGTTCGGCCACGGGGGGTGTGCTCGCCGTCGACTGCCTTGCTGACGAAGGTGGCGCTCAGCGCGGCTTCGTCGTCACGTCCGCCGACGGCGGAGCGCATTTCGGCCCGCCCCAGTCGGCGATCCCGTCGTTTGCTGTGTTTGCGGCCGGTTCAGCGGAGGTGCTCGCTGAAGGAACGTCCTCAGGCGTGTCGGTGAGCCACAACGGCGGGGCGACGTGGTCCCCAACCTATTCGTGTCCCACTGTGAACAAGGGTGATCAGGGCATTCAGTTCGTCGGCTTCGAGACAGCGAATGTCGCCCATCTCATCTGTGGCAACGCCATCGCGCGGAGCACCGACGGCGGGCTCACCTGGGCGACCTATCGGTTTCCGAGCTGACGGGCGAACCAACACCGGCGGCCCACTCCTTCCGCAATCTCGAGGTGCGCGTGATAATCGGTTGGCTGGCGCCAGCACGTCAGCGTCAAGCGCAGCCGCTCTACGTCTGGGCGTGGGAAGGAAGTCGCAGTGGGCCTCTCCGACCAACCTAGTCGACCCAAGCTCCTGGTCTCGCTCGGGGGCTTTGTGATCGTCTTCGGCGTGGTGGCGTGGCTTGTCACCGGCGGAGCCAATCGTGCGGCTCCGCTCCCACAAAGTCATCCCCCGATGTTGACCCCGGAACCAACACCAACGCCCTCGGCGTCCGCGCTCGGACCAACATCCGTCCCGCTGGGTTGCATGTTGAGCCAAATACAGTTGATCGGCGCCTTCAGCGCATGTACGTCGATCGACCGCACCTCGTACATCGTGTGCGACATCTCAGCGCACACCTTCAACGTGGTCTTCGACCTGCTTGGCAGCGGCCACGACTTTCTTCTCTACCTGAACATCCCCGTCAGATATCCGGAGCCCGGAGACTACAGCCTGTCGAATGGCGGCGCCGAGGTCTCCGTTCGCGAATACACGACAGGGGGATTGTGGCAGTCAGTCTCCGGCGTCCTCACGACCACCAGGGGCGACGGCCGGTCCGGAACTGTCTCCGCGCTCCTCGAAGCCGCTGCGGGCAACAACAGCGTCCTGCCGGGCGCCACGCTCAGAGTGGATGGGCCGTGGAGCTGCGTCTAGCGGGGGCATATGGCCACTGCTGAGGTGGGGAAGTCATCCGATCAGGCGGATATGCGGTTGACCGGCATCCTTTATGCCCTCAGGGTGCGTCCCGGTGCGTTTGAAGAACCGCCGCCCTGATGTATTCCAACGGGTGCAGCGCACGGCGACCGGTTCCATGCTCGATCTGCTGGCGGCATGAGACACCGGTGGCGGCGACCAGCGTCCTCGGGTGCTCCGAATTGACGGCGGGGAAGAGACGCATGCCCCCGATCCGCATCGACAGGTCGTAGTGCTCGGCTTCGAACCCGAACGACCCCGCCATGCCACAGCAACCGCCATCCACCTCCACCACGACCGACCCGGGGATCAACGACAGCAATCGCATGGTCGCAGCGGTGCCGGCGAGCGCCTTCTGATGGCAGTGGCCATGGAAGAGGAAACGCCGGCCCACCAGCGGCGAGGCTGGATTCATGTGCAGGCGTCCGGCCGCAAATGCGTCGAGGATCAGCTCGTCGGCGAGATGGACTCGACTCGCAACAGTCTTCGCCTCCTCGCTGGCAGGCTGCAGCGCGAGGTGCTCCTCGGCGAGCGTGAGGATGCACGAGGGCTCCACCCCAACAATCGGCACCCCCTGCCGGGCCAGGCCGTGGAGACGGGTGGTCATCGCCCTCGCATACCGGCCGGCGGCGTCAAGATGCCCCTTGGAGATGGCGGCGCGCCCGCAGCAGTGATCGCCGATCAGCTCGACCCGCCATCCTGCCAGCTCCAGCAGTTCCACGGCCGCAATGCCAACCCCGGGCTCGGTGAACGTCGTGAATGAGTTGGCGAGCATCACGACACGTCCCAGGGATCCAGGACGTGGCCGCCTGCGGCGCGCATCCCAGCGCAGCAGCGTGCGCCGGTGGAATCGCGGCAGGGGTCGCTTTCGCGCGATCCCCAGGGTTCGCTCCATCAGCGCACGCGATCCCGGCACTGAGGTCACAAGGTTGGAGAGCGGCGCGAACGTCGAACCCAACCGGTTGAGTTGCCGCGCCGCGGCGAAGAACCGCGCGCGCACGGGCACACCGTGAATCCGCTGATAGTGGAAGAGGAATTCACTCTTCATGGACGCCATGTCCACGCCGAGCGGGCACTCGCTCTTGCACGCCTTGCACTCGAGGCACAGGTCGAGGATGTCGTGCAGACGGTCATCACCGAGCGCCGCCCGCGGATCCGGTTGCGACAGGGCAAGGACCAGCGCGTTGGCGCGGCCGCGGGTGCTGTGCTCCTCCTCGCGTGTCGCCATGTATGACGGGCACATGACCCCGGTCGATCCTTTGCGGCAGACGCCGATGTTCATGCATCGATCCGCTGCGCCGCGCATGCCGCCGGTGCCCGCAAACGAGAGTCGGGTTGTCAGGTCGAGCGCCGGCGCCAGCGCGACGTCTCTGATGCTCTCGCTCATGGGTGGCGCATTGACGATCTTTCCCGGGTTCATCAGCGCATGCGGGTCGAAGAGCAGCTTCAGCTCGCACATTGCCGCGTAGAGCGCATCGCCGAAAACGATGCGGTTGAACTCGCTGCGAGCGAGGCCGTCACCGTGCTCGCTGGAGTTGGCGCCACCGAATTCGCTGACCAGGTCGCGGATCTCGGTGGCGACCGTGTGCATCGTCGCCACCTCATCGGGACGGGTCAGATCCATGAACGGACGGATGTGCAGACATCCGACCGAGCAGTGACCGTAGAAGCCGGCGACAAGGCCGTGCTTCTCGAGGATGGCGCTGAAACGCCGCACGTAGTCGGTCAGGCGGCCCGGGTCGACGGCCGTATCCTCGATGAACGCCACCGGCCGGCGCGTGCCTTCGCTCGCGGCCATCAACAACCCCAACCCCGCCGACCTGACCTTGAGCAGCGCAGCCTGCTGGTGCGGTGTGGTGGCTCGAAGCGTGTGATAACCATGGCCGTTGCGCTGCCAGAGCGCTGCAAGCCGCTCCACACCCGCCGATGCCTCGGCCGCGTTGTCGCCATCGAAGGTGACGAAGAGCAGCGCACCCGGGTCGCCTTCGAGGATTGCCCCGAGTGCGGCGTATTCGAGTTTCCGTCGTGAGAGTTCGAGAATCGTTCGATCGATGAGCTCCACGGCGCTCGGTCGCACGCTCAGCGCATCCTCGGTTGCGGCAACCGCGTCGGCAACGGAGGCGAAGTGGCCCACTGCAATCGCTTTCGCTCGCGCGAGTGGAACCAGACGCACCGTCGCCTCGGTGACGATCACGAGTGAGCCCTCGGAGCCGACCACCAGCCGCGCCAGGTTGAAGGGTGGTCCATCGCCGATCCGGTCGAGCCTGTAACCGCCCGCACGGCGCCAGTACTGAGGGAATCCTTCGGCGATAGCGCTCCGGTGCTCCTCGACGAATCCTGGGAGGCGCGCGTGAATCCGCCCCTCGAGAGTGTCCGCGGCACTCCGCCGGAGCATCTCGTCGGCGTCGACCGGGCCCAGCGTCGCGACGCTCGAGTCGCTCAACACCACCTCGAGTGACTCGATGTGATCGATGGTCATGCCATGCACCACCGACCCACTGCCGGCGGAGTTGTTCCCGATCATGCCGCCGATGGTTGCGCGGTCGCTGGTGGATGTATCGGGCCCGAAGACCAGGCCGTGCTTACGCGCGGCGCGATTGAGGTCGTCCTGCACAACCCCCGGCTGGACGCGGGCGAGACGCTGCCCGGTGTCGAGGTCGAGGATGGCGTTCATATGGCGCGAGGTGTCGATGATCACCGCGCGACCCACCGTCTGACCGGCGAGGCTGGTGCCCGCACCGCGAGGCAGCATGGGCACACGCCGGTGCGCGCACACTCGGACGGCGGCGGCAACATCGGCGGCATCGCGCGGAAAGACCACCGCGATCGGTTCGATGCTGTACATGCTGGCGTCGCGAGAGAACAGGTGACGCGTGTAGGCGTCGGCGCGCACCTCCCCGCTCATCGCGGCACGGAGCTCCGCCTCGAGGCCGCTCATCGGCGGAGCGTCCACCCCACCGGCTTCAGCCAACGACGCCCTCGTCATGAAGCTTGGCGATCTCCGCGGCCGAGTACCCGAGCTCGCCGAGGACATCGTCGGTGTGCTCGCCGAGCGTTGGCGGCGGACGGCGCACGGTGGCCGTGTGACCGGAGAGCTTGATGGGAGACCCGGTCATGCGAAGGGTGCCGGCAGACGGGTGCTCGGTGCTCAGCACCATGTCTCGCGCGATCACCTGTGGATGTTCCAGCGCGCCGGCGACGGTGTTGATGGAACCGGCCGGGATCCCGACACGGGACAGCTCGTCGGCCCACGCCACCGAGCCCTTGGCCGCCAGTGCGCGTTCGATGAGTGGGATCAGCTGCGCGCGATTGGCGACGCGCTGTGGATTGCTCTCGAAGCGTGGATCGTCGACCAGCTCGGGCAGGCCGATGAGCGGGGCGAAGCGTCGCCAGAGGGTATCGTTCCCCACCGCCACCATCAGATGGCCGTCCGCGGTTTGCAGCGCTTGATACGGCACGATGCTCGGGTGCGCCGACCCGTACCGACGCGGCACCTCGCCCGACGCGAAATAGCCGCCCGCGAGATATGTCAACGATGCGATCTGGCCATCAAGCAACGAGATGTCGATCCACTCGCCGCAACCGGTGGTATGACGCTCATGGAGAGCCGCAAGGATGCCGATTGCGGCCCACATCGCCGCGCCGAGGTCGGCGGCGGAATTGCCGACGCGCACGGGCTCCCCGTCGGCCTCGCCGGTGACGCTCATGACGCCGCCGAGCGCCTGCGCGATGGCGTCGTACCCGGGCTCGTTCGCGTAAGGGCCGGTCTGACCGAAGCCGGAAATCGATGCGTAGATCAAGCCACGGTTGCGGGCGCGAAGATCGTCATATCCGAGCCCCAGCCGTGTGGCCGTTCCGGGCCGGAAATTCTCGACGATGACGTCGGCCCGATCCACCAGACGCAGCGCGATCTCGAGTCCCTGTGCGGTCTTGAGGTCGACGGCAATGCCTCGCTTGTTGCGGTTCACGGAAAGGAAGTACGCGGATTGATCCCCCTGGTACGGGGGCGCCCACTCCCTGGTGTCGTCGCCGGTTCGCGGGTTCTCGAGCTTGATCACGTCGGCACCGAGGTCGGCAAAGATCATCGTCGCGAACGGGCCGGACAGGATGCGCGAGAGGTCGAGGATGCGCACTCCGGCCAGGGGGCCCGGCGACTTCGCGGCTTCCGAATCCATTGACCGCGTCTCCTAGGACAGCACGCCGACGTAGAGGTTGACGACCTCGTCGTTGTGCAAGAGGTCTCGCCCTTTTCCGTCGAGACGGTTCCTGCCGAGCACCAGCACATATGCCCACTGCGCGTGACGAAGGGTTTCCCGCGTGTTCTGCTCGACCACCACGACAGCGACATTGGTGGCCCGCACCTGTTCGATGCGATCCCACACGGCGCTCTGGAATTTCGGCGAGAGGCCGGCCGACGGCTCATCGAGGAGGAGCACCGCAGGATCCACCATGAGCCCGCGGGCCATGGCGAGCATGGTGCGCTGACCGCCGCTCAGCGTCTCGGCATGGCGACGGTGAGCGAGCTTGAGGTCGGGAAAGAGCTGGTACAGCTCCTCTGCGCGCTCGCGCAGCCCGTGCCTCCGGCTGTATCCGCCCATCTCGAGGTTCTCCTGAACTGTCAGCTGGGGAAATACGTTGGCGACCTGCGGGACGTAGGCAATGCCGCGACGCACGAGCTTCTCCGAGGGCAATCCGGTCGCGTCCTTGCCTTCGACGCTGACCGTGCCACCGGTCGAGCGGATGACACCCGCGATCGCCTTGAGCAGGGTGGACTTTCCCGCTCCGTTGGGGCCGACGATGGCGGTGATGGCACCTCGGTGGGCACGAACGCTCACGTTTTCGACTATGGGCGCACCCCCATAGCCGGCGGTGAGGTCGACGACCTCGAGGGCCGCAACCGTCGCCGTGTCCGTCGGGACCGGATCAGGACTCAGCGTCGTCATAGGTAGGCAGCTCTCCGAGGTAGGCGTCGACGACGGCAGGGTTGCCACGCAACTGATCGAACGGAGCTTCCGCGATCACGCGGCCTTCGGCCATCACCACCACCTGATCGGTCACCCGCTCGATGAACGGCAGGTTGTGCTCAACGATGACCACCGAAGTGCCGGCCGCGACGAAACCGAGAACGGCACTCGCCATGCGCTCACCGAGCACCGGGTTGACCCCACCCATCGGCTCGTCGAGGATCACCAGGCGTGGCTTGGCCATGCGCATCCGCGCGAACTCCAGGAGGCGCTTCTGACCGCCACTGAGGTTGCCGGCGCGCTCGTTTCGCAAGTGGAACAATCCGAACTCATCGAGAATGCCTCGGGCTTCGACCAGCTGCGCGCCGGCCTTCTCCCTCTCGGCTTTCGACGGCCCCCGCAGTGATCGCCAGAAGCGCTCCCGTCGCGGCTCGAAGCAGGCGAGGATCAAGTTCTCGAGCACGCTGAGCGCAGGCCACTCGCGCGGGCTCTGGAAGGTGCGGATGAGGCCCATTCGCGAGATGACGTGTGGGGTCCTGCCCTGCACTTCCCGGCCCTCGAAGCGGACCTTCCCCGTATCCGGAATCTTGAAGCCGGAGATGAGATCGATGGCGGTGCTCTTGCCCGCACCGTTGGGGCCGATCAAACCGGTGATCTGCCCTTCGGCGGCGGTGAAGGAGCAGGCGTTGACCGCCTGCACACCACCGAAATGCTTGTGCAGGTCCTGCACCTCCAGCAGCATGGTCACGCCGCGCCCGCATCGAGATTGGGACCGGTGACCACCGGCCCGACCGCGTCGGTGGCATCCCCCTTCCCGGCAGGATCCTTGTCGCGAAACCGGCGTTCGGGAAGAATGCCCTGCGGCCGGAATCGGATGAACAACACGAGGACGACACCGGTGATGATCAGGCGCAGCGCCGGTGCGAAGCTGGGTTGGTTGGCAATCTCGGGCAGATACCGGGTGGCCTCCTGGAGTCCCATCACCATGACCGCGACGCCGAGGACGACGCCGCGGGTGCTGCCCCGGCCGCCGACGAGGATCGCGGCGTACAGGATGATCGTCTCCACCGGTGACCACGCCGACGGATTGAAGGCGGTGAGATAGCCGGCGTAGAGCGCGCCACCCAGTCCCCCAAGTGCAGCGCCGAACACATACGCCTTGAGCTTGGTCAGGTAGATGTTGCGGCCGAAGGCTGCTGCTGCACGCTCGTCCTCTCGAAGGCTGCGCAGCGCGAGGCCGAAACGGCTTCCGTTGAGCCGCGTGGTCACCAGCAGAACGATGACGAGGATCGCAATGCACAGGCCGAGATAGAAGAACGAATAGCTCGAGTAATCGAGACCGAAGAAATCGCCCATCGGGTCGAAGAGTCCCGAGATGCCGTTGTAGCCGTTGAACAGCGGAACGAACTGGCCGGTGACGACGTAGAGGACATAGACCGCGCCGAGGGTGACGATCGAGAAGTAGATGCCCCGGAGGTGTCGCAGCGCGATTGCCCCCACGACGAGGGCGAGCACCATCGCGCTGATGACGGCCACCGCCACCGCGATCGGGAAGGGCAGCGTGAGGCCGAGGACGTAGGTGGTCGGGTCGGTTGCGGGCCCGACGGTCAGCACCAGCGTCATGTACGCGCCGAGCGCGACATAGCCATAGAACGCAAGGTCGAAGTCGCCCGACCAGCCCCAGATGACATTGAGGCCGAGCGCCATGATCGCGAAGATCGATCCCTCGGTGAGGACGGTGACCAGGTAGTCGATCATTCGAAGACGCTCCGCCTCCCGCCGACGAACAGCCCCCGCGGACGGACCAGGATCACCAGCGACAGGATCGCGAAGGCGAACGCCAGGTTGTAGCTCGCGCTGACGTATCCGCCGAAGAACTCCAGCGCGATGCCGACGATGATTCCGCCGACCAGCGTGCCAACGGCTCTCCCGAGCCCGCCGGCCACGGCCGCGGTCAGCGTGATCAGGAAGAAGCTGAAACCGGAATAGGGGCTGAAGGTGCCGACGCTTTCGGCGAGGATGAAGCCCGCGTAGCCGCCGATCAGCCCGGCCAGCAGCCAGGTCAGCGCGGCAACGCGATTCGCGTTGATCCCGGAAACCCGTGCCAGCGAACGGTTTTGCGAGACCGCACGCAGTGATTTACCGAAGCGTGTGTGCACGATGATCACGTAGAGCAACGCGGTGATCACCACAGCCGACACCATGATCTGAATTTCGGTGTCGGTCCACAGGAAGGGACCAACGGTTCGCGGCGCCCCCTGCGGGACGGCATACCCGAGGTTGGAGGCGCCGAAGATGATCACCAGCACGTTCTGGATGACGAGCGAGACACCGAGTGTTGCGATGAACGTGGGCAGCCCGCCGATTCCCCTGCGCACGAATCGATCGACGACACCGTTATGAACCGCGAGAGCAAGCAGACCACCACCGGCGGCAGCGGCCAGGCCCGAGAGGATGACGCCACCGCCATGCTGTTGCACGAGATACGCGCAGTACGCGCCGACCGTGAGGATCTCGCCGTGGGACAGGTTGGCCACGTTGGTGACGGAGTACTCGAGCGTGAACGAGAGCGCGGAGAGCGAGAGGATCGCGGCGGCGACCAAGCCAAAGCCCAGGGTGAGCAGCGCCTCGTGCACTAGACCGATTCTCCAACGATGTGACTGGACGGCGCGAGAAGGTCCGCGACGCCACGGGAGCGGCGCGCGCTTCGTTGACGCGTCACCCCCGAGGCGTCGGCGTCAGGGAGTCGCAGCGGCAAGATCCGTCGCGGAGAGGAGGGCGACCTGGAACTCGGCGCCCGTCGTGGCGTCGGCCTGGAAGGCTCCGTACGGCCCGAAGACATTGTTGAAGGCGTTGAAGATGAGGTCGCCGCTGGCGCCGTCCATCTTGATCTTGGTCCCGGCCTTGATGCCTGCAAGGCACGCCTTGTACGTGTCACACGGTGTGCCCGGCGGGTTGGTGACCTGCTTCATGTCTGCGATCACGGCCGGACCGTCGGTGGTACCCGCCTTGTCCATCGCAAGGGCGAGGCTCAACACCGCGTCGTACGCGTAGTTGGCGCCGGCGATCGGCTGCGCGTTGGCGCCGTTCTGCGCGGCGAATGCGGCGGCGAAGTTGTCCGCCGCGGCGCCGGTCGCGTTGGTGCCGTACACCGACACCAGGTGCGCGTGGGCGATCGGATAGGTGATCGCCTTGAGGTAGTCGTTGCCGCTGGTCACGTCAGTGCCGACGATCGGGATGGCGAGGTTGTCGAGCTCCTTGAAGTTCTGGAACATGACCGCCGCGGTTTGCGGATCGAGCTGCGTGAAGATCACGTCCGGATGCGCGGCGATGATCTGCTGGACCTCGGTGAGATACGAGGTCTGCCCGGGCGCGACCGTGATGTTGGACACGATCGTATTGCCGAACTTCTCCCATGTCGCCGTGATCGGCTTGGGGATCGTCTGCTGGGCGATGTCCGACGAGAACAGCAGTGCCGCCGTCTTGAACCCCTTCTGCTTGGCATAGAGTGCCATGGCCACGCCGAGCTGTGAATCCGACGGGCTGTCGCGCCACAGGTATTGGTTGGTGTTCTTGTCGAAGGCGGTGCTCCCACCCTGGAACTCGGTGGGGATCTTGGCGGCGCTCACGATCGGAGCCACGGCGGCGATCTCCTGCGTCTCCGGCCCGATGATGCCGCTCACACTGTCCGTGGAAAGGAGCTGACGCACCGCGGGGACCGCATCGGCCTCATCGCACTGCGTATCCGCGTGGCTGAGGTCCAGCTGCTTTCCGAGCACACCGCCCGAGTCATTGATCACCTTCTGCGCGACCTGTGAGCCCTGGAGCATCGCCTGCCCCAGGACGGCGAGCGGGCCGGTGAAGCACGAGAGCACCCCGAACGAGACGTGGCCGGCACTGTCGGTCTTGACGTGGCCGCCGCCGGAAGCACCGGGCGACGTGGTGCTGCCGCAGGCAGCGACGACAACCGCCACCGCGATGGCGGTGAGCAGGCGTTTCGGAGCACGTGTGTGCGGGGTCCGGGCCAAGACTGTCGGCGACACTGTCCAACCTCCGTCAGTGGCCCGCCCAGGGGCCGCAACCCGATACTGGCGGGATTTTGCTCCGACGTGGATAACTATGTCAATGGGCCAGTGGATAGTCCAATTTTTCCGCGCATAATTCCCGCGTGACCCTCGACACCTCGCCACTCCGTCCGCTCGGGCGCACGCGCCTGTACGAGGATCTCGTCGATCGCCTGGGGGAATTCGTGGTCCGCACCAACCTCGGAGTCGGGGAGCGGTTCCCGCCCGAGCGCGAGTTGGCGTCGCGCCTCCAGGTCAGCCGGGCCTCGCTCCGTCAGGCGCTCGCGGTGCTGGAGGCGCAGGGATTCATCGAGGTGCGCCACGGCGGCGGGGTGTTCCTCCGTCGCAGCCGCGGGTTCGGCGGCGTGCTGCACAAGCTCGTCGAACGGCGGGGCCGGCTTCCGGAGGTGCTGGAGGCTCGCGAGCTCCTCGAGGTACGCCTCGCCGAGCTCGCGGCCATCCGGCGCAGCGATGAGGACCTCATGGCCATGCGGAGCGCGCTGGTTGCGATGGAGGCTGAGATCGAGTCCGCGGGCCTCGGTATGGACGGCGATGCGGCGTTCCACCACGCGGTCCACCGCGCCGGCAACAACAAGGTGCTGGAGCACGTGATCGATGGGCTGGCCGAGGCGATTCACGAGACCCGCATGGAGTCCCTCAGCGAGCCGGACCGGCCGAAGAGCTCGCTGCTCGCCCATCGACGCATCCTTGACGCCATCGAGGCTGGACAGCCCTCCGGCGCCGCCGATGCGATGCGGGCGCACCTGCGCCAGGTCGCCGACGTCGCCCTGCTCCGCTGGGAGCCGCCGGTCGAGGATCACCTCTCGCCATGACGCCGCCGTCGTGGCTCGAGCACGTGACCGCGGTCGCCGAGCGGGGCCGGGCGATGCTGGGGCGCGGGCCGACCGGCAGCCATGGTGTCGCCAGCCTGGCGGCGACGTGCAACCGGCTGATCGCGCGCCGCGGCGAGGCCTCAGGCCTCGCGCTCGCGACCGAGGTGGTCCGGACGCTGGAACGGATGAGCAACACGGAGACGGCTGAGTTCCTGGAGGTCCTGGCCGGCTCGTTCTCGCCGCCGTCAGACGCGGTGGCGGCGGCGGTGGCGCGCTGGCGATCGGAGCCCACCGACGACGCCGTGATGGCGCTCGCCATCGCGACCGAGGCGCCTCGGCAGGAGCTCTTCCGGCGGCTCAACATGGTGGGCGGCGGCGCCGCCGCGCTCGTGAAATTGCGCGGCCTGCTGCTCACCCTGCTCCCGGCGCGCCCTCATCTCCGCAGCGTCGATGCCGACCTGCGCCATCTGCTCTCGTCATGGTTCAACGGCGGCTTTCTGCGTCTCGAGCAGATCAGCTGGGAGACGCCGGCCGCCACCCTCGAACGGTTGATCGCCTACGAGGCGGTGCACGAGATTCACGGCTGGGACGACCTGCGGCTGCGTCTCGCCGCCGACCGGCGATGTTTCGCGTTCTTCCACCCGCTGCTTCCGGGTGAGCCGCTGATCTTCGTGGAGATCGCGCTGACACGCGAGCTGCCGACCGCGATCGCCCCGCTCCTCGGAGCGGGGCGCGAGATCAGGGACTTTCGCGAGGCGCACACCGCCATCTTCTACTCGATCAGCGATTGCCAGCCCGGACTTCGCGGGATCTCCTTCGGAAACTTCCTGATCAAGCAGGTGCTGCGTGAGTTGACCGCCGAACTGCCGGGGCTGCGAACCTTCGCAACCCTGTCGCCGGTACCCAGCCTGGCACGGGCGGTGGCAGATAGAGACAACGTTGACGGTTTCACCGATGAGCGGCTGCGCGCCCTGACCGCGGGCCACCACGAGGAGCTCCGCCGCCTCGCGTCGACCGGCGACGAGCTCGACGCATTGTCCTTGCTGCTTCGGGCCCCCGCCCCGCACGCGCCGGTGGTCGCCCGCATCGCCGGACGCCTCGCACTCGCCGACCTGGTGCACATCAAGGTTCGCGACCGCCTCGCCGACAGCGTCGGCCACTTCCACCTCGCCAACGGAGCCCGCTTGAAGCGCGTCAACCCCGACGGAGACCTCTCACCCCGAGGGCAGCAGTCGCTCGGCGTGATGGTCAACTACGTCTACGACCCGCAGCGGCTGGAGGTGAACCACGAGCGCTACGTTCGCTCCGGCCAGGTGGCCACCGACGCGTCGTTGAGCGGTGAGCTCAAGGCGATCGACGCGGCGTGGGCGAACACATCCCGGCGCGTGCGACGGGCCGGCTAGTCAGCTACGCGGCGCCGACGGCGGTCACGACGGCAGGGTCGGTTCGCACCGGGAAGTTGACGGAGTTGGCGACGTAACACAGGTCGTGCGCACGCTCGTGGAGGGCTGTGGCGCGGTCCAACTTCTCGGGCGTCGCTATGGTGACCTGGGGGTGCAGTGACACCTCCTCGAAATGCCCCCCGCCGTCCGGTGTCTCCACCAGTGTCCCGGTCGGATGGTCCACATACTCGGAGACCACGATGCCCTCCTTCGCGCAGAGAACGAGATACCAGAGCATGTGGCACTGCGACAGTGATGCCACCAGCAGCTCCTCGGGATTCCAACGGTCGGTGGCCCCGCAGAATGCGGGGTCCGCGCTGCCGGCGATCGTCGGCTTGCCGTCGACGGTGACGTCGTGTGACCGCTCGAACGCCTGGTATCCGCTCGTTCCCGAGCCGGTGTTGCCGGTCCAGGTCACGGTCAGCGCATAGGTATGGGTCTTGGGCATCGCAAAACTCCTCTCCCCTATTCTCACCTCGGCGCACCGCGCGCCGCGCCCTACTCGTCCGAATCGACGAAATAGGTCTCGCAGGCGAGCTCCAGCAGCTCGGCGTTGAGCTCGACCGGCTTGCCGAGGTACAGCGCGGCGTGGATCACGTGGTTGAGCAGGTCTCGGGGATGGGTCCCGTGCAGTGGGCGTCCCTTCGCAAAATAATGCTGCTCGAGCAGGCGGTCGACGAGCCCCTCGTCCATGCGCAGGTTGTTGTCGACGCAGTTCCGCCGCCAGATCTCCTTGTACTCGTCGACGGTCGGGTCCGGGACGTGAACCTTGAAGCGCACGCGCCGCAGGAAGGCCTCGTCCATGAGGTTCTGCGGGCGGAGGTTTGTCGACAGCATCACCATGCAGGTGAAGGGCACCGGGATGCTCGAACCGGCGCGAGGGATGTTGAGGTAGTCGACCTTCTTCTCCAGCGGCACGATGAGCCGGTTGAGCAGGTCTCGCGGCGACATGTTCTGCTGGCGGCCGAAGTCGTCGATCAGGAAGAGACCGCCGTTGGCCTTGAGCTGCATCGACGCCTCGTAGAAGCCGAGGGTATGGTCGAAGCCGAGCTCGAGCATCCGCGGCGTCAGCTCACCGCCGACCTTGACCGCGGGACGCTTGGCGAGCTGCCAGCGACGGTCGTGGGGCGGCAGCTCGCGGTCGATGGGCTCGTGGTGGATCGGGTCGTAGAAACGGATCACCTCGCCGTGGACGTACAGCGCCCGGGGGATGAACATCGGCGCGCCGAGCAGCGATGCCGCTGCCTCGGCGATGGTCGTCTTGCCGTTGCCGGGAGGCCCGTAGAGGAAGACGGCCTGGCGTGCGCTCAGCGCGGGCCCGAGATGGTCGAGCACGACCTCGGACAGCACCAGGTGGCTGAAGGCATCGTGGAGGCGCGCGCGGTTGACCTGGCCGTCGACGTGTGACTGGCGCTCGGCCATCGCGGTGTAGTCAGCGATGGGAACCGGGGCGGGGCCGGCGTACTGGTTGATCTCGAGGAGCTCGCGGGCGCGCTGGCGGCCGGTGGTCGAGATCATGTGCTGCATGCCGGCGTTGATCGGCTCGCCCGGATCGAGGGTCGCGGTGTGCACGCCGGTCGACGAGCAGTACCCCTCGTCGGCGAGGAAACGCGAGGTCGTGTCGATGAAGGAGAACGGCAGGCAGAGGTGATTGGCGATGTCGCGACCCAGCATGCTGCCGTTGAAGTACAGGACCTTGAGGACCAGGTCGCAGACAAAGCTGAATGGCAGCCCGGTCTCTTCAGCGGTCCTCGGAGCCGGAGGCAGCGCGATCGGACTGGAGACGGGCGCGGTCACAGGCGCAATCACTGCCATCGGCGTCCGATTGTGTCATGGGCCGGTTTGGCCTTCCGGCACGCGTGACGGATTGTCATACGACCGTTCCAGGGACCCTGCTGGTACGGTTGAAGGCAATGGCGGTACCGTTGGACGAAGGCGCCCCTGACCGGCGCCGGGTAGGGCCCTTCTGGATCGAGGAAAGCCCAGGCGCGCTCCTCGCCGGCGCGGCCATCATCGCCATCTTCACCGCGCTGTTCCTCCTGGCCGTCGCGATGCGTCCGGCGTAACCCGGTCCGCACCGTGACGTTTCATCCGGGAACTCGACAGCACTGCCGTCGCGCCACCGCGCGGCGGAGCCAGGAGACGACCTCGCACATGCCTTCGACGGTTCCGGCGTGAGCCTCGACCAGAGCCCGGAAGCCCGGCGTCGCCGGGCGGGCCTGCCGAATGGCTCCCGCACCCCGATGCGCGCCACCGGTTCGAACAACCCGGGGATCGGCGCCGCGGAGGCCGCGGCTCGCGCCGAACTGCGCCGGCGCCGAGCCAGCGCGTACCGGCACCTTCGCGCTCCTCGCAAGCGGGGGCGTGTCCTTCGCATCGTGCTGATCGCGATCACCGTGTTCGCCGCGATCGGCGCAGGCACGGTCGGCGCGGTGTTCGCGGGCTACAACGCCTACAAGGGACAGCTTCCGGACGCGGCGACCGTCACCAACATGGAGCCGCAGATCGACACCAACGTCTACGACAACGCGGGCGGCCTGATCCACGTCTTCCACAACGAGGGCTACCGCCACATCCACGAGGACCTGGGCCAGATCTCGCCGTACTTCAAGAACGCGATCGTCGCCATCGAGGACCACAACTTCTACACCGAGGGATCGTGGGACCTCGCTCGCCTGGTCGAATCGGGCATTGCGGACGTGACCCATCACGGAGCCACGCTCCAGGGCGGCTCGACGATCACCGAGCAGCTCGCCAAGATCAGCCTCTACGGGGGCGCGGACCCGCCCCAGAGCATCGACTACAAGATCAAGGAGATCGTGCTCGGCAACGAGATCGCGCTCAACTTCACCAAGAACGAGATCCTCGACATGTACATCAACCGGATCTTCTACGGCAATTTCGCGGTCGGGATCGGAACCGCCGCCGAGCTGTACTTCCTCAAGCCCGCCAGCCAGCTCGACCTCGCCCAGGCCTCGATGCTCGCCGGTCTGCCCCAGTCGCCGACCGCGTACAACCCCCTGCTCCGCGACCCCGGGGAAGCCATCAACCCGCGTGCCAAGTCTCGCCAGAAGGCGGTCCTGCAGGCGATGCAGGCGAGCGGCTTCATCACCCAGGCGCAGGGCGTCGCCGCCTACGACGAGAAGCTCACAGTCCACTCGTGGACTGAATCCGAGCCCAGCTATGATCCCGACTTCATCGCCTACCTCGAGACCTACCTCAACCAGAGTTTCCCGCAGTACGCGAGCCCGGGCGGCTACGAGATTCACACCACGATCGACCAGGCGAAGCAGAACCTCGCCGACACCACCGTTCACAACGTGGTGGCCAAGGAACGAGTCGCCGAGAACATGGGCGATGGCGCCCTGGTGAGCCTGGATCCGCAGAACGGTGAGGTCCTCGCCATGGTGGGGAGCTGGAACTACTCGGATCCGCATTTCGGGCAGGTCAATGAGGCTGCGGCCGTCCAGTTGAACATGGGGTCGACGACGAAGCTGTTCACGTACACGACGGCGATCGCGTCCACCAAGTTCACGATGACGACGCCGATCCTGGACAGCTCGTACAAGTTCCCGATCCCGGGCGCGCCCGCGTACTCACCGTTTGACGACGACCGCCGCACACACGGTATCTGCGAGCTCAAGCTCTGCCTGGGGAACTCGTTCAACATCCCGGCGGTCAAGACCGAGTACGCGACCGGCACGCAGTACATCGCCAACACCGAGCTGGCGATGGGCGTCAAATCGCTGAACCAGAACTGCCACTTCAACGGGCAGACGTACGTGAACTGGCCGAGTACCACTCAGTGGGCGGCGACGCTCGGATCGCTCACCTGCGGCATCACGCTGCTCGACCTCGCCGACGGGGCGGCCACGCTCGGCGATCTCGGCGTCCAGCACAACCCGATGCCGGTTACCAGGATCACGGCGCAAATGACCGGACAGACGGTGTTCACCTACGACCCGGTGGCCGCCGGACACCAGGTGATCCCGGCCAACGTCGCGTACATCATGGATGAGATCACCAGCAACGACAACAACCGGATCCGCGAGTTCGGACGGAACGGCTATCTGACCCTCGGCTCCCGCCGGGTCAGCGCCAAGACCGGAACGGCCGACTTCTTCATGGACAACCTCACGGTCGGCTGGACCCCCACCCTGCTCACCGCAGTGTGGGTCGGGAACGGACAACGCAGCTGCCTCCAGAACAAGGATCGCGCGTACATGGCCGCTCAGATTCGCCGCGGCAACGTCATCCAGCCCGGCGAGGTGGACAACACCTATCCGTTCAGCCCGCATGACCTGGCGCACTACGGCCTCAAGCCGGCGGACCCCAAGTTCCCGGATTGCGGGCATCTCGACGGCGTCGTGTCGGGATACAGCGGCGCGGCCCCGATCTGGCACGCGTACATGTCGGCAGCGCTGAAGGGCGCGCCGGAGACCTGGTACAAGCAGCCCGCCGATGTCGTCTCGGTAGGCGGTGGCGGCGATGACGCCAACTTCTACCTCCCGGGCACCCAGCCGGGCGCGAATACCAATTGCACGTACTACGACCCGACCCCGCTCCCCACCCAGACGTGCACCTACGCGGGACCATCCGCGGCGCCGCCTCCGCCCACCAACCCCAGCCCATCCCCGAGCCCGACGCCCGGTGCGAGCCCGACGCCCACGCCCCTCCCGACCCCACCGGCGCATTAGCGAGCTACGCGCTGGCCCTGGACCGGCGTGCCAGCTCCCACACGGCGTCGATGTCCTCGAGGATCGGGAGCGCTGGGTCGGCGTCCATCGGCCCGTCCAGTTCGCCACCGGTGAGCGGCGCGAAGGAGGCGTGGACATGGCAGATGACAACGTCGTTCCGCGCAGGGCGGCCCTCGACCTCGTCGAGGCCGAGCAGCGACCACCAGTAGTCGAGGGTGACGTCGGAGCCGGCTGAGAGCACTGCCGAGTGCGAGAGCAGCGGCAGCTCGAGGGTTCCCGTCTCGCCCCCACCGAATGCCCGGAGCAACCGGGTGAAGGCTTCGCCGTCGATCTCCGCGTCGATGACGATCCTGCCTGAGCCGTCCGGCGTCTCCAGGGCGATGACGGCGTCGTCCACCTCGACGGCGTCGAGCCGCTCGCCGAACACAGCGAGGTCGAAGAGATCCGGGGCCACGCGCAGGTCGCCGAAACCGGCGCCCGCGATCGAGTACCGGCTGGTGCCATCGGACTGCGCGACGCGAATCACGAGGCTCTCCGCACCGGTCGCGTCCGCCGTCAGCGTCGCGCGGACCACGCGCCCGTCGAGGACGGCGAGGTCGGCGTCGAAGGTTCGTTGCTCGATGCGCGCCGGCTCGGTGCCCGGGACGGCGGGTTCGACGACCATCGACGTCCGCTCCTCGAAGTGGATGCCAACCCGCAGGCCGAGCGACGTGTCCAGCCGATCGAGCAGACAGTGGTAGAGGGCACCGAGGGTGACCTTCGGCTGAGTGGTTTCAGCGCTCCGCGTCGGTGGCACGGCGTGACCATAGCCCAAAAGTGCAAGAGCCACTGGGGGTGTCGCGGGGTGCGATGGGTAGACTGAACCGAGTGACGGACGCGGCTCCACCCACCTACGCCGCGCCGCCGCCGGGGCCGCACCCCGTCGCGCTCGCGATCGCCATGGACCTCGTGACCCGGTACCGGCTCCGGCTCTGCGACCCGCGAGACGGACGCCTCGGCGAGTTGCTCGGCCATTACGTGCTCGCCGCTGCGATGTGGAACGGTCCGCGCGCGGCACTGGTCGCCTTTTACGAACCGCCGGCCGACCCAGCCCTGGCCGGCTCCGACCTCGCCGCGCGATGCGACACGGCGCGGCGCTGGGGATTCGACCGCCTCCGTTCCCAGGGGGCCCAGGTGTGCGACATCCTGTTGATCGCGCTCGGTCCGCTGGCCGGCACCCTGTCGGCCGCCACCACGCCGGGTGACCCGGTTCGCCTCGGTGTCGCCTGGATCGACCCGGTCAATGCCACCGCGGGGGCGGTGCTGCCGATCCCCCCAGGCCTGCCGTCGGTTGGCGAGCTGCGCTCCCGGGTTCGCGCGGTGCATGACGGGGCGGCGGTGCCGACGCTCGCCGCCGTCGACCTTGCCGAGCGCCAGTCGGTTGCCGGCGGATATGTGGCGCCGGTGCGCCGAGCGATGGTCACGCAGCCGTACATGACCTACGCGCTCATCGCGGTGTTCGTGCTGATCTGGATGCTCGAGTACGCGACGCTCACGCTCCATCCGAGCAACAGCGGACCCGACATCTGCACGTGGGGGGCGCTGCCGAACGCGGACCTGTCGTCGATCGGCCTGAGCCCGGGGTGCACCGTGGCCTGGTGGCGCTTTGTGAGCAGCGCCTTCCTGCACGATCCGTCGAGCGTGTACCACGTGCTCTTCAACAGCATTGCGATGCTGTTCATCGGCAGGCTGGTGGAGCAACTCTATGGCCGGCTCGTGCTGCTCGGCGTGTTCCTGATCACGGCCATCGCCGGCGGCGTCCTCTGGTACGCGGTGAGCACGGTGGGACCGACCCTGCCGGGGATCCAGGCCGACACGATCTCCCTGGGCGCGTCAGGGGGTATCGCCGGTCTCATCGGACTCCTGCTCATGCTCGGCAGGGTGCAGGGCAAGAACGTGCCCGTCGGGATCACGCACACGGTGCGCAATTACGCAGTGACGGTGATCGTCCTCAACGTGGTGCTCACCTTCGTGTTCGGACCGTCGCTGGACATCAACAACTACGCGCATGTCGGCGGCCTCATCGCGGGGGCGGCGCTCGGATTGTTCGTCCCGCCGCTCATGTCGATCGGCGGTCGCGATCACATGATCATCGAGAAGATCGTGCTCTGGGGAGCGATCGCGTTCAGCGCCGCGTCGCTGATCTTCGCCCTGCTCAACCTCGCGACGTCGATCATCCACCCGCCCCAGCCCTTCACCGGGTAACCCTGGAGAGACCGCTCAGGTCAGACGGCGCGCTCGCCCGCCGGGTCGCCCCACAGCCCCTCGAGGTCGTAGAAGGTGCGCTCACCGGGGAGGAAGACGTGGGCGATCACGGCGTCGAAGTCCGCGCATGCCCAGGACGCGTCCTTGAGACCGGCGACCGCGAGCGCGCGCACCCCGTGCTGCTTGCACACGTCGGTGATATTGTCAGTGATGGCACGAACCTGACGGTCGGTGTCGCCCTCGCAGATAACGAAATAATCGGCGATGGTCGTCTTGCCGCGGATGTCGAGCACCACCACGTCACGCGCCTTCTTGTCGGCTGCTGCGGCGGCGATGATGCCGGCCAGGTCCGTGGAGGTCATCCGATTCGCATTATGCATCGTCTCGATTCTGGTGGTACACCCCTTTCCGTGCGATGAGGCCGGCCACGACCCCCGGGACCAGACCCGCGATCGACTCCCCTCGCAGCAAGCGCGAGCGGACCTCGGTGGCACTGATATCAGGCGAATCGACCGTGAGCAGGGTGGTCCGGTCGAGAGCGTACCCCAAGCGTTCCGCATCAGCCGCGCGGAGCGGCTCGGCACCGCTCCGATTGACGATCACGAAGTGCTCGGTGCGCAGCAGGTCGGCGGACCGATGCCAGGCGTTGATGGTTCGAGCGGCGTCAGCGCCGAGCAGGACCGCGAGGTCGGTATCTGGATACTCGCCTCGAAGTGCATCCATGACGTCGGCGGTATAGGAGATGCCGCCGCGACGGATCGCCAGGTCGAGCACGCGGAGCCATGGCTGAGCCGATGCCGCGCGTGCCGCCTCGAGGAGCTCGAGGCGGTCCTGCGGGGTTGCGTGGGGTGGGTCTCGCAATGGGGCGAGCGCCGCGGGAACGAGCCACACCTCCCCGGCGCCGATCTCCTCGCGAGCCTGGCGCGCGATGGCGAGATGGCCGTTGTGCACCGGGTCGAACGTCCCCCCGAAGACGATCGCTGAGGTCACGCGAGCCCATCCTCGGTGTAGGTGAACTCGGCTTCGCCAATCCGGACCGTGTCGCCCTCACGGCACCCGGCGGCGGCGAGAGCCGCGTCGACGCCCGCGGCACGGAGCTTGCGCTGCAGGCGGGCCACCGCCTCGTCGTTCTCGAGGTCGATGCGACCGACCATCCGCTCCACGAGCTCGCCGACCACCCTGTAGCCGTCGTCCTCGCGAACCACGTCGGTGGTGACCACGCGGCGCGGCCGGGGGCGGTACACGCGGTGCAGCCCCGCCTTCGCCGGTCCCGGCGCATCACGAACCACCCGACCCGCGAGCTCGGCCGCGGCGAGCAGGAGGTCGCCGCACCCGTCGCCGCGCTGCGCGGAGATCCCGAAGGACCCGGGAAACTCGGCTGCGAGCTGGTCGGCAGCGTCGGCCCCCTCGGGAACGTCGATCTTGTTGAACGCGATCACCGATGGACGTCCCGCGAGCTCGGGGCTGTACGCCTCGAGCTCGGCGCCAACGGTCGCGAGCGCGGCCCGCGCAGCGTCGACGCCGGCGGAGGCATCGACAACGTGGACCAGCGTGCGGGTGCGCTCGAGGTGGCGGAGGAACTCGAGGCCGAGGCCGGCGCCATGGCTGGCTCCCTCGATGAGCCCGGGCACGTCGGCCAGCACGAGCGTATGGCCGCCCTCGAGCTCGGCGACGCCGAGATTGGGATGGAGCGTGGTGAACGGGTACGCGGCGATCTTGGGTTGCGCACCGGTCAGCGCAGCCAGCAGCGTCGACTTGCCTCCATTCGGCAGCCCGACAAGTCCGATGTCGGCGATGAGGCGCAGCTCGAGGTGGATGTGGCGCTTCTCCCCCGGGTCGCCCAGCTCGCCGGCGCGCGGCGCCTGCCGGGTGGCGGTGGCAAACCGCGTGTTGCCACGACCCCCGCGTCCGCCGCGGGCCGCGAGGGCGACCGCTCCGGGCCGGTCGAGGTCGGCGAGGACGACATCGCCTTCGCGCACGATCGTCCCCACCGGGACGTGCAGGGTCAGATCCGTTCCGTGATGACCGGAGCGCTTGCCGCCCCCTCCGGCGCGTCCGTCCTCGGCACGAAACGAACGCCGCTCGCGGAAGCCGGACAGCGTGGTGTCCGTGGAGTCCGCCACGACGAGCACATCACCGCCGCGCCCTCCGTCCCCGCCGTCCGGACCACCGTCGGGGACGTACTTCTCGCGGCGAAAGCTGACTGCCCCCCGCCCGCCTGATCCCGCCGCCACATCGACGTCGACCTCGTCGATGAAGGGCGAGCCGCGAGTGGCCGTAGCTCAGCCGGTCGCTGTGACCGGCTCCTCGTCGGGCTCCTCGATCATCTCGCCGACGGAGAAGATCGGCATCGCCCGGACGTTGGCGCGAGTCCGGTCGTGGCCGGTGTGATCATAGGCAACCGTGCCCGTACGCAGCGCGAAGAGCGTGTGATCGCGGCCCACGCCGACGTGCTCTCCGGCGAGGATCTTGGTCCCGCGCTGACGGACCAGGATGCTGCCAGCGAGCACCACCTCGCCGGTGTGGCGCTTCACGCCGAGGCGCTTCGCCTTGGAATCGCGTCCGTTGCGGGAGCTCCCGCCGCCCTTCTTATGAGCCATCGGCTGGTTCCTTCTTGGGTTTGGGTGTCCTTGCTCGCTTCGGCGCCGCCGGCTTCTCGACGGCGGCCGCTTCGGCGACCTCGGCCTCCACCGCCTCTTCGACGGCTTCCTCGGCGGCTGCGATCTCAGCCTCGGCGACCTCGGCTTCGACGGCGATGGCTGCAGCCTCGGTCGCGATCGCCTCGGCCTCCGCTTCGATCGGATCGGCCTTGGCAGCCGCTTTGGGTGCGGCCGCGCGCTTCGGAGTCGCTGCCTTCGGCTTGGCCGCCGGCTTGCCGCGCCCAACCTCGTCGATGAGCAGTTCCGTCAGCTGGCTGCGGTACCCGAGGGTGCGCCGGTGGCGCTTCTTCGGCTTGTAGGTGAAGACGCGGATCTTGCGGCCGCGCCGGTGCGCGATCACGGTCGCCGTCACCGAGGCCTCGACCGGCGAGCCCTTGGCGACGTCGGTCTCGGCACCGTCACCGATGAGCAGGACCAACTCGAGGGTCACTGTCGAACCGACCTCGACGGGAATGCGATCGACAAGGATCCGGTCGCCCGAAGCGACGCGGTACTGGTGACCGCCGTGTTGAAGGATTGCGTACATATGCCTCTCTCGCCGGGAGCGGGTTCACTCCACCGAGGAACGCCGGCTGATACCGGGCGCGATACGCGAGGTTACCACGTGAGCGAGGTGAGAGGCCTCCGCGAACGCGATGTCATCAGGAGCTGAAGACGTTGAGGGGGGCTGCATTGACGATGGTCACGTGGTCGCGCGACGCGTCGGTGACCGACACCTGGATGGGAAAGACGCCCTTACCGGGGTTGGGGATGCACTGAGCTATGAACTCGATGGTGAGGGTGCCGGGCCCGAGCGATGTCTGCGGAGGTAACTCGAAGCCCCCGTAAAAGACAAGGTAGGAGCCCTTGACGGGCTCGATCAGCGATTGTACTGATGCGTTCCCGCCGAAAGGCATGATCGTCGACTGGTACTGGAGCACCGGCGGAAGCGTGACCAGCACGTCGACCATGGGCGCGATGCCGGTTCCTTTGTTGGTCACCGTGACCCGATACGTGACCTGACCCGCGGGATGCACCGACGTCGGCCCGACCGATGCGGTGATTCCCAGGCGCGGCGCCGCGTTGACCGCAACCGCGATGGGACGGCTCTGCACCGTGTCGGTGAGGCTGTCATCGATCACCTCGGCGGCGAGCGAGTACGTGTTCGGCTGGGCGACGATGTTGACTGAAAAATTGATCGTCACCTTCGCGTAGTCGGCGGTGCCATTCGGCGATGTCGGCGACGAAAGCGACCAGACGCCCCATTGCGGGTTTCCCTGTCCAACCTGAGCGTCTTCCGGCGTGGTGCGCGCCGCGCCGTTGCTGTTGATGAAGTTGGTGGCAGCGTACTGGAAGCCGGCCGGCAGGACGGCATGGATGACCACGCCCGACGCATTGCCCGGACCCAGGTTGTGCACGGTGATCTCGAAATCCGCATCGGTGGTCCCAGGCGTATACGAGGCACCGAAGCTGGAGCTCAGGGTCACCGAGAGTTGCGCCGCCTCAGTGCTGCACGACGTGAGCAGCAGGGCGAGTGGTGCCAGGACCGAGACGGCAAGGATGCCCGTCAGGCGCGACGCCAGTGCCCGCACCCGCCTGCTCCGCGCGCTCCGCGAAACGGTCAGACCCTGGAGACGGTGCGAAGCGGCGCGAGCGGACGCCGCTGCCGCGACGCGGTCAGCATGATGTCTGTCGTCCGCGGGAGCGGATCCGGGTAGCCGATCTCGCCGAGCAGACGCAGGGCGAGGCCGACGTCGAGTCCGATGACGGTGTCGATACGTCCGGCCACGGCCTCGACAAAGTCCGAGCCGCCGCCCTGGATGGCGTAGGCGCCGGCGCGATCGAGCGGCTCGCCCGATGCGACGTACATGTCGAGGGCGTCATCCGTGAAGTCGCAGAACTTGACCGCGGACCGGCTCACGCCGAGTGCCTCGTGGTCGCTCTCGGTGCACATCGCGCACACGCCGGTGAGCACCGTGTGACGCCTGCCGCGCAGATCGTTGAGCATCTCGCGCGCCATCTCGGGCGTCCGCGGCTTGCCGAGCGGGCCGCGAGGACCCACCACGATCGTGTCGGCGCTGAGCACGTAGGTCCCGGCCGGAACGAGCTTGCTCACCGCCACAGCCTTCTGCCGGGCGACCAGTTGCACGGCGAGCTCCGCGCTGACACCGGCCGGAAGCGCGACGTCCTCGGGGGGCTCCATGACCCGGAAGCGGATCCCGGCCCGGGTCAGCAGCTCGCGCCGGCGAGGCGACCGGGACGCGAGAATGATTCCGATCACGTGGCGTTCACGTACACGACGGCCGCATCGAAATCTCGCGCCAACTCACGTTCCATGCTAGCACCGCGACAGGACGCCCAGTTGATGAAGTCGGCGTTCACGCACAACGCTTTATGGGCGCGCCGCCATCACCGACGTCACCGATGCCGCGATCGAGCATGCAAAGGCGATCACCACCAGTGATGGATGCTCCCGCTGGGTGGCGGCTCGCGCGAGCCTGAGGAGCACGGCATAGAGACCGACCCCAGCGACCAGCCCGACGACCCAGAGAGGCGCCACCGGCCACCGCTGTGCGGGAGGGATCACGACGGCCAGCACCACCACGAGCGACGCCGCGACAGCGATGGAGCGCGCAGCCAGCCACCCGGTGGCGGCCTGCGGTTTGACCACGATCGGCAGCGCAACCAGCACGCCGGCGACGGTGAGCAAGCGTGCCACTTCGTTGACGGCGCCGGTCGCCCCGGAAATGTTGGTGGTCGAGAAGGAGGCAGCGACCAGCCCGAGCAGCACGATCGAGATCCCGCCGAGCGCCACCAGGACACGCCGCCTTCGCGACCAGGGATCGGGAGCGATGAGGGACCCGGCGACGACGACCAGGAGGACTGCCGCGACCAGGTTGGGCGTGGCGCCTCCAGGGGGAGGAAGCGACGCCGCGGGTGTCCCGGGCAAGGGCGCCATCGCTGCGGCAACGATCGCCGCGGCGATCGCGGCAAGCCCGCGGGCGTCGGCCGGGCCGCCGCGGGGCAAGCCGGCTCCTCGCCAGGTGATCCAGGCCAGCGCCCCGAGGAAGAGCCCACCGGGATACACGGCGAGTGCAATGACTTCGAGGAGCAGGCCGAGCGGGTCCACCTCTTCAGTGCCCGAACACGAAACCGGCGAGGGACTGTGGCGCGAGACCGATCGCGATGCCCAGGGCGACCAGCAGCCAGGCCGCGAGGTCCGACAGACGCTCGGGCCAGGCGGGCGTGATCACCGGTCGCACCCGGGCAGCACACGCCAGGACCGCCGCGATGAAGATCGCCCCTATCGCGATCGTCGCGGCGATGGTGGAACCGACATTGCCGGCAGCGAGTGCCTCGAGGAGCAGCAATCGGCCCCAGAAGGCCGGCGACGGCGGAACGCCGCTGAGCAGCGCCCAGGCCACTCGCCGCGGCCACCGAAGCCCGGAATCTCGAGATCGAAGCAGGATGGGCGCGAGGGCGAGATGCGTGACCAGGATCACCAGCGCGCCGGTCATCGCCGGCGATGCCGGAGCCCCCTCGACGGCGGCGACACACAGCGCGATATCCGCCATGAACACGCGGCCGTAGCGCATCGCTTCGGGACCGCGAACCGCCCAGATGCCGCCCCAGACGGCACTGCCAAGGCCGACGACCAGGAGAGCATGCTCGAAGACCGGGGCTCCGGTGCCGAGGACGCCGCCGGGGATCCGCTCGGCGATGAGCAGGACGACCGGCACCAGCAGGATCAGCCACGGCGCGATCTCGATGGGCCGGAGCGTCCTCATGACCCCGGCCGCCCAGCCCCCGACCGGGTAGACGGCGAGGAGCGCGGCGACCCCGGTCGCGAGCAGCGCCGCGACCACGACTGGGCGATCCCCGGTGGTGAACCCGGACAGCGGCAGCAACGGTGAGGCCGCAACGATCGCGGCGGTGCCGGTCCCGGCGACGCGGCCGGCTGCGAGCGTCACCCTCCCTGGAGATTGCGCGAGCCAGCGCAGGACCATGGTCGCGACCGCCGCGGTCAGCACGAGACCGGTGACCAGTGGGTTGCCGCTTGACATCGCGACCACGGCGGCGGCGCCGACGACGCCGATGCTCCTCCCGATCGCCGGATCGATCGAGGGCTGGAGCAGGATCACGAGGACCATTGACAGCGCGGCTGCGATCAGCACCCCTTGACCGGCGCGGTCGAGACCGGTGATCCCGCTGAGGCCGCCCAGCGGTACCGCGGCCCCCGGCGACCTGTCCGCAAAGAACGTCAGGGTCGCTCCCACCAGCGGGACGATCGCCACCAGCCTCGCGGTGCGCCGGCGGAGGACTGCCGATGCCACGAGGCCGAGCACCAGCCACGCGGCTGCGATGAGCAGCGGATTCACGCTTCGGCTTCGACGAGAGGACGAGCGCGTCGCGAGCTTCGGCCGTTGAGCCATCCTGCGAGGAATGCCGCGAGGGGAGCGGCGAGGCACGCCAGCACCGCTCCACCGAAGGAGTCCGTGCCGCTGCGCAGCAGCCAGGCGGTGGCCGTCGCGACGCCAACCATGGCGACACCGACCGCGAGGTCTTCCACGGTGCGTGCAACCAGCAGGCGCACGATGCCGCAGACCCAGGCGTACGCGATCGGGAAGAGCAATCCCTCGGACACGGTGACCTGACCGACCGGGACGTTGAAGCTCACCCAGGACGCGACCGGAATCGCGGCTGCAGCCCCGAACGCGCGGGTGCTCCGTGGGCCGAACAGGCGGTCTGGCGGAGCGAACGCCGGGATCATCGGGTCGAGCCCCGACAGCCAGGGAAGGATGCGTCCGCCCAGCCACCCGACCCAGGCGAGCAGCACCGCGGCGACGGCGGTTCCGGCGAGTACGGCCGCCCCAGGCGCGCCACCGAAAGTGGCAGCGCTGGGAGCCAGCCCGGCCGCGAGCAGCACGACCGCGATCGCCACCGCCCGCCTGCCGTCCACCATGATCGCCACGACCGCGGCGATCACGCCGGCGACGGAGAGCAGTGGCGCGGAAACACCCATCAGTGGATCAGCTGGAACAGCAGGATCAGCGCGACGGCTCCACCCAGGACCACCACCAGCTGGGGCTGTACCGCCATCCAGTCATCGGTCTGGTGCAGCCATGCGTTGCCCCGAAGGGCGCCGGGCCGGAGGCACCTGATCACCGTGAGCCCGACAGCGCGAGTGGCCGGTACGGGCGGGGCGTCCGGAGAAGGCCGTGTCAGCGGCGCCCAGCCCACGAGCGTCGCGAATGACCAGGCGCCGGCGGCGACGACGACGAACGCGACCAGGACGTAGCCGCCCGACCAGTCTCCCGCGGTGGCGCGGATCGCCGCCGCACCGAGCGGCTCGGTCAGGCTGCCCGAACTGAGCGATGCGAGCACTGATGCGGCAACCGCGCCGGGCACGATCGCGGCGACCAACGACACGACCACGGCCGCAGTGGCGAGCACCGATGGGAGGTGGCTCCGTGACCGGTCGCCGCTCTGCGCGACGATGATCGCGGCAGCTCGGACAGCGGCGGCAGCCCCGAGACAGCCGGACACGCCCAGCGCGGCGAGCAGTGCGGCAGCGGGCCGTCCAACCGAGACGGTTGCAGAGAGCTCGAGGATCAGCGCAGTGATCCCGAAGCCGATCGGCAGCGCCCCGGCGGCGCCGAGCGCAAGCGCGGCGAGAGCGGTTCCGCCCCGTCCGCGCCCGACCTGCTCCCACGCGGGCGTCAGTGCCGTCACCAGCACAGCGCGCAAACTCCTGCGGCGATGGCGGCGGCCGCCGACGGTCCCGCGATACCGGTCAGCGCCACCACCGGCGCGGCGGCCACGACACAGAGCGCCCTGCCCGCGATCACCGGCACCCTCGATCGCCGGAGCGCCACTGCGACTGCCACGAGTGCAGCCACTCCTCCGACCGTCGCCAGCCCGATCGTGACCTGTTCCGGAAGTGGACCGGTGGCAGCTTCACGCAGGCGGAGCAGGACGATCGCGCCGCACGGGATCGCGCCGGTGGTTGCCCAGGCAGCGGTCGGGGTCCGGCTTCCTCGGATGGGCACGAACGCCGGCGACAGCAGCCGGACCGCCCCGGCAGCGGCCCACGGCCCGGCGACGGTCGCACCCATTGCCCCGGCGGGGATCACCGCGAAATCGGTGGTTCCCGCACTGCTCAGGAGCTGGACGCCGGCGACGAGCAGGCCGAGCGACGCCAGGTGCTCGATTCCGATCGCCACCAGGCCACCGCGGCCCGGCCGCCCTCGCGCAGCGCTGGTCATGAGGAGCGTCCCGACGCCGGCGACCTCGATCCCACCCACGAGCATCACGACGTTGCCGGCAAGCACCGCCAGGGTGGTGCCGGTCACGCAGACGATGACCGCGGCCACCTCGCGCGTCTGGCGATCGCCGTCGAGCAGCAGCAGGAGACCGGCTGCCGCAGCGGCAAGCCCCAGGATGGCGCCGGGGAGGTCGAGCCGGAGGAGGTAGGTGATTCCCGC
>CAVPTG010000015.1:0-313095 GCA_963708605.1 Candidatus Dormiibacterota bacterium | reverse complement strand
CCACGGATAGAAGTTCGCGTGCTGCGGATGGATCCAGATGGGCACGCCGGTCGCTGCCGCCCGGTCATAGAGCGGCCACATCGAGGGATCGTCGAGTGGCAGGCCCTCGATGTTGGAGAAGATCAGCACCCCACGGAGTCCGAGCTCGGTGTGGAGCCGCTCGAACTCCTCCATCATGACCTCGTCGACGACCGGGAGCACACCGACTCCGATGAAGCGTCGCGGCTGCCGCGCCACGAATTCGGCGATGCTGTCATTGGCAACCCGGGTGAGCCGGTGTATGTCGCCGCGGTCCATCCCCAGCCATACCGGCGGCCGGGCAAGGACGAGCACCTGGATGTCGAACCCATGCTCGTCCATGTACGCGACGCGACGCGCATCGTCGTAGAGGAACGAGCTCTGGTTGTGGAGCGCGCGCAGCTCCGCGCTCGGACTCACGTCCTCGAGCGCCTCGATGAGGCGCATGGGGAACACATGCGCGTATGCGTCGATGACCGTCATACGGCGCTCCGGTCGCGAAGCTTCTCGCCGAGGGCCTTTTTCGAAGTCTTGCCGAATGGGGAGAGCGGAAAGTCGTCCATCACCTCGAGCCGTTCCGGCAGCTTGAACTTGGCCATACCGAGATCCATGAGGAACATCGCAAGCTCCTCGAGCGTGAGATGTGCGCCGGATCGGAGGATCACGCACGCGCACATGCGCTCGCCGAGCACCGGGTCCGGGAAGGGCACGCAGGCGACGTTGCGCACGGCGGGGTGCATGAGGATCAGATTCTCGATCTCCTCCGCGCTGATCTTCTCGCCACCACGATTGATCAGGTCCTTGATGCGCCCCTCGACCAGGTAGGCCCCCGAGGGGTGACGCCGCATCAAATCCCCGGAGCGGTAGAAGCCGTCGGGGGTGAACTGACGCTCGTTGTACTCGGGCGCACGGTAGTACCCGCGCAGGGTGTATGGCCCTCGGACGGTCAATTCCCCGACCTCGCCGTCGGGGACCTCGGCGCCTGACTCGTCGCACAGGCGGACCTCGTCGTCGGGTGACACCGGTAGCCCGACCGTCTCCATGCGCGCCTCCTCCGGCATCTCCTTGGTCACGAAGAACAGCGTCCCCTCGCTCATCCCGAAATTCTCCTGCACGAAGGCATTGGGGAAGAAGGCCGCCATCTGCCTGCGCAGCTCGGGCTGCAGGCGCTGGCCGCCCGACTGCAGCAGCTCCACCGACGACATGTCGTGGTTCCCGGCGCCCGGATCGGCGAGCCAGCGTATGTAGAGAGCGGGGACCGCGGCGATGTGCGTGATCCGGTGGCGCTCGACGAGCGGGAGGATCTCGCCGGCTCGCGTCCCTTCGCTCAGCACCACGCGAGCGCCGTGCATCAGGAAGCCCTGCACCCCCGGACACGCAAGCGGCATGTTGTGCGCCAGCGGCGCCACCGCCAGCTGGCAGCTGTCGCGGCCGATGTAATGCACTGCCGCCGCGGCGCGCGAGTTGTACACGTAGTCGTTGTGGGTGCGCGGGATGAGCTTGGGGATGCCCGTGGTGCCGCCGGAAAGGAGGAGGCAACATGGGTCAGTCGGATCGATGTCAACGTGCGGCGGCCTGGCGCTGTCGGAGCCGGCCGAAAGCTCGCCCATCATCACGACGTGACGGAGTCCGGGGTTGGCGTCCCGAATGGTCTGGCCAAGATCCGGGTCGGTGCCGAAGTACGCCACCGCCTCGGTCAGTTTGACGAAATGATCGATCTCGAGCCGTCGATGCGGCGCCAGCGCGAGAACCGGGATCACTCCCAGCATCTGGAGCGCGAAGTACAGATAGAGGAACTCGGGTGCGTTCGGCAGATGCATGACCACGCGGTCGTTGCGGCGCAATCCCAGGTCGTGCAACCGCGCAGCGATGGATGCGCGGCGATCGGCGAGCTGCCGGTAGGTGATCGTCTCGTCAGCATGGAGGAGCGCGACCCGTTCGGCATGCTCGGCGAACAGCTCGCTGAACACCTCGTCGAGCGTGCGGTCCTCCCAATAGCCCGCCGCGCGGTAGCGCGCCGCAAATTCGGGAGGAAACGGGACGACGCCGGGCAGCGGTGGCACCGGAGCGGCTACGTCGTCGCGCTGAAGCCGCCGTCGATGACGACGGTTTCACCGGTGACGAATGGGTTGCTGATGAGCAGGCTGAGAATCGTCTCCGCAACCTCATCGGGTGTGACGCAGCGCCGCAGCGGAGTGAGCTTCGCGCGCCGCTCCATCAAGCGTTCGTAGTTGTCGCCGAGCGCCTCCTCCATCCAGTCACCGATCATCCACCCGGGCGCCACGGCATTCACGCGTATGGCCGGTCCCAGCGCCCCGGCCAGCGTCCGCGTCAGGTTGACGATTGCGGCTTTGCTTGCGGCGTAGGGAAACGGTTGCGGGCCCGGCCGCAAGCCCACGATGCTCGCGAGGTTGACCACTGCCGCCTGAGGGGATTCGCGCAGCAGGGCAACCGCCGCTCGGGTCACCTGGAACGTGCCCCGGACGTTGACTGCGAAAACTCGGTCCCAGTCTTCCATGCTCAGACCGGCGAGATCGCTCGGCGGCGTCGACACCGTCGTGCCGGCGTTGTTGACGAGTGCATCGAGACGGCCGAACTCGCCGCGGACCGCTTCCAGCATCGCAACCACGCGAGCCTCATCGGCAACGTCCGCCTGGAAGAGCAGGGTGCGAGCGCCGAGTTCGCCGGCCTCGGCAGCGACTGCCTCGGTTGCGGAGCGGCTGCGGCTGAAGTTGAGGACGACGTCAAAGCCGTTGCGCGCGCAGGCGATGGCGGTGCTGCGGCCGATTCCGCGCGCAGCTCCGGTGACGAGCGCGACCGGGCGCGCTCCGGTGCCGGTCAACCCGCGCTTTCCACGACGCTCGCGGTGCCGAGTCCAAGGATGCGTTCGGCATTGGCGTAGAGGAGGCCGGACATGACGTCATCGGAGTAGCCGAGCTCGTCCCACTCGCGAAAGATGCGTTCGTACGGCATGCTCGGGTAGTCGCTGCCGAACATCACCTTGTCGCGCAGGCGTCCGCGGATATCCCGCTTGAGGCTGTCGGGCAGATATTTCGGCGCCCATCCGGACATCTCCCAGAAGACGTTGCCCTTGTGCAGCGCAACGGCTGTCATCTCGTCAACCCACGGCCATCCGGGATGGGCGGCGACGATGGTGAGACCTGGGAAATTGCCTGCAAGCTCGTCGATGGACAGGGGATGCGCGTGACGCAGCTTCGATCCGAGACCACCCGGCAAACCGGCGCCCATGCCGGTCGTGCCGACATCGATCATCACCGGCACGCCGAGACCGGCGATGACCTCAAAGAGTGGGCGCAGCGCCGGGTCATCCACGGAGTAGTGGCCCATGATCGGATGGAAGTGAAACCCGAGGACGTGAAACTGGTTGACCGCGCGCTCTGCCTCGGCGATTGCGACGCTTCCCTTCAGTGGATCGACGGCTCCCCACGCCTGCAGGATGGTGTCGCGATTGCGATCGCGCATGCCGGCGACGTACTCGCTGGTGCATGGTGGCGACCCGGTCACCGACTCGATGTCGAAGGCCACAAGCACTGCGGCGACCCCGGCCCGCCTGAAGTCTGCGGTGACCTCCGCCTCGGCCTTGCCCACCCAATCTCGTTTCCAGTATGCCGCCAGCGCCTCGACGAAAGGGCCCTGTGATGCAACCCATTCGGGCGTGCCCGGATAGCAGTGCAGATCGATGGTTCGCATCACTCGCCGAGCTCGCGGAGCTCGCCGAGCCCGCCGAGCTCGCCCACGCTTGATTGCGACCGGGGCGAGCGTGCGGTCATGGACGCCGGCACGTCACCCGGCCCCCTCCGCATGGTCGGCGCCGGTCCGCTCGCCGGTCCACGAAAGGTGATCGAGCTCGAGAAGTCCTGAGCCGTACAGGCGCTCGAGCTCCGCAGGCAAGTCCGCGAAGATCCTCTGCACAAACATGTCGTGGCGGATGTACGCCTTGACGAGACCCGCGAGCAAGGGCGACTCGCTCGTGAGGATGTCCCACTGCTTGCCGTCGCGCGCCACGCCCCACAACGCCCAGCGCGAGTCGACCGCGACCGCCAGGTGGCGCGCGTGGCGTGACCGGTAGATGGCGCCGTCAGTGCTCGCGTGGCGGATCACCTGGCCGGGCGGGGAGGGGAACGGGAGCCGCCCGAAATGGACGACCACGAACTCCACTCCGGCGTCGGCAGCCTGGCCGACCGCGGCTCGCAGCCCGGCGAGCTCATCGCGATTGCCGCTGAGGTAGACACGGGTCCGTGCCGAAACGATGGCCGCCGACGCCGCGTCGAGCGCCGGACCGAAGGAACTCGACACGAGAGACGGGGAGGAGTTGCGCAGGGCTCTCCCGGCGTGGCAGCGTTTCCAGGTCATGCCGGGCCGCCGCCACTCGCGCGGCGAAGTCTTTCTCGATGCCTTTGAGGAGCGCATCCGGCGGGATGGCCCTGTAGCGAGCAGGGTTGTCGCCGGTGCGCACCGCCGCGCCGCGCTCCACGAGGCGTCGAAGCGTCTCGTACACCTTGGGTTGCGGGACGCCGGTGTCGTTCGCCACGGAGTAGCCAGTCGCGGTCTCGGTCTGCAGCAGTCCGAGGTACGTGCGCGCCTCGTAGTGCGTGAACCCAAGTTGTGTGAGGCGTTCAGCGATCGCCTCCCCATGGTCCGTCATCGCATTCACCTTGTCAGCGCGCCGGCGATCGGCCGTCGGCAGTCACTACGTCCGTAGGGCGTAACGAGTTTACCATAGGGCCAGGCTTGGACTGAGAGGTAAGCGGTGATCGGCGTGGTCGGCTCGGCGACGGAGTCAAGTGCATCGATACTCAGCCGCCCGGCGCAGGAATTCGTCGCGGAGCTCCATGCGCGCTTCAACCCGATCCGGGAGCAACTGCTGGTCCGGCGCGCCGCTGAGCAGGAGCGCATCGACGCTGGAGGCTCGCTCGATTTCCTCCCCGAGACCTCAGCTGTTCGAGCCGGTGCGTGGGCCGTCCCCGAGGCGCCGCCAGACCTCAGGGATCGGCGCGTCGAGATCACCGGACCGACGGATCGAAAGATGATCATCAATGCGCTCAACTCGGGTGCAACCGGGTACATGGCGGACTTCGAGGATTCGAACTCCCCGACGTGGGTGAACGTCATCGAGGGACAGGCGAACCTCCGCGACGCGGTGAACGGCACGATCACCTACTCGGGCCCGGACGGACGCGAGTACGCGCTCCACGACCAGCTCGCGACGCTGCTGGTGCGCCCCCGCGGGTGGCATCTCCTTGAGAAGCACTTCCTGATTGACGGATCACCGATCTCCGCCAGTCTCTTTGATTTCGGCCTTTTCGCCTTCCACAACGCGCGGCAGCTGCAGCATCGAGGCAGCAACCCGTACTTCTACCTGCCCAAGATGCAGAGCCATCTGGAAGCACGACTCTGGAACGATGTCTTCACGTTCACCGAGGCGCAACTCGGTCTTGCAGCCGGCTCCATCCGCGCGACCGTGCTCATCGAGACGGTGCCGGCGGCGTTCCAGATGGATGAGATTCTCTTCGAGCTGCGCGACCACTCAGCCGGCCTGAACGCCGGCAGGTGGGACTACATGTTCAGTGCCGTGAAGACCTTCGCCAAACAGGACCGCGGCGTGCTTCCGGATCGGCGACTGCTCACCATGACCGTGCCCTTCATGCGTGCCTATACCGAGCTGCTGGTCCGCACCTGCCATCGCCGTGGAGCACATGCCATCGGCGGCATGGCGGCACTGATTCCCAACCGGCGTGATGCCGATGCGACCGCATCCGCCCTCGCGGGCGTGCAGGCGGACAAGCGTCGCGAGGCGGGGGACGGCTTCGACGGCACCTGGGTCGCGCACCCCGACCTTGTGGCCACCGCGCGCGAAGCGTTCGACGCCGTCCTCGAGGGCAACGCCAACCAGCTGCACCGCCTTCGCGAGGACGTTACGGTGACCGCGCGCAGTCTGCTCGATCTTGATTCTGCTGGCCACGACGTGACCGAGGCAGGGGTCCGCAACAACATCAGCGTCAGCCTGCGCTACCTCACCGCCTGGTTCAGCGGCAATGGGGCCGTCGGGGTCTTCAACCTGATGGAAGACGTCGCCACTGCGGAGATCTGCCGCTCGCTCCTCTGGCAGTGGCTCCATCGCGGCGTGTCGATGTCTGACGGGCGAACCGTGACGCGTGCGTTGATCACGCAGATCGAGGACGAGGAAGCGGGCAGATTCCGTGCCGAGATCGCCGGCGCGCCAGATGCGGAGCGTTTCCTCGATACCGCTCGCTCGTTATTCGCTGAGCTCGTCTTCAGTGACCGGCTCGCCGAGTTCCTGACTCTTCGCGGCTATGACCTGCTCGCCTGATTGAGCCGATCGTGCCGCCGGCGTTGCGTCACAAGAGCCCGAGCCGTCCCATCGACTCCACCGCCGCAACGGCATCGGCTGCGAAATGAGCACCTGACGCGTCGAACTCGTGCCGCCGTTGGGATATCACGGTGTCCGCCTCGCCTCGATACTGCTCCGCAATCCGATCCTCCCAGGTCGGGTCGGGCCATTCATAGTCGAGATCTGCGATCGCACCCGGCGGTGCCACGGATGTTGCCAGGCGCAGCACGTCGAGACAGATGGCGCGCTGCTCCTCCGGCTCGTTCGGCCTCCCCAGTGAGTTGCCGAGTGGGAAATCGAGCCAGGCTGCGCGAGGAGGGCGCACGCGCTCAGTGATGTCGCGCGCGCCGGTCACGGTGACGGTTGTCAGCCCCTCACGTTCGAACACCCGCGCAAGGAGTCCGATTGTCTGATGGCACGCGGGACACAGCGGGACCAGCATCACAAGAGTTGCGCCCGCGGCATGTGCGTCTGCGGCCATTGCCGGTCCAAGCTCGGTCACCAGCGGGACCAGCGATTTGATGGCGCCGAGGATGCTCTGGTGATGATCGGTGACCGCACCGATCCGGCCCGCAGCGACGAGCTCGGACAGTCGCTCCGCCGGGTGCACGACGTTGATGTCGATGAGCCCGGGTCTCCGTATCGGACTCGGATGGCTGGGGCGAATCAGCGCAGCGGGCGTGCCGGCTGGGATCCGCCGAAAGCTCAGGTCATCGACAGGAGCGAAGGGCGGGTCCGAGCGAAAATGGACTCCCGCGCTGCTCACCATCATCACCCTCGCCTCCTCGAGTGGAGACGGCAGGGGCGTCAAAGGAGGAAGACCCATCTCGGCAATGGGCAATGGTGGAAGCGGGGCGGTCACCTCGTTGACGAGGTCGATGTAGCGGATTCCCGCAGCTTTCATGGCGATCGTGGGTTCCTGGGCAACCGGCGGTTGAGTAGGTCTCACTACTCGGGTAGTAAGGCTAGCAGTTCTCACGCCGGCGCTTGATGCTCTGCACTGCATCACACCTTGATCGGCATGTCCACGGGCGTCAGGGTCTCGAAGAATGGAGCGCACATCCGAACTTTCACCCTCGGGATGGCGGTGGTGAATCCCGGCACAGGGTCGGCGACCGTCCAGCCGGTGGGTCCTTCATCAAATCGCGCGGGGAAAACCGTAACCTCGGAGACGATCCCGGCGCAGCCGGGCAATCTCTTCATCAGGTAAAGCGGTCGAACCGCTCCAATCCGACACAGGAGTATCAGGATGTTCAATCCGACATCGGCGTTCAGCGGCTTCTCGGTGAACGACCTGGCGGCCGCCAAGGATTTCTACGCAGCGACGCTCGGTCTCACAGTGGAACCCGACGGTGTGGGCGCACGCCTGCACCTGCCCGGCGGCGGCACGGTGTTCATCTATCCCAAAGAGAGCCATCAGCCGGCGAGCTTCACCATCCTGAACTTCGCGGTGGGCGACATCGACGCGACCGTTGCCGAGCTCTCCGGCCGCGGCGTGAAGTTCGAGCGCTACGACGGCATGGCGGGAGTTGATGCGAAAGGGATCATGCGCGGGCGCGAGCACAACACCGGTCCCGACATCGCGTGGTTCCTGGATCCTGCCGGCAACATCCTGTCCGTGCTCCACTGACGCTCCGGAAGCCGGGAGCCCGATCCGCCGGCATCCGATCCGGGCGTCTGAAGTCCGATCTCCCGGTCGCAGAACCATGGCGGCCGGACCCCACCTGACCTCGCACCCTTAGCGTTCACCCCAGGCAATTCAGACGCGGGAATACGGTGCCGCAAGCCGGCACGAGATCGGGGGGTTACCAGGGGATGGTTCCGGTACACGGCATCAGTTGGGACGACCGCAAACGCCGCAGCGTCAGCGCGATGGCGACCGCAACCGCCCTCGTGCTCAGCGCCGGCGCACTGGCAACCACCGCACACGCCGCCACCGACACGCACCTCGTGTCCGTGATCGTGCGCGCCCAGCCCGCTGCCACCGCAGCCGCCGGCCAGGAGATCACCTCCCTCGGCGGCATCATCCAGCAGCACGTCTCGCTCATCAACGCGATCGTCGCGGACGTGCCTGCCAGCGCCGTCCCTGAGCTCGAGGCCAACCCGGCCGTCGCCCAGGTCACGCTCAACGCACCGGTACAACTCCAGGGCGCCAACTGGGGCTTGCCGAGCAACCCGTACAGCGCAGCCGGCGACGTCAACTCCATGTACAACATCGAGCAGATGGACGGGGCCCACGCGTACTGGGACGCCGGCTTCACCGGGCAGAACGTGGGTGTGGCGCTGATCGACTCCGGCGTCACCCCCGTCGACGGCCTCCAGACTCCGGGCAAGCTGGTCAACGGCCCCGATCTCTCGTTCGAATCGCAGGTCCCGTCGCTCGAGTATCTCGACACGTTCGGTCATGGCACGCACATGGCCGGCATCATCGCCGGCAAAGACAATGCGGTGACGTCGGTGAGCTCGAGCGACTCCACGCACTTCCTCGGCATGGCGCCGAATGCGCAGATCGTGAGTTTGAAGGTCGCCGACGCGCTCGGGCACACCGATGTGTCGCAGGTGCTCGCCGCCATCGATTGGGTGGTGCAGCACCAGCACGACAACGGCATGAACATCCGCGTGCTCAACCTCTCGTATGGCACCGACAGCAATCAGAGCTACGTGCTCGATCCTCTCGCGTACGCCGCCGAGCAGGCGTGGCTGAGCGGCATCGTGGTCGTCGTCGCCGCCGGGAATGAGGGCAACTGGTCCAACGGTCTCGACGACCCGGCGATCGACCCCTACGTGATCGCTGTCGGTGCCTCCAACACCGATAACACGATGGCCGTCCGCTACCACCGGCCCGCGTCTTTCACGAGCGAGGGTGACGGCACGCGGAATCCAGATCTGTCTGCTCCCGGCACCCACGTCGTATCACTGCGCGACCCGGGATCGCTTATCGACGACGCCTACGGGTCCACGGCCACCGTTGGCTCCCGTTTCTTCCTCGGGAGCGGAACGTCGCAGGCAGCCGCTGTCGTCTCGGGCGCGGCGGCTCTGCTGCTCAGCCAGCGGCCCAACCTCACGCCTGACCAGGTGAAGGCGCTGCTCGACACGACGACCCACCAGATGTTCGGCCCCAGCGACCTCAAGGGCAGCGGTGAGCTGGACCTCGCCGCGACGCTCAACGCGCCGACGCCAAACGTCACGCAGACGTGGCCGGTATCGAATGGGACCGGCAGCCTCGAGGCGTCACGTGGCACGCATCACGTCGTCGACGGCACCCCGTGGAACGGTGGGATCTTCACCGGCGGGTCGTGGTCGGGCGGCTCATGGTCGGGTTCCGCATGGTCCGGCGCGTCGTGGTCCGGGGCCTCGTGGTCCGGTGGATCGTGGTCGGGGGCTTCCTGGTCGGGCGCATCGTGGTCCGGCGCGTCCTGGTCGGGGGCTTCCTGGTCGGGCGCGAGCTGGTCCGACTACGACTGGAATTAGGTCCGCGACCTTGGTCCCACGGGCCCCAGGCATCGCCACGCCACGACGATGTCTGAACTGCCCATAGCCCTGCTACCGCTTGGCAACAGGGCTGGCACGGCGAGTTCGGATGCGGCCGATGGGCAGCAGCATTCGGGCATGACCAGTGAGGTCGCAGCGCCCGCTTCTTCGGAAGGAGCAGCGCACAGCACTTCGGGCCGGAGGGGACATCGCGTCCAGCTTCTGACCATCGTGCTGGTGGCGACCGCGGTGTTTCTGCTGGTCGAGATCGTTGCCCATCTCCATCCGATCCCCGCGCCGCGTCAGATCCCCTGGTGGGTCCTCATCCCGCTCTTCAGCGCGGCCGAGGTCTTCGTGGTCCACATTCAATTCCGCCGCGATGCTCACTCCTTCTCGCTGAGTGAGCTGCCACTCGTGGTTGGATTCTTCTTCGCACCGCCGCTGGTCGTGGTGCTCTCGATGGTGGCCGGCACCGCCATCGCGCTCTCGCTGCATCGCCGTCAGTCGCCGCTGAAGCTGGCCTTCAACCTTGCCAATTTCACCGTCGCCAACAGCGTTGTGGGGCTGCTGTTCATGCGCCTCGTCAACCATCACGACCCGCTGAGCCTGCTGAGCTTCCTCGGCGTCCTGGTCGCGGTCGTCGCCGGCAGCATGCTCCAGTCACTGGTGATCCTCACGGCGATCTCCTTCTCCGAAGGCCGCCTCGACTCCGCGGGGATCCTGGCAACCTTCGGATTCGCGCAGGCTGCGACGGTGGTCAACACGTGTCTCGCCCTCATTGGGGTACGCATTGTCTGGCAGAACCCTGCCGAGCTGTGGTTGCTCGTGGTCCCGACCGTCGGTGTCTTCATCGCGTATCGCTTCTATGTCGCCGAGCGCGAGAAGCGCGACCAGGTCGACTTCCTCTATCAGTCGAGCAAGCAGCTGCAACGCACCGAGGCCGTCGACGATGCGGTCGCGGCATTGCTGACCAAATCGTGCGAGGTCTTTCGCGCGGAGCGGGCGGAGATCACGTTCCTGCCAACCCGGGAGCGCGACGCCGTGGTGCGGACTGCGGTGGACAAGGAGCTGACGACGCTCTTCATGACGCCGGTGACCCTCGATGACAACGAGCTGCAGTTCATGAGCCGGCTGTTGCTCGACTTGCCGCTGCTGCTGAGCACGCACGGCCGCACCGACGGTGATCCCGGCGGCTTCCTCGAACGGCGCGGGCTCCGCGACGCGATGGCGGTGGTGCTGCGCGGCGAGAACAACATGGTCGGCACCATGCTCATCGCCAACCGGCTCGGTGAGGTCACGGGCTTCGACGACGAGGACCTTCGCCTGCTGGAGATGCTCGCCAACCAGACCGGCGTCATCCTGGAACGCGGACGCCTGCAGCACTCGCTGTCGCAGCTCACCGTCCTCCAGGCGCAGTTGCAGCACGAGGCCTCGCACGACCCGCTCACCGGGATGGCGAACCGCCTCCTGTTCGGCTCCCGCGTCGAGCAGGCGCTGGCGCAGACGGGACAGCACGTCGGCGTGCTCTTCATCGACATCGATGACTTCAAGACCGTCAATGACAGCCTCGGCCACGCCGCCGGTGACGCCTTGCTGCGCGCGATCGCCGACCGCATCGGCCACTGTCTCCGTCCCGGCGACGTCGCCGCACGGCTGGGAGGCGACGAGTTCGCGGTGCTGCTCATCGGGATCGACGAGCCGGCAACGGCGGTGCATGTCGCTGAGCGAGTCATCGAGGCGCTGCGCGAGCCGTTCATCATCGTGGCGGAGGAGGTGCTGACCCACGCGAGCATCGGCATCGCGAGTGCCATCGACACGAGGTTCGACGGCCAGGAGTTGCTCCAGAACGCCGACCTCGCTCTGTACACCGCCAAGAGCTCAGGGAAGTCCCGATGGGAGCTGTTCGAGCCCGCGATGTATGCCGCCGTGCAGCACCGACATCGACTCAAGGCAGACCTGTACCACGCGGTCGAGCAGGTCGAATTCGAGCTGGTGTATCAGCCGATCGTGCAGGTCTCGACCTGTTTGATCGTCGCGGCCGAGGCGCTGCTGCGGTGGCGGCATCCGACGCGTGGGACCGTGCTGCCCGACGATTTCATCAGCCTGGTCGAGGAGACGGGACTGATCACGCAGCTGGGTGCCTGGGTGATGCGCAGCGCCTGCGAGGAGGCGGTGGACTGGCCCGCGGGCGAGGACGGCGCGCTGGTTTCGGTGAGCGTCAACGTTGCCGTCCGCCAGCTGCGTGAACCCGACTTCGTCGACGGCGTCCGCAGCGTGCTGCATGACACCGGCCTCGATCCACACCGCCTCATCGTCGAGGTCACTGAGGCCGACATCATCTACGACACCGAGCCCATCATCGGCTGCCTCAACGAACTCCGCACCCTGGGGGTGCGCATCGCGCTCGACGACTTCGGGACGGGCCATTCGTCGCTCAGCCGCCTCCGCGATTTCCCGGTCGACGTCCTGAAGATCGACCGGTCGTTCACCGCGTCACTCTGCGGTCCCACGCAGTCGATCGGGTTTGCGCACTCGGTGTTCAACTTCGGCGTCGGCCTTGGGTTGAGCGTGATCGCTGAAGGCGTCGAGACCGAGGAGTGTCTCCGTGAGCTGCACGAGCTCGGGTGTGAGCTGGCTCAGGGATATCTCTTCGGACAGCCACTCGCGCCGCACGCGATGCGACGCCTGCTCGACCACAACGTCGCAGTGCCCATGCCGGTGCCGGCACTGGCAGCGCTGTCGGCGGGGAACGCGTCGCAATTTCGCCGAGCTTGAGAGGCATGCGCCGAGACCCTGTCGGATCACCGGTTCATCAGTCGCGGCGGTCAGCTGCAGATCAACACGCCGGCACCGATCTAAACGCTGTCTCGCCGTGCGCGATGGCGGCCGGCCGGATCGTCGCTCAGTTGCTGTAGCCGCGCATCACGCTGTCGACGACACGCTCCGCGAAGTCGAGGTCGAGCACACCGCCGAACAGCAACCGGAAGTACACCGGCCCGACCAGCAACTCGGTCGCAAGCGCGGTGTCGGCATCTGGACGCAGATCGCCGCGCGCGATTCCCCGCCGGACCACGCGCGCGACCTCGGCGCGGCGCGCGGCGACCACCGTCGCCCGAAAGGGTTCACCGATCGATGGGTTGCTGGCGATCTGCGCGAGCATCGCCCGGATGACCGGGCCGAAGTCCGTCTCGGTCAGGGCTCGCATCGGGTTGGTCACCGCGGCGAGCAGCTCCTCGCGTGTGTTCCCGGTCTCGGCGACCGCGATGTGGGGGCCGGCGAGCTGGAGTAGCAGGTCCTGGGCGAGCGCTTCCTTGGCGGCCCAGCGGCGGTAGATCGTGGCCTTGCCCACGCCCGCCCGGGCCGCGACGTGCTCGAGCCGCAGGGCCGAGAAGCCCCCCTCAATCAGGAGCTCGCGTGCCGCGGACAGGATCGCCTGGTGGGCTCGCTCGCTACGCGGACGTCCGCCTCGCGCCGGGCCGGCAGGCGGCGGGTCCGAAACCACAACGGAGGAGCGGTCGTTTGCCATGGTGATGCTATGATACGGAACGCATCGTATCGATGTTCGGAGAACCAGGAATGACCAGGAAAGACAATACCCGCATTGTGGAGCTGATCGAGCGTGCCGAGCGCGAAACGCCCTTCTGCGACTGCGGCCTGCCCATGGCGGCGACCGCTGAGGACCGCGGCATCTGGCTTCGCTGCACTTCCCACCGGATCATCTCCGGCGGCCCCGTCCGCCGGTTCCTCGCCATGCTGGCGTCGGCGGCCCACACCCCCCAACTCCTCATCGACTGCGCGTAGCTGAGCTCGGGCGCTCATCCGCTCCCACCCGGGTTTCGCGCCACGATGCGGCCGGTCGTGACATGACTCAGCGGGCCCGCGCAAGCCTGCCGGGTCCAGTCTTTACTGCGGATTCGACTCGGTGTTGGTGTCGTGCGGAGTGAGCGCGGCCGCCGTCGTGTAGCACGAATTTGAACTGGCCGTCGCATCCGAGGACTCTGAACGCAGCATTTCGAACACGCGCTCGTATGTCACATTCGCGTTGTGTGCCTCGATCCCGTGCTCATGGACGATCACGATGAGCTCATCCTCGGTGGCCCACGCTTCGAAGCCGCACAAGCATTTGACTGCCATCGCGGACGTCCCAGTGTGTTGACCCATGCTGTCGATCTCCTCTCTCAGGTGACAGCCGCCATATCGGGACGCTACCAGACCGCTGACTAAGCGCGTGTTAAGAACGAGGGAAGGAAATCGGGGCCGGCGCGGCGCTTACACAGCGCTGGCCACACCCCCGAGCTTCCTTATCGAGTGCGCCTAGCAGCAGCGGTGCGGTGCGGCATACGCACCCAGCGTGCGTTGGCCCATGAATGCAGGCCGAGCGCGACGAAACCCAGCGCCACCAGGGCGAGCAGCACGTGGCCCAGCGGTTCGCGAGCGACCGCGGCGAAGGCCGGCCCGAAGCTGTGCGCATCGCCGGCGTCGTGACGCAGCCCCGCAACCAGGACGAAGAGCCCGACGATGCCGAAGATGACCCCCCTCGCCACCATGCCGAAGCGTCCCAGGCTGTCGACGGTGACGCGCTGCGCCCGCGTCATCTGGTTGCGCTTCAGATCCTTGCGGAACCCGGCCTTGTAGGCATCGAGGAACTGGCCGAGCCCGCCGAAAATGCCGATGACGCCGGCGATGATCACGATCACGTTCCCCGCCGGGAGCTGTAGCGCCCACGCCACCACCTTCTGTACGGCGTCACCGCTGCTGCTCCTGTTCCCGCCGAGCAGGAGTCCCGCTGCGAATAGCGCCAGGGCCGCGTAGTTGAGGCCGCTCCACGCGAAGCCGATGCGCGACGAGATACCGGCCGGATCGTCACCGCGATTGAGCGGGTCATAGATCGCACGGATGAGGCCCCACCCCGCATAGGCGAGGAGCGAGATGATGACCACGAAAAGGAATAGTCGCCCGATCGCGTTGCCGCCGAGAAGCGCCACCGACCCGCGCTGATCGGTGGTGTCACTGCCGAGCCCGAATGAGAGTCCGAGGGCGAGCAGCCCCATGGTGCCGTAGATCACGCCGCGCACCACGTACCCGACACGCGCGGTGCGCTCCACCCACGGGTTGGTGACAACCTTTTTGGCCCGACTCTCGACGCCGCGCACGGCGGGTTTGACCCCCGCCGGACGGCGTCGCCGGCCTCGCGCCGTGGCGTCTGCTTTGTCGCTCACCGGGGCACGAAGACGCGGAGCGCACCCGGGACCGCCTCGACGGTCGCCGGCGTACGGCCCGCGCGTTCGTTGTCGGCCACGACGGCGGCCCTCGGCTTGGTGGTGACGTGCAGCGAGTGGAACTGAAAGCTGGCGCCCTCATCGTCCGCATGCCGGTTGCCGACGGCAGATGCGACCAGCCGGCCGACGATGTCGGAGCGAGAGACGCCGACGTCGACGTTGAGCTCGAGAAACGGATCGATTGGCCCGGCGCTGCCGATCGGCAGCCGCGACCCCGTGGCCGGCGTGTTCGTGAACACCAGCGAGCGAGTGCGACCGTGGGCAGCAAAGGTGCCGCGTGCAGCGAATCCGAACGGCTCCGCCCTGACCACGGCGCCGAGCTCGCGAGCGAGCGAGCCGAACGCCTGATCTTTGGCTTTTTCGCCGAGCACGATGGCTTCGCCGAAGAGCCCGACCGCCGCAGCTTCAAGGAAGTACCGGCCGTTGATGCGGCCCAGGGTCACCGGCCGGGTGACGTCCGCCTTGATCACCGCGATCGCCCGGTCGAGACCGGCAGGAATGCCCAGCCCGTGGGCGAAGTTGTTGAACGTGCCGAGCGGGAGGATGCCCAGCCGGCGCGGGCTTCCCGCCAGCGCCCGGGCCACGAAGCCGACGGTGCCGTCGCCGCCGGCCACGACCACGGTCGCGTTGCTCGTCAGCAGCTTGCCAAGGTCCATGCCCGGATCGAAATCGATCTGCTCGTAGCCGGGAAACGCAGCGCTCAGCCTGCGCTGCACCGTCGCCGTCACTCGCTTGGCTCCGCGGCTCACCACGAGCAGGCGGGTGGTCGTCCGAGTGCCGCGGCTCATGCGTGGGACCGCCGCGATGCGCGCCAACGGGTGGGAATCCAACGAGCGCTCGGGGTTGGCAGCCAGCGCTCCGGCAGCCAGAGGATGAACGCCGACCACGCAACGCCGAGCAGGAAACCCCCGATGACGTCGGTTGGCCAGTGGGCCCCCGCCCAGATGCGTCCGATGCATGCGAAGACGATCACCAACCCGGCGATGACCCAGACGACCACACGCCAGCGCGGATGGACGTGTGGCGAGATGGCAATCGCGAGCATGGACGCCAGCCAGGTGAAGAACAACGCGTGGCCGCTCGGGTAGCTGTACCCGCTCGACGGGTTGAGGATGGTCACCAGGTCGGCGGTGGGGCGGTGACGCGCGACCGAGACTTTGACGATCTGGTCGATGGCGCTGCCGATCGCGCCGAGCGCCATCAGCCAGCCGGCCCGCCGATCCCAGAGAAAGAGCGCGATGACCACCGCGATCCCGAAGAGATCCTGGATCAGACCGCCCGTCACGTTGGTCAGGGTCATCCAGTAGGTGAGCGGGCCCCATGGCACGTGCTGGATCGCGCGCTCCACGGGGAGGTCGAAGCCTGAGCGGGTGATCCCGCTCACCACCAGGATCGTGAGCACCGCAAAGAGCGCCAGGGATATGAGGGCGAGCGGTCCAAGCCACCGGCGGGCTGACGGCCCCGGCTCGCCGGCGAGGATCTCCTGGGCAGCCTGGGCGCCGTCCTCGGGGGCGGCCTCGGCGGTGCCGATGCTCAATGCCACTGCCTCATTGTGTCTAACATTATAGACACGCTATAATATTTGGTTATGGCTCGAAACGCGTCCGCCACATCGCTGGGACGCCGGACCACGGCGCACGCTTCCTGGCTGCACCGGATCACCGGTGACATCGATCGGCGATTCATGGCAGTGGCCATCGTGGCGGCACTCCTGTTCGCGGCCCTCACTGTGCTGGTCGCCCTCCATCCCGCGCCGTTCTTCTTCGACCGGCCGATTGAGGTGGCCGTGCAATCGGTCAGCGGCCGTGACTTCGGGTGGTTCAACGCCTTTGTGTCCGCATTCTCGGGATTCGTCGGCATCGGTGTGGGCGCGGCAGTGATCGTGATCACGTTCCTGCTGCGACGCCCCGCCACGCCGCTGGTGGCGTTCTCTGCAATCTATTCCGTCGTGTACAACGTCGTGAACAGCATCGTCCGGCGCCCCCGGCCCAGCGGCGTTGCACACACCACTTCGAAGCTCCTCGGCTACAGCTATCCGAGCGGGCATGTTGGCTTCTTCGTCTGGCTGAGCGTGCTCGCGATGGTGCTGCTGGCGCGCAAGCTGCCCCGACCCCTGTACATCGCCTGCTGGTTCCTTGCCGCAGCGCTGGTGGCCGCTGCGGCGCTCAGCCGCATCTACGTCGGTGCTCACTGGCCCAGCGACGTCGTCGCAGGATTCCTCGTCGGCGTCGCATGGACGGCCTTCAGCCTGTCGCTCGGGCGCCTCACCGAGCCGGTCTTCGGTCCACCCCGCGAGGCGGCTCGGGCCTCGGCGACACGCACGTCCGACCGCGCCGCGTGATGGGACCGTCAGCACCTCGATCTGGCCGTGGCACTGCCGTCGCCTACGGCTGTTCGTTCAACCAGCGATATCGCGGATCGAGGTAGACGCGCATCGCGCGCTGCTCCCCGGCCAGGACCCACAAGTAGTAGAGATCGTGGCCGGGAGCGGCGACAAGCGGATGGAAGCCCGACGTGATCGCCGCCGCCTCGCCGTCGTGCGCCATCCACAGGTCCTCCCGGCCGTCGATGTCATATCTCGCTTGCAGCGCAAAGCCGTTGGCCGGGCGGAGACGGTAGTAGTAGACCTCCTCGAGGTGCACCTCCTGGGCGGAATCGCGGTCGTGGCGGTGCGCCGGGAACGACGACCACGTACCCGTCCCGTTGTGGACGGTCTCGCCGACGATGAGTCGCGACGCCTGGTCGTCGGGTCCGAGGATGTTGCGCACCGTGCGGCTCCAGTTGTCGCGTCCGACCACCGTCTCGCGCTGCGTCGCCGCCGGGATGACGCGGGCCGCGCCCGGCTCCTGCGAGCCGGCGGGCGCGGCGACGACGGCCAGGGCGAGTGCTCCGGCATCGCCACCGGCCAACGGCACCATCTCGACCGATGACGCCGGCGGGATGTAGACGGCATCGCCGGCACCGTCGAAGACATCAGCCCTTCCGCCCGCGATACCGGCGTCCTGACCGTCGAGCACGACGCGCGCGCGACCCGAGAGGATGACCACCAACCGCTCGGTACCCGGTCCGAGCACCAGCACATCCTCCGGCGTCGCCTCCACCACGTCGAGTGAGATGTACGTGGTGTGTTCGCCGTCGCGAATCAGGGACTTGACCTTCACCGCGCCGGCGCCCGATCAGGGTCCGGGATCATCGCGTCGCGCACGAATGCGTTGAGGTCGCCGCACGCCGCGCAGAACTGGCGCAGCGTGCGCCGCGTTGGGCCGTAGCCGTCGAACTGCTCGACGCTCAGGCCATCCTCACGATACGCGCGATGAAAGTCGGGGAAGTACGCCAGCAACTCGTCGACGACGCGCGGATTCACCGGGTTGTCGATGCGCGGGGTCACCGTGATATCGCTCGCATTCAATCGCTTCTGCCACGCGTACGTCGGGGACACGACCGCATCCGCGCCGATGAGCTCACTCCAGTGCATGTGGTTGCGGAAGGCAGCGGAGAGCAGACGGATCCGGTACCCGCGCTCGCGAAAGATCGCGTACGTCTTCTTGAACACGGCCACGCCCGCCCATTCGAGTGAGCCCGGATCGACGCTGATCCCTTCGCGCTCCATCACCACCTTGAGCCAGTCGTCGAGCCGTCCGACCATGATGGTGCAGACCGGTCCCATCGAAGCGATGTCCTGTCCCCCGGCCTCGCGTCGACGCAGTCCGCGCTCAACCGCCTCCGCGACCGCGATGCACTGCGGGAGGGTGAAGCAGACGGTCGCGTTGATGCTGACGCCCTGTGCGGTCACCTCCTCGATCGCTGCGATTCCGGCGCGCGTCACCGGGATCTTCACGATCATGTTGGGTGCAAGGCGGCTGAAGGCCAGCGCCTGCATCACGATGGCGTTGCTGTCGCGGAAGAGGCGAGGATCGGTCTGGATCGAAAGCCGTCCGTTGCGTCCGTGGTGCGTCTCGAAGATCGGCTCGAGGAGGTGCGCGGCCCGGACCGACAGCTCCTCGACCAGCTTCCAGGCGATCGTGTCCTCGGTGGCGGTCGGTAGCTCGCGCAGCAGGCTCTCGGTTCGCGGTCCCCAGGTCCCCCGGTCGCCGGCGAGCACGGCCGCGGCGATCACCGGGTTGCACGTCGCCCCAACAGCGCCATTCTCGATGGAATAGGTCAGCTCGTCGATGGCGGCGGAATCGTTCCAGAGGCAGGTCGGCGTGGTCTGCGTCATCTCGTGCAGCTTGCTTCGGTAGGTGACGCTCGTTTCAGGAGCTGGCATCGCCCACGAGCCTACACTCACCGCACACGACGCTCGCTGAGCGCATCGCCGAGCGCCGTGTGCCCGGCGGAGTTAGATCTTCCTGGCGCTCCGCCGGCGGCCCCGCGCAACCGCCGCGACCCCGGCGCCCAGGATGATCATCGCGGCGCCGAGCAGGGTGCGCGGCCCGGTCTGACCGGCTCCCGTCTCGGGAACGGTCACATTCGATGCAGCGACGACCGAGAGCACGCCGAGCTGGCCGCTGCCCACCGCGCTCGACCCGTTGTAGTCGGCGTTACCGGAGTACGTGGCCTTCACCGGGTATGCGCCGGGCGGGAGGGTGACGGTGGTGGTGCAGCTGGTCGCCGGGAGTGTCGCCGTGCAGAGCACGATGCCCCCGGAGGTGAACGTCACCGTCCCGGTGGCGCTGGGCGGCAGGCCCCACGCTGCCACGGTCACGGTTGCACCGCTGGTCGTCTTCCCCGGCGAGACGGTCACCGTGATCGCGGTGTCAGCCTTGATCACCGTGAAAGCTGCCCCGGTCGCGGTGGCGGCGGTGTCGTTGACGTCGCCGGAGTACGAGGCGATGACCGGGTAGGTCGCCGGAGTCAGCGTTGCCGGCGTGACGCAGCTCGTCGTGGCGAGCGTCGCGATGCAGAGGGACGTGGTGCCCGATGTGAACGTCAGGGTCCCGGTTGCGCCGGCGGGCAGTCCGCCGGCTGAAACCGTGTCGGTGGTGCCGTACACGATCGTGGCGGGAGATGCGAGCTCGGTGAGCGTGACCGTGTCCTTTGTGACTGTGAAGGTCGCTCCGGTGGCGATCACACCGTTGTAGTTGCCGTCACCCGAGTAGGTCGCGGTCACCGGGTAGGTCCCTGGGGTCAGCGTCGACGCGGTCAGGCAATTCGCCGCCGGCAGCGTTGCGACACAGAGGGTGGACCCGCCCGACGTGAAGGTCACCGTGCCGATAGCGTCGCCGGGAAGTCCGGCTGCCGCAAGGGTGTCCTGCATCCCGAACGGGATGCTTGCGGGGGCGGCCGACTCGGTCATGGATGTGTCCGCCTGGGTCACCACGAAGCTCGCACCGGTCGCAACGCTACCGGTGTAGTTGCCGTCACCCGAGTAGGTCGCGGTCACCGGGTAGGTGGCTGCGATCAGCGACGTTGACGTCTGGCAGCTGAGGGTTGGGAGCTCTGCGGTGCAGAGCGCGGCTCCGCCCGACCGGAACGTGACGGCTCCGGTCGCGTCGCCGGGCAGGCCGGCAGCGGACAGTGTGTCGGCGTTGCCGTAGGGGATGCTCGCCGGTGCGGCGGCCTCGGTGAACGGCGGGTCTGCCTTGGTGACCACGAACGATGCACCGGTTGCCGAGGTGCCGTTGTAGCGACTGTCACCGGGGTAGCTCGCGGTCACCGGGTACGTGCCCGCGGAGAGCGTCGCCGATGTCTGGCAGCTGAGTGCGGGGAGTACAGCGGTGCAGAGCGGAGAGCCGCCCGACGAGAAGGTGATGATCCCGGTTGCATCCACCGGGAGTCCTGAGGCCGACAGCGTGTCCTGGGCGCCGTACGCGATCGTCGCCGGCGCAGCCGACTCCGTCATCGACGTGTCCGCCGTGGTCACGGTGAAGCTCGCGCCGGTCGCAACCGCGCCGTTGTAGTTGCCGTCACCCGAGTAGGTCGCCGTCACCGGGTACGCAGCCGGATCGAGCGACGACGACGTGACACAACTCGTCAGCGGCAGCGTGGTGGTGCAGAGCGTTGATCCACCCGACGTGAACGTCACCGTCCCGGTGGCGTCGGCGGGCAGACCGGTGACCGAGACCGTGTCCGCGGTGCCGTACGGCACGGTCGCAGGTGCGGCCGAACTCGCTGAAGACGGGGTCCGCCTTGGTGACGGTGAAGCTCGCACCGGTCGCGGTGGTGCCCTTGTAGTTCGTGTCACCCGGATAGGTCGCGGTCACCGGATACGTTCCGGCCGCAAGCGTCGTCGCGGTCTGGCAGCTGGTCGCCGGGAGCGTCACCGTGCAGAGGCTGACGCCGCCCGAGGTGAAGGTCACGTCTCCGGTTGCGTCGAGGGGCAATCCGGTCACCGACAGCGTGTCCTGCGACCCGTACCCGATCGATGGCGGTGATGCCGATTCAGTCATCGCAGTCGTTGCTCGTGTCACCGTGAAGCTCGCGCCGCTCGCGGTGGTGCCGGTGTAGTTGCTGTCACCCGAGTACGTGGCCGTCACCGGGTAGGTGCCGGGAGCCAGCGCAGCCGACGTGGAGCAGCTGGTCAGCGGCAGCGTCGCGACGCAAAGCGTCGATCCGCCCGACTTGTAGGTGACTGTCCCGGTCGCGCCACCTGGCAGTCCGGACACCGAGAGCGTGTCGCTGGATCCGTACGGGATGCTCGCCGGCGCGGCCGATTCGGTCATCGACGTGCTTGCGATCGTCACCGTGAAGCTTGCGGTGCTCACCGTGGTGCCGGTGTAATTGCCGTCACCCGAGTACGTGGCGGTCACCGCATACAGGCCCGGGATCAATGAGGTCGGTGTGGCGCAGCTCAGGGCCGACAGCGTGGTGGTGCAGAGCGTCGACCCACCGGAGGTGAAGGTGACGGTGCCGGTCGCACCCGCGGGAAGCCCGGCGACCGACACGGTGTCGCTGGTGCCGTAGGGAATGCTCGCCGGTGCTGCCGCTTCGGTCATCGACGTGCTCGCCTTGGTGATGACGAAGCTCGCCCCGGTCGCGGTGGCGCTGGTGTAGTGACCGTCACCCGAGTAGGTCGCGGTGACGGGATAGGTGCCCGCTGCCAGCGTTGATGCCGTCTGACAGCTCGTCGCCGGGATGGTTGCGACGCACAGCGTCGAGCCTCCGGATGCGAAGGTCACCGTCCCGGTTGCGCCGGCGGGCAGCCCGGAGTTGGACAGCGTGTCCTGCGAGCCGTACACGATCGACGCGGGCGCAGCCGCCTCCGTGAAGAAGGGCGTGGCCTTGGTGATCGTCAGTGTGGTCGTGGTGCTCTGCGGCGCGAACGTCGGGTCACCGGAGTACGTCGCCGTCACCGTGTCGGTGCCGACCGGGGCGTTGGTCGCCGTGCAGCTCAACGCGGGCAGCGTGGCGGTGCAGAGCGTCGTGCCGCCGATGCTGAAGGTGACGGTTCCGGTTGCGCTGGAAGGCAATGTCGCGGTGTAGGTGACCGTCTGAAGGTACGTCTGCGACGACGGCGACGCGGTGTCGGTGAAGGCGCTCACCACGACCGTGTCGCTGCTCACCGCGGGAAGCGCGTCGGTCGATGAGAGACGCGCGGTGTTGGTCACGCTGCCGCTCAACGCGGACGACAGGGTCACCGGGATCGTGATGTTGGGCAACGACGTCCCCGCCGGCAGCGCGGAGCCCGGGGTGTACGTGCAGGTCACGGTCTGGCCGGCCGTCGCGCACCCCCAATCGGCGCTGCTGGTGGCGGTGCCCGGGGTCATCCCTGCGGGCAGCACGTCGCTGACGGTGAGCATGTTCGAACTCGGATCCGCCACTCGATGAGACGCTCGGCGCGAGGATGAAGTTGGCCTGATTGCCGGCGAGCATCCGACCACTCTCGTCATCGGACTTGGTCAGCGACAGCTCTGGGACGGCGCCGATCAGCGTCGCTGCGGTGACCTGATTTACCTCGTGGTATTCGTTTGAGCCGCCGGTCGACGCCGTCCATCCGAAGGTGAGCTGGTAGGGGATCCCGGTCGCCGGATCGATCCATGACGCGGGGAAGGTGGAGAGCGCGGCATTGTTGGTTGTGGTCGGGAGCGCGCCCGAAAGCGTCTGCTGCGTCGCGGTCCCGAGCGGTGTGTAGGCGATGAGCCACGACATCGCCGGGACAGAGAGCCCGCTCGTCGTCGTGGTGGCCGATCCCGACGGGTTGATGGCGATCTCGATCGGGACCCTGTCGCCGGTGCGCGTGGTCGCGGTCTGGTTGTCGAGCAGGTTCCCCGCTCCGACGTTCGTGATCGTGCCGTTGTGGCTACCACCGCCACTCGAGTTGGCGCTGACGGTCGCGGTGGTTGCGAGGATGCAGTAGCCCACGTTGCCGTTTCCAGGACCGCGGGCAGTCACCGATTCGGGATAAGCCGTGTTGACCTTGAGTGGCGACGGGATCGTGCACCCGGTGCCACCGGCGAGCGGGGTGTTCTCGTAGTTGCCGTAGACGTCGAGCCCGATGCCGAGATAGCCGTAGGGCATACCGGCGGTTCCGGGCAGGCTCTGCGTATTGGCCGCGTACCCGAGGTCGCCGCCCAGTGGACCCGTGCTCGCCGGTGGCGTGGGGTTCGCCGGATCGGCTGCGGCGAGGCTGAAGACGATGCCGTCGGCGCCGGTGCCGTCGAACTGATAGGTGTCGAGCGTGACGTCGAGACCCTGCGCAGTCGGGAGGCTCGCCTGGTAGAAGACCGCGCCCACAGCGCTGGCGGCATTGGTGGTCATGCGGAGCGCGCCGCTCCCCGAGGCGTCAGTGGTCGGCGAGCAGTTCGGGACCGACGTGGTTGCGGAGACCGGTCCCGCGGTCAGGCAGGCGCCGTTGGTGTTGCCGCGCCCGGCCGGCAGCATCCACTGGCCGGCAGCCGTCGAGTTGTTGGCGAACGTCTCGCTCTCCAGCGGCGATCCCGCGGCGAAGCTGTCGCTCGGCAGGAGTGCGAACAGCGTCGTGAACACCGTCACCAGGCTCAGTGGCGTACGAAGCCGCCGGGCCACGGCATGTCGAGACGTTCGGGTCGGGTGAGGGGTTCTCACAAAGGATCTCAAAAACTCTCTGATAGACGGGAACGACACGACCGTAAGCCACGACTGCGTGGCGTTCCGGACCTGTCATAGGCGGTGCTCGGTTTTGTGACTTCGGGGGAAGCGCGCCGTGAGCCGAGTGCAAGATGGGTGCGATCTCTCCCGCCTGCGGTTGCGTTCTCGTGACAACCGATCTCGAACGGCCGCTCCCAGAGAGGCCCGGAACTGCCCGAAATCACTGATCCTCGATTGGATCAGGGTTGTACCGCGGTCTTACAGACGGCGCCGCCGGCGAGTCCAGGCGAGCAACGCGACGCCATTCAGGATCAAGGACAGCGCGACGAGAGCGCCCCACCCGTTGGACCCACCGCCGGTTCCGGGCACCGATATCCGCGCCAGCACCGTCTGTGCATCAACGGCCTGCGATGAGCTGCCCGTGTAGCTGACGTCGCCGTTGTAGGTCGCGGTGATGGTGTGAGTGCCCACGGCCAGTCTGCTCGTGGTATAGACCGCGCGGCTGTCCACCGTGCTGTCCAGCACTTCAGTGACCGTGGCCTTGCCGTCGATGAGGATGGTCACCGTGCCGGTTGGATTGCCGGACCCGGGCGCGGCCGCCTTGACGGTGACCGTGATCGTGACCGTGCCCCCCACGGCGGAGGGGTTCGGCGCCGACGTGACGGTTGTCGATGTCGGATCCGATTGCACCTGTTCGGTGAGGGCAGCCGCAGTGCCGGGCTGGTCATCGGCGTCACCGCCATAGATGGCCACGATGGTGTGTGTCCCGCCGGAGACATACGTCACGGTGCAGGTCGCCAGCCCTGAGCTCACGCTGACCGTTGCGCAACCGGTGATCGTTGTTCCGTCGTCCGTGAACGCCACGGTGCCGCCCGCCAGGCCCGTTGATGGAGCTGATCGCGACACCGCGGCGGTGAACGTCACGTGCTGCCCGACGACGGCGGGATTGGCCGAGGACGCGGTGAGCGTTGTGGTGACCGCCGCGTCGACGATCTGCGCCACCGGCGTGGACGAGCTGGTCGCGAAGTTCGCATCCCCGCCGTACGTGGCCGTCAATTGATGGGTTGCAGCGGTTGCGAAGGAGAGAACGCAGGTGGCGATGCCCGCGTTGAGTGGTTGACTGGTGCAGGCGGTCAGAGGGCTTCCGCCGTCGTCAAACCCGACGGTTCCGGTTGGCGATCCCGTGCTTGGTGCAACCACGCTCACCGCGGCGACGAGCGTCACCGACTGACCGACGGACGAGGGGTTGGTGGGAGACGTGAGCACTGTTGCGGTTCCGGCAGCGGTCACCGTCAGCACAAATGCCTGGGTACCGTCCGGGGCGAATCCATTGGTCACGCTGATCGTGAACGGATATGCACCGAGCGTGCCGTCGGCCGGTGTTCCCGCCAGCGTCGCGGTGCCGGTTCCAGTGTCAACGAATGACACCCCGGTGGGGAGGTTGGCTCCGCCATCCGAAAAGCTCGCCGTCGCCCCTGCCGGGAACCCCGTCATCGTGACTGTGAAGTTGCTCGCGCGGCCGAGGACGAACGTCGCATTGTCGGCGCTCGTGATGGTTGGTGATTCGTCGATGGTGAGCGTGAATGACTGGGTCGCGTCCGGCGCGGCACCATTGTGCGCGGTGATGGTGAACGTGTAGACACCTCCGGTGCCAACGGCCGGGGATCCGGACAGGGTCGCGGTTTCGTCGCCGTTGTCAACGAAGGTCACTCCCGCTGGCAGAGTCGCGCCACCGTCGGACAGGGTCATCATCCCGACGCCGGGGAACCCGTTCGAAACAACGGTGAAGGTTCCGGCGGTTCCCGCCTTGAAGGCCGCGGCGTTGCTGGACGTGATGGCCGGCGGTCGATCGACCGTCAGCGTGAAGGCTTGTGTCGCGTCGGTTCCGACGCCGTTGGACGCCGTGATGAGGAACGAGTACGTTCCGCTGCTCAGCGCGGCCGGGATGCCGGAGAGCGTCGCGGTGCCATCGCCGTTGTCCACGAACGTCACGCCCGCCGGCAGCGTGGTGCCGCCGTCGTCGAGGTGCATCGACGCGCCATTCGGAAGTCCCATCGTTGTGACGCTGAACGAGCCTGCGATGCTGGTCGTGAATGTTGCGTTGTCGGCGCTGGTGATCGCCGGCGAGGCGACGACGGTGAACGGCTCGCAGAAGGCGGTGGCAGCCTGGTAGTTGGCATCACCCGAGTAGGTCGTCAGCACACCGTACTGTCCAGACGTCAGCCGGCCGAGGGTAGCGGACTGCGGAACGTTCCCTCCCGAGAGGAACACGTTGTTGAGCGCTAGCTCAGAAGTGGTGCAGTTCGCGCTGCCGAAGAAGTCGTAGGTGACCATCCCGGTGGGTGTGAACCCACCGACCCCCGACACGGCAGCGGTGTCGAACGCGCTGGCCGGGGCCTGCTCGGTGCCCGCCCAGGGTGCGTGGGTACCACCATCGTGGACGACGGTCCCCACGGTGGGAACGGTCTTCGCCACTGCGAACGGTTCGCAGGAACCGATCGCAGGGAGGTAGTTGGAGTCGCCGGAATAGCTGCCGGAGAAGCTGTATGACCCAGCAGCCAGGCCGCCGGTGCTCGCGGAGTTGGGAACAAGGCCGCCACTCAGCGTCCTGGTGATGGACGTCAGCGGGCTACCGGTGCACGTTCCGCCGGCGTACAGGTTGTAGGTGAGTGTCCCCGCAGGGGTGAAGCCGCCGACGCGTGTGACCGTGGCGGTGTCGTAAGCTGCGGCACCGACGGTCTCGGACCCGTTCCATGCGTGGTTGGTTGCAGTGTTGTCGACCACCGTGCCCACGCCGGTCGTCGTCGCAACGACCGAGAACGGCTCACAGGTGACGCTCGACGGCACGTAGTTGCTATCGCCCGCATACGCGGCTCTGAAGGCATACGACCCGGCTGCGAGCGCACCGGTGCTTCCCGAGGCAGGGACGGTGCCCGCGCCGCTGAGAGTCACGTCCTGGGTCGTGGAAGGCGATCCGGCACATGTGCCGTTGTTGAAGAACGTATATGCGACGGTCCCGGATGGCGTGAACCCTGCCACTCCGCTCAACGTGGCGGTGTCATATGCCGCGGCGCCGGTGGCCTCGGTCCCGTTCCATGGGGACGAGAGCGCCGAGTCCTTCACAACGGTTCCCGCGTCAGCTGTGGCCTGATGGACGATGAAGCTCTCGCAGGCGCCCTGCGACGCGAGGTAATGGGAGTCGCCCGAGTAATCGGCCTCGTAGCTGTAACCGAGGGGGGTCAGCGCCGGTGTTGCGGGCGAGTCGGGAACCGACCCCGCCGCGATCGTCACCGTGTGGGTTGCCGTCGCACCACCGGTACACGTCTGATTCGCGAACGAGCTGTAGGTCACGGTCCCGGTCGGCGTCCCCGACGTGCCGGTGACCGACGCGGTGTCATAGGCAGACGCGCCGGTGACCTCACTGGAGTTCCACGTCGTGCGCAGTGCGGCATCGTCAACGGTGGTCGTCACTGTTGCAGGCGGGAGTGCCACCGTCTCGACCTCGGAGCACGAGTTCGTCGACGGTTGATTGAGGGCGTCACCTGAATACGCGGCGTTCCAGTAGTACGTGCCCAGACCAGCCAGTGCAACCGGATTCGAATCGGGGATCACGCCGTTGGTGACCGTTACGGTCCCCGCGGAGACAACCGTACTGGTGCAGGTGCTGTTCGAGTAGACACCGTATGTGACGGTCCCACCCGCAGTCGCCGTGTTCGCTCCAGGGAGGGTTGCGGAGTCAACCACTGCGGTGTTCGGGTCGACCGTGATGCTCGTCCCCGTATCCCCGCCGCCGGACAGTGATGTGACCAGCGTCGTCGGAGAGATCGGCTGTCCGTTGTTGACGTTGAAGATGTAGCGTCCAAGGACGGGACTTCCGGACGGCGGCACGCTCGTCGCCGTGTCGCTGTTCAGCTCGTTGTGGATCAGGCCCGTGGAGACATTCGAATCGAGCGTCCCGCTCGAGACCTGAGACCCGGGCAATTGGTAGTAGTGGCCGGCGATCTGCGAGCCATCCGAGTACCCGGCCGCCGCGGAATCGGCATCGGTGGAATGGGTGCAAGTGGAGTTTCCCCCGCTTGCCTGCCCCGCATCCCACAGGAGCAAGTCGTAGTTGAACTCAATCTGAAAGTCGTCGCCATTGGCACTCGTTCCGAGGTCCGGTCGATCGATGAGGATGACCTGGAAATTGTCGGTGATTGCAGCGTTTCCGTTCGCGAAGCATTCGACTCCCGGCCAGTTCGCGACGAAGACGTGGAATCCGTCGAGCATGCCTGTGCCGATGTTCACCACGGTGCCGGAGAGTGTGTAGACATCTGCGAAGTAGGGGGCGATGATCGGCGTGGTCGTACCGGCAATACCGAAGGGAGTGAAGCTCGAGAGCGCACCGGTGAAGGTCAGGTTGCCGTTGTTGTTGATGTACGCGCCCGGTTCCTGAACGCCGAAGTAGTTGATGTGGAAGCCGAACGGGAACACCTGCGGATTGGACTCACTCGGCCAGCTTCCGTCGTCCGACGGCTGCATCGCCACGTCGGTGAAGTTCGTGAATGCCGAGTTCGGGACCACCGCGTTGCCGGCAGCGAGGGCGCGCGCCGGAGCGACGACGAACGTCAGCGAGGCCGCAACGATTCCGGCGATTGCCGCCGCGACGCCGATTCTGCGCCGTACAGGCCTCCGCGGCGGACTACCTTGATTGAATGAACTGCGGGTGCGGCCGGCCGCGCGTGATTGACTGCGACCGCGAGAACTCATTCAAACGTCCGTCCTGTGTTGATGCCTCGTCGGTCCTGGTTGGCCTCCGGTGGCCGAGCATGGCAGCACGTGCACAGCCGGACATGGCATTCGCGTGACGGTCCACCCCCCGGCCGGAACGCGCCGGTCCGCGGATTCATCGTGCCTGGGCTAGTATCGCGTCGTGCTCGCCTGGATGGACCTGGAGATGACCGGTCTGGACCCGTCCCGGAATGTGATCGTCGAGATCGCAACGGTGATCACCGACGATGACCTCGAGACCATCGCAGAAGGTCCGGATATCGTCGTCCATGCGACGCCTGACGAACTGGCGGCCATGGAAGCCGTGGTGCGGTCCATGCACACCAGGTCTGGGCTCCTTGGCGCGATCCAGTCCTCACCGGTCTCGCTCGCCGAGGCCGGTGAGGCGACCCTCGCATTCCTCAGATCTCATATCGGCGAGCCTCGATCGGTGCCGCTCTGCGGCAACTCGATCGGGACGGACCGGCGCTTCCTCGCCGTGTATCTTCCCGAGGTGGAGAACTTCCTCCACTACCGCTCCATCGATGTCTCGAGCATCAAGGAACTCTGCCGCCGGTGGTACCCCGACGTCCTCGTCGGTGCGCCTCCCAAGAAGGAGACGCACCGGGCACTGGACGACATCCGCGAGTTGATCGCGGAGCTCGCGTACTACCGGTCGATGATCTTCATCGATCCGGTCAGCTCTCGATCAGCGCTGTAGCCGGCGCATCGAGCTCGCGCACCCACGACGGCACCGCGGCTGCGCGGGCGGTGGCACGCCGCCCGCGAATCGCAACCACCAGCACGACAACCGTCGCGCTGACGAACACGCTCGCCGCGATGAATGCATGATCGGCGCCGGTCACGAATGCCTGCTGCGCCATGGCAACCGACTGCGCGGCAGCCCCGCGTGCAGCCGTGCCGAACACCGACACGAGCACCGCAAGCCCGAGCGCACCGCCGAGCTGCTGCATCACGTTGACCAGACCGGACGCGGCACCGGCATCCTCCTGGCGCACGCCGCTCAGCGACGTGGAGGTGAGCGGCACGAACGCGAGTCCGTTGCCCGCACCGAAGAGCATCAGCGGTGCGAGCAGGGAGGGATAGCTGCTCGATGCGGTGAGCTGGGTCATCATCAGCATCCCCAGCGTCGACACCGAGAATCCGACCACCATCACCGCCTTGGCGCCGAACCGCTGGACGAGTCCACGCGCGCTGAGCTGCGACATCGCGAAGAGCGCGACGGTGAAGGGCAGAAAGGCGAGACCCGTCTTGATCGGGCTGTAGTGCAGCACGTCCTGCAGGAACTGCGTGAGGAAGAAGAACATGCCGAACATGCCCGCGGTCAGGAAGAGCCGCGCAACGTAGGAGGCGCTGCGACTGCGGTCGGCGAAGAGTCGCAGTGGTGTGATGGGCTCGGGCGCACGGCGTTCGAGCAGGACGAACGTCGCTAGCAGAACAATGCCCGCGGCGAAGGCAGCAACGGTCAGCGCGTCGCCCCATCCGGAGGTGGCGGCTCGCACGAACGCGTAGGCGAGCGAGGTCACGCCGAGCGTCGACGTGAGCGCGCCGCGCACGTCGAAGTGCCCGTTGCGGCTGGGGGTCTCGGTCAGCAGACGCCGCGAGAGCGCGATCACGATGATGCCGATCGGCACGTTGACAAAGAGCACCCAGCGCCACGAGGCCCACTGGACCAGGAGCCCGCCAAGGATGAGGCCGACGGCGCCACCACCGATGGATACCGCTGTGTACCAGCCGATCGCGCGAACGCGCTCCTGGCCGTCCTGGAACATGGTCATCAGCAGTGCCAGCGCCGATGGTGCGGCGAGCGCTCCACCGACCCCCTGGAGCGCGCGGGCGGCGAGCAGCCACCCACTCCACGGGGCAATGCCGCCGAGAAATGACGCGGCGGTGAAGAGGCCGATCCCCGCGATGAACACCCGACGGCGACCGAGAAGGTCACCGGCGCGGGCGCCGAGCAGCAGGAACCCGCCGAACGCCAGGGTGTACGCGGTGATGACCCAGGAGAGGTTAGCGGGGGAGAAGTGCAACGCCCTGGCGATGTCGGGCAGGGCGATGTTCACGATGGTGGCATCGAGGACCACCATCAGCTGGACGGCAAGGATGACGGCGAGCACCAGACCCCGGCGGGGCTGGCGCCGGGTTGCCCGGCCGGGCGGGGCGACAAGAGTGGCGGTAGATGGCACGGAGATCCTCCAGATGGGGTAGACTTACGAAACGGACGCTGCCTCCGGAAGTATACCGGAGGTTCCCTCCGTTTGGCAAGTTGAGGCTATGGTGATCTGGTGATGGGACGTGAAGTCGAGGTGGCCGGAAGCCGGGTGATGGAACCCGACGATTCGGTGTCCACCGATCGCCGCCCACGCGCCGACGCGGTTCGCAACCGGGATCTCGTGCTCTCAGCAGCGGCCGCCGCGTTCGCGGCACGGGGCGCCGACGTCCCGCTCGAGGACATCGCTCGAAGTGCGGGCGTCGGAATCGGCACCCTCTATCGACACTTCCCGACGCGAGACGCACTCGTGGAGGCCGTGTATCGCCACGAGATCGACGTCCTCTGTGAGCGGGCGGACGAGCTCCTCGAGACCACGGCGCCCGACCTGGCGCTCGCGGAGTGGATGCGGCTGTTCGTGCAGCACGTGGCCACCAAGAAGGGGATGCTTTCCGCGCTGAAGCCGCTGCTCAGCTCCAACCCGAGCTTCTCCGACCAAACTCGCGGGCGTGCGACCGCGGCCGCCAGCAAGTTGCTCGCCGCCGGTGTCGCAGCCGGGACGGTCCGGGACGATATCGACGGCGCCGATCTGATCCGTGCCGTCGGTGGTATCTGCATGTCGACCGACCAAGAGCGTTCGGAGGCCTCGGAGCGCCTCGTCGGCCTCCTGTTCGACGGTCTCCGCCGCGGCGCGGCGGGATTGCCGACGTCTGCCTAAGCGGCGGACCCCGACGGCAGGCCGCGGGCGCGCTCGAGGCCGTCGAGGATCAGGTCGAGCCCGAACCTGAACTCATCCGCATAGTCATAGCCGGGCTTCATGACGTGCCCGAACGCCATCGCCGCAAGGTTCGGGTACGCGTCCACTGGGAAGTTCCGCACCATCTCCTCGGCCATCGCGGCCGCCTCGACGCCGGTGTCGAAGGGCAGGCTCGCCTGCTGCTGCGCGAACCCATAGATGTAGCTGTCAAGCAGCGAGTAGGCATGAGCTGCCATCTCCATCGAGAAGCCGGCGCTCAGGAGGCAGCCGATCACGGTGTCGTGATGCCGCAGCGAGGCCGGGCCGGGGTTGCGGCGTGATTCCATCAGGGCGGGCGCCCATCGATGACGGGAGAGGGCTTCGCGCGCCGAGAGACCGCGGAGCCGCATGGCGGTTCTCCAGTCCAGACCCGTGGGCAACTCGATCTCGGCGTGAACCCGGTCGACAATTCCGTCGACCACCTCGTCCTTGCTGGCGAAGTGGTAGTAGACGGCCATCGCCTCGACACCGAGTGCCTGTCCAAGCCGGCGCATGGTGAGGGCCTCGATGCCGCCCTGATCCGCGAGATTCATGGCGGCGTCGAGCACCCGCTCCCGGCTGAGCGGCAGGCGACCAGGACCCTTGACCGCGGCGCGACTGCGCATTGAGCTCCTGCTTGACAAGCGATTACTTTACATCGTACACTTTACGCCGTACGAAATAGCAGTGTAGGTCAAGAGGAGACCGCCATGAAGGCAATCGTCCAGGACGAGTACGGCACGGCCGAGGTGCTGCATCTGCGCGACATCGCAACACCTGAGGTCGGCGCCCAGGAGGTGCTGATCCGTGTCATGGCCGCCGGTGTCAACCCGGGCGACTGGGCGATCATGACCGGCGTCCCCTACATCGCCCGCCCGTTTCCCCTGTACGGGATGCGCAGGCCGAAGATCGGTGTGCGAGGCACGGACGTCGCCGGCATTGTCGCGGCGACTGGCACCGCCGTGACGCGGTTCCAGCCTGGCGATGCCGTGTTCGGCTGGTGCACCGGCGCATTCGCCGACTTCGCCGTAGCCTCCGAGGACTCGCTGGCCCTCAAACCGGCCAACCTCTCCTTCGACCAGGCGGCCGCCGTTCCCATGAGCGGGTCGGTCGCGCTCCAGGCCCTCCGCGATCACGGGATGGTGCAACCCGGCCAGAAGGTGCTGATCAACGGCGCCTCAGGAGGGATCGGGACGTTCGCGGTACAGATTGCGAAATCGCTCGGGGCCGAGGTGACCGGAGTTCTGCCGTACGGAGAACATCGACCTCGTCCGATCCATCGGCGCAGATCATGTGATCGACTACACGCACGAGGACTTCACTGCGAGTGGTGAGCGATACGACTTCATCCTCGACAACGCGACCAACCATTCAATCTCCGCTCTCCGCGGCATGCTGACTGCAACGGGGATGCTCGTCCCGAACGGTGGTGGATTCGGCAATCGCTGGTTCGCGAGCGCTGGTCGGTTGATCAAGGCCACCATGTCGTTTCGTTTCGGTGGCAAGCGACTGGGACGCTTCCTGGTATCACCGAACGACCAGGACCTGGTTGCCCTCAAGGACATGATCGAGGCGGGCACCGTGACGCCGGTCCTCGATCGCGTCTACCCACTGAGCGAAACCGCGCGGGCCATCGGTCGGGTCGGTGATGGGCACGCTCGCGGCAAGGTGGTCATCTCCGTGTGCGCCGCGTGAGGTTCGGGTCCAAGGCTCCGCTGCACCGCTGGTGCAAGGCGAGCGCGGGCGATTGCCTGCGCAGCTCACCGAGCGTCTCGAGAGACTCCGTTCTGCATGGATCCTGCAATCGCCGGTGCGCAGCATGCGACCCGAGGCGCTCTGACGGCGCCGCCAGCGTTCACAGGAGGCATGCGATGCCAGCGACGATCACGGCGGAACACAAGACTTTAAGCAACCCCGACGAGGAGCGGATTTTCGAGAAGGGACGGGTCGATCTCGTCAACATCGGCGGCGGCACGGTGGGCCGGCTGACGCTCGAGCCCGGGTGGCGGTGGTCGCTGCACGTGAAGCCGATCGCGGGGACCGAGCTCTGCGAGGCGCCGCACTTTCAATACCACGCATCCGGGGTGCTGCGCATTCAAATGGCCGACGGCAGCGAGTTCGACGCGCGCACCGGTGACATCACCGCGCTGCCGTCGGGGCACGATGCATGGGTGATCGGCGACGAGCCGGTCGTGCTCATCGACTGGAACGGCGCAAGCACCTACGGCCAGGGGTGATCCAGGGCCGATAGTGCTTCCCTCGCGCGGTCCCACGGCACGTATCCTTGGTGCCGTGGACCGCGCCGAGGGCCCGCCGACGCTGCGTCCGGTGGCTCAACCGGGCGCGCTGCGGATGCATGTCATCGACGGGCTCTCGGTCGACGGGTTCGCTGAGCATCAGCTCGGCAGCCGCAAGGCACGAGTGACCCTGCGCATCCTTGGCATCGCGCAGGGACGCGCTGTCAGCGTGGAACGACTTGCCGACGTCCTGTGGCTCGATGACCAACCCCGCGATCCACCGGCGCAACTCGCCGTGCTCATGAGCCGTCTCCGCGGCGTTCTGGGCTCGTCGCGCATCAGCCACGGTGACGCCGGCTATGCGCTGCACGCCGACTGGATCGATCTGATCGCGGCCTCCGAGCTCGAGGTGGAGGCCGACCGCCGTCTGCGCGAAGCTGAGCCGGCGCCGGCACTTGCCGCTGCGCTGGCCGCGCGAGCGCTGCTCGCACATCCCGCGCTCGACGACGAGGCGTGGCTTGCGGAGGAACGCCGCGCTGTCGAACGCCTGGCCACGCGCGTCCGCCACCTGGTTGCACGCGCAGCGCTCGCGGCGGGCGACCTCGCCACCGGCGTCGAGGCGGCGGAGCAGGCCCTCGACGAGGACGCGTACGACGAGGAGTTTCTCCGTCTCGTGATGGCCGCGCTGGCTGCGCAGGGCAGGTCCTCGTCGGCGCTTGCGATGTACGAACGGATGCGGATGCGCCTTGCCGATGAGCTTGGCACCTCGCCGTCCGAGCTCACTGACGCCGCTCACGTCGCCGTGCTCAAGGGGCTTCCGGTGCCCGGAATCCTGGTCGTGTCGCCGCAGTGCGGGTGGCAGAGCGCTCACCGGTCATGCCGATCTGCCCGGGCGCGACGAGGAGTTGCAGGCGCTCGACGCCGCCTTCCTGCGCGCCCGCGCGGGAACGCCGGTGACGGTGGTCATCGAGGGCGAGCCGGGAATCGGCAAGACGGCGGTCGCGTCCGCCTGGACCGATCGCCTCGGCGCCGAGACCGTCGTGCTCGCAGCCCGCTGCGACCAGCTGAGCCGATCACTGCCGCTCCAGCCGGTGCTGCACATGATTCGCAACCACCTCCGCCGGGTTGGAACCGATGCGGGCCGCGAGCTGCTCGGCAGCGACGCGACCCTGCTCGAGCCGATGCTCGACTGGACGGCGACGGATGCCGAGTTGCACGCCGACATTGCGCAGGCGCAATCCTCTTCCCCCGCGGGGCTGGCGGTCCTCTTCGCCGCGCTGCGACGGGTGGTGCGACGCGCGTGCACGCTGCCCGCGGTGCTTTTCGTCGACGATGTTCAGCGAGCCGATCCGCTCACCTGGGCGTGGATCGCCGACCTGGTCGCGAGCCCGGATCTGTCGCTGCTGGTGCTGCTGACCCGTCGCAGCGGTGAAGGCCAGATTCCCGCGCAGGCGATGCGCCTGGTGCTGCCGCCATTGTCGATCGATGCGGCGCGACTGATCGTCGGCGAGGAGCACGCCGCATCGCTGCACGAGCGCAGCGGCGGCAATGCGCTCTTTCTGACCCAATTGGCGTCGGCGCATCGGCATGCCGAGCCCCCGGAATCCATTCAGGCCGCCGTCCTCGATCGCTGCGCGGAGGCGGGCTCAGCGGCCGGCACATTGATGAGCGCTGCGGTGCTCGGCGCATCGGTCGACATCGATGTCCTCGCGGCCGTCGTGGCGACCGACCCGATCCGGCTCCTGGAGGACCTTGACATCGGGGTGCGGCTCGGATTGCTCGCGGCACGCGACGGCGCATACGGTTTCCGCCACACGATCGTGCGCGAGGTGCTCGACGCCTCGACCGCGTCACCGCGCCGTGCGCTGCTCCACCGTGAGGCCGCGCGGGTGCTGTCGGGGTCGGCGGGATCGGATCCCCTGCTGGTCGCGCACCACGCGCGGCTGAGCGGCGCCAAGTCGCTTGCATCGGTGGCGCTGACAGCCGCAAGCCGCATCGCCGCCGACCGGTTCGACTACGACACGGCGCTCGCGCTCGCCACCGAAGCCGTAGATGCAGACGACTCGTCATCCGCCCGCATCCAGCGTGCGATTGTTGAGTTACGGCTCACGCGATTCGATGCGGCGCAGGCCGATGCGGAGCACGCGATCGATGCCAGCGGCGATCCTCAGGCGCTCGAGGTTGCCGGGTCCGCCGCCTACTACACCAGGGATTTCGATCGTGCCGCCACACTCGGTGAGGCGCTCATCGAGCAGGCCGGAGACCCGAGCCAGCGTGTGCAGGGACAGCTGATTCGCGCCCGAGCGCTTCACGCCATCGGTGACGTCGCCGGTGCCGACGCGCTCATGGAGCAGGCGATGGCCGCGTCCAGAGAGCACCAACTCCGCCAGCCCACGTCCGTGTATGCGTTCCTGAAAGTGCACATGGGCGAGGCCGGGCTCGCCATCAGCGCCGTCGAAGCGAGCCCGTACGCGACGCTCGACGCGGTGTCCACCATCTACACGCCGGTGCACGGGTACCTCGCCCACGGCTATGCGCTAGCGACCTGCGGACGCGCAGGTGAGGCGCTCGGGGTCTTCGAGCGCGCAACCTCCGAAGGGCGACGGCGGAGCCTGACCCGGTACGCGGCGCTTGGGATCAACTTCAACGCGTGGGTCCTGCGCAACCTCGGTGACATCCCGCGTGCGCGTGCGGGCAACGCGGAAGCGCTCGAAGGCGCTCGGGAGACGGCGTTTCGCGACCTCGAGGTGTATGCGGTGCTCGATCCCTGCGACGATGCGCTCGCCGACCACGACGTCGCGCGAGCGACGCATGCGATCGAGTCGGCACGCGTGCTCATGCGCGACGTTTACGCGTATCGGTGGCGCCACGAGCTGCGAGTGAAGCTCCTCGAAGGAAGGATCGCGCTCCTGCAGGGCGAACCGGAGCGGGCGCGCACGCATGCGGAGCAACTCATCGCGGTCGCCACGGATCGATATGCCCCCCGCTACGCGCAGCTCGGCGAGGTGCTCCGGCTTCAGGCCCGCGCGCGTGTCGGAGCCGAGGAACCCGCGGCGGCTGCGGTGCATGAGCTCAGCGCATCGCTGTCGGCGGTCGCGGGCGTCGAAGCGTGGTGGGTGATGGCGGAGCTCGGTGCCGCGCTCAACTCCGACGTCTGCTTCGACCTTGCCGCCGCTCATCGCGACCGGCTTGCCGCATCACTCGAACCACCGTCGCGCGCACCGTTCCTGGACTATGCGGGAACGCGACTCGAGAGGATCAGAACGCGCGGTCGCACCGGCTGACCGCGATCACGCACGGCCGCGACGGCGCACTCGAACAACTCGTTCCGCCGCGCCGGAGACAGCGACTCCACAAATGGCGCGATGTGCGCCAGGCCGGTGCGATATGCGGTGATCGACTCGGGGGTGTCGAGCCCGGAGTCGGCGATCACGTCGGCGACCTCGATGCTTTTCAGCCCGGCGGATTCCGCACACCTCGCGAGGAGCGCCGGCGTGTTCGAGAGTGGCTCGGTGCGTGTCTTGAGCCCGATATACCAGGCGGGCGGCTCGAACCCGAAGTCGCGGGCGACCTCGTCGACGGCGTCCTTTGAGGCACGGTCAGGAGCTTTGCCGAATACCGCCGCGATGACGTGCCCGCGCGGACGCACGACGCGGCGCATCTCGCTCAACGCATCCTCCGGCGTGTCGATATGCGAGATCGCGAAGCCACTCACCGCAGCGTCGAACCGGCCGTCGATGAAGGGCAGCGCGCACATGTCGCCGACCACCGGCGCTGTTGCTGCGTCGCCGATGAGGCTCAACATGTCGCTCGACGTATCGACGGCGACGGGGATTGCACCGGCGGTTCTCAGCGCGCGGGACAGCGCTCCGGTTCCGGCGCCGACATCAACGACCGTCGAGCCCCGCAACCTGCCCGCAACGCCGGCGATTGCCATCGACGCCAGCCGGTCGTACATCACCGCAGGGCCGCGAGCCCATGCCACTGCCGCGCCCTGGTAGGCGTTGCCTGAATGGGCGATCAGGGATTCCATGCAGCGAGGCGCTCGCTCCACCAGCCGAACTCGGTGGCGTCGCCGGTCTTGGACCAGCCGAGCTGCAGGAACGCCCCGGCCAGTGCCGGTGCGAGCTGGTGGTCCCACCACGCCGACGTCGGGACGCCCGCCTGCTCGAGGGCCGAGCGATAGGCGTCGATGGTGTCCTCCTTGGTCTCCGGCAGCCGGTCGCAGTTGACCGCCAGGTACCAGGCCAGGTCGACGAGCGGGGGCGCCTCGCCCGGCCGATCCCAGTCGAGCAGGATGGTCCGAGCCCCGTCCCGGCCCAGGTTGCCCAGCTTCCAGTCGCTGTGGACGAACGTCTGCGGGCCCTCCTGCAGCGCGGCAACCAGCGGCCACGGATCGGCCGCGAGGCTGCGGAGCCGGCGCGCGTCCGCAGGGTACTGCTCGTCGAGACGCCGCCATCCGTCCGCCACCGCCGGAGGAACCGGGTCACCGCGAGGCGTCGCCGCCTCGAGGTCGGCCATCGCGGGAGTCAGCATGACGTAGCGGTGCGACAGGGGACACAGCCCGACCTCGTCGCGAAACCCCCAGTACGCCGCGTGCATCGTGGCCATGTCCTCGATGAAGCCGCGGTGCTGATGCATCTCGATCGGCTCGCCACCGGAAGGAATCAGCGCATCGGAGATATCACGCATCAGGAGCGCCACGCCTCGGCTGCCGTGCGGGCCGGTGAAGGGCGCACAGCCGACGATGGTGTGATCGATGCAGGTGGGCAGCGTGTCGAGCACCGGGGAACTCAGCAGCCGCAACTGCCGCCCGCCGAGGTCGCCGGTCGCGCGCATGATCCAGTCGTTCTCCAGTGAGCTGTACTTGACGACGAATGACACCCCGTCGATCACCACCCGCTCGAAGCGACTGCCCGACAGCGAGTCCGCGGTCTTCCAGTCCTCGCGCTGCTCAGCGCCTCCCAGCAGGCTCTCCACCGTGTCGTGAACGGCCACGGTGGGCGCCGGCGTTGACACGACGGTCACTGCCGCGCGGCCTCGGCCATCTCCGCCTGGAGTGCCGCGCCCCAACGCCCGCCGCACCAGGCGATGTCGCGCGTGATCAGTCCGTCGCGGACCTCGATGTGGTGCGCCTGATGGCACATGTGGGGCTCGCCGTCCTCTTCCCAGGTGAGCACGAACTCGACGAGCTCGCCGTCGGGGAGGGGCGTACGGCGCATCTCCTCGAAGCGCCCGGGGTCGGCGTACCACCGGCCCAGCTCGCTCTCGATATTGGTGGCGCCGGTCACCGCGTACCGCCAGTGCGGCACCGTGGCGTCGAGCACCGCGTCTGGCGCAAAGACGCCGGCCTCGCCGATGGAGGCAGTCTCGATTGCCTGGGTGAACCTGTCGATCGGGTTGTTCATGGTGGTGCTCCTGGTGTTGTACGACGTTCGCATCCTCCCTGCACCGGATTGCAGTCCGATTGCGGGATCGGTGGCGCCGACGGCGCCCGAGATCGCACGATGAGTTGATGACACGCGACATCGCGCTCGCAGATCTCCCGATTCCTCGTCACGACGGCGCTGAGACCATCGCGGTCCCTGGCGAACGCGGCCCGGGCCACTGGGTGGGAGCGGCCAGCGTCCTGGTGCGCGACGGCGTGCATCACGTGGCATATCGCAACCGGCGACCGGTCGACGACGGCCGAGGCGGCGACGTCATCGTGGCTCGGCTCGGTAGCGACGGCAGCCGAACCGAGCTCTGCCGCATCGACAAGGCGGCGATGGATGCGGAGTCGCTGGAGCGCCCGGCACTCGTCGTGGACGGCGCCGGCCGCTGGCGCCTCTATCTCAGCTGCGCCACCGCCGGCACGCGCCACTGGCGGATCGAGATGCTGGAGGCCTGTGGGCCTGAGGCGTTTGTGACCGCGAGCCGCCGCGTGGTGATGCCCGGCGACGCGCACGTGGGCGTGAAGGACCCGGTGATCATCTGCGACGAGCGTGGATGGCGCGCGTGGGTCTGCTGCCATCCGCTCGACGACCCGAATGCCACCGATCGCATGTGGACGGACTTCGCAACCAGTCGGGACGGCATTGACTGGACCATGCACGGCCCAGCGCTCCAACCGACGCCCGGACGGTGGGATCAGCGCGGCGCGCGCGTCACCGCAATCATCGAGCGAGGCGATGAGATGGTCGCGTTCTACGACGGCCGTGCGACCGCCGGCGAGAACTGGGAGGAACGGACCGGCATCGCTACGGGGCGCCCGGACCACCTCGAGGTCGCCGGCGACGCCCCGGTTGCGCAGGGCCCGCAACCGTACCCGGCGTTGCGCTACGCGGCTGTGGTCGACGACGGTGGTCGCACCGCGGTGTACTACGAGGTCGGCTGCGAGGACGGTAGCCACGAGCTCCGTCGCGAGTGGTTCAGGCGTCCGGGGGGCGGGACCGGGTCGCGGTGACCGAAAATGAGCCTGTGGCTTTCGACGAGGACCTTGCCGGTCGCATCCGCGAGCTGATCGGCGGCGAGAAATCGCTGAGCGAGAAGCGCATGTTCGGCGGTCTCGCCTTCCTGATCGACGGCAACATGGCGATCAGCGCCAGCGGTCAGGGGGGCCTGCTGGTCCGCGTCGATCCGGCCAGGGGCGACACGCTGGCCGCCGGTTCTCATGTCGAGGTCGCGATCATGCGAGGGCGCGCCATGCCGGGATGGCTGCGCGTCGACGCCGAGGGCGTGAAGACCAAGTCCCAGCTGCGGCGCTGGGTGGACGAGGGCGTCACGTACGCGCGCTCGCTTCCAGGGAAACCGTCCGGCTCACGATGACGCGAGCGGCCGAGGAAAGGAACCGGCGGCTGCTTCGCGCGCGCGACGCAATGGACCTCGCCTACGGGCGATCGCTCGACATCCCGGCGCTCGCACGGATCGCGTGCGTATCGGAATCCCACTTCATCCGCGAATTTCGCACGACGTTCGGCGAGACCCCGCATCGTTATCTCCAGCGCCGGCGCGTCGAGCGGGCGCTCTACCTGCTTCGCTGCACCGACCGAAGCATCACCGACGTCTGCTTCGACGTCGGGTTCGCCAGCCTCGGCACCTTCAGCAAGACATTTCGTCTCATCGTCGGTGAATCGCCATCGGAGTATCGCCGCCGCGGCGACGTGATCACGGTGCCGACGTGCTTCGCCATGGCATGGACGAGACCGAGCAGTTTTGGAGAAGACGCGCGCGTGATGACCGGATAGCGTTGGGGCACCATCAACCGCGACAACGCAAAGGGAACATTGGCATGCTCAGCAGCCTTCGAATCTCGCAGATCTACGTGCTCGACCAGGACCAGGCCGTCGACTTCTACGTCGGCACGCTGGGGCTGGAGATCAACACCGACCAGGACCTCGGCTTCATGCGATTCCTCACCGTCAACGTCCCTGGTGAGCCCGATCACCAGATCCTCCTGGAGAAGCCGGGACCACCCGCGATGGACCCGGCGACCGCAGACGAGGTCCGCTCGCTGCTGACCAAGGGTCGGACCGGCGGCCACCTCTTCTTCACCACACCCGACGCACGCAAGGCGTACCAGGACCTTCTGGCCAAAGGTGTCGAATTCACACAGGAGCCGACCGAACAACCCTACGGCATCGACTTCGGCCTGCGGGATCCGTTCGGCAACCACATCCGCGTTGCGCAGATGGCACCCTCGGCGTCATAGCATTCGAGCGACGCGATTCCGCGTCAGGATCGCTGCCCGCATCGAGGTGCCGGCAGCGGTCTCACCTTCGCCTCAGTCCCACATGGGGGATGGACGGTCGGTGACGACCCCATCCCCCGCAACCACCAGAAAGCGGTTGAACCGGCGCGCAAACCAGCGGTCGTGGGTCACGGCGATCACCGTCCCTTCGAAAGCATCGAGTCCATGTTCGAGCGCCTCCGCCGAATGCACGTCGAGGTTGTCGGTCGGTTCGTCGAGCAGGAGAAGGGTCGCACCGCCGATCTCGAGCAGCAGGATGAGAAATCGCGCCTGCTGACCGCCGCTCAGCGTCGCGAAATCCTGGTCTCCGTGGCTCACCAGCTCATAGCGATCGAGTGCGCGCATCGCGCCCGCGCGGTCGCGACCGTGCTGATGCAGTGACTCGACGAGCGTCGCGCCACGCAGCTCCGGGTGCTCATGGGTCTGCTTGAAGTGCCCGGGCGTGACCCGCGCGCCGAGCACGAACCTGCCCTCGTGCGCGATCTCCTCGCCGGCGAACAGGCGGAGGAGATGACTCTTGCCGGTGCCGTTGTTGCCAAGCATCGCGATCCGCTCGCCGAACGACACCTCGAGATCAAAGGGGCGGACCAACTCGGGAATCGCAAGCTGATCGCACGTCAGCACGCGGACGCCGGTGCGACCTCCGCGCAGACGGATGCGGACATCCTGGCGGCGTGGGCGCTCGGCCGGTGGGCCGGCCTCCTCGAACTTGCGGAGCCGCGTGACCGCCGCCTGAAGGCGGCTCGCCATGGCATCGCTCATCGTCGCCTGGATGCGCATCCGGCGCACCAGGTCCTTGAGGTGGACGTGCTCCTCCTCCCAACGCCGATGCAGCTCGTCGAGGCGTCCCAGACGCGCTTCGCGGGCCTCCGAATAGTTGGCGAAACCGCCGCCGTGCACCCATGCGCCGTGTCCCTCGAGGGTGACCACGCGGTTCGCGGTCTCGGCCAGCACCTGTCGGTCGTGGCTGACATAGAGCACGGTCTTGCCGGTGGCGCGCAGTGCTTTCTCGAGTTGCCGCTTGGCAGCGACGTCGAGGTAGTTGTCGGGTTCGTCAAGCAGGAGCACCTCTTCATCGCCGCGCAGCAGGACCTCGAGAGCCAGCCGCTTCTGCTCACCGCCGCTCAGCGTGGCGACGAGCCGGTCACGCACCGCTTCGAACGGCTCGCCGATGCTGTTCTCGCAGCAGACGTTCCAGTTCACCTCCGCCTCGTACCCACCGGCTGACGACCAGTCGGCCACGGCCTGCGCGTAGGCAATCGCCACACCGGCGTCATCGGGCTGCTCGGCGAGCGCGCCCTCGGCGGCGTGCAGCGCCGTGCCTGCAACCCGGAGAGGCGCCGGAGCCAGACCCAGCAGGAAGTCCCGCACCGTTGTCGAACCGCCGGCGCTGCCGATGAACTGGCGCATGACGCCGATGCCGCCGCTGCTGCCGATGGTCCCGGACTCCGGCCTGATGTCGCCGGCGATCAGCCGCAGCAGCGTCGTCTTGCCCGTGCCATTGGCGCCGACCAGCGCCACCTTGCTCCCCTCGCCGACGCGAAAGCTCACGTCGTGGAAAAGCTGGTGGCCGCCGATCGAGTAGCTCAACTCGCTGACATCGATGAATCCCATGGCGGAGCGACGATGCCACAACGCGTCTTGTGGAGCGGGGAGTTTAGGCTGAGCCCTCGCCGCCACCAGGGCGGCAGCCACCACCGGGGAAGAATCATGAGCACCGCACAACTCGACCAGCCGATCCGTGACGCCCTCGACCGTGGCGGCAAGATCGACATCACCACCAAGGGCCGCAAGAGCGGCCAGCCACACCGCATCGAGATCGTCTTCCACAACATCGGCGGACGGCTGTACATCAGCGGGATGCCGGGGTTCAAGCGCAGCTACATGGCCAATCTCGCAGCGGATCCGCATTTCACCTTCCACCTCAAGGACGGCGTGCGTGCGGACCTCGCCGCCACTGCCCGGATCATCACCGACGAAGCGGAACGGCGCGAGGTGCTGACCCATGTTGCCCGCAACTGGAAGCGCGACGATGTCGACGTCATGGTCGAGTCGAGTCCACTGTTCGAGGTGACCATCGACGGCGTCGCCGGCTGACCGATGGGCAAGCTGATCTACGCGACGATCGCGTCCCTGGACGGCTACGTCGCCGACAACGATGGGGATTTCGACTGGGCCGAACCCGACAAGGAGGTCCACCGGTTCGTCAACGAGCTGGAGCGACCGATCGGGACCTACCTGTATGGGCGACGCATGTACGAGGTCATGGTCTACTGGGAGACGGCCGGCACCGTTGCGGGCCAGCCGTCCTATGTCGCCGAGTATGCGGAGCTCTGGAAAGCGGCCGAGAAGATCGTGTATTCGAGAACGCTTGCCGTGGTCTCCAGCATCCGAACCCGGATCGAGCCGGAGTTCGACCCCGTCGACGTCCGGCGCCTGAAAGCGACCGAGGGCAGGGACCTCACCGTCGGTGGTGCGCATCTCGCCGCCCAGGCCATCAAGGCGGGTCTCGTCGACGAGTTCCAGCTGTTCGTCGCGCCGGTCATCGTGGGCGGGGGGACCCGCTCGCTCCCCGACGACGTGCGGGTGGGACTCGAACTGGTGGACGAACGCCGCTTCGCCAAGGGCTTCGTCTATCTCCAGTACCGCATCACCAGCTGACGGCTTTTCGCTTCCGACGCCTTTTCGCTTCCTCAGCGATCCAGCTGTCGATCGAGTTACCAATGACGGTGACGTCCTGGAGTTTCATCGGATCGAGGAGCGCCGACGCTCAACGTGAAGGCTGAGCCTTCCGGCCGTGGTCGCGCAGAGGATCAGCTCGCGCAGTCGTCCGCGAACAAGAGCTGCCAGCCGGGAGCGAGCCTCAGGTCCTCCTCTCGCGAGAACCATCCCACCTGCACCTCGAGCTTCAACTGGTCAGTGCCCGTTTCGCCGGGGGCGCTGGACATGCTACAGGAGTCCGTCAGCCACATCACCCTGATGAAGCGGTACTGGCCTGGCTGGATGGTCTGCCGAGCGGTGAAGGGCAGGCTTCGAAACCCGAACGACGCGCCGGTGTAGTTGGAGTACTCGGATACGGTGACTGAGACGTCGGTGACACCGCCCATACCGACCAAGCCGGTGGGGCTGTCGGTTGATGGGGCGAGGCCCAGTACGGTCTGAGCCGTGCTGCTGGGGTTCTCGACCTCGAACACGAACCCCTGCCACTGCCCGCGGCGGGCCGGAACCGTGCTGGCGAACGCGCCGAGCGTCGACGAGTTGACCGAGCGAGCCTGGTCCTGCGGAGACCACCACGATGAGGACCCGCCGACGGACAGGCTCGGCGTCGCGAGGTACAAGCCGAGCCAGGTGGTCAGCACGCAGACCAGGGCCAGGCCGGCCGCGATGGTGGCCCAGCCCCGTCGGCCGAACCGGTGCCGCAGGGGCCTTCTCGGCGGTCTCGGGCCGGCCGTCTCGGCCGCCCGTTCGTCGAGCCTCTCCTCAGAGGCCTGAGCTTCAGCGGCCAGTTTCGCGGGGGAGCCCAGGCGGCGCAGCACCGCCACCACAGCCTCGTCTGTGCTCCCCGGCGGCAGCGCTTCGTCGAGGTGGGCAGTGATTTGCTCCGTCAGCTCGCTCGCCTGCGGCGAGGGCAAGATTCGCAGCGCTTGCTCCAGCTCGTCGAGGTATGCGCGCACGCGGTCGTCCCGTTGGGCGACGGCGTTCATCTGTCGTTTCCCACGCCCGCGAGAGCCGGGCTGCGCAGCACCTCGGAGACGGTCGCCGAGAATCGGGGCCACTCCTCCCGAAAGGCAGCCAGATGCCGCCGGCCCGCCGCGGTGATCGCGTAGTAGCGGCGGGGCCGCTCACTCACCTCGTCGCGCCACTCGCTGGTCACCAAACCCGCGTCACGCATCCGGTTAAGCAGGGGGTAGACAGTTCCCTCGCTGGTCAGCAGGCTGTCGGCCGACGCCAGGTCGCGCACCAACTCCAGCCCGAAGCGAGTGCGCTCCTCCAGGAGAGCCAGGACGCACGGACCGAGCACCCCTCGGCGCAGCTCGGTGAGGTCGCGGTCCTCAGCCATGCCTGGCATGATACCTTGCGAGACACGTCTTCGCCAGAGGGAGTCGGCCTGCGGTGGCAAGGGTGGGGGACCCGCCTCGGCAACGCGATAGCCGTTACCGACGAGTTGCGGCTGTCACCTGATCGACCCGGCGCTGAGGCGGTCGCATCGGCGAGCAGCGCTTCTAGTGCGCCACCATGATCGGTACCTTTGCGACGTGGATGAGCTTGTTGGAGACGCTCCCCACGAGCATGCCGGTCAGGCTCGAGAGTCCGCGACGCCCGACGATGATGAGGTCAGCACCGCTCTCCTCCGCTGCCTCAATGATGGCTTTGGGAACATCTCGGGTGTGAGCCTGAAGGAGCCGGCCTGTCACGTTCACTCCGCGACCCTTCAGTCGCTCGACGGCGCGGTCGACCACGGCCTTCGCCTCCTCTATTTCCTCGAGGTCGGGGGACATGCCGGCCTTGGATGGAATGAAGTCGTGCTCATGAACATGGACGACCTCGACCGCGGAATCAGTCTTAGCGGCAAAGCCCTCTGCAGCTGCCAACGCGGCGTCTGAGTACTGCGAGGCGTCGACCGCCACCAGGACCTTATCGAACATTTGCCTGACCTCCGCGGTATCGCTCGAGCGTGGCCTTTCGCCACGCGCGCTGCTGCATTGCATCGCACCCCAATGATGGCGATCGGTAAGGGCGGTTGCTAGGGTCGGTTGTCACCGAATCTCGAGTCCCGGCCGCCTGTTCCCCGCCGGAGCCGTTCGCCAGGGTGATCGGCTGCCCGCGAGTCGGGTCCGCAACCGTGTGCTCAGATGTGGGGCGAGCGACTCCCCTCGGTACGGAAGCCGGTGTCTTTCGGTGCACTGCAGTCGGGACCAATTCCTCTAGACGCACGTCCGATCACGTTTGCTAGATGAGTTGACAGAGGTAATGCGCGGATGCCTGAGGCGAACCTGATGAACGAGCAGAAGATCGTGGTGGGAGTGAACGGATCGGCAGCCTCGGATGCGGCCCTCGAATGGGCAATCCAGGAGGCCGCACCCCGCGGCGCCGAGATTATCGCGGTCCATGTGCTGAAGTCCGTCGGCGTCTATCGCGGCCCGACGCTGCAGGAGGTTCGCCTACGGGAGTTCGAGTATCTCGGCGACGATATGCGATCCCATGTCAAGAAGGAACTGTTCGGACCCCTGACCAGAACGAGCGCCAAGCATCGGATCGTCGTCGTCGAAGGACGTCCAGCATCGGGGATTCTGCGCGTCGCCGACACGGAGGACGCAGGTCTCGTTGTGGTCGGCAACGGGCTGCACAGCACGATGGAAGACCTCTTCCTCGGCAGTGTCGCCCACGAGTTGAGCCACAGAGCACGGCGTCCTTTCGTGTTGATCCCATCCGCCTTGGACGTCGGACTCATCGATGCCATTGGGCGAGACCAGCGAACAACCGCCCCGGCGCCGCGACAGACGCGGTCGCATCGATCCACCGACCACATCGATGAGGGCGCAGTGGTCGCGTCCGAACGCGTTCGGTAGCTCTTGTCGACCCCTACTCTTTCGTGTTCCCCTTCTCGACCGAGGGGACGTGAACGACAAGCACTGGAACACGACTGTGGTGCAGCACGGCGTGGCTCACGCTCCCGAGGAGCAGCGACGATGCGTCGCCCCGGCCACGTGAGCCGACGATGATGAGGTCATGCTTGCCCGACGCGGCCTGGTCAATCAGCGCTTGCGCCGCGGAGCCATCTACGATGAGCATCTGAGCTGCAAGGTCCGCCGGGATCCTGGCGATCGTCTCGGCGGCAAGAGCCTTGGCGTCATCTCGTACGCCGATCAGGTACCCGTCCACCAATTCGGCTGGCAGCGGAGCAGGTCCCCACTGGACGATGCCGCTATAAGCGATGAGCACGGTGAGGGCCGCCGCCTCTGCGTGTGCGAGATCGATCGCCTGATCGAGTGCCACCCGCGCATGTTCCGAACGGTCCACCCCGACGAGGATGCTGCTGAACATCACGAACCTCTGTGCGGTCTGAGCTTCCGAGCGTGGGACACTACCATCTCAGCGATGACCAACGGACGTACTCGCATGAACGTTCTCACACGCGAGCAGTTGGTCCACCTGCTCGAGGATCAAATCTATTGGGACGCGTCGGTTTCGTGGCCGCCTTCATAGCCCCGCAACCCGATGCCATGAACCTCGCCATGGCTGCCCGTCTGCCCTGCGAGGCGGTGCTGGAGGCACTGCGCTCCGGCGACGGCGGACTTGATGCATCAGAGGCGGCAGCGCGTCTCGAGGCCCAGGGCGCCAACGTGCTCAGGGAACACCGCGTCACCGTCAGCGCCATTCTGCTGCGTCAGTTCCGCAACCCGCTCCTGCTGCTGTTGCTCGGCTGCGCAGCTGTGTCCGGCTTCACCGGCGATCCCACCGATGCCGTCATCATCGCCGCCATCGTCGCGGTGAGCGTTCTCTTGAGCTTTGTCAACGAATACCGGGCGGAGACGGCTGTCGAGGCGTTACACCGGGAAATCCATCACCGGGCACTCGTGCGTCGTGACGGGCTCGACCAGCTCGTCGACACGATCACGCTGGTTCCGGGTGACGTTGTCAGCCTGAGCGTTGGCAATATCGTCCCGGCCGACATGCGCCTCCTCGAGGTCGATTCCCTGGAGTGCGACGAAGCGGTGCTCACAGGAGAGTCGCTTCCGGTTGCCAAGACGGCCGAGCCACGGCCGGATGCCACCGGTATGGATCTCGCCTCGTGTGTGTTCATGGGGACGATCGTGCACGAGGGGGCGGCTCGCGGTGTGGTCGTCGCGACCGGTCCGGCAACGGCGTTCGGAGGCATCGCTTCGGGACTCGCCGAACGCGCAGTCGCCTCCGCATTCCAGCAGGGGCTCAGTCGTTTCTCGACCCTGTTGGTGCGCGTTGCGGGTGTGCTGACCCTCACGATCTTCGTGTTCAACGTCGCTTTCCACAAGCCGCTCCTGGACGCGCTGCTCTTCTCACTGGCGATTGCGGTGGGTATCACCCCGGAGTTGATGCCGGCAATCGTGACTGTGGGACTGTCGAGTGGCTCCCGCGCGCTCGCGCGTCGGAGGGTCCTGGTGAAGCGGCTCGTCGCCATCGAGGATCTTGGCAACATCCAGATCCTCTTCACGGATAAGACGGGCACCCTGACCGAGGGTGCGATCACCTTTGACCGCGGCCTGGCGGCGGACGGTCAACCGTTGAACACGCCGCTACTCTTCGGTCTCGTCTGCAACGAGTTGATCCTTGGAACCAGCGGACCCGTCGGTGGCAATGCTCTCGACCAGGCGCTCTGGACCAGTCCGCGGAGTGCAGAGCTCGCGCGGCTCCCTGGCAGCCCCGCCACGTACCGGCGCCTGGGGCGCATCCCTTTCGATCACGAGCGACAACTGGCATCGGTGCTCGTGGACTCCCCTGACGGACCGTTGCTGGTCACCAAGGGTGCGCCAGAAGCGGTGCTGGCTCGATGCGCGTCGGTGTCCCCAGTCGCAGCGGCGACGCTTGAAAAACTCTTCGCGGAGGGGGCTCGGGTGGTGGCTGTGGCAACTCGACCGTTCTCGGCCACCCTAACGCTGACTGTGGGGGACGAGCGAGACCTGACGCTGGTCGGGTTTCTGACGTTTGTGGACCGGCCGAAGATCGACGCCGGCGAGGCGATCTCCCGGCTCCACCGGCTCGGCATCGAGGTCAAGATCATCACCGGCGACAACGGGACCGTGGCCGCGACCGTCTGCCGGCAGATCGGTGTGGATCCGGGGACCGTCGTGACCGGCGCGGAGATCGACGCGATGGACGACGACGCGCTGATGCAAGCAATCACGACGACCAGGGTCTTTGCTCGAGTCAGCCCCGATCAGAAGTCTCGAATCATCAAGGTGACACGGCGAACCGGTGTCGATGTCGCGTTCCTCGGCGACGGCGTGAACGACGCGGTCGCTCTGCACCATGCCGATGTCGGGATCTCCGTCGATTCAGCGACCGACGTTGCCAAGGACGCGGCAGATATCGTGCTGCTGGACAAGGACCTCGGCGTGCTCGCCGACGGCGTCGTCGAGGGGCGCCGGGTCTTTGCCAACACCATCAAATACGTGCTCATGGCCACCTCATCGAACTTTGGGAACATGTTCAGCGCCGCCGTGGCGTCGGTGTTCCTGTCCTTCCTGCCGATGCTGCCGTCGCAGATCCTGTTGAACAACCTCCTCTACAACGCTGGACAGCTCGCGATCCCGACCGACGCGGTGGACCCCGAAACACTCGCCCGTCCAGCCGCCTGGGACCTCGCGTTTGTGCGCAGGTTCATGATCGTCTTCGGTCCCGTGAGCTCGGTGTTCGACTTTCTCACCTTCTTTGTCATGCTGGATCTGCTCAACGCGAACCACAGTGAATTCCGCACCGGGTGGTTCGTGGAGTTGCTCGCCACGCAGACCCTGGTCATCTACGTCATCCGAACGCGACGGGTTCCATTCGTGCGCAGCCGCCCGAGCCTGGCCATGCTCATCGTCCCTCCCCTGTGTGCTCTTGTCGGTGCGATTGTGCCGTTTACCCCGGTCGCGCACATTCTGGGATTCTCACCGCTCCCAGTCGAGTTCTTCCTGATCCTCGTGGCGATGATCGTGACGTATCTTGCCCTCGTGGAGTGCGTCAAGATTGCCTTCTATGCTGCGCATCCGCGGGCGTTCGTCAAACCGCCGACGACGCATTTCGTGCGGATGACCCGGCGCATCACTCGGCGTCTGAGCTACTTCACACGCCATGGCTTCGCACCCTGATGGCACAAGACGGCGCAATACGCACGCCGCGCACGTTCAGGGTCGCAGCAGATGGTGCTTTTGAAACCAGCCGGCGTGGGCTGGATGTTCTCGAGGCGCCGGTGCTGAACAAGGGGTCGGCGTTCACCCTCCAGGAGCGGACCCAGCTGGGCCTGCACGGGCTGTTGCCCGCCGCGGTGACCACCGTCGATCTGCAGGCCGAGCGCTCCTACGCCCAGTACGGTCACCAGGGCGATGACCTCGCCAAGCACCTCTTTCTCGATTCGCTGCACGACCGAAACGAGGTGCTGTACTACCGGGTGCTCAGCGAGCATCTCGCCGAGATGCTTCCGATCGTCTACACGCCCACGGTCGGGGAGGCGATCGAACGCTACAGCAAGGAATTCCAGCGTCCGCGGGGTGTCTACCTGTGCGTTGACGACGCGGACGGCATCGACGTCGCCTTCGAGAATTTTGGCGCCGGGACCGACGATATCGACCTGATAGTCGCGACGGACGCCGAACAGATCCTCGGTATCGGCGATTGGGGAGTGGGAGGGATCGCGATCTCGGTCGGCAAGCTCGCGGTGTACACGGCCGCCGCGGGCATCAATCCCAATCGGGTTATCCCGGTGATGCTGGACGTCGGCACCGACCGCCAGGAGCTGCTCGAATACCCCGCGTACATGGGTGCGCGGCACCGGCGCGTGCGCGGCGACGCCTATGACAGGTTCATCGACCGCTTTGTGCGCTCTGCGACGTCTCGTTTCCCCAATGCGCTCCTCCATTGGGAAGATTTCGGCGCGAGCAATGCGCGACGGATTCTCCAGCGGTATCGCGAGACGGTCTGCACGTTCAACGACGACATGCAGGGCACGGGGGCGGTCGTACTCGGCGGTGTCATCGCAGCAGTGCGAGCGGCGGGGACGACATTGAGCGACCAGCGCGTCGTGGTGTTTGGAGCGGGGACCGCCGGTGTGGGCATCGCCGACTTCATCTGCAACGCGATGGTGCGCGACGGCTTATCGGGGGATGAGGCAAGACGCCGAGTCTGGTGTCTGGGCAGCCATGGTCTCCTGGTTGAGGGCATGGCTGCGGGGATGCGCGATTTCCAGCGTGTGTACGCCCGCGCTGCGGGGGAGGTGCGCACCTGGCACCGGGCAGCAGGGGAGATCGGTCTGCTCGAGGTGGTACGGGCTGTGCAGCCCACCGTACTGATCGGCTGCGCCGCGCACCCTTCGTCCTTCACCGAGGAGGTGGTGCGCGAGATGGCCGCACACGCGGAGCGGCCGATCATCTTCGCATTGTCGAACCCGACATCTCTTTCGGAGGCGGTACCGTCAGACCTGATCGCGTGGAGCGACGGCCGCGCTCTGGTCGCAACCGGCAGCCCGTTTCCCCCCGTCCAGCACGGAGGCTTGACGTATACGATCGGCCAGGCGAACAACGCGCTGGTCTTTCCGGGTCTTGGCCTCGGCACCATCGTATCCCGGGCGCGGGCGGTCAGCGATCGGATGCTGCTGGCTGCGGCGGATACGGTTGCCGAGTTCGTGGATGCATCGCGGCCGGGAGCACCGGTGATGCCGCCGGTTGATCAGGTGCGTGACGTCTCGCTGCGCGTCGCCGCGGCGGTGGCGCGAGCGGCAGTGTCCGAAGGATTGGCCCGTGCGGAGGTCGGTGATCCCAGCGCGCAGGTCCAAAGCGCGGTATGGGAGCCGGTCTATCGAGGGGTGCGTCCGCTTGGCTCGGCGGCCGGCTGAGTGGCGTCAGTCGGAATTCAAGCGCAACGTGTGACAAACGGCACTCGTCGAAGCTCGTGCCGAGGGCGATGATGGAGTTGTGCAGTCAACACCTCCGGAGTGGATGTCCGCTCCGGCCGGCGTAAGGAGGTTGTCATGGCTTCCGCCACAGATGTAATCGCCCCCGGTGCACTGTGCTCAGAGGCGGCGTTGCTTCGCGAGCGAGTGCTCGTGATCCGTGGCATGATCCGCTCGCTGCCCGACCTTGACGTCGCGGGCGTCGTCGACGCCGTCACCCGACTACGCCCAACGATCAATCAACTCGTCGCCCATGGTCGCGCAGAGGAGCACGTCCTCTATCCGTACGCTGAGGGCGTTGGTGAGATCAATCTGGCTCCGCTGCGCCATGATCACCTACGGCTCGAGCACCTCGCGAGGCGGATCGCCGCGTGGACACCCGCCATGGGGTCTACGATGCTCAGCCGGCTCCTCTCGGCATTCTGCGACAACGCGGAGACGCACCTTGCCCGCGAAGCAGACTGCTGCCTGTCCGTCGTGCACGCGCACAGCTCGGCTCGGACCGAACGCTATCTGCACGGGGAAGTCGAGATCGAGACTTTCGAGACCGCCCGCCTGTGATGAGCCCCCCGCTTCGGGCGACATTGGCGGTGATCGAGACTGCCGGCTGAGCCTGCAGGGTGTTGTGCACCGTGCAGTGCGCCACTGCGCGTCGCACCGCCGCCACGCGGGCTTCGGATGTGCCCGGCGGCAGCATCACGTCGATCGTGATCGTCGCGACCCTCCAGGGAGGCGTTTCACTCATGCGCCAGACGCAGCGGACCTTCGGTCCTTCGCCACCGGAGCCGAGGCCATGGCGCGCGAAGTGTGCGACACACGATGCGAGAGAGGCGACGAAGAGATCCGTCGGTGTCGGACCTGCGTCCTCGCCGCCTGCATCGCGTGGTTGGTCGACGATCAGTTCGTGTCCGCGAATGGTGATACGGTGGCGATCACCACCGAGGCTGGCAACCGTGAGTTCCATGGCGATCTCACGTGAAGATGATCTGGCCGCCGGCGGCCTTCTCGTAGAACTCGCCGACGGTGATGATTTCCTGCACCTCGGGGATGAAGTCGTCCTTGGTGAGGCCGAAGAGATCCACCGACGCCTTGCAGGCAAACAGGCCGCAGCCGGTCTCTGCAATCATCTCGATGAACTCCGGGATGCTCGGGATGTCGAGCTTTTCCATCTTGGAAGCCAGGTAATGGGTCATGACGCTTGACATACCTGGCACTCCTCCGAGCCACGTGGAGAGATGCAGGCCCGGGTTGCCGACCGTCGCAATCTTGATGTGCTCATGCCGCGTCTTGTGTATCGCGTCGAGTCCGAAGAATGTGAAGAACATGTTCGCCGCGATCCCCTCGGCTCTGGCCCCGTTGGCCATGATCAGTCCAGGATAGATTCCGTCGAGCGATCCCTTCGAGACGATGATCGAGACCTTCTCGACGGTCGCCGGCATGAAAGCGCCCGGTTCCGTTCTCGGTTCGATTGCCATGATGGCCATGATTCAATCCTCCTTGTCATATGCATCCGCGCGGCTTCGGGATTCCGGCGATTCGAGCTGCGACCTTCGCGGGACCCTTGGGAAACAGTTGGTACAACTCCTTGATCGACACTCCGGAGGCCTTGCCCAACACACGGACGGTCGGCCCGGTCCCGTTCTCCTGATAGGCGCTGCGCATGAAGCGGATGATCTGCCAGTGCCGGTCCGTGAGGTCGCTGATTCCCTCGAGCGCGGCAAGCGCGGGCACCATGGCCTCGGTCCACTGCTGTGGGTCCAGAAAGAACCCCTCGTCATTGCGAGCTATCGCGGTCAGGTCAACGGTTGCGGTGCTCATGCTCTGCTCCTCAGCGTGTTCCAACCGGAACGCGGCGTTTGCCTGCGGTGGGCATGTCTGACGTGATGCCGGGAATTGAATGGCCAGGGAGCAGGGTGTGCCAGTAGAACCACTGAAACATCAACTTGCCCAGGTGGTTGAGGTGTGACTCCTTGAGGAGCGGGAGGCCAACCCGGGATGGGAAATGGCCTGGCAGCGGCTCAGTCTCGTAGTTGAAGTCGATGAGCACCGCCTTGCCGAATCCGGTCTCGATGAAGCAGTTGGCGTGCCCGTCGTAGCTGGCATCAAGCGTCTCGCCGGCGAGAAATCGGCGGATGTTCTCCACGAGGACCTCGCCCTCGAAGTGGGTCACGGAGCCGGCCTTGGAAACCGGCAGACCGGCGGCGTCACCAATCGCGAAGATCTCTGGAGCGACCTTGGACTGGAGCGTGTGCGGATCCGTTGGAATGAAGTTCAGCTCGTCGCCGAGGCGAGGAGATCGCCCCACGAACGACGCGCCTCCGTGGAGCGGCACGACGATCGCCAGATCGAAGCTCACCTCGCGCCCGTCGTAGGAGGTGAGCGTCCCCCGGTCGTGATCGACACTCCCGGTATTGAACTCCGTGACCACGTTGATGCTCTTGCTCGCCAGGAGCTCACCGAGCCGCTGTGACGCCACCGGCTTGGTGAACGCTCCGTCGAGAGGCGTGACATACGTGAGCTCAACCTCGTCACGCACGCCGTTCTCCCGGAAGAACCAGTCCGCGAGGAAGCAGAACTCCAACGGTGCGACTGGACACTTGATGGGCAAATCGACGACGTTCACGACGATCCGGCCGGCGGTGAACTGGGCGAGCGCCGAGGCGAGTGCGCGTGCACCGTCGATCGAGTAGAAGGTGAAGATGTTCTTCCCCCATCCCGGACCATCGAGTCCCTCGGTCTCCTCGGGCAGCAGCCGTGCGCCGGTTGCGATCACGAGCACGTCGTACGCTGCGCTCCGACCACTCACGAGATGCACCCGCTTCCGTGCCACGTCGACACTGTCGACTGTGTCCCGGATGTATGCGATGCCTCGATGCAGCTGTTGATCGAGTGGTCGCACCAACTCGTCGGCCGCGGCCAACCCGAAGGGGACGAATAGCAGACCCGGCTGGTAAACATGCGCATCACTACTGTCGATCACTGTGATGTCGACCGATGCCGGGAGCATCCTGCGCAAGCGGTTCGCGGTGATGGTGCCGCCGGTTCCACCCCCCAAAATGAGTACGTGTTGCGTGCCGTCCATCTCCCCATCACCATCCCATCCCGGAGGGTCGCCGACAAGGGCCGAATCGCCTTCATGCGGCGTGACATTCGACCCTGAATGCGCCGGGTTGGTCGTCCATCCTCGACTCGGCGAGGCCAACCGCCCGAACCCGACGTACGAAGCACGAGCATTGGTTCGGCGAATCCCATGACCAGGAAGCCGTCCCGCCCAGTCCGCGGACGTACCGTCCGCGCCGGCTCAGCCTCGCTGGTTCAGGGGTAGGTAGGGACGCCGGGGACTGCCTGCGTAGATCTGACGCGGTCTCGAGATCTTCTGCTCGGGGTCGAGCAGCGACTCCTCCCACTGCGAGAGCCATCCAGCAGTGCGCGCGACCGCGAAGAGCACCGGGAACATCTCCACCGGGATGCCGAGCGCGCGGTAGATGAAGCCGCTGTAGAAGTCGACGTTCGGATACAGCTTGCGGCTGACGAAATACTCATCCTCGAGCGCGATCTTCTCGAGTTCCGAGGCCACGTCGAGCAGCGGCGATGACCCGGTGACGCCGAGCACCTGGTCGGCCATGCGCTTGATCACCTTCGCGCGGGGGTCGTAATTCTTGTAGATACGGTGGCCGAATCCCATAAGGCGCTCCTTCCCAGCCTTGACTCCGGCGACGAATTCGGGAATGCGGTCCACCGAGCCGATCCGCTCAATCATCCGCACCACGGCCTCATTGGCGCCGCCGTGCAGCGGACCGTAGAGTGCGGCGACCGCGGCAGCAGTTGCCGAGTAGGGGTCGGGATGCGATGAACCCACCGTGCGCATGGCGCTCGTCGAGCAGTTCTGCTCGTGGTCGGCGTGCAAGATGAAAAGCACGTCGAGGGCATGCTCGATCTCCGGTGCGGCGGCGTAGCGCGGCTCCACCATTTTGAACATCATGCTCAGGAAATTGGCGGCGAACGAGAGGTCATTGTCCGGGTAGTTGTATGGGAGACCCAGTGAGTGGCGATAGGCGAGCGCGGCTAGGGTCGGCATCTTGGCGATGAGGCGGTAGATCGAGATGCGCCGCTGCTCTTCGTCATAGATGCGTGCCGCATCCGGATAGAACGTCGACAATGCTCCTACGGTGGAGACCAGAATGCCCATGGGGTGGGCGTCGTGGTGGAAGCCGTCGATGAACTTCTTGACGTTCTCGTGCACCAGGGTGTGGATCGTGATGTCGTGCACCCACGCCCCCGCCTGCGTGTGCGTGGGCAGCTCGCCATGGACGAGGAGATACGCGGTTTCCAGGTAGCTGCTGTGTTCCGCTAGCTCTTCAATCGGATAGCCACGGTAGAGAAGAATGCCCCGATCGCCGTCGATGTAGGTGATACGGCTGGTGCACGAGGCCGTGTTCATGAATGCCGGGTCGTAGACCAGGAGCCCATGGTCGTCGCCGGCGGCGCGCATCTGCTCGAAGGCTGTCGCGCGGATGGCACCCTGTTCGACAGGGATTTCGTACGTCGCACCGGTGCGGTTGTCAGTGACGGTGAGGGTGTCAGGCATGGCGAGGGTCAGTCTGCCACTCTGGTAACGGCTGCCATCCGGGGACCGCACCGGGGGCTAGGGATGACTGGTCGCGTCCTCATGCGGATGCTCATCGATCCACGCGAATGGACAGCGGCCGTCGGATGCCGCCGTGACCGTAAAGGGCAGCCCGTCAGCACCATGTCCGCCGGAGGGGATGACGCGCAACCCAATGCAGTCGAATGGCGGCTCTGACGCTCGCGGACACTTACCGACGGCATCCGGCCCGGTACACAGGCCGACGACCTTGCGCGTCGCGGGATCGGTCATCAGGAACACCCGCTCGTGCTCGTCCATCTCGTCAGCATGGTCTCGCGGTCAAGCCCGCGACAGGGCCGAAAGTCCCGATTGGGAGGCTCGAGGCAGGGTCGTGGGACCCGACCGGCGATCCTGGCTGCTACGAGACCCGCAAGGGCTCGAATCGAGCAGTGAAGTGGCGCAGGGCGGGCGGTTCCTCGACGATCCGATAACCGGGGAGGTCTCGAGCGTGGGTCGCAACCTCGCCGCACACCGTGATGACATAGTCGATGTGGCTCTGCGTATAGGTGCGCCGCGGTATCGCGAGCCGTACCAGGTCCATGTCAGCCGGCCGCTCCGAGCCGTCAGGTTGTCGACCGAACATCACAGTGCCAATCTCACAGCTTCGGATCCCGCCCGTTTCGTACAGGGCAACGGCCAGGGCTTGCCCGGGATACTGCAGTGGCTCGAGATGCGGCAAGAATCCGCGGGCGTCGATGTATATCGCGTGCCCGCCGGGTGGCTGGACGATCGGGATGCCGAGGCCGGTGAGCGCCTCGCCGAGATACGCCGTCGACCGGATGCGGTATCGCAGGTAGTCGTGCTGCACCACTTCGTGCAGGCCCTGGGCGATCGCCTCCAGGTCGCGACCAGCGAGGCCACCGTAGGTGGGGAACCCCTCTGTCAGGATCAGCAGGTTGCGGCATCGCTCCGCGAGTTTGTCGTCGTTCATCGCCAGCCAGCCGCCAATGTTGGCGAGCCCGTCCTTCTTGGCGCTCATGGTCATGCCGTCCGCGAGTCCGGCCATCTCGCGCACGATGTCGCGCACGTCACGATCCTGCTGACCTGTTTCCCTCTCGCGGATGAACCAGGCATTCTCAGCAAACCGACACGCGTCCAGAAATAGCGGAACGCTATGGCGGTCACACACTTGGCGCACTGCGCGCAGGTTGCTCAATGACACGGGCTGGCCGCCGCCCGAGTTATTCGTGACCGTGACGAATACGACGGGTACGGAGCCTTCGTGGGCCCGCAGGAATGCGTCGAGCCGATCGACGTCCATGTTGCCTTTGAACGGATGCCGCGCTGACGGGTCGTGGCCTTCCGCCACAAGCAAATCGACTGCTTCCCCGCCGGTGAACTCGACGTTGGCACGCGTGGTGTCGAAGTGCGTGTTGTTTGGCACGATCTTGCCGGGCCCACAGACGGCAGTGAACAGAATCTTTTCCGCCGCCCTTCCCTGGTGCGTCGGGATGACGTGCCGGAACGGAAAGAGATCCTGGACGGCCTCGAGGAATCGAAACCAGGATGGAGATCCCGCGTAGCTCTCGTCACCGTGCTGGATCGCCGCCCACTGGTCGCGTGACATCGCGCCGGTTCCCGAGTTGGTCAGCAGATCGATGAGAACGTCGTCGGAATGGAGCGCGAACAGGTTGTAGCCGGCGGCGAGGACGGCGCTTTGACGTTCCTCAAGGGTGCTCATGCGAAGCGGTTCGACGGAATGGATGCGGAACGGTTCGATGATCGTGTGGGGCGACATGACGAGATCATGCGCGCCGAAGGCCGTATCCCGGTGAGGCGCACACCGTGACCGGAACCAATCCCCTTCGGCGGCATTGGCGACCGCCCTATCCGCCTTCGAACTCATGACCTTCGCCTCTGTCGCAGATGGACGCCGGAGTTACAGGATTGCCCTGTTCACAGCGAACGGACCGTTCGCTCTTTCGAGCCGTCCTTCCGGCAAACCAAGTGCTCGCGGTTGGGGAAAACCATGATCGACCAGACGAATTTCGCCAACACCCTTCCCGGTGACGAGCGCGCGTGAGGACATCATGGATGCGACGCGTGCGGTACGAAGCTAGGACGACGTCGAAGATGGTGAACCCTCGAGCCTTCGCTGCCCTGGCGCTGCTCAGCCTTGGCGTGATCGCGTGCGGAGGCAGCGACCCCCCGACTACCTCCGCGATCTCGTCGCCGATAGGCATCGCAGGCGGCAACCTTGGCACGCCCGCGGTGATCATCTCAGCGACTGACGAGGGCACCTTCGATCCGGTGAGTCAGCCCGCGACCGTTGGCGAGCTCATCGAGTGGAAGAACATCGGATCGGTGACGCACAACATCGTGTTCACCAGCGATGCGTCGATCGGTGACCCGGTCCTCGAGGGTGGCGGCGTGTGGCAGGTGAAGTTCACCCGCGCCGGTGTGTACCAGTACTCGTGCACGCTTCACGTCGGGATGGTCGGTACCATCGTCGTGAGCCCAGGGTAGGCAGCGCTCTCGAGACTATGTGAAGGGAATGAAGCTACCGCGCGACGTCCAGCAGCGGGCATCGCCCAGGCCGCATCGTCGCGACGGTGAACGACACCGACGGCTGATCGCCGCCGGCGGCGCCGACCAGACGTAGACCGGCACACAAATACGGAGGGCTGTCACTCACCGGACAATGCCCATCAGCGTTGGGGCCGCTGCACTCAGCGAGAACCTCGTCCGTTACCGGGTCGAGCATCACGAGCGATCGATCAATGTCCATGACAGCAGCTTGCCGACAAGCCCCGCGGCCGGCCAGTGCCAAACGTCGCGGAATCCCAAGGACCAATGACCGTCTCGCAGATCTCGAGATACGGTCCTGCGTGCGGTGGACCCGCGGACGGTCAGCCTCGCAGGCCTAGGCGGCAAGCTCTGCGGACGGCTGCTGGACAGCCGGAGCGCGCCCAGCCATGGCCACCGCTACTCCGCCCATGGCCAGGGCGGCGGCGACAATTCCCGAGATCGGTTCTGGCAACGTGATCCCCAACAACGAGTTCGAGCGAGTAGGAGCCGGGACCGGTGATGCCGACCACGGCGGCCGGGACCAGGTAGAGCAGGGGCACCTCGCTACCGTGACCGAAGAAGCCCTTGCCCCAGTGGACAGCAACGATTGCCACCAGCATCGATGCTCCCACTCCCACGGAGCCCAGGGGGCTCAGCAGCCCGAGAGCGAGGAGCAGGCCGCCACCGATCTCGGTGCCGATCGCCCCGGCGATCCAGACGGACGCCGGTCGGAAACGCATGTGCGCCATGTGTTTGCCGAAGCCGCGGACGCCCGGACCACCCCACCAGCCGAAGAGCTTCTGAGCACCGTGCGCCCCCATGGCGAGGCCGACGAAGAGTTGAAGGATGAGCAGGCCAGCGTTCATAACGAGCGACTCCTGATGACAAGATCTGACGAGGCCCGGTGCCGATGGACCAGGTACACTGATATAATACTAGCAGCTTACCAATAATAAGTAACTAAGTCAAGAGTGCGTGCCCGAGGTATGATTTCGCCATGGCACTCGCGCCTCACTCGACAGCAACCACCGCAGCCGATCCAGACCACGATCCCGCTCACGTCTGCGCGGTCTACCACGAGGCGATCGAATTGATCGGCAAGCGCTGGACCGGGGCGATCCTGAGCATCCTGATGCGGGGTCCGGTGCGCTTTCACTCGCTGGTCACTGCGGTTCCGGGGATGTCCGAGCGCCTTTGCGCCGACCGCCTCCGCGAGCTCGAAACGGCCGGGCTGGTCTCGCGTCGCGTCCTTCCGGGCCCGCCGGTGGGTGTCGAGTACACCTTGACCGAGGCGGGGCGAGACCTCAACGAGGCTCTCGAGGCGCTGGGCAAGTGGGCCCATCGCTGGCTCGCGCCTTCTACAGGACCGGATCACTCGCCCGAGCCCGCGAGCCTGCCGAGGCTGACCCCGCCGTCCGTGCCGGACGCCTCGTCGTCGACGTGATGACCTGGCTGTGTCCGCCGGCATCGCTGCGACAGCCGGGCCGCGCGGTCACGATCCTCGAGGACTGATCGTCCGCTGAGGTTCACGGGTCGGCTGCCCGGCCGGCGCACCGCGAATCCGGCCGCGCCTCGGGTTCTCGCGCCGCGGGTTGTGCGGCCGGTGTGACCGGCCGCAGGAAGCACTCATCCCGTGTCCCCGTGACAGGTCGCGGGTGCTCCTTCAACCTCGCGGCGATCATCCGCATGACCGTGCGCCGGCGCAACCGCCGGTCTCAGGTCAGGACTTGGTCGCGCTCCAGGTACCGGCCTGGCCTCCGCTGGGAGCCTGGTAGGTGCCGGACATGCTGTTGCCGGATACCGAGCCCGAGTACGCGACTCCGCCCACTGACCCGAAGGTGATGGCACTGCCTCCCACGTTGCCGGTCACGTGCACGGTGTTCGGAGGATTCGAGAGGGTGATGTCGCCGCCCAACGTCGCGCCCGACTGCGACCAGGTGAGCGTGAAGGTGCCGTTGAACGCGCCGCTGTACTGCCCCTTCCAGGATCCCGAAAGATCGACCGCGGGAGGCACGGGAGTTGGCGTCGCAGCCGGCGCGCTCGTCGCCGCCGGGGTGCTGGTGGTCTGAATGGTGGTCGCCGCTGTCGGGGTCGGTGTGGTGGTGGCCGATGCGCTACAGCCCGCAAGCAAGCATGCTGCGGCGCCGGTGACGCCGATGACGAGTACGCGGTTCATCCTGGTGTCTCCTCCATGTCGCTGTTCAGGTTAAGACGTATGTGACTGATACTCGCCGTCCGGCGCTTGCGTCTCATCGCCGTCGCGCTGCCGTCTCACGGGCGCGGTCGCGGACAGGAACGCGATCAACCCCGCCGCCTCGGTGAATGTGATCTGCCTGCCTGAGGCGATATGGGTCGCGGTGCCGCGCACGCCCGGCGACCAGTCGTCGCCGCCCGGTGTCCAGAGCCGAACCATGAATGTCTCCATGGCAGGCGAGCCTACGCAGGGTTCTTCGGGCAGCCTTAAGGTTGGCTGAAAGTAGCCGAGCCCTGGTTGCTGGTCAGTGCGGTGCCTCGACCCGCGCCCGGAAACGGCGAGGGCTCGACGCCGAGCTCGTCCATCGCGCGGCGGTAGTTGAGGTAGTGGCGATGGGCCTCTCCGTGCCGCCCGGCCTCCGCGAGCGCGCGCACCAGGCCCAGGTGAGCCTCCTCGTCGTAGCGATCGGTCTCCAGGATCCGGAGCAGATGCGTGACGGCGGCATCGGGATCGGCAGCGTGCTTCGCCAGGAGGCGGAGCGCCGAGACGTAGGCAGCGCGGGCTTCTTCACGCACCGACGCGGTCCAGTCGTCGTAGGGGTTCTCCTCGAGGAAGTCGCCGGCATAGATGGCCGCGGCCGAGCTCAGGATGGGCAGCCCCTGGGTGATCTCACCGCGTCGGAGCCGGTCGACGCCGTCTGCGGTCGCGGAGAGGAAGCGTTCCATGTCGATATCGATCGCATCGAGATTGAGCGAGACGGCGTCCTTGTCGGCCATCACGAAATGCTCGGGCGAGGAGCGGCGCTGCGGGTCGAGCACACCCCGAACGGTGGTAAGCGCCACCGACAGGCGATTGGCCACCCGATCGGGGTCCTCACCCGGCCAGAGCGTCTCCATGAGGTACGAACGGGTCGCCGGCCGGCCGCGGCGCGCGATGAGCAGCTTCAGCAGCTCGCGCGCACGCTTCGATTGCCACTCTGAAATCCTGACGAGCTCGCCGTCGCGCATCACCGCAAAGCCGCCGAGCGACTGGACCCTCACCGCCCCCCGGTCACGCGGGCTCAGGACCGCGAGAAGTCCGGCGGCCACGTTGCCGCTCTGGTGGGTGCGGACCCCGAGTGCCTCGAGCTCGCGTTCAGCCTTCTGCCGCAGCGCCGCCGATCCTGCGCCCCGGTCGATCGAAGCGCGAACGAGATCGACCTTTGCCTCGCCGAGGGGGTTCCCGACCTCGCGCCAGATCGCGCCGGCTTCCGTGAGGCGGCGGGTCGCGACCCGCTGGTCCTCGGCGCTCACGGCGGCCAGCGCGATCGCATCAGCGAGACCGGCCCGGTCGTGACGAGCTCGCGCCGCCAACTCGGCCTCGGCGGCCAGCTCACGCGCCCGAGGCCGATCGCCGCCGGCAAGCGCGACCCAGCCTGAGGCGAGCACCGCGACGACATAGGACATCCCGGTCCCGTACGACACCGCCCGATCAGCCAGCGCCCGTGCTCGCTCGGGATCCTCACGGGCGACCACTGTCGCAAGGCAGGCAAGCGTGGGGACGACGCCCTGCACGTCGCCGGATTTCTCCGCGACCTCCAGCGCCTCCTCGAGCATGACCCGTGCCTGGGCAAGGTTGCCGCGCTCGCTGTAGATCTCGCCGATCAGTTGCAGCGGGTACGACACCATGTCCGAGTCAATCTGTCGATATCGCAGCCGGGAGGCTTCGAGGTCGGCCAGCGCCTCCTCAATACGACCCATGCGCAGCTTGGTCTCGCCTCGGTTGCTGAGGCTGAGGGCGAGAAAGCTCGCGAAGGAGGTGAGCTCCGCGAGGCGCACCGCCACGTCCAGCTCCTGCAAGGCTTCGGCGTAGGACCCCTCCTCCATGAAGTGCGAGCCTCGATTGGTCCGGATCCGAACCACCTGGAGTACATCCGACGCTTCCTCGGCAGCGCGGAGCGCGAGCAGGTAATGCGCGTCATTGGCACGCCGGTCCCCATCGAGGGCCGCCAGCATCGCCATCACGGTATGCGCGGCCGCGAGCGCCCGACGATCACCGCAGCCGCTGGCTGCGGCGAGCGCACGGGTCGCGAGCTCCCGGCATGGCTCGACGTCCCCGCGAATCCAGTGCGCCGTCGACATCCAGGCGAGGAGGAGCGCCATCTCCAGGGGGTCGGCGTCGGGATCGTCGAGCCCACGCTGATAGACGGCCAGGGCTTCCTCGGGTTCGCCGCGCAGGTAATGAATCAGGCCGATCCGCCAGGCGAGGTGAGCCGGCACCGCATCGCGACCGGCGGCAGCGCGCTGGAAGCAGGTCATCGCCTCGCCCCAGTCGCCCTGGATCTGCTGCGCTTCCCCCTCCAGCTGCTCGATCTCAGGCGTCCGGAGCGGTCCGGGGATCGCGCGACACGCGCGGAGGACAGTTGCGATCTGCCCCGATGCCAGCAATTTCGAGCCCTCCCTGGTGACGATCGCAGCGAGCGGCTCCGTGGCCCCGGCCGCGAGCAGCACCTGCATGGCGTCCGCGCCCGCGCCGGCCTCCGCCAGCCATGCGCCGGCGGCCACTCGAAGGCGCCTGGCCTCAGGCTCGCTCACCGGAAGCGATTCGATCGCGTAGTCGCGGATCAGCGGTCGAAGCGCGAACGCACCATCGGGTCCCCGCTCGACAAAGAGACCCTGACGTGACAGGTCGGCGAGCATCGACCGCGATCCGGCGAGCCCGATCGCCTCGCAGAGCTCGGGGGTGAATCTCTCGAAGAGCGCGAGCTTGCTCACCAGGCCCCGCATCGCATCGGGATGGCGCGCGAATACCTCCTCTGCCAGGTACGAGAAAAGGGGTGCATGCGCTCTGTCGAGGCCCGACAACACCCCGCTCCACGTGTCCCGGGGAGATGTCTTCAGCGCCTCGAGCGCGAGGGTCACCGCGGCCGGCCACCCGCCGGCGAGGCGGTGCACCTCCGAAGCGAGCTCCTCGGAGTCGACGCCGAGCCGATCCGCCATCAGCTCGGCCACCTCCACGACCGTGAACGCGAGCTGACCACCGTCGATCTCGAGGAGCTGTCCCTGGCCACGCAGTCGCTCGATCTGGAATGGCGGTGGTCGCCGGCCGGCGATGACCAGGTGGAGGCGCGGCGGTGCGTGCCGGCAGAGGGCCTCGATGAGCCGGGTCGAGGGGCTGGAACGGTCCAGTTCGTGGGCGTCGTCGATCACCAGGAGGAGATCGCTGGAGAGCTGCGCATGCAGGATCTCCGCGAATTGCGCCGCCAGCGTGTCGGCGCGGAGAAACTGCTCCAGCTCAGGGCCGGCCGCACCCTCCGCGAGCCAGCTCACGTCACTGGGGATGTCCGGAACACGCAAGCGCAGCGCGTCGCTCAACTGCCGCCCCAGGGTGGGGAGATCGAGATCCCGGTGGTCGGCCGTGTACCAGGCACAGGGCGCGGCCTCCCACCACGACGCCAGCAGCGTCGACTTGCCGAATCCCGCCTCCGCCACCACAACGGTCAGGCGGCGATTTCGCGCGGTGGCGACGAGCTGCTCCAGCGCCGGCCGCGCGATGACGCCGTCGGTCGGGCTTCGCGGCAGGATCTTCGCAATCGGGGTCGCGTCCACGATGGAACAAGTGTGGACGCGAGCCGGTGGACTACGCCCGCGCGGGTGCCGGCCGGTGCGAGAACAGCTGGAAGACACCGCCGAGGTGCAGCCGCTTGTTGATCGCCAGATATGCGGCGAATCCGAGGATCAGCGACAGCCCGGTCAGAAGTCCTCGCTGAATGATCGCGGCGGCGCCGGCGCTCCCCGCGTCGACTCCGAGAAAGATGAGGAGCGCCGCCACGCTTGCCTCGTTGGCGCCGACGCCACCGGGTATCAGGCTCACGGCTCCGCCGATGGTGCCGAGCGCCAGCACGAACGCAGCCTGCCACCAGCCGATCCGTCCCGGATCCAGTCCCTGCAACACCAGCCAGAACGTGGTCACGGCGACCACGACCCGTGCCGCGTCGAGCACCGAGAGCGCCAGCGCATCTCTGCGATGCAGCAGCGACGAGGTCTCCTGCTGCAACTCGTCGAGGGCAGGGAGCAGCCTGTTGAGGAATGGGATGTGCGCGATCAGGTCGTGGAAACGGCAGAACACCGGCGAGACCGTGAGCACGACGATGATCAGTGCGATGCCGAGCGCAACGGGAATCACGGCCGCGAGCCCATAGCCGAGCGCGAGGATCGCGGGCAGCGCTGCGAGAATCAGCCAGAGTGTGTAGGAAAGCTCCTGCACGGTCACGGTGGCTGCGACGGTGCCGAAGTCGGTGCCGTCCGCGCTGCTCGCAAAGGCTGCCCGGGTCAGGTCGCCGAGCGGCACGATGGCGGTGATCGTCTGGCCGGCCAGGTTGATCAGGATCGTGTCGCGCAGACGGAGCTTGGTGCCCACGTCGATCAGCAGGTAGTGCCAGCGGATGCCCTGCAGGACGTAGACGAGCACCGAGAGCAGGATGATCGGAGCGATCAATGCCAGCTGGAAGTGCTCCAGCGCGCTCCCGACCTTGGCGGGGTTCAGAAACAGGATGACTGCGGCGATGCCCGCGAGACCGATCACCGCGGTGAGCGACCGCCGAAGCGGAACCGGCAACCGCCGGCGCGCGGGTTTGGACACGGCGACCTGGGGCTTAGGCAGTGTCAGACGACAGCACCGTCGCTCTCGTCTGCCGCTTCCTCCGGGTCCTCGAGGCTCGCCTCGGCTCGAGCAAGCTCGGCGAGGACCTGTTCTTCCACGCCGGTCGCACCGAGCAGGAAGCTGTCATCAGGCGGTGGCGCCTCCTCGTCCTCCGAGTCGGACGCGTCGACCGCTGGATTTTCGTCCGCCATACGAGTCCACTCTATACGGCGAATCGAGGTTCCGGTCACCGCCGACGAATCGGCGATGACCGGGTTGCCTCACGCAGCGAAGGTCAGGCCGCCCGGACCTGGCGGGCGCGCGGGCCCTTGTCGCTACGCTCGATCTCGAAGCTCACGCGCTCATCGCCCGCGAGGTTTTCGAATGTCAGCGAACTATCGAGTCCGCTGCGATGGAAGAAATACTCCTGTCCATCCTCGGCGGTGATGAAGCCGAAGCCGCGTTCGGCGACGATCTTCTTGACGGTACCAGTCACTCTGGTCTCTCCAATTCCTTCTCGTTATGACGCAGCGCGTCCGTTCGAGAAGGAATGACGACCACGAGCGATACCCCTCGATATTCGAGGTGATGCCACCACCATACCCTATCGGGGCGTCGCCAAACATCGGACAAGCCAAGCCGGTCCGAAAGCCTGGCCTTGCGGCCGGATCGCGCGCCGCCCACAATTCCTGAGATGCAAACTCCCAGGTGGAGATAGTCGCGTGGCTTTCGTGAGCCGGGCGTTCAGGGGTCGCCCTCACAAGGAGCCTCGCGATGCCCGCCTGCCGCCGGGTCAGTACCTCGTCCATGACTTTCCGGTGCTTTCGGCCGGACCGACACCGCGCACATCGCTTGGGGAGTGGACCTTTTCCATCGAAGGCGAGGTGGACGAGGAGAAGCACTGGAGCTGGGACGAATTGCGCAAGCTGCCGAGCGAAACCCTGACGCGAGACATCCATTGCGTCACCAAGTGGTCGAAGCTCGACACCACCTGGGAGGGGGTCTCGGTCGACACGCTGCTGGATGGCGTCGAGACGGCCGCCGATTACGTGATGGCGTTTTGCGATGGCGGGTACACCACCAACCTGCCGCTCGAGGACCTCACGGGCGGCAAGGCCTGGATCGCCCACTCGTATGACGGTCAACCACTCGAGAGCGAGCACGGTGGCCCCGCCCGGCTGCTCGTGCCGCACCTGTACTTCTGGAAGAGCGCCAAGTGGGTGCGGGGACTTCGCCTGATGAACGAGGATTCGCCGGGCTTCTGGGAGACGTACGGCTATCACATGTACGGAGATCCTTGGCTGGAACAGCGGTACAGCGGCGACTGATCTGGCGCACCGCCGAGGTCCTCGATGTCCTCGATGAGACCTCGAATGTGCGCAGCCTGGACCTCGCCGTGCCCGGATGGCCGGGACATCGCGCCGGCCAGCACATCGATGTCCGGCTGACCGCTGACGACGGGTACCAGGCACAGCGCAGCTACTCGATCGCGTCGGCTCCATCTGCGGACGAGCGGCTCACCCTCACCGTGGAGCGCCTGGATGACGGCGAGGTATCCCCATACCTGGCCGGCGAGCTCCGAGCCGGCGACAAGCTCGAGCTGCGGGGTCCGATCGGCGGCTACTTCGTGTGGGACCCGGCGGCCGGCGGCCCGCTCCTCCTGGTGGCTGGCGGTTCGGGCATCTGTCCGCTGATGGCGATGCTCCGGCTCCGGCAGGCTGCCGGGAGCACGGTGCCGGCTCGGGTGCTGTACTCCTCGCGCTCTCTCGAGGCCGTCATCTACCGCAACGAGCTCGACCGGTTCAACTCGGCGGGCAAAGGCTCGGAGGTGGTGCTCACCCTGACGCGCGAGCAGCCGGAGACGTGGACCGGTTTTCGCCGTCGCATCGACGCGGAGATGCTGAACGCCGTGGCATGGCCACCGGCCGACCGGCCGTTGGTCTACGTCTGCGGTCCGACGTCGCTCGTCGAGACCGCCGCGAACGCGCTCGTGAAACTCGGCCACGAGCCGGCGCGCATCAAGACCGAGCGATTTGGTCCAACCGGAGGGTGACACGAGGATGGTCGAGCAGCAGCTGAGACTCGACGGCAACGCGGCGGCCGGACTGCTTCAGGACGTTTTTGTTCACGAGGTCACCAACGCTCGTGGGGCGTGCGCAGGATGCGGCGCGGTTGGTGAGATGGGAGCGCAGCACCTCTACATGACTCCCATGTCGCCGGGCGCCGTCCTTCGTTGCGCGTCGTGCGGCGCCATTCTGATGGTGATCGTGCATACGGCAGGCCGGTTCCGTGTTGGGTTGCAGGGGCTCGTGTGGCTCGAGATGGAGGAAGCGGCGGCCGCGAGCTGAAGCTACTCGGGAAGTTCCGCGGCGATGAGGTGTGATGTCGCCGGCTCCGGGTCTGACAGGGAGCGGGCGTAGTCCAGGTACGCGGCGTCGGTGCCGGTCAATCGATCAGAGTGCTGGCGCAGGTGCTCGTCCCACGACGAGACCACGAAGAGCTCCACGAACTGGTGTGGCGTCTCACCGTCGCGGAAGAGACCCCATTGCGTTGCGCCGGTGCGAAGGCGGGAGAGCCGAACGCGAACCATCGCCTCCACGAAAGCGGCTTCGCGGTCCGGCGAGATCGTGTAGGTGACCCTGACCACGATCGGTCCCTGTTCCGCATCGGCGGGCACCGCGAGCTGCGGCTCGGATCGCGTCACCGTTCGCCGATCCATGCCTCTGGTATCGATGAGCGGCCAGATCCTGATCGTCGCCGCGCCCGCGACCATCAAGGCCGCGGCAATGAGAAACGCAGGCAGCACCCCCTGGGGCGCGGCAGCCACGCCCCAGAGCACCGCGCCGATTGCCTGGCTGCCGAACAGCACCGTCAGGTACACGGAGAGACCACGGGCGCGGACCCAATCGGGAAGGAAGAGTTGCACCGACGCATTCATGGTCGAAAGCACCGCCATCCAGGCGAAGCCCGCAGGCAGCAACACGAGGACGGCCACGACGATGATGGGAACGAGCACCACCACCACCATGACCACCGCATACACAAGGCTCGCGGCCACCAGCAGACGGTTCGGAGACAGCCTCGTCCGCACCTGCCCCAGGAGGAACGATCCCGCGATCGCCCCGACCCCGAGTGCACCGAGGAGCAACCCGTACCCGCTGGCGCTCATGTGGAGGCGCTGCGTCGCTACGAGCGGCAGGAGCGCCCAGAGCGCGCTGCCCGGCACGAGGAACAGCGCGGTGCGGAGCAGCATGCGCCGGACGACCGGCGCGTAACGGACGTACCGTCCGCCCGCTCGAAGCGCCGATACGAAGCGTTCGGGGAACTGGCTTGACGTCGCGGCCTCCGGGTGCCATGCCGCCACCACGATGCCGTAGGTCAGAAATGCCGCGGCGTTGATCGCAAATACCGCGCCGACTCCGATCCGGGCGATGAGCACGCCCGCGATGGCGGGTCCGATGGCGCGAGCGACGTTGACGCTGATCGAGCCCAGCGTCGAGGCCGCGGCAATCTGATTCCGGGGAACCAGATTGGGAATGAGCGACTGATACGCGGGCAGGGAGATGACCGACCCGGAGCCGAGCACAAACGTGAAGGTCAGCAGCAGCGCCGGGGGCATCTGACCCGCAAAGGTCAATACGGTGAGGGCGACGGCCGTCACGGCCATGAAGGCCTGGACCGCCATGAGCAGCCGTCGCCGGTCGAACATGTCGGCGAGCACGCCGCCCACCACGCCAAAGATCACATCGGGGAGCATGTCGGCGGTCTGAACCAGCGCAACCAGCACCGACGCGTGGGGTTGGTCGACGAGCAGCCACTGCGCCCCCACCGTCTGCATCCACAGACCGATATTGCTCACCAGGACCGCGAGCCAGATCGCTCGAAACACGCCGATACGCAGCGGCGACCAGGTCGAGGCGTGCGCCGCGGGGTCGGGCGTCGTGGGAACGTCGCTCACGGAGCCGACACAGTAGCCGTCGTGGCCAGGGGCGGCAAGCAGCCTCTTCCCGAAGTCGTGTGCCGCAGCTTCATCATTGTCCGATGGGCGACGCTGCCGGGGAGTGGCCGGCTCTGCCGTATGAGGAGTGGCGGGACACCCGTGACACCCTGCACATGTACGCGCAGGTGATCGGCAAGCTTCGCCTCGCGCTCAGCCCCTTCGAGCCGGGCTGGGCGAACGTCGCCCTGTACGTCACGGCGCGGGGATTGACCACGTCACCGCTGCCGGTCGGGCTGCGCACGTTCGACGCCGAGCTGGATCTTCAAGGCCACGTCCTCGTGCTCCGCACCAGCGACGGCCGGACGGAACGACGTCCACTCGGCGGCTCGGTGGCGGATTTCTACAGCGAGGTCATGGATGCGCTGCACCGCATGGGTATCGACATCAACATCTCGGTCAAACCGTCAGAGGTGCCGGATCCGATCCCCTTTCCTGAGGATCGCGTCCATGCAACTTATGATCCGCTGCGCGTCGAGCGGTTTCATCGCGTCCTCTCGATGATCGATGTGGTGATGAAGGAGCACCGCGCGCGGTTCCGCGGCAGAACGACTCCGGTGCACTTCTTCTGGGGGACGTTTGACCTCGCTGTGACTCGATACTCGGGTCGGCTCGTCGAGCCGCGCCCCGGCGCCATCAGCCTTTTCGGCTCGGACGCGGAGATGATCTGCGGCGGTTGGTGGCCCGGTGATCACCGCATGGCATCACCCGCCTTCTTCAGCTATGCGTACCCGGCACCCGAAGGGATTGACCAGGTCCGACCTCAGCCGGCTGCCGCCGCGTGGAACGCCACGGCGGGAGAGTTCCTTTTGCCATACGATGCGGCGCTCGCAGCGGAGGATCCCCGTCGCGCCATACGCGAGTTCCTTTCGACCACGTACGAGGGCGCGGCGAAACGCATGGGGTGGAGCAGCGAGCTGACCGCGTTCGCCGAACCGACGTCTCTTTCCCACGATCACGAGCCAAGGAGATCCACATGAGTGACGTCTGCCAGCACCTCGACCAGATCCACGATGTCGTCCCCTCTGGAGCCGGGTGTGTCGACTGCGTGGCCGCCGGACGCCACGACTGGGTGCACCTGCGTGTCTGCCAGGAGTGCGGACACGTCGGCTGTTGCGATAACTCGCCGGGTAAGCACGCGACCGCCCACTTCAAGACGGTCGGCCATCCCATCATCCGCTCGTACGAACCGGGTGAGGACTGGTACTACTGCTACCTCGACGACCTGCTGTTCGAGCTCGAGGACGCGCCGCCTGCGCCGTCGCACCCCTAGGAGGCTGTCGCGCCGTTCACTACGTGGTACGTGGCGCCGAGCGTGGTGGCAAGGGTGCGGTGCGTGGGCCCTGCGCCGACGAGCAGCGAGTGCGACGGATCGACGCCAGCAGCTCGCGCGAATGCCAGGATGAGCCCGGGCAGCGGAGGCCGGCACCAGCAGACCGGCGCCCCACCCGGGTGCGGGCAGAACGCGCTCGACACGGGGCCACTCACTGCGGCCGCCAACCTTGCGACGTCGTCATCGAGCACGTCCGCGGCCGCGTCCGGTCTCCAGTCGAAGACGAGGTGCGGAGCGTCAGGAGCGCCGGACGCGAGCACGACTTCCCAACCCGGCCGCGACAGCACCGCAGCGGCGACCAACACCGCTTCCGGTTGTGCGCTCGCGATTGCCGGCGTTCGAGGCGAGCGTTCGAAGAGCACGCGCTCCACCGAGACGAAGCCCTCGTCGGGCGACGGCGGCTCCAGCTCGCGGAAGGCGCGCATCTGCCTCGTGGGGTTGAGGAGCCCAGGCTCGAAGCGTGCCTGCCGTTGCAACTGCCCGGGATCGGGAAGGCCCCCGAACCGGTCGATCAGGCGTTCGACGAGATTCACCTGAGCCTGCGCGAGCGGCGTGTCGATCCAGATGCACCGAACCGCGACACCACGCCGTGCGGCGGTCCCGACCACGTGGCTCCGCATCGCGCGGCTGAGGTACGTGTTGTCGAGGACGATTCGACGCGCGCCCGTCTCCAGCGACGCTTCAAGCGCGTCTCCGAGCTGACGGAGCGACCCGCCACGCTCATCACGGTTCAAGCGCACGAAGCCCTGGGACACGAACTCCTCCGCACGCCGGGTCTTGCCCGCGCCGGGGATGCCCATGATCACGACGACCTCTCCATCGACGTCTGATGCCACTCGCGCCGGTGCTGGACGCGGCCATCCCAGAGCAGTTGCGAGCAGCGATCGGTCGCCGGGTTGCAGTTGAAGTTGCGCGGCGCTGGCAGCTGAAACGGCGGTCTCCGGCCGTCGCGCGCCGGGAATCGGCACCACGACAGGGGAGAGGTCGAGAAGCCATGCAAGCGCGACTTCTTCAGGAGCAGCATCGCGAGCACCTGCAATCTCCACCAGCTCGGGACGGCGCGCAACGGCGCGAGCGCGGCGCGGGCCGCCGAGCGGCGAATGGGCGATCACCGCGATGCCGCGCTCGGCACAGAGGTCGATGAGCCCTCCTCGCACCGCACGGTCGTCGACCACGCTGAGCGCAACCTCGACGGCGGCGACGTCGACGATGTCGAGCGCGTCCTGAAGCTGGCGGCGATTGACGTTCGACAGTCCAACGTGCGCGGCAAGCCCCTCGTCCAGCAGCCGTGCGAGGGCTCGCACCGAGGTCGGCCATGACGTCCGCGGGTCAGGTGCATGGATCAGATAGAGGTCGATGGGCACACCGTCCAGGGCGGCGATGCTGGACTCGCAATCAGCTCGGATCGCCTTGGCGCGACCGTCGGGGATCCACGCGTCTGCGACGCGGGTCATGCCCCCTTTGGTGACGATCCTCGCGCGCCGGTCGGCGCCGCAGGCGCGCAGGGCGCGCGCCAGGAGTTGCTCGTTCTGCCCGTATGCCCCCGCGTCGCCGTACGCGTGCGCCGTATCGAACACGGTGATCCCTGCCGCGGCGGCGGCGGCGATGGTCTCGGACGCCACGTCGTCGTCGGCGCCTCGCTGCGGCAGGCGCATGCACCCGAGGCCGATACGCAGTTCCAGGGTCTCGATCCAGCGCTGGCGGTTCAGGCCTCAGAGGGTACGGCACGGCGCAGTGCGCTGTGACTACGAAAGCAGTGGCTCGAACATCGGCGACGTCGGGCTGTACAACGGCGCCGGTGACATCGATGCGATCCTCGACATCGAGGGCTGGTTCCAGTAAACGCGGGGCGCTACCCGACCCGCCGGTAGCTCCGTACGGCCAATGGGACGAACACGATCAGCGTCCCCGCGAGCCACACCAGGCTCTCCCAGAGCGCGGGGTTCAGCGGGAACGCCGGACCGCCAAGCGCCATCGAGCGCATCGCGTTGATGACCAGGGTCACCGGCTGGTTGTTGGCGAAGACCTGCAGCCAACTCGGCATCGTCGAGACCTGGACGAACGCAGAGCTGACAAACGTCAACGGGAAGATCCAGATCAGCCCAAAGGCCTGCACCGATTCCTCGTCCTTGATCGCGAGTCCAACGAACGCCGACACCGCGCACACGGCAATCCCGAAGGCCTCGGCAAGGAGCACCATTCCGATCGCGCCGACGACGCCGTTCTGAAACCGGAAGCCGACGGCGTATCCGACGCCGATGATCACCAGGATCACGATCAGCATCCGGATGGAGTTGGCGATCAGCCTGCCCGCCAGCACGGCGGAGCGGGCCATGGGCATGGCACGGAATCGGTCGATCACTCCCTTGGTTGCTTCCTGCGCCAGTGCGATCGCGGTCGCGAAGGTTGCGAATGCCGCAGTCTGGGCGATGATGCCCGGCATCAGATAATCGACGTACCCGCCCGAGCTCGCCGTATGGATGGCGCCGCCGAACACGTACCGGAACAGCAGCACAAAGATCACCGGCTGCACCACCGTGAACACGATGTACGCCGGGACGCGCAGCCACACCAGAAGATTGCGACGCGTCATCACCAGCGAGTCGCTGATCGCCCAGCGTGCCATCTGCGCTGCGCTCGGCCGAACCCTGGTGTCGAGCGATTCCGCGATCGCGGTCATGAGGGCACTCCTGCAGCGGCGCTCTTGTGCGCCTTGCTCCCGGTCTCGGGAGTCGCCTCGGTGACGTGACCGGTGACCGCCAGGAAGACGTCGTCGAGCGAAGGCCTGTGCATTGCAAGGTCCTCGGTCATGACACCTGCGGCGTCGAGGCGGCGCACGGCTTCGACGAGCGCCGTCGACCCGCGGCTCCCGACCGCCACCTTGACACGCCTCGTCGTCGCCTCAACGGTGGGGGCGGAATCCGACAGTCCGGCGACCGCGCGGACGGCGTCGTCGAGCCGATTGCGGTCAGGCACAGTGAATTCCAGGAGATCGCCGCCGACCTGGTCCTTGAGCTGATTCGGCGTCCCCGACGCGATGACCTGGCCGTGGTCGACGACCACGATCGTGCTCGCGAGCTCATCGGCCTCTTCAAGGTACTGCGTGGTCAGCAGCAGCGTGGTGCCTCGCCCGACCAGCTCACGGATGATGTCCCACATGCCGAGCCGTCCATACGGGTCGAGACCGGTGGTCGGCTCGTCGAGAAAGAGCACGGACGGCTCGGCGACCAGGCTCGCAGCCAGGTCGAGGCGCCGCTGCATGCCGCCCGAGTAGGTCTTCGCCGGGCGGTCGGCGGCGTCGGCTATGTCGAATCGCTCCAGCAGCTCGGCGGCCCGGCCGCGGACGCCGGCACGGGGCATGTGGCTGAGGCGGCCCATGATCTCGAGGTTCTCACGCCCGGTCAGCTCGAGCTGGATGGCGGTCGCCTGGCCGGCAAGACCGATCCGGCGGCGGACCGCAGCGGCGTCCCTGACCACGTCATAGCCCTCGATGACCACTCGTCCCGAATCCGGACGCAGCAGGGTGGTCAGGACGCGAACCGCAGTCGTCTTGCCGGCTCCGTTGGGTCCGAGCATGCCGAGCACGCTTCCGCGAGGGACCGCGAAGTCGATCCCGCGGAGCGCATGCACCTTGCCGAAGGACTTGTGCAGCTCCGACACCTCGATGGCGAAATCGTTGGTGGCGACAGTCATGGACGCACGAGGATAGGGCAAGCGGGCCGAATCGCCACCTGACGCTTCGGCCATGGGCTATTCAAGGTTCGCAACCCGCTTGACCAGGGCAATCACTCCGGGAGCGACGTCGACAGGCTCCGCGTCTTCGCCCGCGAATGCATCGATGAAGGCGAACCCGGTGAGCACGTGAATGGCGTGGACAACGTCGGGATCAGCAGCGCCGTGGCGACCGGCTTCCGCAAGGTGACCGAGCAGCACGCCGAGGCCCTGGAGCCTGCGCGCGTCTCGTTCGGAGGTCCCCAGAGCGTTTCGACCGAGGACCACCATCGCGTGGAGGCGCCTCAGGAGGAGGCGATGCATGGAGTAGAAACGGCAGAAGATCTCGACGAACCGCTCCAGCGCGGCAACGGGGTCGGGCAGACCGAAGGCCTCGGGGAGCCGGGTCAGCCCTCCGGACTCGGCGAGGTCGTCGAAGATCGCTTCGACGAGCGCCTCGCGACCGCCAAACCTGTCGTAGACGGTCACGCGAGCGACACCCGCTTCGCGTGCCACGGCCTCGAGCGTGAAGGCATCGCTGCCGACCAGCACGCGTTCCGCGGCGACGATGACCCTGCTGCGCGTCGCGTCCATATCGGCGCGACGTTGCTTGAGTTCGTACGGTCGGGGGCTCATCTCTTGCTTTTCAGCTTACACCGCGTATGCTGTAAATGGTGACCCAACATCCGACCCCGACCCACGGAGAGGAACGCTGATGACCCTGTATGCCTTCGCTCTGTTCGTCCACATCGTCGGCTCGCTGCTCCTGTGCACGGCGTTCACCGCCGAGGGGATCGGCCTCCTGGAGCTGCGTCGCGCCACCGCCGAATCGGCCATCCGGCAGTGGGAAGGCATCCTCGGTCTTGGGCGGGTGTTCGGCCCCGCATCGGTGGTCACGATCCTTGTCTCGGGGCTCTACATGATGATCTCGTCCTGGGGATGGGTTCCGTGGATCGCGGTCGGGCTGTTCGCGTGGCTGCTCATCGCGGTGCTCGGGGCTGTGAACGGCATCCGCCTCAGCCTGACGATCCGGCAGCTGCCCGCCGGTGCCGCGCCGGGGGCGAGCCTTCAGAGCCGGGCTTTCGTCATCTCCTGGGTGACGCGGCTTTCGATCGCCGTCGGCATCGTCTTCGTCATGACCAACAAACCCGACCTGCTCGCGGCGCTGCTCAGCATCCTGATCACCGCGGCGTTCGGCGTCGCCGCAGGCGTTGCGATGACCCGCAGGGGCGCCACCCGTTCCCCGGCCGTGTGACATTCTCAACGGGTGGCGTACCACGTCTCCCCTGACGACTTCGAGCGCATCGCCGCCGAGGCGCTCGAGAGCATCCCGCCGGCGCTCCGCGCTCAGATGGACGCCGACAATCTCCTCATCACCATCCAGCAGGACGCCACCGAGGACGACCGGGGCGGCGGGATCGACGAGCGCGTGCTCGGGTATTTCCAGGGCAGCACCGAGTTGGCCTTCAGCGCGACCGGGTATCCCAAACGGATCGTGCTGCTCCAGCATCACATCGAACGGTGGTCTCGTACGCGTGAGGAGCTCGTTGACCAGGTGCACGACACGGTGCTCCACGAGGTGGCCCACTACTTCGGCATGAACCACAGAGACATCGAGCAGACTCGATTGCACCACTGAGGAGCCGCGATGACCAGTGACCCTGGGCCGAGTCAGCACGACGATCGATCCGGCGTGACCACCAAGGAGAGCCCACTGTCGGTCGAGGACACGGTGGCGCGTCTCCTCGCATTGGCGACATCGAAAGGGATGAGGGTATTCGCCGTGATCGACCACAGCGGAGCCGCCGCCGGCGCGGGACTCACCTTGCGGGATACCAAAGTCGTGATCTTCGGCTCACCGGTTGCGGGAACGCCGGTGATGCAGGCCGCGCCACTCGCCGCGCTCGACCTGCCGCTCAAGGTTCTCGTGTGGGCGGACGGGAGCCAGACCAAGGTCAGCTATACAGCCCCGAGCGCTCTTGCGGATCGCTACATGCTGAGGCCTGAGCTGGCCGGAAAGCTCGCAGGTATCGACGCCCTGACCGACGCAGTCGTAGCGCCGTAGTAGTTACGGCCTGCGCTGGCGTTGCGGCGCCGTTCCGGGATTGCTCGCAGGCGCCGACTTACCGGAATGCCGGCGCTCGCGCTTGTAGCCTGATGCTGTCGAGGGCAGCCGGTCCTGGCTCCGGGATCGTCATGAGGCAGATGGTGAGTTCGAGGTAATGACACAGGGCGTCCACCGCCACGCGACGTCCACTTCTGGCTGAGCAGTACGGCTGCGGTCCTCCTGACGATCGGCGTCGTCGCCGCGATTGTCGGACTGCATGACTGGTCGACCCAGAGTGAACGATCCGCGCAATCGATCGGCGCCCTTCGCACCGCGATCGCCGTCGAACAGGAAGGGGTCCTCGACGCCCCCCGTTTGACAGCGGTCCGTCAGAGACAGGCGGATGACGCGCTCATGCTCGTTCAAACGACGGAGACATCGACCGCTCAGCTGGGAGTTATCGCCGAGATGACCGCCGTCTACCAACTGGCGGTCACTGACGAGGTGTCCTCGCTGCTTGCAGGCAACACCCGGGCGGCGGGGACACTGGATGTCGCGCTTGGCGATCCGGCTTTCTCGGCGCTCGACGGCAAGCTCGCGACGATCAGCGAAGCGGAGGCATCAAGTGCGGCACGCGGTGTGACGGCCGCTTTCGTCGCCTCGATCGGCATTGTCACCATATCGGGTGTCGTCATCCTGCTCTACGCGGAAGTCGTGCGCCGTCGACGCGCCGCGACCGCTGCACAAGAGGCCACCTCCGCGGCCCTGATCTCCGAGGCGCGCATCACGGCCACGCGTGAGGAGACTTTCAGGGCGCTGTTCGACGAGAACCCACAGGCGATGCTCGTGACCAGGCTGCCCGCACGCAGCACCGAGGACGGTAGCCTGACCTTTCTCGCCGTCAACAATGCGGCGATGGCGATGTATGGATATAGCCGCACCGAGTTCCTTGCGCTCACGCTCGCGGAGATACGGCCCACCGAGGACCGCGCGCAACTGCGCGCCAACCTCCATGCGATGCGGGGAGGACGCACCCACTTCGAGGGCATTCGCCACTCAATCAAGAATGGCGGCGTGCTCGACGTCGAGATTGACACACGCGAAACGATCTTCGACGGCGAGGCTGCGATGATCATTTGCTCGAGCGATGTCACAGACCGAACTCGCCTGGAGCGCGATCTCAAGCACCAGGCCTTTCACGATGCGCTGACCGGTCTGCCGAATCGTTCGCTTTTCGAAGATCGTCTTGAACATGCGCATCAGCGTCTCGCTCGTGGGCCCGGGTGTTACGCGGTCCTCATGGTGGACCTCGACAACTTCAAGACGGTGAACGACGGCCTGGGTCATGCCGCCGGCGATGCGCTTCTGCTCGAGGTGTCGCGCAGGTTGTCGACGGGAATCCGAGCCGGCGACACCGCCGCACGTCTGGGTGGTGACGAGTTTGCGGTCCTTCTCGAGGATCTCGTCGATCCCGCTGCAGCCTCGCGCGCCGCGGAGGGCATCCGTGAGCTCCTGCGCGCACCATTCGCGGTTGCCGAGCGATTCCTGGCCGTCAACGCGACCATCGGCGTAGCCACGTCATCGGGTGGCGGAGCAGCCGCCGACGTTGTCCGCAACGCCGATGCGGCGCTCTATGTCGGAAAGGCTGACGGCAAGGATCGACACACGGTGTTTTCCGAGGCCATGCACGCCACCGCGATCGAGCGGCTCACCCTGGAGCAGGATCTTCGGGCGGGCATCGGCCGCGGTGAGCTCATCCTCATGTATCAACCCAAGGTGGATGCGCGAACCGGGCACATGGCGGGCGTCGAGGCGCTCGTCCGATGGAATCATCCGCTTCGCGGACTTATCGCTCCCGATCAGTTCATCCCCATCGCGGAGCAGAGCGGGCTCATCAACGACGTCGACACCTGGGTGCTCTCGGCCGCGTGCCGGCAGGCTCAAGCCTGGGCGATGTCCACAGCCGGCGCCGTGCCTGTGGCGGTCAACGTCTCGGGACGCAACCTGGTGGGCTGCGGGCTCATCGATCGCGTGCTCGCCGCACTCCAGCAGACGGGTCTCGACCCGAGGCTTCTGGAGCTCGAGATCACTGAGACCGCCGCGATCCCCCAGCAGGGCGAGGCGCTCGACCTGCTCCAGGGCATCCGCGACCTGGGCGTCCGCATCGCGATCGACGACTTCGGCACCGGCTATTCGGTGCTCAGCCGCCTGCAGGGATTCCCCGTGGACACGCTGAAGATCGACCTGTCATTCGTTCACTCGATCGTCTCCGAGTATGTCAGCGCACCGATCATCGACGCGATGATCGCGATGGGGCTCAGCCTCGGGCTGAAGATCGTTGCCGAGGGGGTCGAGACCGAGGTGCAGCGCGCGTACCTGGTGAAGCGCCACTGCACCGAGCTTCAGGGCTATCTGATCAGCCGGCCGATCACGCCGGAAGAACTGGCGACACGGTTCCGCCCGGCGGCCGGGATAGCCGCGGTCGCGTAGCCGGCTACGTCCCGGACGACTCCAGCGACCGGCGGAAACGGCGCTTCTTCGCAGCATACATGGCGGCGTCCGCACGTCCGGTCACGGTGGTGAGGGACTCGCCCTCGCGCGCTGTCGCGGCGCCGAAGGACAGCTGCAGCGCCGACACCTCGGTGGCCTGGATGCGGCGGATGGCGGCGCGGACGCGAGAGAGGTAACGACCCGCCCCGTGCTCGTCGGTTTCGGGCATGAGTATCAGAAACTCGTCACCCCCAACCCTGGCGATGCGATCCGACCCTCGAGCGTGTCGTCGGAGGAGATTGGCTGCGGCCCGTATCAAACGGTCGCCGGCCTCGTGACCATAGCGGTCGTTGACGGCCTTGAGATTATCGAGGTCCGCGCTCACGATCGTCACCGACCGCGCGTACCGACCGCGCCGGGCTTCTTCCGCGACGACATGCTCGTCCCACGCAGCGCGGTTCTCGAGCCCGGTGAGCGGATCGATCCGCGCCTGGCGCGCGAAGCGGTCGCGGTCGGCAGCGAGTTCTTCGCGCGACATCGCCTGCACGAGGAGCGACTCGGCCACGTCTGCGAGCGAATATCCAATGCGCTGGCAGAGGTTGGTGAAGCCGCGTGCACGGGTTGCCGCGTGAGCGACGACGAGCACCCCAAAGGGTTTTGGACGGCCGATCGGTACGGCGAAGCGCGCCACCAGCCCTTGGTCGCACCCGAGTGCATCGCCGGCCGATGCCTCCAGCTCGAGCTCGACGAATGCACCCTGCTCGGCGCGTTCGAACAGGGTGATGAGCGTGCCCCGGATCGCCGCGACATCGAGCTGCTGCGTCCAGTTCCTGGTCACGACCTCCGCGACCAGGGCCCCGTTGTGATGGAGCAGCACCGCGCCAACCTCGCACGACAGCGGAGCGGCAGCCTTGCCGGCTATGTGTCGAGCAGTCTCGACCACCAGCTCCGGTCGATATTCCATGAGGTCGCGGATCGCGTGCACCACCTCGAGCTCATCGGCGAGCAGCTTCGCCGGGGACACCTTCTGAATGGCTGCGACGAGGTGCGCCGCCGCGGGGACCAGCGCGGCATCGGGGTCCGGCAAGGGTTCGTCACCGCCGAACACGACCAGGTGCTCGCCTCCGACCGGAACCAGGACGGCGTGCTGCGCCCAATATGGGCCGATAACCCGAACCGGCACGCCGGCGCCATCAACTCGCGCCGGGCGGCTCGAGCCGTGGACCCGAGTTGCCAGTGGCTCGTCGTCGAATGTCAGATCGACGATGCCGCTCCATACGGCACCTCGTCCTTTCCCTCCGACAAGACTGAGCCCGCTCGACGAGATCTGAAAAATCAGCGTGTCTTCGGACATGCGCGGAAATGCGTCCCTTCTTGCGACCATCGTTCCTTCGGCTCCCCGGTGCGAGATGCGCCCGCGGGCCGAGTCTCACATATCCGTGGTGGGTAGGACTCAGCCGCAGCAGCTGACAAAGAATGACCCACCGGCTTGGAAGCCGGTGGGTCACAAGAGGGACCGAACCCCGTGGGGTGACCCTTATGCGTGCTGCCGGAGCGGCGTCGGCTGCGCAGCCGGGCGGGAGGTCCCTCCCGCATTGGCCGTCTCGCGCCAGCGGACGATCTCGAAGAGGAAGGCGCCGAGGACCACGACCGCGGCGACCCCGAGGCCGATGGCAGCGTAGCCGGCGAACATTCCGATCTCAGACCAGCCATAGGCGTTCAGCAACATGCTGCGAAGCGTGGTGCCCTTGAAGATGGTCGCCACTTCACCGGAGAGCTTGGTGTTGGTGGGATCGGCCATCGACGCCGCACTCAGCTGCGAGTAGGTCTTGCCGTTGGCGATCTCACTGAGGTGAACGTTGATGAAGTTGTTGGCGTAGACCTGGGCCTGTGCACCGGTGAGCAACTGCTGACCACCGTACTGATTCATGGGGGCCTGGTCGACTTTGGGCAGGGAGGTGATCTCTGCTGAGCCGGCGGCTGGGAAGTAGATCTGCTGTGCCGCAAGCTGGTCGTGCACGGTCGACGTCGCGAAATTGCTCGCCCAGAAGGCGAACCCGCTCACGAACGCGAGGATGCCGATCAGTCCAACCTGGAGAACGAAGATCCGCCAGCGAAGTCCGCTTGTCATGGCCGTGTCCCTTTTGTTTGTTGTTCTCGAGTCCGTATGACCCTGTGCTCACATGGTCGACCCCGGCCGCGCTCGCCAATAGAGCCGCACGCCATGAGATTTCGGGTTGGAGTCCCGCTCGAGATGGGCCATGGGTCCCTTGGCGGTCAGTGCCGTTCGACCCACCCGGGATCAGCGAAGGCGGCGGACCTCGGTCTCCGCGTGGCGGCGCCAGGGCGCCAGGCGGATGCGCACATCGACGGCCACGGCGCCATTCGGGGAGGCGATCACGGGATTGAGATCCATCTCCGCCAGCTGCGGTACCGCTTCCGCGAGGCGGGCGACCCGGAGAAGCACGTCCTCCACCGCGCCCACATCGCACCGCGGCGCGCCTCGGTGACCGAACAGCAGAGGCGCACCACGTATCGACCGCACCATCTCGCGAGCGTCCTGATCCGTCATCGGCAGAATGTGGAGCACTCTGTCACCGAAGAGCTCGACGGCCGTGCCGCCGCTCCCGAACACCACGACCGGTCCGAAGAGCGCGTCGGTGATCACACCGGTGATGAGCTCCACGCCGCGCAACATGTGCTGCACGATCGCCCCCTCCATCGCGCCGCCGAGGTGGCTGCTCATGGCCGTGAATGCGCTGGCCACCTCGTCGGCGGTGGTGAGGTCAAGTCGCACGCCGCCGACGTCCGACTTGTGCAGGATTGTTGACCCCATGGCCTTCAGGGCGACGGGAAACCCGAGCTGCGATGCGGCTGCGGCGGCCGCGGTCGCGGACGTGACGGCAGATGCGCCGGGTGTTGCTATGCCGAAGGCACGGAGCATCGCCACCGCATCGTCTGGCGTCAGCCAGCCACCCTCCTCGTTGCTCGAGAGATATGCCTTGACGATAGTCTGAGCCGCGCCGGTGTCGACGTCATCCAACATCGGAACCTCACCTGCGGGGCGTGCCTTCCACGTGGAATGCTCGGCGATCCGTCCCAGCGCTCGGACCGCGCGTTCCGGAAACGCGTACGCAGGGATCATGCGCGAGCCACCGCTCAGCGCTGCCGGGGACTCGTCGTCCCCGAGGTGCACGAAGAGGAGGGGACGCGTGCCCGCATCGAGCCCGGCGATGCCGCGGGCGACCGCTTCGGGTTCTGCCGAGGCCACCGGGGCGAGAATCACGATGGCACCGTCCACCGAGGGCGACTCCAGGACGATTCGCACCGCCGCTTCAAAGAGCTCGGGGGTCGCCCCGGCGCCGAGATCGACCGGGTTGCTCACCCCTGCGTTGGGACCCGCAATCTCGCGAATCGCGGCCTGGGTGGCGGCATCGAACTCGGGAACGCTGAGCCCCACGGCGTCGCACGCGTCGGCGGCGAGAACAGCCGCGCCGCCCGCATTACCGACGATGGCGAGGCGGTGACCTGTCAATGGAGGCTGGGTCGCGAGCAGCTGCCCGCAATCGAGCAACTCTTCGAGGGTGTCGACGCGGATGACGCCCGCCTGACGGAAGAGCGCGTCGACGATGGTGTCGGCACTTGCCAGGGCTGCCGTGTGCGAAGCGGCAGCGCGAGTTCCGGCGGTGCTGCGACCAGACTTCACGACCACGATGGGAGTTGTTCGTGACACGACCGGCGCGACGCGTGCGAATGCTCGAGGATTGCCGAACGATTCGAGGTACAGAAGGATCGCCCTGGTCTGGCCGTCCTGCTGCCAGTACCTGAGCAGGTCATTGCTGCTGACGTCCGATTTGTTGCCCATGCTCACGAAGCTCGACAGCCCGAGACCCGACGTGAGTGAGCGCTCCAGGACGGCGATGCCGAGTGCCCCGGATTGCGAGGCGAACGCGATGCCTCCGTGCGCCGGGGCGCGCGAGGCGAACGTGGCGTTGAGACGAACGTGGGGGGCCGTGTTGATCACGCCGAAACAGTTCGGTCCGACCACGCGCATCCCGCCGCGATGCGCGCGAAGGAGCAGGTCACGCTGCAGCGCGGCGCCGCGCTCACCGACCTCGGCGAAACCCGACGTGATAACCACCAACCCCTTCACGCCCTTTCGAGCGCAGGCATCGACCGCATCGAGGCACTGCGCAGCCGGAAGCGCGAGCACGGCAAGGTCGACGACGTCCTCGATCGACTCGACACTCGGCACGCATGTCAGTCCGAGAACGTCGACGGCATTGGGATTGACCGGGTACACCGCGCCCCTGAAGCCGCCGTCGATGAGGTTTCGGACGACGGCGTGACCGATGCTCTGGGGATTGCGACCGGCGCCGATGACCGCAACCGACTGCGGCTCCAGGATCCGCGCGATGCTGTGCACACCGGCCGTCCAGGCGCGGCGTTCGCTCGCGGCGAGGGATTCTCCGGTCGGCTCGATGTCGAACGCGAGGTGAACGACGCCGTGTTCGATGGAGCGGCTCTCACGCCGGAAACCGGCGGTCTGGAAGACCTCGAGCATGCGCCGGTTGTCGATCAGTGTGTCGGCGCTGAATCGGGTGATGCCCTCAGCGGCAGCGTAGGTTGCGAGATACTCCAGAAGCAGTGTGGCGAGCCCCCGGCCCTGGTGCGCGTCCGCAACGGCAAACGCGACCTCGGCTTCGTCGCGGCCCGAGAGACGGTCGTAGCGGCCGATGGCGACCATCTCGTCACGCAGAAACGCGACGAACGCCATGCGGTCGTGGTAGTCGACGGTCGTGAAGTGCGTGACCTCGCGATCGGTCAGTTCCGAGCGCGGGCCGAAGAAGCGGAAGTACACGCTCTGCTCGGACTGGCGTGCGAAGAACGCACGATGCGCGGATGAATCGTCCGGCCGGATGGGCCGTACGTGCACGGTACCGCCATCCGCGAGTACGGCATCGATCGCCCATGCTGACGGATAGTCGGGCGGAGCCGCCCCGGTCACACGGGGACTTGCACGCGGACGGTGGTACCGGATCCGGGTTGAGAGTTGACCTCGAGTGATCCACCGAGCGATTCGGCACGATCCGCCAGGTTGCCCATCCCCATCCCCGGTGACACCGAGTCGACGGCGAATCCACTGCCATCGTCGTCGATCTCGATAACTGCGGACGACCCGTTGCGAAGAATCGAGACACGGCAGGTCGTCGCACCGGCATGACGTCCCACGTTGGACAGCGCTTCACGAACGATATGCACGACCTGTCCAGTGCCGCTGGCGAGCGCATTCTCCAGCGATGCGTCGATCTCAACAATCACCGTCACCCCGGTTCGCTCCTCGACCTCGTGCGCAAGTTGCTCGATGCTGTTGGTCAGGTTGCCGGCGCTGAGCACGCTGGGGCGCAAACCGAAGATGTAGCTGCGCACGTCGCCGATGACATTGTCGATCTCGGTGACGAACTGCTGGATACGATCGGCCAGGCGCGCGTCTCCGACGACCGCGGCCGTTCCCTGCAGTCCGATACCCACGGCGAAGAGCGACTGGATGACACCGTCGTGGAGGTCGCGGGCGATACGCTCGCGATCCTCGATCATGCCGAGACGGGAGACCTCCGATACTGCTCGGGCGTACTCGAGGGCAAGGCTCGCCTGCTCGGCAAAGCTTTCCAGAAGCGGGATGTCCGCTGCCCCGAAAGCGTGTCGCCCGGCAGCGCGGCCAACCGCCAGCACCCCGGCGCTGCTCGTGCGCAACGCCAGCGGTACCAGGATCATCGGCCCCACTCCCGCGCTGCTCACCATCGGCTGCGTCAACGTCGATCGACTGGCGTCCGCCACGACCATCGTGCGCTCGGTGCTGATCACCTCAGCCGACAGGGAACCGGCGAGCGGCACCTCGACGTCAAGCAGGTCGGGTGCACCCGCTCCGTCGGCAACAACGATGCGCAGCCCGTCGCCGTGCGGGACGCTGATCGTGGCCATGTCGGCGTCGCCGAGCTCGCGGGCGTGTTGCGCAACCAGCTGCAGCGCCTGATCCGCCGTGTCACCCGAGAGCAGGGCGGTGGTAACCCCCCGCACCGAGTCCAACCACCGTTCGCGTTGCCGTAGCTCGGCATAGAGCTGCGCGTTGGCGATGGCCACCCCCGCCTGAGTCGCGAGCACGAGCAAGGCCGCCTCGTCGTCCGCGGTGAATTCGAGTGACGTCTGCTTGTCGGTGAGGTAGATGTTGCCGAAGACGCGGCCGTGCGCCCGGATCGGGGTGCCGAGGAAGGAGCGCATCGGGGGATGGTTCGGCGGAAACCCCGCCGAGCGCGGGTCACGCGCAATCTCCCTGATACGGAGTGGTGCAGGCTCGCCGATCAGCACGCCGAGGATGCCACGGCCGTGAGGCAGCTCGCCGATGGTGGCGCGCTCGTCCTCGCCCATTCCACTCGTGATGAAGTCGTTCAAGGCGGATCCATCCGGCGACAGCACCCCGAGCGCGCCGTACCGGGCCTCGGTTAGTTCGACGGCCTGGTCGACAATCCTTTGCAGCAGGGCCGGCAGGGATAACTCCGCCGCCAACCGGAGAGCGGTATCGAGCAGACGCTCCGCGCGGCTCCCGGTGATTGCCATCCGAGCCGAATCATATCCTCGCGGTTTCCGTGGCTGTGATCGTCTCTGCCAGCCGTGCGAGGAATGACCGGACGCTCGCCTCGGCGACCCGGTGCATGAGCAATCGGTCGAGCCGCCGGCCGACGGCCCCGAGTGGAGGTTCGTAGCGTCCCCGGAGCGTCAGCTGCGTGAGCTCCCCATCAAGTGGCGCAACCTCGAGGTCTGCGCTCATCACCGGGAAGAGCCCGGGAGTCGACGTAGCCCTCCAGGTGAGCGGCACCACGGTGACCTCGTCGCGCCGCATCGGCGCACCGACCTGCACGCTCACGGTCTTGCCCAGCATCGGCAGGCCGCCCACCGGGCCAATCCGCAGACGGAGTGCGTCGCCCTCGGACATGGCTGCCGTGGCGATCGGCGTCAGCCACTCCCCATCGCCGGCCAGGATGCGATAACACACCCGCTCGGCGGATACGGGGACATAGGCAAAGTCGTGGAGCAGCATCATGTTCATGGCACCGGGTGACCTGATCGTGATAGCTGCCCCCGCCCGTGGCCAGGGGATTTGGTCACGACTTGACCGGGCCGGTCGGCCGGTCGCGCAATCGGCACGCTGCTAGAGTGCAGTCATGCCTGAAGAGCCGGTGATTCGAATCCTGCTATGCGATGACCACGAACTCGTCCGCCGCGGGCTCAGCAGCATCCTCGAGGGCGTCAGCGGCATCACGGTCGTCGCCGAGGCTGGAGACGCTGACGCCGCGCTCAAGGCCGTCGAGGCAACCCACCCGGACGTCGTCATCATGGACGTCCGCCTTCCGGGTCGATCGGGCATCGAAGCCTGTCGCGAGATCCGGTCGGCATTCCCGGAGACCAAGGTGCTGATGCTGACCGCGCACTCCGACGACGAGGCGCTGTTCAGCTCGATCATGGCCGGGGCCGCCGGCTTCGTCCTCAAGCAGGTCCGCGGGAGCGACCTGGTCGGCGCCGTCCGCCAGGTAGCCCGCGGCGAATCCTTGCTCGATCCCACGGTGACGGCGAGGGTGCTCGCCAGGCTCCGCGGCGATGGTGCACAGGCGAACGACGGCACCAGTGACCTGACGCCGCAGGAGCGAAAGATCCTCGACCTCGTGGCAGAAGGCATGACCAATCGTCAGATCGCAGAGAAGGTGTTCCTCGCCGAGAAGACCGTCAAGAACTACGTCTCCAACATCCTGATGAAGCTCGGGTTGTCGCGGCGCGCGGAGGCGGCGGCATTCATGGCGCGCCGCAACACAAAGCCCCGCGATACCGGCGACTGGTCCTGAGAGGAGATCGAGTGGAAAGCACACCCAAGACCCGGGTTCGTGAGCTGAGCAGAGCGGAGTCGGTGGAGCTCCTTCAGCTCCATGCCTTCGTTGGCAGGATCGGGTTTCTGGTTGATGGGCGGCCTCTCATCCTGCCGGTCAACTACCTGGCCGATGACGACTCGATCGTGTTCTGCACGGAGCCCGGAACGAAGTTGAGCGCGCTCGGAGGCGGTGCGCCCGTTGTGTTCGAGGTCGACGACAGCCGTCCGCTGTATCAGGCCGGTTGGAGTGTCGTGGTGAAGGGAACGGCGAGCGAGATCACCGATGAAGATGAGCTTGACGCGCTGCGTCGCGGTCCGCTGCACTCGTGGGCCACACGCGCGTCGGAGCATTGGGTGAAGATCGCGATTGACGAGGTGACCGGACGGCGCATCCCCGGTAGCTGATACACGCGCTGCGGATGGGGTGCGCCGGATGACGTTGCACGCCCCCGCGCTGCAGGGGTCGGGAGGCGATCCGGGCGAGCTGCCGAAGGTCGACCCCGGATGTGACGTTCGCCTCTGGCATCGCGGCACGGAGAGCGCGAGCCTTAAGGCATCCGATCGGTCCGGTACCCATGATGACTGGAGGCTCGCCATGCATCGATGGTCGCGCTGTTCGTGGTTGTTCAGCTTGAATCTCTTCCTCGGGGTCACCGCAGTTGGCGGAGGGGTCGCCATCCTGGTTGGTTGGATAAATGTTCCGCTGAGCTCGCTGGCCGGAAGTCCCTTCACCGACTACTCAGTGCCGGCGATGCTCCTTGCAGCAGTCATCGGTGGCAGTGCACTGTTGGCTGCCTGGGCGGTTCGGATCCGCATGATGCGCCTCGCCGTCCCACTGTCGGCGATCGCGGGCGGAGCGATCATCATCTTCGAGATCGTCGAGTGGAGCATCATCGGATTCGCGTTGCTCCAGGCTGTCTACATCGGGATCGGCGTTGCGATCGTGGCGGTCGCCACGTGGATCCAGATGACCAATCTCCTCGGATACGTCTCGCGCCATGCACCTCCGGGGACGGTGTCGTAACCGTGCACCGACCCCACGGCGTGACCGATGCGGTGCGACGTATCGGCGACGCGACCATCGATCTCTACTGGCTCCCACTCGGCGCCGGCGGCCACTGGGTTCGCTTGAATGGACGCGCGTACGAGGCGCTTGCCGCGCTTCGCGAGCGACGTCCTCGACAGGATCTCTACCACTCCGCGCTGGAGGTACGGCGAGGCGGAGAGTGTTTCGTGATCGAGATGACACCCGTTCCCGACGGCAATGGGGCTCGGCGCGGTGTCGTCTTCGAAGGGCCGGTGGGCTCGCGGCTGGCCGGCCGATGGCGCTTATTCCGTTATGAGGTGCGCCGATGGCGAGGGGGCGCCATCCCCGATATTGATGAGGCTGTTGAGAGCCCGGTGCGGATCAGTGCGGACGACGAAGACGCGCGCAGGCTGCTCGCGTTGGTGCCTGACGTCCCGCCGCTTGTGTGGGGTCGCGACGAGCTCGGCGTGGGCGAGATGTGGAACTCGAATTCAGTGGTTGCGTGGCTCATCGCACGAAGTGGGGTCGAGCGTGAGGCGATTCGCCCTCCCTCCGGCGGGCGAGCGCCGGGCTGGGGCGCCGGTCGTGCCGCCGCGGAGCGGCGGGGGACTGGAGGGCTCAAACCGCGGCACCGCCAGCGCCGAACCACTGCAGCGTCAGCTGGGCTGGGTTTGTAGTGTGGCCGGGGCAGTGATTCCCGTGACCGCAATGATCTCCGCCTCGCCGAGCGTGTCGTGCTCGAGCAGCGCCTGGACGAGCGCATCGAGCTTGTCGCGATTGCTCGTGAGCAGCGCGACAGCCTGCCGGAGGCACTCATCGCAGATGCGTCGCACCTCCTCGTCGATGAGTGCTGCGGTTTCCTCGCTGTAGGCACGAGACAGCGTCAGGGGCTGGCCCGGGCCGTCCTCCTCCGCGAGGCTCAGCACGCCGACCTTCGCGCTCATGCCCCACTTCACGACCATCTGACGCGCGATCGCGGTCACCTGGCGCAGGTCGCTCTCGGCTCCCGTGGTGACGATTCCATACACGAGCTCCTCGGCAGCGCGCCCGCCGAGCGCCCCGGTGATCCGTCCCCTGAGGTAGTCCTCGCCGTAGCTGAAGCGATCGTCGACCGGGCTCTGCACGGTGACGCCGAGCGCCTGCCCGCGCGGGATGATCGAGACGCGGCGAACCGGGTCCGCTCCCGGCTGGAGGAGCCCGAGCAATGCGTGGCCGGATTCGTGGTACGCGATCTTCTCGCGGTCGAGCGCGGTCAACGAGAGCTTGCGTTCCGAGCCCAGCTCAACCTTCTCGAGCGCGTCGGAGAAGTCTTCCTGCGCGACCGTTGTCGCATCGCGGCGGGCTGCGGCAAGGGCCGCCTCGTTGGCGAGGTTGCGCAGGTCCGCCCCGACCATCCCGGCGGTGAGCGAGGCGATCAGGTCGAGGTTGACGTCCGGCCCGAGCGGAATGTGCCTTGTGTGGATTCGGAGGATCTCGAGCCGACCCCGCCGGTCCGGGAACGGTACTGTGACCCTGCGGTCGAAACGTCCGGGGCGGAGCAATGCAGCGTCGAGCACGTCGGCGCGGTTGGTCGCCGCGAGCACGATCACCCCCGTCTGCGGATCGAAGCCATCCATCTCGGTCAGGATCTGGTTCAGGGTCTGCTCCTGCTCCTCGTTGCCACCGAGGCGAGCGCCGGTCGAACGCGAACGTCCGATGGCGTCCAGCTCGTCGATGAAGACGATTGCCGGTTGCGCGGCGCGCGCCTTCTGGAAGAGGTCCCGCACGCGGGCAGCGCCGACTCCGACGATCGCTTCGATGAACTCCGATGCGGAGATCGAGAAGAACGGCACCCCCGCCTCACCGGCAACGGCGCGTGCCAGCAGTGTCTTGCCGGTCCCCGGGGCTCCGATCAGCAGCACGCCCTTCGGGATCGTACCCCCGAGGCGCTGGTACTTCTCCGGTTGCTTCAGGAAGTCGACGATCTCGACGAGCTCCGCCTTGACCTCGTCGATCCCCGCGACGTCGGCGAACGTGGTGTCGGGTCGCTCGGCGTTGTACAGGCGCGCGCCGCTCTGGCCGAACCGGCCGAGGATGCCGCCGGCGCCCCCGCCGAGCGCTGCCGCACTCCGGCGCATCAGGTAGATGAAACCGAAGACGATCAGCAGCGTGGGTCCGAACCAGAGGAGCAGCGTCTCCCAGAATGGCGTCGGAGGGTTGGGTGGCTCCGCCAGGATGCTGACCTTGTTCTTGAGCAGCGTGGCCTCGAGGTTGTCGCTGGCGAATGACGGACGCTGGGTCAGGAAATTCTTCGCGCTCGGTTGTCCGGAGCCCGCGCTGACGGCCGTCTTGGTCGTTCCCGTGATCGCGTCACCGGTCGCGGTGATGTTCACCACGTTGCCGCCATTGACCTCGTCGAGGAAGAGGTTGTAGGGAATGGTCACCGAGGCCGGCTGGCTCGCGGACTGGATGATGCTGCTGACGATGATGTTGAGCAGGAGCAGGCCGAAGATGAACACCCAGAAGCGCCGCCAGCGCATCGGGTTGTACCCGACCAGGTTCGGTCCCTGAGGAGCTCCGGGTGCCGGCCTCCGTGGTGGGCCGGGGGTTGCGCTCGCCATCCGGCAAGCTTAGTCGTCGATCTCGTCCACATAGGGTCCATCGCCGTCCGATGAGGTGACAAAGGACCGTTGTGTGCGGCGCACCAGCCTGGTTTCCTTGATCTACAAGTCAGTGACCATCGGAGATCCGGCCATGCAAGTGCTCAGCCTCGAAGAGAAGCTCGGACGGCGTGCCGTCAAGCTGCAGAACATCCTGCTCGCCACCGACGGCTCCGACGCCGCGCATCGGGCACTCGGCGCCGCGGCGGATCTGGCGAGGCGTTCGGACGCGGCACTGCACCTGGTCACGGCATACGAGTTTGCTCCCGCCAGCGCGCTCGCGTATGCGCCATACATCGGTCCCCAAAGTGCGTGGGACGCGTTTGAGATGGATGCACGGAAGCTGCTCGATGCTGAATCCGACCGCGTGGTTGCGCTCGGGGCAACGGTCGGCAGTCTTCGCATTGCACGAGAGCCGGCCTTCACCGCGATCATGGAAGTTGCCGCGATGGTCGACGCTGATCTCGTTGTGGTCGGGAGCCGTGAGCTCGAGGGCGTCAAGCGTGTGCTGGCCGGCAGCGTCTCCGAGCATGTGGTGCACTCCGTGCATCGGCCCGTGCTGATCGTCAGGGGCGGAGCCGATACGTGGCCGCCCGAGCAGGTCATCGTCGGCTTCGATGGTTCAAGCGCTGCCAGAAGCGCGGCGCGGCTCGCCGCCGGCATCGTCGACCTCTACGCGGATGCTTCGATCGCGCTCCTGGAGGTCGAGCCCCTGGTGTCGGTCGCGGCCGCTCAGTATTCCAGCCCCGACTCCGATGATGAGATCGACGCTGAGTACATCGAGGACTTCGCGAGGAGCCTGAATCCGATTGCGGGACGCGTCGTCGAGACCAGCGTTGTGGTGGGTGATCCTGCGTGCATGCTGATGGCAGCCGCGAGCGAGCTCACCTGCACCACCCTCGTCGTCGTCGGGAGCCGCGACCTCGGTGCGGTGCGACGTCTGCTCCTCGGGAGCGTCTCGACCAAGCTCCTGCACTCGGGGCATGCCAGCCTGCTGGTTGTACCGGAGCATGCGAGCTGATCGCCCGCTGCGATCAGATGCCCCCGAGCTCCTTCGGCGGCGTCACCTTGCGATCGTCGAAGCGGTAGGTCAGCGATGCGTCGACGTCGATGACGCCGTCGACACCAAGGATGAGCGTGGTGAGGATCTCGACGTCGCTTCGCCGATCCAGCTCGCCGTGAATTCGCACCACACCGTCATCGACCTCGACATCAAAGGCCGACGGGTCCAACCACATGCTGCCGCGCACGACGCCGTCGATGACGTCGGAACGAATGTCAGCATCGGTACGAAGATAGCTTTTCAGCACATCCGCCCGGCTCACGATGCCAACCAATCTGCCACCGTCGACGACCGGCAAGCGCTTGACATTCCGCTTGCGCATCATGCGTGCGGCTGCTGCGAGGGGCTGGTCGGATGTCGTGGTGACCACCGGCGACGACATCAACCCGGCCGCCGTCGGCGCCTGCGCCTTAGCCCGGCGCTCACGCGCTTCGCGAGTCCACCCTCCGGGCTCGTCGCCAGAGGCCTCGGTCCTGAGCAGCAGATCGGCCTCGGAAACCAGGCCGACCAGTGCACCGTCCGCATCCAACACCGGAAGGGCGCTGACGTGGTGCTCGTTCATCAACTGCTCGATGTGTTTGAACGGGGTGTCGGTGGAGATCGTCACCACATCAGCGGTCATCACGTCGCCGACCGTCAGCCGGGTCGGGCGTCGGAAGGACTCCTGGTCACTCACGACAGCGATTCTGGCACCTTGCGGCCGGGGCCGCGGACATGACCGATCACCGTCCAGACATTACGCCGCTTCCGGATCTCGTCCATCAGCGACTGAACGCCGGTCCGGCGCGCCGGCGCCAGCCTCGCTATGTGGACCTGCTGCCACCGTGTAACGCCGGCTGCCCGGCTGGGGAGAACATCCAGGCGTGGCTCGCTCACACCGAGGCGGGTCGCACCCACGATGCATGGCTCGAACTGGTCGCCAACAACCCTTTTCCAGCGATTCATGGACGCGTGTGCTACCACCCGTGCGAAAGCGTATGCAACCGGAGTGAGCTCGACAGCGCAGTGTCGATCCACGCGGTCGAGCGTTTCCTCGGTGACGAAGCCCTCGAGCAGGGTTGGCAGTTCGCGCCGACCCCGCCTTCGACGGGCAAGCGTGTCCTGATCGTCGGTGCCGGCCCGAGCGGTCTCTCCGCGGCATATCACCTGGTCAGGCGCGGTCATGCGGTTGAGGTTCGCGATGCGAGTTCTCTGCCCGGCGGGATGATGCGCTACGGCATTCCCGCATACCGGCTGCCACGTGACGTGCTTGACGCGGAGGTGGGCCGCGTCCGCGACCTGGGGGTCCGCATCACGTGCAACCATCGAGTTGAGGATCTCGAGGCCGAACGAGCCGAAGGGCACTTCGACGCCGTCTTCGTCGCGGTCGGCGCTCACCTCTCGAAACGTGTCGATATCCCCACTCGGGACGCGGGACGGATTGTCGATGCCGTCTCGCTCCTGCGCACGGTCGCCTCGGGCGCGCGGCCGTCGGTCGGACACCGCGTCGCGGTGTACGGCGGAGGCAATACGGCGATGGACGCGGCCCGGGTCGCCCGGCGGCTCGGCGCCGACGACGCCTTGATCGTGTACCGGCGGACGCGTGAGCAGATGCCTGCGCAGCAGGAGGAGGCGGAGGATGCCGAGCGCGAGGGCGTACGGATCAACTGGCTACGCACCATCACCGCGTTCGAGGGACCTGAGTTGACGGTCGAGGTCATGGAACTGGATGACGCGGGGTTCCCGCGGCCGACGGGCCGCCTCGAAACGCTGGCGGCAGACACCCTCATCCTCGCTCTGGGCCAGGAGACCGATACGGCCTTCCTGCGCAATGTCGACGGTGTGCAGTTCGGCTCGGACGGGACGGTGGTGGTGTCGCCGGCGATGATGACCGGGCGGCCCGGCGTCTTCGCGGGCGGGGACATGGTCCCGAGCGAGCGCACCGTGACCGTTGGTGTCGGCCATGGCAAGAAGGCGGCGTCGCATATCGATGCCTACCTGCGTGGGGTTGACGTGCCCGGCGCGGTGAAGCACGACATGGCAGCGTTCACGGATCTGCATCTCTGGTATTTCGGCGATGCCGCGCGGCGCGTACAGCCGCAACTGCCCGCGGACCTGCGCACCGAGGCGTTCAGCGAGGTGGTGGGGGGTCTGTCCTCTCGCGAGGCGACCTACGAGTTCGCGCCGCTGCCTGTCGTGCGGCAACTGCTTCGAGTGCGATGGCTGTCTCGGCGCATGCCCGGAGACGGCGATCGTCAAGCTCGGACCTGGAAATCGCTACAGGTTCGACATGACTCGATGCACCGGGTGCGGGGCGTGCTTCGAGCAGTGCCCCGTACATGCGATCGACATGATTCCAGAGCCGGCATGACTCGCGTGACCATCGACGGCAATGAGGCGGCGGTGTCGGTGGCCTACCGGCTCAATGAGGTCTGCTGCATCTACCCGATCACTCCATCGTCACCGATGGCTGAGCTGGCCGACGACTGGTCGAGTCAGGAGCGCCCCAACGTCTGGGGCAGCGTGCCCGTGGTCGTCGAGATGCAGAGTGAAGGCGGCGCTGCCGGTGCGCTCCACGGCGCTCTCCAGGGTGGCGCGCTGGCAACGACGTTCACGGCTTCCCAGGGTTTGCTGCTGATGATCCCGAACATGTACAAGATCGCGGGAGAGCTCACTCCCGCGGTGATGCACGTTGCTGCGCGGTCGCTGGCGGCGCAGGGCCTCTCCATCTTCGGGGATCACTCGGATGTCATGGCGGTGCGCCAGACGGGTTTCGCGCTGCTGGCATCAGCGTCGGTTCAGGAGGCGCACGACCTCGCGCTCGTGGCCCAGGCGGCCAGCCTGGAGACGCGGATTCCCTTCGTGCATTTCTTCGATGGGTTTCGCACGTCTCATGAGCTGAACACGGTCGAGATGCTCTCGGACGATGACCTGCGTGCGCTCGTTCCCGAGACGCTGGTTCGTGCCCACCGCGGGAGAGCGCTTTCGCCGGAGCGACCGTTCATACGCGGCACGGCGCAGAACCCCGATACATTCTTTCAGGCACGCGAGACCGTCAATCCTTTCTACGCGCGCACGCCGCGCGTCGTCGAGGACGTCATGGGCCGACTCGGCGAGCGCACCGGCCGTCGCTATCACATCGTCGAGTACACGGGTCACCCTGAAGCCGACCGGGTGGTCGTGGTGATGGGGTCAGCGGGTGAAACGGCGTGCGCGACAGCGGCGCATCTCAATGCATCCGGTGAGCGTGTCGGTGTTCTGCAGGTCCGGCTCTACCGCCCGTTTCCGGTTCGCGCACTGATTGAGGCACTCCCCGAGTTGGTGCGCCGGATTGCGGTGCTGGATCGGACCAAGGAGCCGGGCTCGGCGGGTGAACCGCTGTTCCTCGACGTCGTCGCCGCGCTTGCGGAGGCGTACGCCGACGACGAAGGGACGCGACCTCCCATGGTGATCGGCGGGCGCTACGGACTGTCCTCCAAGGAATTCACTCCCGGCATGGCGGCCGGCGTCTTCGCCGAGCTCGCGCGCGTCAAGCCGCGGCGAGGCTTCACGATCGGCATCAACGACGACGTCTCGGCGACAAGCCTCGCCTATGACGCGTCACTGGATATCGAGCCCACCGGAACGGTTCGAGCGATCTTCTTCGGACTCGGCTCGGATGGCACCGTGGGCGCGAACAAGAACACCATCAAGATCCTCGGGGCGGAGGACAACGTCTACGCCCAGGGCTACTTCGTCTACAACTCGAAGAAGTCGGGGTCGCAGACGGTCTCGCATCTCCGCTTCGGTCCCCACCCGATTCGGGCGCCGTACCTGGTGCAGAAAGCGAGCTTTGTCGCCTGCCACCAGTTCAGCGCGCTCGAGCGCGTACACATCCTCGACAGAGCGGCGCCGGGCGCGACGCTGCTGCTCAACTGTCCATACCCGGCGGCGGAGGTCTGGGATGCGCTGCCGCGGCCCGTACAGGCCGAGATCGTCGCACAGCGCCTGAAGGTATTTGCCATTGACGCCGGCACCATGGCACGCGAGGCAGGGATCCCCGGACGCACCAATACCATCCTGCAAACGTGCTTCTTCGCCATCTCTGGTGTGCTCCCCCGTGACCTGGCGATCGCACGGATCAAGGCAACCATCGCCAAAACGTATGGACGTCGCGGAAAGGATGTCGTCGAGCGCAACGAGGCGGCCGTCGACCGTGCATTGGAGGGCCTGCACCGCATCGATGTTCCGGACCGGGTGACCTCGACGCGCGAGCTGATACCCGAAGTCCCCCTCGATGCGCCTGAGTTCGTGCGCACGGTGACGGCGGCGATGCTCTCCGGGCGGGGCAACGAGCTGCCGGTCAGTGCGCTGCCCGTGGACGGGACCTATCCGAGCGGGACAGCCGCGTATGAGAAGCGCAACATCTCCGACCTGGTGGCCGAGTGGGATCCGGGGCTGTGCATTCAGTGCGGCAACTGCAGCTTTGTGTGCCCGCACAGTGTCATCCGATCGCAGTACTACGACGAGTCCGCGCTGGGGGGCGCGCCGGCGTCGTTCCACAGCGCCCCACTCTCCGCGCGGGGCCTGCCCGACACCCGCTACACGCTGCAGGTGTACGTCGAGGACTGCACCGGGTGCGCGCTGTGTGTCGAGGCGTGCCCGGTCGTCGCACCTGACCGGCCCGAGCGCCGGGCCATCAATCTTGCTGATCGGGTGCCGTTGGTCATTGCAGAGCGGGAGAACATCGCGTTCTTCGAATCGCTGCCGCTGCCCGATCGGTCTCGCGTCGACTTCGGCACTGTGCGGGGGACGCAATTCCTCCAACCGCTCTTCGAATTCTCCGGCGCGTGCGCGGGCTGCGGCGAGACGCCCTACATCAAACTGCTCTCGCAACTCTTCGGCGACCGGCTGATGGTCGCAAACGCAACCGGGTGCTCATCGATCTATGGTGGCAACCTTCCGACAACCCCTTGGACGAGCAACGCCGAAGGCCGGGGCCCGGCATGGTCGAACTCGCTCTTCGAGGACAACGCAGAGTTCGGCCTCGGCTTCCGGCTCACGATCGACCGTCACACCGACCTCGCCCGCAGGCGCCTCACCGAACTGACCGACGTGATGGGTGCCGACCTTGTCGCCGGCATCCTGGATGCACCCCAACGACGAGAGTTCTGAGCTCCAGATGCAACGTCAGCGCGTCGATGAGTTGAAGCGACGGCTCGCCGGCCTCGACAGCCCAGCTGCTGCGGATCTCCGCAGCGTTGTGGACCATCTGGTTCGTCGCAGTGTCTGGATCATCGGTGGCGACGGCTGGGCATACGACATCGGCGCCGGTGGCCTCGACCATGTGCTCGCCACCGGACGCAACGTGAACGTGCTGGTGCTCGACACCGAAATGTACTCGAACACGGGCGGACAGATGTCCAAGTCGACGCCGCTCGGGGCCGTGGCGAAGTTCGCCGCCGGCGGCAAGACGGTTGCCAAGAAGGATCTGGCGCTGCAGGCGATCGCCTACGGCAACGTGTATGTCGCCCGGGTGGCGATGGGTGCAGACCCCCAGCAGACGTTGCAGGCGTTTCGCGAAGCCGAGGCGTATGACGGTCCGTCTCTCATCCTCGCCTACAGCCACTGCATCGAGCAGGGGATCGACATGCGCACAGGCCTCGATCAACAATATGGCGCGGTGGCCAGTGGACACTGGCCTCTGGTGCGTTATGACCCGGTGGTGCGTGCTGACGGTGGCAATCCCTTCCGTCTTGACTCGCCGCGGCCGCGCATCCCACTCGACGACTATCGCTTCAAGGAGCTACGGTATCGCACCCTGCTCACGACGCATCCTGTCGAAGCTGACCGCCTGCTCGGGTTGGCACAGCATGCGGTGGAACAGCGATGGGACGTGTACGAGGAGATGGCGAAGCAGGACCCGCATCGCTTTCCGGACGACACCACGCGCAAGAATGGCTGATCGTCGCTCCGGCGAATAGGGATCGCACGAGGCCGCACTGATCGCCGGCGTGGCGCTCGGGGACGGCCTATCGGGTCGCGGGTCGTAGAGCCTTGCGCTCACGGAGGGCGGCGAGCCCCGGAAGCGTCTTGCCCTCGAGATATTCAATGGTTGCGCCGCCACCCGTGCTGATGAAACCCATCCGGTCGGCAACCCCGGCTTGCTCGACGGCGGCAGCGAGGTCGCCGCCACCGATGATCGTGAACGCCGGTATCTCCGCGAGGGCGTGAGCAACGCTCTGCGTGCCCTGCGCGAACGCGGGTATCTCATAGATCCCGAGCGGCCCGTTCCAGACGACCGTTCCGGCACCGAAACAATCCGCCGCGATGTGTGCGGCTGTGTCCGGCCCGATGTCGACCACCATCATGTCTTCGCGGATGGCCTCAACCGCGACAACGTGCGCCGGCGCGCTCCCATCCGGGCTTTCGCTCACAACCACGTCGGTGGGCAGCGCCAAGTGTCCATGAGTCCTCGCTGACGATTCGAGCAGACCACGTGCAGCTTCCACGAAGTCCTCCTCGACCAGCGAGCGTCCCGTGGAGATGCCCTGCGCTCGGAGGAATGTCGTGGCCATCGCGCCACCGACCCACAGCATGTCGACGCGATCGCCGAGATTGGCAAGCACTCCGATCTTGGTCGAGATCTTGGCGCCTCCGATGATCGCCACCAGCGGACGCCGAGGGTGCTCCAGGACATCGGCAAGAGCGTCGAGCTCGCGCGCCGTGAGGCGTCCGGCAACCGCCGGGAGCAGATGGGCCACGCCTTCAGTCGACGCGTGAGCGCGATGTGCGGTACCAAAGGCGTCATTGACGTAGACCTCGGCGAGCGAGGCGAACTTCGCCGCCAAAGCGGGGTCGTTCGTCTCCTCTCCCGGCTCGAAGCGGACGTTCTCGATCATGCCCACGTCACCGTCGCAGAGTGTTGACGCCATCGCCATTGCGGAGGGACCGACGACGTCTGAAGCCTGGCGAACGGGAGCTCGCAGGAGAACGCTCAGGCGGCGGGCCAGCGGGCCAACGCTGAGCGAGCGATCGATATGGCCCTTCGGCCTGCCGAGGTGAGTAACCAGCACGATCCGTGCGCCCCGGCCGCGCAAAGCCTCGATCGTCGGGAGTGCAGCCTGGATGCGCCGATCATCGACGATGCGCCCATCACGCATGGGCACGTTGAAGTCGACACGCAGCAGCACACGCCGCCCGCTGACGTCGATGTCATCGATCGTCGCCTTGTCAATCCCGCCGCGCGCGACTTCGGCCATGTCAGAGCTTCCCGGCGATGAGCTGGACCAGGTCGATGACCCGGCAGGAATATCCCCACTCGTTGTCATACCAGGACAGCACCTTGGCGGTGTGGTCGCCGATCATCATTGTGCTGAGGGCGTCGAAGATGGACGAATGACTGTTCTTGGTGAAGTCGCATGAGACCAGCGGCTCATCGGACACGGCGAGGATTCCCGCGAGCCAGGTATCGGCCGCCTCGCGCATCGCCGCATTGATCGCCTCGACCGTTGCCGCCGTCGAAAGGGTCAGCGTGAGGTCGACGAGACTGACGTCGGGCACTGGCACCCGCAATGCCAGGCCGTGGAACTTGCCCTTGAGCTCGGGCATGACGAGCGCCACCGCCTTGGCTGCGCCGGTTGTCGTCGGAATGATCGACAGCGCCGCGGCGCGGGCCCGGCGAAGGTCCTTGTGCGGTGCATCGAGGATGACCTGATCGCCGGTGTACGCGTGCACCGTGGTCATGAAACCGGCCTCGATACCAAAGGTGTCCGACAGGACTTTGGCAACCGGCGCCAGGCAGTTCGTCGTGCAGGAGGCGTTGGAGATCACGTGGTGTTTGGCAGGGTTGTAGGCCTCGTGGTTCACACCCATGCAGACGGTGATGTCCTCGTTCTTCGCGGGGGCGGTGATCACCACCTTGCGCGCGCCGGCCTCGAGGTGCGCGCGCGCCTTCACCGCGTCGGTGAAGTGGCCTGTTGATTCGATCACGATGTCAACGCCGAGGTCACGCCAGGGGAGCTTTCCTGGTTCGCGTTCAGCGAACACCGAGACCGTGTGACCATCCACAGTGATCGAGTCGCTGCCCGCCGTGACCGTGCCTGGATACCGGCCGAACACGCTGTCATATGTGAGCAGATGGGCGAGAGTTCGAGGGTGTGGTGATGTCGTTGACCGCGACGACATCGAAATCATCACCGCGGTCGCGCGCCGCACGCACGACGTCGCGTCCGATGCGTCCGAATCCGTTGATGGCGATCTTGACGGTCATGGTGCACTCCAGTGGTGGTGGTCTCAGGTCAACGGTACGGAGCGCAGGGCGGCGAGGGTAGGGCCCTTTGGCATCCATTCGCCGTGGCGAAGGTCAACCGAGCCACCAGCGCCTCCACATCCGTCGTCGCAGCCACCTGTGGATGCCGCGGAAGTGTCATTGGTTGAGAATCCGCGGGCCGAAGGACCTTTATCTCATGCGCGTTCGACGACGTTGGACCCTGTTGCTTCGCAGCCGGCACTCGTAGCGTGGAGGACGACAAGCGAGCAACCGTCCACAGGAGGCGTCGCCATGACACTTACGTTGGAACCAGTTCAGATTGAAGCCAAACCCGCTGGGAAGGTGTACACGCCACCCGGCGAGCCTGGCAGCGTGGTGCAGCTGAAGCCGCGCTACGACAACTTCATCGGCGGTCGCTGGGTCCCACCGGTTTCGGGCAGGTACATGCCCAACATCAGTCCAGTCAACGGCAAGGTCTTCTGTGAGGTCGCACAGTCGACGGCGGAGGACGTGGAGCTTGCGCTGGACGCGGCTCACGCCGCCAAGGACGCGTGGGGCGCAGCCTCCTTGACCGAGCGTGCCGCCGTCCTCAACCGCATTGCCGATGCCATCGAGGCGAATCTCGAGATGCTGGCTGTGGCAGAGAGCTGGGAGAACGGAAAGCCGGTTCGGGAAACCCTTGCGGCCGATCTGCCCCTTGCCGTCGACCACTTCCGCTACTTCGCCGGAGCGACTCGGTCGCTCGAAGGCCGCAGCACCGAGATCGACAAGGACACGGTCGCGTATCACTATCACGAGCCGCTGGGAGTCGTCGGACAGATCATCCCGTTCAACTTCCCGCTCCTGATGGCTGCCTGGAAGATCGCACCCGCGCTGGCGGCGGGCAACTGCACGGTGCTGAAGCCGGCATCGCCGACCCCGTGGTCGATTCTCAAGCTGGCAGAGGTGATCGCGGACATCGTCCCGCCAGGCGTGATCAACATCGTCACAGGGCCCGGTGGTGAGATCGGCAAGGCGCTGGCATCGAGCCCGCGCATCGCCAAGATCGGCTTTACCGGCGAGACCGTGACAGGACGCCTGATCATGCAGTACGCCGCTCAGAATCTCATCCCGTCGACAGTCGAGTTGGGCGGAAAGTCGCCGAACGTCTTCTTCGAGGACGTGATGGCGGCGGATGACGACTTCCTCGACAAGGCCATCGAGGGTCTCGTGCTCTACGCCTTCAACAAGGGCGAAGTCTGTACCTGCCCTTCCCGTGCTCTGATCCAGGAGTTGATCTACGAGAGATTCATGGATCGTTGCCTCGCTCGTATCCGCGCGATCAAGCAGGGCAACCCGCTTGACGTGAGCACCATGGTCGGTGCGCAGAACTCCGCGCAGCAGCTCGAGAAGATCGAGGCGTACGTGAAGATCGGCATCGACGAGGGTGCGCAGTGCCTCATCGGCGGCAAGCGGGCCACGGTCGGCGAGGACATCGCAGGTGGGTACTACTTCCAGCCCACGGTCCTCGAAGGCAACAACAAGATGCGCGTTTTCCAGGAGGAGATCTTCGGGCCGGTGCTCGCGGTCACGACGTTCAAGGACGAGGCCGAAGCCATCGCGATCGCCAACGACACCCTGTACGGCCTGGGAGCCGGCGTGTGGACGCGCGACGGCAGCAGGGCCTACCGGATGGGCCGGGCGATCAAGGCCGGCCGGGTCTGGACGAACTGCTACCACCTGTATCCGGCGGGCGCGGCCTTTGGTGGATACAAGATCTCCGGCGTTGGTCGCGAGAATCACCAGATGATGCTGGAGCACTACTCGCAGACCAAGAACCTCCTTGTGAGCTACAGCGCCAAGCCGCTCGGCTTCTTCTAGGAGGCGATCATGGTGAGCGACCACACCTCCGCGACAGCGTCAACCGCGCGTGTGGTCGCCACCCCTGCCGCCCTCGCGGCAATCGACGGTCTGGTTTCGGAGCGTGGCAGGCTGATGTTCTTTCAATCGGGGGGCTGTTGCGATGGCAGCCTCCCGATCTGCTTCCACCTCGGTGAATTCGTGCTCAGCGATTACGACGTATGGCTCGGCGACGTCGGCGGCTGCCCCTTCTACATCGATCACCGTCAGTTCGCGGCATGGCAGCACACGCAGTTGATCCTCGACGTGAGCGACGGCCTGCCCGAGGGGTTCTCACTGTCAGCGGGGCCGAACCAGCACTTCGTGACCCACGCACGCGTTTTCAAGGCTGAGGAGACGGCCGGTTTCGCGTGCCGCGATTGACCCTACGAATTCGGGCCGGCCTGCGCGAGCCCCGGACCGTCCCTCCGGAGAAAGTCGAGGACCAGATCTGCGGCGACAATGATGCCGCGGGCCACCGCATCGCTCAGACCCTCACCCCAACCCAGATCTTCGGGTTCGATGCCGACGACGAGGAGTTGCCGCGGCATGCGCCCGACGGCGCGGCCCAGGGCAATCGCTTCGAGGATCCCGAGGCCGTGCGATCCGCGTTCGCCACTGCTCGAACGCGCTTCGTATGATCGCCAATCGAGGTCTGAGACGGCTCCCGGGCTGCCGCCCTGACGAACCGTCTCGACAACAATTGCCAGGGAGGCGTCTGCCCACGAATCGATGAGCCGGGCGGGCTCACCGTCGCTCTCCATGAGGACTGTGGTGGCGGGAACGCGACCTGCGAGGGCGTCGATCACCCGCAGTGCCGAGCCGTCATCACGGCGGTAGCGGTTGCCGATACCGATGACGACCGGTGGAGCGCTCACCCTCGATCCACGGTGAGATCGAGGAAGTGCGTCGCGCACGAGATGCATGGGTCGTAGTTGCGGATCGCCTGCTCGCACTGTCTGGTCAACTCCGCATCATCGAGGTCGAGACGCTCCTGCACGAACTGTCGCAGACCGTGCTCGATCGACGGTTGATTCTGAGCGGTCGGCGGCACGATGATCGCGTCGCTGATGATGCCGCCGGCATCAATTGTGTAACGGTGGTAGAGGAGACCGCGCGGCGCCTCGGTGCAACCGTGCCCGGTGGCGGCGACAGCGGGGATCGCGGCCGCGGGGTGCTCCGGTGGCTGGTACGCATCGATGATCCGAAGCGCCTCGTCGCACGCGAAGACCACCTCCAACGCGCGCACGACGATGCTCTGGAATGGATTGCGGCAGGTCTGACTCACACCCACGTCGGCGGCGACCTGTTTGACGATCGCGGGCAGGCTTTCGAAGTTGAGGTTGTACCGCGCCAGCGGCCCGACCGTGAAGGCGCCGTCTCGGGCGCGTCCGTGGAGCGCTGTGGAGTGCGCGACGTGCTCCTCGCCGAAATGCTCGAGGAAGTCCTCGACGCCGATGTCAAGTCCCGACGTCGATGCGATTCGCCCCTCGGTGATCGGGTATTCGACCTCGTTGTGCAGCGCCACCAGGTCGCCGTCCAGCGTCAGGTCCGGGAAATCGAAGGTCGCGACCCAGCGAGCCGTGCTGATGGCCGCGTCGCGCGCCCACCGGAGGCGTTCGGCCAGCGCGGCGAGTTCGACCGTTGGGGGCACCTTGTAGAAGCCACCCACGCGGACGTTGACCGGGTGGATCGCCCTGCCCCCGAGCACGTTGAGGATGTCGTTGCCCACCTTCTTGAGCCTGAGGCCGCGCTCGACGATGTCCCGGTGATCACGTGCGAGTTCGATCGAGCTCTCGTAACCGAGAAAGTCCGGCGCATGAAGAAGATAGATGTGCAGCGCGTGGCTTTCGATCCACTCGCCGCAGTAGAGGAGGCGGCGCAGCGCCCGCACCTGCGGGTCGATCGTCACCCCGCATGCGTTCTCGATCGCCTGACAGGCACTCATCTGGTATGCGACCGGGCAGATACCGCAGATGCGCGCCGTGATGTCCGGGACCTCGGTGTACGAGCGCCCTCGCAGGAATGCCTCGAAGAACCGTGGGGGCTCGAAGATGCGCAACTCGACGTCGCGGACCTCCCCGTCCCGTACGACGACGTGCATGCTCCCTTCGCCCTCGACCCGCGCCAGCGAGGCCACCGAAAAAGTCCGCGATCCGGTCTGGCTGTGGGTCATGGGTGCTCCATTGACATCTCGGCTTTGACGCTTGCCTCTCGAAACTCGGGTGCTTCGGCATTGAACGTACGAAGGACCCGCACGAGGTCGAAGCCCGACATTCCGTTCGCGCTCAGAGCGTCGACAAATCCCGGAATGTTGGTCGTATCCGCCGGACCGAAGCAACCGTAGCACCCACGGTCATAGGCAGGACAGATCGCACCACACCCGGCGTGCGTCACCGGCCCGAGGCAGGGGATTCCCTTGGAGACCATGACGCAGACGGTCCCTCGGCGCTTGCATTCGACGCACACGGAGTGGGACGCGATCTGGGGCTTACGCTCGTGCAGAAAGGCGGTGATCACCTCGAGCAACTGGTGTTTGTCGATCGGACATCCGTGCAGCTCGAAGTCCACATCGATGTGCGCCGAGGGCGGCGTCGATCGGTCGAGGGTATGAATGTATTCGGGATGTGCATAGACGATGGACGTGAACTCGCGAACGTCGGCGAAGTTCCGCAATGCCTGGATTCCACCTGCAGTTGCGCACGCTCCTATGGAGACCACGTGGCCCGAGACGCGCCGGACTTCGCGAATTCGCTCGATGTCGCCGGCCGTGGTGATCGATCCCTCCACGAGCGAGAGGGCGTACGGGCCGGCGATGGCCGCGCGCGACGCCTCGAGAAAATAGGCAATCTCCACCTGGCCGGCGACCGCGAGGAGTTCGTCCTCGCAGTCGAGCAGGGTGAGCTGGCAGCCGTCGCACGAGGAGAACTTCCAGACCGCAAGTTTGGGCAGCGCCGGCGCGGTCACAGCTGACGCACCGCAAGCAGTGGCTCGACCTGCTCCCACGTCATGACCGGGCCGTCGGCGCACACGAATACCGAGCCCAGCTGACAGTGCCCGCACTGCGCGATCGCGCACTGCATGTTGCGTTCCATGGACACGCGGATGTGTGAAGACGGTAGGCCGCGCTCCATCAAGGCCAGTGCGGTGAACCGCATCATGACCTCGGGGCCGCACACGAGGGCGATCGCGTTGGGATCGCAGTGGATCCTGGGAAGAACAGTCGTGACGACGCCGACCGTTCCCTGCCAGCCGGGCGTCGCCCGATCGACGGTCACGTGGACGGCAAGATCGTCTCGCCGGCGCCAGGCCTCAACCTCGTCGGCGTACGCCAGCTCGTCAGGCGTGCGGGTTCCGATGACGACCTCGACGACGCCGAATCGATCGCGCTCCGAAAGGATCTGGGTGATCACCGGCCGAAGGGGCGCCAGGCCGATGCCTCCGGCCACGATCACCAGATCTCTCCCGGCCGCCGTGTCCAACCCCCAGCTCGAGCCGTACGGACCACGCACACCAAGCGTCTCGCCGACCTGAAGCCGGCAGAGTGCCCCGGAAACGCTGCCGACGTTTCTGATCGTGTGCTTGATGGGGGCGTCGACGAGCGGGTTCCCGCTGATCGAGATCGCCACCTCGCCGACCGCATACGCATAGAGCATGTTGAACTGACCGGCGGCGAAGCGCAGCCGCGAACCGTCATTGGGTTCGAGCTGCAGGGTCACCACGTCGGCTGTCTCCTCGCGGCGACCGACGACTCTGTAGCTCACCGGAGTCATCGGAGCACGCGGGCTGGAATCAGGCTGGGTGAGTTGAGCCATACAGATCCAGGATGCGCAGGCGCGCAGCATTGAGACGATCACCGAGGATTGCAGCCACGCGCTGCGCGAGGTCGAAGCCGAGCGCCGGGTCGGACGAGCACTTACCACGCAGACAAACGGCGTCGAACGCCACCGCGTGCACATCGTCGAGCGCATCGGCGTCGAAGTGCCAGCGGAAGGGGGGAAAGAGCCATGCCCAGCCAAGGACATCCCCTGCGTGGAGCGTGTCGATGGTCACCATGCCCCGACCCGGTGCGGTGACACCGAGCGCGACCCTTCCAGTCCGGAGCGCCCAGAAGGTTCCGGCCTGCGCCCCTTCACGGATGATCGATGCACCTGCCGGGATCACGACGTTGCGAGCGCAACCGGTGAGCACCTCGAGGTGCTCGGCGTCCATGCCCGCGAAGAAACGGTGTGCCGTGAGCTCCCCGGCGATGGTCTTCACGTCGTAATCGCCGGGAGGCCGTCGGTTGCGCGAATCGCCGCCGCCTCCTCCGTGATGTCGATACCCACCGGGCACCACGCGATGCAGCGCCCGCACCCGACGCATCCCGATGTCTCGAACTGCTCCCACCACGTCCCCAACTTGTGGGTCATCCACTGGCGATAGCGGCTCTTCACGGTCTGCCGGACCACACCACCGTGTATGTAGGAGAAATCACGCGAGAAGCAGGACGCCCACTCGCGGAGGCGAGAGCTCGATTCGCCGTCCGGCGCCTGCAATTCAACATCGTCGCTGCAAAAACACGTCGGGCACGCCATGGTGCAGTTGCCGCAACTCAGACACCGAGCGGCGACGTCGTCCCAGCGTGGATGCTCGAGATTGCGCTGCAGCATCTCGGGCAGTCCGCGCGTGTCCATCTGCCGGCCCATGGACCGTGCGGCGGCTTCGGTGACGGCGCGAGCCGCCTCCAGATCCTGCTCGCTCGCCGCGTGGGCCGGCAGGCCGTCGAGCACGCCCTGACCGGCCGGCGACCCCGCTTCGATAACGTAGCGCGGCACCTCGCCGTCGAGCAGCTCGGTGATGGCGAGGTCAAATCCGTCGCGTGCGCGGGGTCCCGTGTCCATCGACGTGCAGAAGCAGACACCGGACGGCGACCCACAGTGCACGGCGATGATGAACAGCTCTCGACGACGCGCAGCATATGCCGGATCGGGATGCGCCGACTTCGCGAAGACCCGGTCGTGCACGAGGATCGCGGCGAGCTCGCACGCTCGGACACCGAGAAACGCATACCGTGGCGGCGACGTGGACGTCTCCTCGAACGTCAGCGTTCCGTGCTCGTCGCGTCTCGTCCGCCACAGCGTCATGGTCGGCGGATACAGGTACCGTTTCCAGGAGGCCGGTGCGGCGGCGAAGCCGAATAGAGCGGCGTCGTGGCGATCGCGCAGCCGGTATCGCGCCGGCGCCTGTTCGTCGCCGACACCGCGTGGAAGCTCGACACTGCCGGCGATCGCCTCGTACGTGATCGCTCCGTCGCGCACGGTCGGGGCGATCACCGTGTAGCCCCGGTCACGAAGCGCGGTGATCACAGCTTCCAAGCCTTCGCTTTCGAGCACGAGCGTAGCGCCCTGGGAGCCCAGCATGGCGGCCCTATTCTGACCCAGATCGGCGCGGATTCGGGGCGCCCGAGCCGTTGCTCACGTGCCGTGGGGCTGCGGTTGACCGAGGGAGCCGGGCGGTGCCGGTGTTACCGGGCTCGGCGTTCCGGATACTTCCCCTCCACCCAGGTCGAGCCGGAACGGTGGGTACTCGTCCCGCAACAACAGCACGTAGACAAGGACACGGAATACCCAGCGGTTCAATCCGAGGGCGAGGTCGAAAATGCCGCGCGGGTAGCGCCCGGTGAACAGCATGGCGAAAGCCGCTATGAGCACGAGAACCGTGATCAGCCCCGTATATGGAGCCGCGTACGTGTACGCACCATGAGCTGCGACCGCGGTGCCACCGACGAGCACAGCAACGATGAGATAGTGCGGGATCGCGAGCAGCCACCACTTGACCAGGACGAGTCCCCTCGACAGGTGTTCCGGGTACGGAACTTCCAGCGTTGCGGGGTAGTCAGGTGCCGATTCAAGCGTGAACGGCGGGTAGTGGTCGGTGCCGAGCGCGCTGTACCCGTAGAAACTGACCCGCCACCACCAGCGGACAACTCCCACGTTGAAGTCGAAGATGGAACGTGGATACCGCCCGGTGAAGAGAATCGCGACGAACGCGATCACGGTGAGCACCGACGCCGCCACGAACAGGAACGCGAGGACCACGTAGTGCGGGATGAGCAGGATCCATTTCACCAACCACAGCCACCGACTCGGTGTCCCATCAAGGCGCCCCTCGATGCGGAGCGGATACATCGACGCACCTGGAACGACCGGCGGTGGGGGCGGCGGCGCGACGAGATACGGCGATGGAGGAAGCGCACCGGCCTGGGATGAAGCCGTCCAGGTTGGCGACGCGCCTGAGCCGGACCTCATCATGCCGGTCCCTCCGGCGAGGAGCGCACCGGCAACCACCAGTGCGACGGCGCCACCGATCAGCAGCCCCAAAGCCAGCCCAAAAAGAAATGGCGCAGTGGCGCCGACGGATACGTCAGCCGTGATCCCCTGCGACGCGTCGGCGTTCATGAGCACCATCGCCCACTGCCCGCTCTGGACCTTCCAGGTCAACGTTTGCGTCCCGACGCCGGAAACGCTCGCAGTCCAGAACGGCTGCGATGACGGCGACGACGCGGCGCCGCCGTTGTGGGTCTGGTAGGTCGGGCCACCCTGCGCCAGGGCATACCCCGTGAGCTGCTCGTACGCCACACCCGAAAGGAAGTTCCGTACATCGTTCGCCGGCGCGATACCAATGAAGATCGCGCGGGCCGTGCTCGAATCTGCACGAATCCGTGCGACGCCGAGCGCATCTGATGCGACGCGCCACCCGGGCGCATCCACGGTCGTAGCGAGATCGGTTGCCGCGATCGCGTAGGCGGTGGTGTCCAGACGGGTGCTCGGTGTCGTCAGGTAGCCGGACGCATCCCGCTGGGTTCGATCCGCCCACATCAGCACACCGCCCCCTGCGAGAAGGCCGAATGCGATCAGCGCGACGATGGTGCCGAGGATGATCAGCGCGATACCGCCGCCGCGCGAGCCTTGGCTTGACCTGGTGTTTGGCGCGTAAGGTTGGGCGCTCATAGCCCGCCTCCGTGGGTCGAGAGTTCGTACGTCTCACAGTGGATCCTCAGCACAGCCACATGCCAGGGTCGAACGTCACCTGATGACCTTCTTGGATGCTCCCCGGCGACGTGAGCCGAAGGTCCCGGGACTGCCTCGTGGTTTCGTGACGTTCGCCCCTGGTAATTCGCGCCGTCGGAGAACGACCCTGAGACCGTAGTTTGCGGATGGATGGTGCGAGGCAAGGTCATGAACGTCCTGGTGGCATACTCGAGCAAGAGAGGCGGGACAGAGGGAATCGCGAAGGCGATGGGCGACGCGTTTGCGGACCTCGGAATCCACGCAGACGTCGCAAGCGTTAACCGAGCTGACATCGGTTCCGGCTACGACGCTGTCGTCATCGGTTCGGCGCTCTACATGTTCCGATGGCGCGGGGATGCCCGTGGCTTCGTGCGCCGGAACACAACCGCCTTGAACAGGCTTCCGGTGTGGCTCTTCAGCACCGGCCCACTCGACGATTCTGCGTCGCGGGTCGAGATCCCTCCAGTGGGCGGCGTGACCTCTTTGATGGACCGAGTGCACGCTCGAGGTCACAGGACCTTCGGTGGGCGGCTTCTTCCCACAGCGAAGGGCATCCCAGCTAGCGCAATGGCCAAGACACATGCGGGTGACTGGCGAGACTGGACGCGGATTCGCGAGTGGGTGGCCACGATCAGCGACGAATTGGGGGCGTCGGTGGCGGCTACAAGTACAACGAACTCACCAGTTGCCGCAACCGCGTCGTTGCCATGATCGTTGCAGAGCGAGAAGCCCTTGCCAAACCACACACGATCACGGCAGCGCGTGCGGTCGACATCACGCGCACGTATGGGTCTGGCTCAAACGTTGTCCGGGCGGTTGACGGGATCTCACTCGAGATGGAGGGTGGTCGGTTCACCGCCATCATGGGTCCCTCGGGATCGGGGAAATCCACGCTTCTGTATTGCCTCGCCGGGCTGGAACGGGTGACGGCAGGCGACGTATGGATTGGTGACGTCCAGCTCACCACGCTCAACGAGCGGAGGCTGACGCGGTTGCGGCGCGACCGCGTCGGATTCATCTTTCAGGCTTACAACCTCGTGCCGACCCTCAGCGCCGAGGAGAACATCATCCTCCCTCTTGATATCGCCCACCACCCGGTGCACAGGGAATGGTTCGACACGGTGGTCGACACGCTCGATCTACGCGCCAGACTGCGACACCTCCCCGCAGAGCTGAGCGGGGGTCAGCAACAGCGGGTTGCGGCCGCCCGAGCACTGATGTCTCGCCCGGACATCATCTTTGCCGACGAACCCAGCGGCAATCTCAACTCCAGGACGGGGAAGGAGTTGCTCTCCTTCATGCAGCGTTCGGTGCGTGAGCTGGGACAAACGATCGTGATGGTCACGCACGACCCCGTGATCGCAAGTTATGCAGATCGCGTTGTCTTCGTGCGTGACGGCCGCATCGTTTCCGAGATATCAGCGCCAAGCCGGGAAGCCCTCTTGGAGCACCTGACCGAAGTGGAGGCGTGAGATGTGGCGGTTCACGTGGCGGGGAGTCCTGAGCCGCAAGCTGCGTCTCCTGCTGACTGCACTGGCGATCAGCCTCGGCGTTGCATTCGTCGCCGGTACCTACATCCTGACAGACACAACCAAGTACGCCTTCGACAATTTCTTCCAGCACACGACGTCGAACATCGACGTCGTCATTCGAGCCGGAACCGCTGCGCAGCGGACCACCTCGTTCACCCTCGCGCAGCCTATCCCGGAGGCTGTCGTCACCAAGGTGGCCGCCATTCCCGGTGTTGCCGCCGCGGCAGGTGATGTCGAAGGGTATGCACAGTTCCTCGACAAGCACGGCAAGGCTGTGACCACCTCGGGAGCTCCAACGCTCGGCGTCTCGGTGAGCACGCGCGGGACACAGATGAGCTCGTGGACTCTGCGCTCCGGCCGGGCCCCGAGCGGACCCGACGAGGTGGCCGTCGACGCGGCGACCGCGCGCACCAACGGCTTCCACATCGGGGACCACGTCGTCGTTCTCCTGCAGGATGGCAGGCAGACGTTCACGGTCGTTGGAATATTCGGCTTTGGGGATCTCGACAGCATGGCGGGTGCCACCGTTGCGGTCTTCGATCTGCCAACCGCGCAGCAACTCCTCCACAAGTCGGGGACTGTCGATTACATCGATGTGCGCGCGGTGCCAGGAACCAGCGCCACCGAGCTCCGCGATCGAATCGCGCGAGTGCTCGGCGGTCACTACGACGTTGTCACCGGGGCGACAGAACTCGCAGCGCACCGCCGACACGATCACCGCCGCTCTCTCGATCTTTGACACGGTGCTCCTCGTCTTTGCGGGAGTCGCGCTCTTTGTCGGCGCATTCATCATCTTCAATACGTTCTCCATTCTCGTGGCGCAGCGCACGCGAGAGCTCGGACTCGTTCGCGCGTTGGGGGCAAGCACGACGCAGGTGGCACTCGCGGTGCTCGGCGAAGCCGTTGTCGTGGGCACCGTGGCGTCAATCGCCGGCCTGGGGTTGGGTGCACTCGTCGCCAACGCGCTGTTCGCCGCCCTCAAGGCATTCGGCATGGAGCTCCCGACCGCCGCGCTCCAGTACGAACCACGCACCGTGTTGATCGCCTTCGCCGTGGGGATCGGTGTCACCGCCGCCGCCGCCCTGGTTCCCGCGATCCACACGCGAGCCCTTTCGCCGATGGCCGCGCTGAGTGCAGGAACTCACCAGCGAGGAATCGCGTCTCGGGCGCCGGCGACTGCTGTGGGGAGTCCTGACGCTCGCCGCAGGCGTGGGACTGCTCCTGTGGGGAATGTTCGGCTCGGTATTCAGCATTCTGCTTGTGGTTGCAGCCGGTGGAGCGCTGGCGATGGTGGGGGTAGCAGCCCTCAGCCCTGTCGCCGCTCGCCCCATGGCTCGCTCGATCGGATGGCCAGTCGCTCGGCTGTTCGGTGTGTCAGGCCGTCTCGCGCAGAGGAATGCCATGCGGAGCCCGTCCCGCACCTCGCGGACGGCAGCCGCTCTCATGGTTGGGATCGGCCTGGTTGCCTTTGTCGCCGTGATGGGTGACTCGCTCAAGGCTTCAACCGCGGGTGCAATCGACAGGGCGGTTCGCGCTGACTTCATCGTCCAGCCGGTGGGGAGCACCTTCGGCGCCGCCGGCTTCAGCCCGCAACTGGCCGACAGGATGGCTCGTGTCCCAGGGATCGGGCAGGTGGTGGCCATCGAATCGGGAATCTGGTCACGTAACGGCGTTGGCGAGGCGGTTCAAGGTGTCGACGCCGTCCAGCTTGGCGACGTCTTCGCCACCACCACCGTCGCCGGCGATGCGCATGCTGCAGCGGCCGGTGGCCTTGCTGTCTCACAGTCCGCCGCGTCCGCCAACCATCTGCACGTGGGCGATGCGGTGACAGTCACGTTCCCGTCCCAGGGAGACGTGACGTTGACGGTCTCGATGATCTTCAACATCGAAGGATCGAGCCTCAACTTCTTCGTCTCGCCGGCTACCTTTGCGCGTGGCTTCTCGTCGATCCTCGACGGCGAGGTCGCACTGAGGTTGGCCCGTGGAGCCGATCAGACCAAGGTATCGAGCGCACTCACGGCGATCGCCGCCGACTATCCGAATGCCCAATTGCTCGATCAGGCTGCTTACAAACAAAGCCAGATCGACAATGTCAATCAGCTTCTCGGGTTGATCTACACGCTGCTCGCGCTGGCCATCGTGATAGCGCTGCTGGGCATCATGAACACGCTTGCGCTCGCCGTGATCGAGCGGACTCGGGAACTCGGCCTCCTGCGAGCAGTCGGCCTGAGCCGCAGAGAAACCCGCACGATGATCAAACTCGAGGCAGTCATCGTGGCTGTCTTTGGGGCGATTCTCGGAGTGACGGTCGGGGTCGTCTTCGGGTGGATGGCGGTCCAGGCGATGGGAACAAGCTCGCCCATGGTCTTCTCGGCGCCCACCACGGAGCTGGTCATGTTCGTTGGCCTTGGTGCTCTCGGCGGCGTGGTCGCTGCCGGGTGGCCGGCCAGGCGGGCATCACGAGTCGACATCCTCCGAGCGGTGAGCTCGGTGTAACCGCCCGGGGTACGGCTACAGCCGGCGGTCCGGGATGACGTGGATCGCAGCCTCCTCGGCAGATTCGTCGTCGTCAGCTTCCACGGAGTCCGACGGATCCCCTTCGCCAGAGGAGACCGATATGTCATCGTCGCCTCCCTCCGGCGATTGCAGGTCGCCCGCCTCCGGTTCCTGCGACATCGCGGCCCGGTCCGGCTCCTCTTCGCGGAGCCGCTCATCGAGGGTGTCACGGTGGTATTCGTCGACGTCGTGCAGGCGTCCCGCCAGGGATTCGTCGCGCTTGGCTGGATCGTCCTCGTCGCCGGTCACCTCGGCGGGGTCCGGCTCAGCACTTCCCAACGGCGCATCTGAGTCGGCGGGAGCGTCGTTCCAGGGCAGGTCTTCGGGATGCTCGGTCATACCCTCATGATGGAGGAAGGGTCCGCGTGGACGCGACCCGTTTGCCGCGAACAGCCACGGGAGACAACCGATGACCAGCGCCGAGTTGCTTGCGGATTCGTTTGCGCGGATCCGCGAGGTCGTTCATCGCGTGCTCGCCGGCCTCACGCGCGATCAACTCGCTGCCCGTCTCGACAGCGAGGCGAACTCGATCGGGTGGCTGATCTGGCACCTCACGCGCATCCAGGACGACCATGTAGCGGGTGTCGCCGGGATCGAGCAACTCTGGATGTCGGAGGGCTGGGTTGGTCGATTCAACCTGCCGCTCGAGCCTTCGGACCACGGGTACGGGCACAGCTCGGAGCAGGTTGCCTCGGTGGTGGTCGACGCCGACCTCCTCCGCGAGTACTACGACGCCGTCCACGAAGCGACCCTCGCTTTCATCGCCGGCCTGACCGACGCCGATCTCGACCGGGTCGTCGACGACCGCTGGGATCCGCCGGTGACCCTGGGCGTCCGGCTGGTGAGCGTTATCCACGATGACGTGACCCATACCGGCCAGGCCGCGTTCATCCGCGGGATCCTCGAGCGCACGTAACGGGTCGCCGGGCCTCGGGTCCGGCTCATGCGGGGTTCAGCGTGACTTGCGGTCGGACGGGACCCCGGCTCCGGCTTCAAAACCGGACTATTCAGCCTCCGCCGGGGTCCCGTCCGACCCAGGCTCAGCCTCCGACCCCCGGCCAGTCGCCCCCCGGGGTCCGGTCCGACCCTCAGTCGCGCCCGGGCGTCCCGGCGGCCGGTTGGGCGTAGAGGCTCTCTATCTCCGCGGCGAAACGTTCGGCGACAACCTTGCGGCGTACCTTGAAGGTCGGGGTCAGCTCGATGCCGACCGCGAATTCCACAGGCAGCACCAGCCAGCGTCTCACCTTCTCGACGTTGGCGAGGTGGGCGTTCACCGAGTCCACACGCCGCTGTATCTCGTCGAGCAGCGCGGGGTGGTGCAGCAGCTCATCGAGTTTCGCCGCGAGGCCGTGACGTTGGGCGAACTCCTGCAGTCCTGACGCATCCAGGGTGAGCAGCACGGCGACGTACGGCCGGCGGTCCCCGATCACGACGGGATTCGCGATCAACTCGCTGCGCAGCGCGTCCTCGATGTTCGAAGGGGACACGTTCTTCCCGCCGGCGGTGATGATCAGGTCCTTCTTGCGATCGGTGATTCGAAGGTACCCGTCGCTGTCGAGCTCACCGATGTCGCCGGTGTGCAACCAACCATCGACCAGTGTCTCCGCTGTCGCAGCCGGGTCCTTGTAATAGCCGGCGAAGACCACCTCGCCACGCACCAGGATCTCGCCGTCATCCGCGATGCGCAGGTCGACCCCTGGAACGACCTGTCCGACCGTCCCGAGGCGCGCGCGACCACGCCGGTTGACCGCGGTCACGGTCATGTTCTCGCTCATGCCGTAGCCCTCGAGGACCTCGAGCCCGAGAGCGTGGAAGAAGCGCAGCACCTGCACGGATATCGGGGCCGCACCGGTGATCAACGTGTGCGCCTGGTCCAGACCGGTCTCGGCGCGGATGCGCCGGAGCACGAGGCGCTCGGCCACGAGGTGGCGAACTCGCTGCGCGACCGTCGGCGACTCCTGTCGCTGATGTTGGTCGACACGCTGTTCTCCCACGGCGATCGCCCACCGCGCCAAGCGCCGGCGTGACGCGGGCAGCGCATCGATCGCGGCACCGATGGTCGATGCCATCTTCTCCCACACTCGCGGCACGCCGACGAAGCAGGTCGGTCGAAGGTCGCGCACCTCCTTCGGCATCTCAACGATGGAAGCCGCGAACCAGAGCGCGTTGCCTGCGCAGTAGAGGCGGATCTCACTGTTCAGTCGCTCGAGGATGTGTGCCAGCGGCAGATAGCTCAGCACGCGGTCATCCGCTGACAGGTCAACGATCGGTCCGAGCGCGTTGATGGCGGCGATGAGGTTTCCATGGGTCGCCATCACCGCCTTCGGTGGTCCCGTCGTTCCACTGGTGTACACGAGAGTCGCGACGTCGCTCGATCGCACGGCGTCGCCTCGCCGGTCCAGGTCATCCGCGACCTGTGCCATGGCATCCGCGCCGCGCCGCAGGGCCGTCGCCCACGGCACCACGAAATCGTCCGTGCCGTCAGGAGCCGCACCTTCCATGAGCACGACGCAGCGCAGCGCAGGCAGACGATCGCGCGCATCGAGCACCATCGAGAGCAGCTCATGGTTCTCCACGACCGCAAAGGGTGCGTCGGAGTGCGAGAGAACGTAGGAGGCCTCGGCCGCGCTCAACGTCTGATACAGCGGTGCGGTGCATGCACGCGCCAGCATCGTCGCGGTGCTGGTGATGAGGAACTCCGGCCGGTTGAATGACCAGATCGCGACGTGCTCCTGCTCGCGCAGTCCGGCGCTGATGAAGAACGCCGCCAGGGATCGGGCCTGCTCGGCGTAGGTACTCCACGCGATCGACGCCCAGTGATCCCCGTCGCGATGGAACATCGCCGGACTGCCGGCGCGGGAGGACGCCTGGCGCCGAAACAGCTCGACAAGCGTGCGCTCCGGAACCGGCGTCACGTTTGTCGTCATCGATGTCTCGCCTCAATGCGGCGATTGTCCGGAGCTCCGGGTGCCCCCCGAGTATGGGGGGTCAGGCCACGGCGGATTCGGCGCAGACCGGGACTGCGTCGAGGCATTCATCGATGATGGCGTGGACGAGGCGGTCGACACGCTGCTCGCCGAGTCGTGGCGCATGACGGGAAACGCGCTCAACGATCGCGTCCTCCCTGACCGGATCCCGCTCCGGCAGCCGGCCGGCAGACTTGTGATGCTGCACCGCCTCCACGATCGCCGCGCGGTACTCGAGCATGCGGAACACCACATCGTCAATGGTGTCGATCATCGCGCGGCATCCCGCAACCGAGTCGGCGACAGCGGGGCGGGTCATCGCGCAGAGTGACAATGATGTCTGCACGATCCGGCTCAGCACCTGGGGCGTGATCGCCTGTGCCGCGTCGCACAGCGAGGCGGCCGGGTCGGGGTGACATTCGATCAGGAGCGCATCAGCGCCCGCCGCAAGCGCTGCGACGGCGAGTGACGGCACCCAACGCGAGTTGCCTGCGGCATGGCTGGGATCGACCGCGATCGGGAGATCGGTCATCTCCCGCAGCACGGCGATCGCGCTGACATCGAGCGTGTTCCGCGTTGCGGTTTCGAAGGTTCTGATGCCGCGTTCACAGAGGATGACCTGGCGGTTGCCCTCGGCGGTGATGTAGTCGGATGCCGCGATCCATTCCTCGTAGGTGGCCGACATCCCACGCTTGAGGATCGCCGTCATGCCACTCTGGCCGGCGGCGCGGAGCAACGGCGTGTTGTGCATCGAGCGTGCTCCGATCAGCAGCGCATCGACATGGCCGCGCAGTACCTCGATGTCGTCGGCGGCGAGCGGCTCGGCGATGACCGGTAACCCAGTCACGCGTCTCGCCTCGTCGAGCAGCGGCAGCCCGGCGGTTGTTCCGAGGCCCTGGAACGATCCCGGGCGGGTTCGCGGTTTGAGGACACATCCTCGCAGCACCGATGCGCCTGCCCGATGGGCGGCAACCGCATGTTCGACATAGCCCGCCTCGACCGCGCACGGCCCGGCGATGACCGGCACGGTATTGCCGCCGACATCGACCGCGCCGATGCTGACGCGGTGCGTGTCCTCTCGTCTGGTCGCGCTGATGAGCAGCGGCTCGATGGTCACTGTATGGCGCCTCCGTGTGGTGATGGGCCACCACACGGGATCCGGGGCTGACCCATCTCTGATGAACCAGCCCTGGTAACGACTGCGCGTTGGGTTACAAGACCCCCGGCAGCCTTACGGCTGGCGGGCCAAAGTATCGACGCACAGTTGTCGCCATTTGCGCAAACCCTAACACACGCGCGGCATCCCTCAGACCTTTGGAGGATGTGTTGCGAGATGCGCTCGCAGACCCAACTTGATCTGATGGCCCGAGCCTGTCAGGCTACGCACGTATCGGCCATCAGTTAGGCGAGCAGCCCCCGAATCGAGGTTTGTTCGACCCTGCCCAGGAACATGATGCCTGCGGGGTCGCGTTCGTCGCCCGGATCGCCGGAGGTCCAGCCCATTCGGTCGTTGAACAGGGCATCCAGGCGCTCGTCAATCTCGGTCACCGAGGCGCGTCGGGTGCGGAGCCGGACAGCGGCGATGGCGCGGGCATCCTCCTGCAGCTTCCGGATGCATTCCTCAGAGAGACAACCGGATTGCAGCTGCCCGCCCCCGGGTCCTATGGAGTCGGGATGGCGATGCTGCCGCAGAACCCGGATGAGCGCCGGCAGTGCGAGGACATCACGCTCCGGGCATGCAGAGCCGAGGGGCTCCGCCTGCTCGGCTGGCGAGACGTTCCCGTGGACGCGGCGGAGGTGGGCCGCTCGGCTCGTATGGCGTTGCCCGTGCTGCGCCAACTGTTTGTCGCGGCGATCGGCCTCGACGGCTCTGCTCTCGAAGGGCGGCTGCTGGTCCTCAGAAGGGTCATCGAGCGTGACGCGCTGGCAGCCGGTATCGGTCGCGATCGATTCCACTGGGCCAGCCTGTCGAGCCGCACGGTCATCTACAAGGGGATGCTCACCGCCGCCCAGCTTGCGGGCTTCTACCCGGACCTGGTCGACGAGCGGATGACGTCGATGCTCGCACTCGTGCACGCGCGTTTCTCCACCAACGTGCTGCCCCGGTGGGATCTCGCCCAGCCCTTCCGGATGTCGGCGCACAACGGGGAGATCAACACGCTTCGCGGAAACGTCAACTGGATGCGTGCCCGCCAGTCGAAGTTCCGCAGCCCGCACTTCGGGGATGACATCGCCAAGCTCATGCCCGTGCTTGACGAATCGGGCTCGGATTCCTCGCAATTCGACAACGCGCTCGAGATGCTCGCGATGTCGGGCCGGTCGATCGAACACGCGGTGATGATGATGATCCCCGAGGCGTGGCACCAGAACCCGCTGATGGACGATGAGCGCCGCGCCTTTTACGAGTTCCACAGCTCGCTGCTCGAGCCGTGGGACGGACCGGCGGCAATCGCCTTCACCGACGGACGGGTCATCGGTGCGACTCTGGACCGCAACGGTCTGCGCCCCGCTCGGTACCTCGTGACCGAGGACGGGCTGGTGGTCATGGCGTCCGAAGCGGGCGTTCTCGACCTGCCCGAGGATCGCATCGCCAGAAAGTGGCGGCTGGAGCCCGGGCGGCTCCTGCTCGTCGACACGGCGGCGGGCCGGATACTCGACGACGCCGCCGTCAAGAGCACGCTCAGCGCCGCACAGCCATACAGCGAGTGGATTCGAGCCGGCACCGTGCACGTCGACGAGCTCGATCCGCCTGACCACGTGCCGGCGCCGGACCCGGGGACGCTCCTGGTTCGTCAGCAGGCCTTCGGCTACAGCGTGGAGGACCTCGAAGTGCTCCTCGAGCCGATGGGCGAGACCGGCGAGGAAGCGGTCGGTTCGATGGGCAACGACACGCCGCTGGCGGTGCTCAGCGATCGGCCGCTGCCGCTGTTCAACTACTTCAAGCAGCTCTTCGCCCAGGTGACCAACCCGCCGATCGACCCGATTCGCGAGCAGGCGGTGATGTCGCTGGTGACCACCCTCGGCGCGGGCGGCAATCTCCTCGAACAGGGGCCCGCGCAGGCCATGCGGCTCGAAATGCCGCATCCGGTGCTCACCAACCACGACCTCGAGAAGCTCAGGCACGTGACCCAGCGCCAGTTCCCCGCGGAGACCATCTCCATGGTCTTCCACCGCGATGCCGGCGCGGCCGGCCTGGTCGCAGGGATCGAGCGCATCTGCCGCCTGGCGTCGCAGCAGATCGAGGCGGGAGCCACCGTCCTCATCCTCAGCGACCGGCACATCGATGCATCACACGTCCCCATCCCCTCGCTGCTCGCCACGGCCGCGGTGCATCACCACCTGGTTCGTGAACAGACGCGCACCGGCGTCGGCCTGGTCGTCGAGACGGGCGAAGCCCGCGAGGTGATGCACCTTGCACTGCTCATCGGCTATGGCGCCGAGGCCGTCAACCCGTACCTCGCCTTCGAGACGATCGCCGACATCGCCAGGCGCGAGCTGATGCCGCCGACCGTCGATGCCGCCCGAGCCGAGGAGCTCTACGTCCAGGCCCTGGTGAAGGGGTTGCGCAAGACCATCGCGCGCATGGGCATCTCCACGATCCAGTCGTACTGCAGCGCGCAGATCTTCGAGTGTCTCGGCATCGACCGGAGCGTCGTGGATCGCTACTTCCCCAACACACCGTCGCGGATCGGGGGCGTCGGCATGGACGTGATCGCGTCGGAGGCGATCGCACGCCATCAGCGCGCTTTCCCCGACGTGCGGATTGTGCCCCCAACCCTGGAGGACCGAGGCGAGTATCGATGGCGTCGTGAGGGCGAATACCACCAGTGGAACCCCGAGGTCATCGGGGCGCTCCAGCACGCGGTGAAGTCCAATGACGAGTCGGCGTTCCAGCACTACGTGGCGCTTGCAGACGACGAGTCGCGCCGGCTGAAGAATCTGCGCGGCCTGTTCCTGCTCCGGGAGGCACCGGCCGCAGTGCCCCTCGATGAGGTCGAGCCCGCGCTCGACATCGTGCGCCGCTTCTCCACCGGCGGGATGTCGCACGGCTCACTCAGCAAGGAAGTGCACGAGCTCCTCGCCATTGCCATGAACCGGATCGGTGCACGGTCGAACACCGGCGAGGGCGGGGAGGACTCGTCGCGGTACGAGCCGGATGCCAACGGCGACTGGCGCAGGAGCGCCATCAAGCAGGTCGCATCGGCACGCTTTGGCGTCACCGCCCACTATCTCGTCAACGCGGACGAGCTGCAGATCAAGATCGCCCAGGGCGCGAAGCCGGGCGAGGGCGGTCAGCTGCCGGGAGCCAAGGTCGACGAGGCGATCGCCCGGCTGCGCCATTCGACGCCGGGTGTCGGGCTCATCTCGCCGCCGCCGCACCACGACATCTACTCGATCGAAGATCTCGCCCAGCTGATCTGGGACCTGCGCAGCGTGAATCCCGAGGCGCGCATCAGCGTGAAGCTCGTCGCTGAGGCGGGTGTCGGCACCGTGGCGGCCGGCGTTGCCAAGGCTCGAGCCGACCACATCGTCATCGCCGGCTATGAGGGTGGGACCGGCGCGTCGCCGCTCACCGCGATCAAGCACGCGGGCGTGCCCTGGGAGCTCGGACTTGCCGAGGCGCAACAGGTGCTCACCCGGCAGCGGCTGCGCAGCCGGGTCACGCTCCTCGCCGACGGCCAGATGAAGACCGGGCGCGACGTCGTGGTCGGCGCGCTCCTCGGCGCCGACGAATTCGCCTTCGCGACCGCGCCCCTGATCGCGGCGGGCTGCGTGATGATGCGCGTCTGCCATCTCAACACCTGCCCGGTTGGGATCGCCACGCAGGACCCTGTGCTGCGCTCCAGGTTCGCCGGACGTCCCGAGCACGTCGTCGCGTTCATGCTCTTCCTCGCAGAGGACGTGCGCCGCTGGATGTCACGGCTGGGCTTCCGGCGGTTCGAGGACATGGTCGGCCGTGTCGACCTCATCGAAGCCAATCCGGCCGTGCATCACTGGAAGGCGCGCGGGCTCGACCTTGCGCCGCTGCTCATGGTGCCCGAGGTGGATGCGCCCGAGGATCGCCGGCACAGCAGGCAGCAGACCGCCAACCTCAGCGAGATGCTCGACAACCAGCTGCTGGCTCGCTGCGGCGATTCGCTCGAGCGGGGCACACCCGTCCGCATGCGGATTCCGGTCCGCAACGTCCACCGCTGCGTCGGCGCGATGCTCAGCGGGGAGATCGCCCGCCGACATGGTTCGTCTGGTCTTCCCGAGGGCACCATCGACGTCACGCTTGACGGCGCTGCGGGTCAGTCGTTCGGGGCCTGGCTGGCGGGCGGGGTGACCCTGACGCTTTACGGCGAGGCGAACGACTACGTCGGCAAGGGACTCTCCGGAGGCCGGCTGGTGATCATGCCGCCCGCTGCGGCCACCCGGCGTGCCGAGGACAACATCATCATCGGCAATGTCGCGCTCTACGGCGCCACGTCCGGCGAACTCTTCATCCGCGGCGTGGCCGGCGAGCGCTTCGGGGTTCGCAACTCCGGTGCGGTCGCCGTGGTCGAGGGCGTCGGCGACCACGGCTGCGAGTACATGACCGGGGGCACGGTCCTCGTCCTCGGCGCTACCGGCCGCAACTTCGCCGCCGGCATGAGCGGTGGCGTGGCCTACGTGCTCGACGATCAGGCCACCTTCCCCGCGCGTTGCAACCGCTCGTCGGTGTCGCTCGAGCGGCTCGGCGCCGACGATCATGAGCTGGTCCGTGCCCTCCTCGAGCGCCATGCGGCGCTCACCGGAAGTGCGGTCGCGAAGCGCCTGCTCCGCGCCTGGACTCAGGCTCGCGAGCACTTCGTGAAGGTCATGCCCGAGGAGTACCGGCGCGCACTCCGAGCGCAGCTCGAGCTGGTGAGCTGATGGGGGCGCGTACCGGGTTCCTGGAGCACACCCGCCATACGGCTCACAAGCGACCGGTCGCGGAGCGCATCGCGGACTACCGAGAGGTCTACCTGCCGCTCCCGGTCCAGGTGTTGCGCGAGCAGGGGACACGATGCATGGACTGCGGTGTGGCGTTCTGCCATCACGGGTGTCCGCTCGGCAACCTCATCCCGGAGTGGAATGACCTCGTCGCTCGCGACGACTGGAAAGCCGCCGTCGAGCGCCTGCATGCCACCAATAACTTCCCCGAGTTCACCGGCCGCCTCTGCCCGGCTCCCTGCGAACCCGCATGCGTGCTGGCCATCAACGACGATCCGGTGGCGATCAAGCAGGTCGAGCAGTCGATCATCGATCGCGCATTCGACGAGGGCTGGATCCGTCCGGAACCGCCGGCTCATCGCACCGGTCGGCGCGTCGCCGTCGTCGGCTCGGGACCGGCAGGGCTCGCCGCGGCACAGCAGCTCAACCGCGCCGGCCATCGGGTGACCGTTTTCGAGCGTTCGGATCGCGTCGGTGGCCTGCTCCGCTACGGGATCCCCGATTTCAAGATGGAGAAATGGGTCATCGACCGGCGCATCGACCTCCTCGAGGCGGAGGGGATCACCTTCGAGACCGGCTATGACATCGGTGTCGATGTCAGCGCAGCGCAACTGCGGGACCGATTCGACGCGGTCGTGCTCGCTGTCGGCGCCGACCGTCCGCGCGACATCGACGTGCCCGGGCGCCAGTTGCGCGGGATCCATCTCGCGATGGACTACCTGGTGCAGCAGAACCGCCGAGTGGCCGGGGAGCGGGTCAACGCCGACCCCGAGGTCAGTGCGCGCGGGCGCACGGTGATCATCATCGGTGGTGGTGACACCGGCGCCGACTGCCTCGGCAACGTCATCCGTGAGCAATGCAGCGCCGTGCAGCAGTTGTACATCTACGCACAGCCGCCCGACACGCGTCCGGAGGGAAATCCCTGGCCGCAGTGGCCGCTGATCCTCCACACCTACCCGGCGCATGACGAGGGCGGCTCGCGAGAGTTCGGTCTCATGGTCACGCGTTTCGAGGGTGCGCACGGCGATCTGCGCAGCGTCCGCGCCGTTCGCGTCGAGGCACGCCGCGAGAACGGGGTGCGCACGTTCATGCCCACCTCCGACTCGGAGGTGCAGCTCGATGCCGACCTCGTGCTCATCGCGATCGGCTATCAGGGCGCCACGCGATCGATGCTGCTCGACGAGCTGCCCGTCACATTCGGCCCCGGCGGCACCATCGCCGTCGATGAGGCGTTCGGATGCGCAACACCGGGTGTGTTCGCCGCCGGGGACGCGGTTCGAGGTGCTTCGCTGATCGTCTGGGCGATCGCCGAAGGGCGCGCCGCCGCGCGCAGCTGTGACGCGTACCTGTCCGGGAGCGTTCGGCTCCCCTGAAGGCGACGTCGTGAGCGGCGTGGGTCTCGCGTGATGACACCGGCGCTGGCACGGCGGATGGCGCTGGCCCTACCCGAGGTGGTTGTGGTCGGGGTCGGGAGTTAGGTCGGTGTTGGCGACGGCGGGGTTGGCGTCGCGGCGGCAGTCGGGGTCGGCGATGCCGTCGCTGACGCTGAGGGCGACGGTTGCGCGGATGCGCTGGGCGACGCGGATGGCGACGCCGGCGCGCTCGGCGACGCGCTGGCTGACGGCACCGGGGAAGGGGTCACATTCGGGATCGGTCCGATCTTTGCATTCGGCAGGATGTTGCCGATGCGGGGCAGGTCTGCCTGGGGGCCCCCGAATGGGGCGTTCTGACTCGGCGATGAGATAACCAGTGCCACCGCGACCCCGGCCACGGCCAGGCCGACCGCGCCGAGCGGAGCGACCAGTGGACGCCTGCGTTCGGGCCGATCACCGGTGTTCTGCGGGGAGCGGGCGTAGGCGCGCCGTTCCGGCGTGAGGATGATGCCCTCGGCCGCCAGGCTCGCCCACGGCGCGTTGGAGTAGACGAAGGCTTCGAAGAGGAGCAGCACCGCCAGCACGACGGTTGCGACGCTCGGTGAACGGATCAGCATCGCTGCTCCGCCGGCGACCCCCGCGACCATCAGCGCGGTCTCGGCGCGAGAGGCGCGGAGAGCACCGAGCAGGGATCGACCCTCCTTGCTCTTGGCGGTGCGGAGGAACTCGGCGTGCTTGCGGAAGGCACCACGCAGACAGGCGAGCGTGACCACCCACGACAGTGCGAACCAGACCCGCAGCGCGTTGAGCGCATCTCGGGTGCTCGCTCCGCATGCGCGACGCATCGCCCACATGGCGCGAAGAAGTCCGGTTCCCGCAAAGGCCAGCGGTACCGCGAGCACTGCGCCGGTCAATTGCCGTATGGGCAGCCGCTCGTGCAACGACGTCGCCAGCGCCGTGGCGAGCAGCAGCACCGTGAAGGTCGCCGTGAGCACCTCGGCGAACCACTGGACGCTGCCGAGCAGGTAGTGGATGCGCTGCGCGATGGTGAGCCGCATGCGATGCCGGGCGAAAGGAACCATCTCGCGCCAGTGGAACTTGAGAATCTGGATACCACCGAGCGCCCAGCGGAACCGCTGTTTCTTGAGGCCGTCAAAATCCAGCGGCATCAAGCCTTCGCCGTACGCGACCGAGTCGTAGACACCGCGATACCCGGCGCCAAGCATGCGCAGCGATGCCTCGGCATCCTCGGTGATGCACTCCTGGTTCCATCCGCCGATCGCGTTGAGAGCGGAGCGCCGGATCAACCCCATGGTCCCGCAGAAGATGATCGCGTTGCGGTGACTGCGCGCGATCATGGTGATGTCGAAGAAGTACCGGAAGCTGTAGAAGAGGCCGCGCAGGTATGCGTTATCGCGCCACTCGCGATAGTGCTGCGACGTCTGCATGAACGCCACCGACGGATCGTCGAAATACCCGATGGTGTTGCGCAACCACTGAGGATGGACCTGGTAGTCGGCGTCGACGATGCCGAGAATCTCGACCTCCTGGGGAAGCCGCGGCGTGGCCTCGTTGAGAGCGCCCGCCTTGAAACCGGGCCAGTTCTCCAGGTGGACAAAGGTGAACTGAGGACCCAGTTCCGCGCAGAGTTGCTCGAGCGGCTTCCACAGCGCGGGATCGGTGGTGTTGTTGTCGACGACCTGCACGATGAGGTTGGGGTACTCAATTCGAGCCAGCGACTCGAGCGTGGGTCGAACCACCTCGACGGGTTCGTTGTACGTCGGCACCTGCAGCGCTACCCACGGTTCCCGCGTCAGTGGAGGAATCACGCGCGGCCGCGTGCGGCGCGACAGGACGTCGCAGATCTCGAAGGTGAAGGAGACCGACAATCCCAGGGCGAGGATCTCGAGGATGAGCAGGACGATCGATGCCAGCATCGCGGCGACCGGCAGCCCACCGAAGAAGGTCTGCAGCGCCGCATACGCCAGATAGCAGACCGCGGCCGTGGTGACGGTCATGAACAGCTGCGCACCGACGAAGCTCCACCGCGGTTGGATGATGCGCATGACCAGGACGAGGACGATGGCGGCGATGCCCAGCGTGATCATGCCCGGCTCGTCGCGCTCGATCGGGAGGAACGCTGCGCCCGCTCCCGCAAGCGCCAGCGCGCAGCACGGGATTCCGAGCCATGCGCTCCACGTGATGGTGCGCGGCAGCATCGCGATAACCAGCGTGGTTGCGAGCAGCAGCGCGAAGAAGATGACGCTCTCGAGGATCATGCGGTGCCTCGGTCCAGGTCGACGAGCAAACCGCCGGCGAGCGCGAGGCCGAACCACACCCAGTTCTGCTCGTAGTAGTTCTGCGGATCGCCGAAATACGGGGGCGACGACGGATGAAACGAGGCCAGCAGCAACTGCTGGAGCTGCGCGGCCGCGGCAGGATCGGTGACCACGAAGTTCCCGATATCGCCGCCGTAGATGGTCGGGTCGTCGTAGGAGCTGACCACGCCTCCGTCATGCGCGTAGACGGGATACAACCGATGCTGGCTGCTCCACTGCGTGCGCAGGAACGTGCTTCCCTCGAGATAGGCGTGGGCGCGCGGCTCGTCATTCCACAGCGCGTCGAGCGCCACCCGCCACATGACTCGGAACGCGTCGTAGCCGTAGTCGTCGGCGTGTGCGATCGTCGGGAACGACACGACCTGACCGGAGGCGCGCGAGATGGCGCACCAGTTCGGCGGCAATCCGATCGCTCGCGTCCCGTCGAGGACGGCATGGCTGCATTCGTCGAGGAGCCGGTACGAGCTGTCGATGAGCGTGGACCACGGATGGGCCGGGTCCTCGAGGGCGAACGTCCGGTATGCGTAGGGAGCGAAGTACGAGGGGTTGACGACCGGCCCAGGTGTCGCTTGCCGGGTCGCCCAGTTGCCCGCGGTCAGGACGTTCATCCCGCCGATCGCGGTCACGTCGTCCTGCCAGAGGGCGTCGAGAACGGTGAGCGCCTGCTCATGGAGGGACGGGTCATCGAAGCGCCGCGCCGCGAACAGCAGCGCCAGCGCGATGTCGGAGTCGGCGTCGGCTGCCGAGTCGTGATCGGCGATCCCGCCGTTGCTCCAGAGCGAGGCGAAAGGCGAGCCGACGCCTCCCTGGAGGTGGCTCGCAGTCCAGCGCCAGACCGTTTGGAACGTGACCCGGTCGCCCATCCAGACAGCTCGGAGAAGCGCATAGCTCTGACCCTCGGACGTGGTGACGCCTCCGCGAGTGGGGTCGACGACCCGTCCGTCCGGTTGGATGAACACCTGCCGGTACCCCGCCCATGCCGCCTCGAGCACGGTGCGGAGGCGGCTCGCCGCCGGACTGTCGGCAACGGCGGGCACCGAGACCGCCCCGCCGCACGCGGTGAGAACGAGCGTGCTCGCCAGCGCGGCATGAGCCACCCTGTGCGGGCGAGTGGTCAGCCCTGGGTGCGCCTGGGCGCTCGCAGCCGACATATGCCGAAACTCCGCGTGCCGTCGTGGTTGACGTGCCCGCGGGTGAGCGCCGGCTCGGCCGCGGAACATCCAATCTGTTAGGTTAGGTAGCAGATATCCTGATGCCTACGATATCAGAGTGGACCGGTCGACACCGGCTCGCGAGGTCGCCGCCGAGGCAGTCCCGAGCGCGAGTTGGTCGCCCTCAGCCACTGGTCACACGCAATCCATTTCCCCATGTCCCCGTCCAAGTATGATAGTCTCACTATACGAATCAGCTATAAGATCGCTGGCACTATCCCGGGGGATGGGACAGCAAAGACACAAGGAGGCACATCAATGGGACTGGGAGTAGGCATCTTTCTGTTAGCCGTGGGGGCCGTGCTGGCTTTTGCGATCCACGTGACCAGCAATGGGGTCGACCTTCACACCATCGGGTACATCCTTATGGGGGTCGGCGCCCTCGGCATCGTTCTTTCGTTGATCTTCTGGTCGTCCTGGGGCGGTCCGGGCTACGTCAGGCGCAACGGAACCACCACCACAACGATCGACGATCGTCCCCTCTGAGAGCGGAGGAGCACGCCGATCGGCGCGAGAAGAAAACCGTGAATTTCGCAACACAAGGAGACGAGGCATGATCGTCCTGGGCATCATCCTGCTCATCATCGGGTTGCTGGCAGCGATCCCGGTGCTGGTGACCATCGGGGTCATTCTCATCGTCATCGGGCTCGTGCTCGAGTTGCTCGGAATGGCCGGGCATGCGGTGGGTGGCCGCCGCCACTACTACTGAGGCAGCGGGTCCCCAACAGGACACGTTTCGAAAGACACGTCCCATTCGCGGGACGTGTCTTTTCGTTTAACGACCGTGACGATTTCCCCCGCTCAGCGGGCGCAGTGTGCGGGGGCGCCGTACACTGACTGGCACTCCATGTCTGAACAGCCGGCCGACGAGCACGGCATGCACGAGCACGATGCGAGGGGATCGGGTGGAATCAGTGGCGTGCTCTCATGGCCCGAAATCCGTCGTGGTACCCCGCTTCGCGTCCTCATCGATCTGGTCCAGTACGGCGTGGCGACCGTGTTGCTCGTGCTCGCCGCGGACGTGCTGGTGCGGAGCTTCATCGATTTCTTCACGTCGCCGTCGTCCGGCTATACACAGGCGCTGATCAGCGCGGTCGACGGCGTGCTCGTGGTGATCATTCTCGTCGACATCATGCGTACGGTCCTCACCCATCTCGAGGGATGGGGCTTCCCGTTTCGACCATTTCTGGTCATCGGCATCATCGCCGCGGTCCGGGACATCCTCGCCGTCTCGACGCGTCTCACCTTCTCCGCAGGCTCGCAGCCCGCAGGCACGCCGACGATCACGCAGTCGCTCTTCGAGCTCGGCACCAACGCCGGGGTCATCCTCGTGCTCGCACTTGCGCTCTTTTTCACCCGAGGCCAGAACGTGGACGCCGAGACCGACCCGAGGTAGGACCGCTGGGCATCCCGCGTGAGACGCGGGCAGCGACGGCACGTGGTCAGACGGAGGTGGAGATCAGCGCGCCCGGCGTGTGCCCGGGACCGGTGGCCGCGACGACATCGCGGGCTTGCAAACGTTCGCCGCACGAGCTGCAGACCATGACCGCCTCGGTCACGGCACCACACACCCTGTGCGTGACCAGCAACGGCGGCCCGTTTGGCGCCGCATGCCGGTCGCCCCACTGACGCATCGCGGTGAGCACGGGCCACAGGTCCCGACCTTTGTCGGTGAGACGGTACTCGTGCCGCGGCGGACGCTCGGAGTACCGCGCTCGAACCAGAACGCCCGCGTCGACGAGGGTGTTCAGCCGCTCGCTCAGGATGTTGCGGGAGACGCCGAGCCGGCGCTGAAAGTCGTCAAAGCGTGTAACGCCCAGAAAGGAGTCTCGGACGACGAGCATGCTCCACCACTCCCCGACGACCTCGAGGCACTGCGCAACCGAGCAGTCCATCCCGGCGAAGCTCTTGTGATCCATAGTCTCAGCATAGTGAGTTGCATAATAGAACGCAAGCCACTACAGTGACCGGCATGGCCCAGCTGAGCGCGTCCGAGCCGAGCATCTCCCGCGCGACCCCGGTGAGCCGCCACCGGGTTGTCTTCGTGGTCACGGCGCTCGGCGCGTTCATGGCATCGCTGGATCTGTCGATCGTCAACGTGGCCTTTCCGGCGCTCGAACGCTCGTTTCCCAGCGACCCACGCGCGACGCTCGCCTGGGTCATCACCAGCTACGGCATCGTCTTCGGGTCGCTGCTGGTGATTGCGGGCCGCACCGCTGACCGCCTCGGCAGCCGGCGGGTCTTCTTCACCGGCCTCGCCGTCTTCACCGCGGGCTCAGCCCTCTGCGGGCTGGCGCCCTCGGTTGCGCTGCTCGTGGCCGGCCGCGTGATCCAGGGGTGCGGCGCGGCCGCGCTCCTGCCGGCGTCGCTGAGCCTGCTGCTCGCCGCATTTCCGGCTGAGCGCCGCTCGCAGGTGGTCGCGCTGTGGGGTGGCGTCGGCGCGCTGGCAGTCGCCACCGGGCCGTCCCTGGGCGCGGCATTGATCACCGTCGGAGGGTGGCGTTGGGCGTTCTTCGTGAACGTGCCGATCGGGGCTGCCGCATGGATCGCAGGACGTCGCTTCCTGGTGCAGTCACGTCTGGGCACGCCGGGGGCCTCGCCGGACTACGCCGGTGCGGTGCTGATCGCGGTGGCTCTCTCGGCGCTCGTTCTCGGCATCACCGAAGGCCCGACGTGGGGCTGGTCGTCGGCACCGGTGGTCGCATGCTTCGCCGGCGCGGTGGCCGTCGGCACGGTTTTTCTGCTCCGGTCTGCGCGCCATCCCGAACCGGTCCTCGACCTGACGCTCTTCAGGACCCGCTCGTTCAGCGTCGCCAATGCCGCGACGTTCCTCTACGCGATGGGCTTCTTCGCGGCGCTGCTGGGCAACATCCTGTTCCTCACGAGCGTGTGGCACTACCCGATTCTCGAGGCGGGTCTTGCGGTGACGCCGGGTCCGCTCGTGGTCGCGTTGGTGTCGGGACCCGCCGGCCGGACCGCAGCCCGCGTGGGATTTCGCAGGGTGCTGCTCACCGGCTTCACGGTGTTCGTCGCCGGCCTGGTGTGGCTCGCGACACGCGTCGGGCTCCACCACGACTACCTCACAACGTGGTTGCCGGGGACACTGATCATCGGGGGCGGCATCGGGCTCACGTTCCCGGTGCTGAGTGCGGCGGCGGTCTCGAGCCTGCATCCCAATCGCTTCGCCGTCGGCAGCGCTGTCAACCAGACCGCGCGGCAGATTGGCGGGGCGCTGGGCATCGCGCTGCTCGTCGTCATCCTGGGGACCCCGCACAGCCCTGCTGAGGCACTGACGCATTTCCACAACCTCTGGTGGTATGCCGCGGCAACCACAGCACTCTCCGGGATCGCCTGCACTGTGATCAGCCACAAGCCGCAACGGGCGGTCGCCGTGACATCGGTCGCGCAACCGGTGACCGAGCCCCGCGTGGCGGTCTAGCCGGCCAGCACCCGGCGCGCCTCACGCGCCATCTGCGCATCCTCGCGCGCGGTGACCACCACGACGGCCGGACCGCCACCTGCGGGCGCGATCACGGCGTCCCGGTCGGCACGTAGCAACGATTCGGGAAGTCCGAGCAGCGCCAGTCGCGCGCAGACGCGGCCGCGAACCAACGCCGAGTGCTCGCCGATGCCCCCGGTGAACACCAGCGCGTCGAGACGGTCGAGCGACGTGGCGAGGCCGCCGATCACGCGGCTCAGCACGTGGATGTACACGTCGAGGGCCTGGACGCACGACTGGTTGCCGAGTGCCGCTTCGCGCTCCACATCGCGGATGTCTGACAGCCCGCACAGCCCGAAGAGCCCGCTGCCGTGTTCGAGCACACGCGTCATCGCGCCGACGGTGAGCCCGTGGTGATCCTGGAGCCAGAGCAGCGCGCCCGGGTCGACCGTGCCGCTGCGCGACGCCATCACCGCTCCCTCCAGTGGGGTGAACCCCATGCTCGTGTCGACGCTGCGCCCGTCGCGAACTGCGCAGGCAGAGACGCCTGAGCCGATGTGCGCGATCACGACGTGGAGGCCATCGACCGGTCGCCGCAGCAACTCCGCGCTGCGCCGGCTCGACCATGCATACGAGAGGCCATGGAACCCGTAGCGGCGCACTCCCCAGCTGCGCCAGTGCGCCGGCACCGCATAGGTGGAGGCGAACGCGGGCATCTCGGCGTGAAATGCCGTATCGACACACACGACCTGGGGCCGATCGATGCTCAGACGCGCCGCATCGAGCAACGCCAGCGCGGGGGGCACGTGCAGCGGTGCGAGCTCGATGGCGGCGTCGAGCTGCTGACGCACGTCGTCGTCGACCACCGCTGCGTGGCGTATTGCCGCGCCGCCGTGGACCAGCCGATGGGCGACAGCGTCGAGAGTTCCCGCCCGTGCCGCGAAGTCGCGCAACGCGGCGATGGGATCAGCGTCGCCGTCGGTCTCCTGCTCGGCCAGGACGGTGTCGTCGTCGTCGACGACGCTCAGCTTCAGGCTGCTCGAGCCCGCATTGACGGCGAGGATACGCATTGGTCAGCCCGTTGCGACGTGGACCGAGCAGGGATCGCTCATCCGGGCCATCGCCATTCGCGGATCTCGGGCATGTCCTCGAAATGCTCGCGAACGTAGGCATGGTGGCGCCGCAGCTGGGCCTCGCAGAACCGGTGCAGCTCCTCGGCGCCGGCGGGCATGCGCCGAGCGCGACGGAGCGCCTCCATGACCAGGTGGTAGCGGCTCATCTCGTTCAGCACCACCATGTCGAAAGGCGTCGTGGTCGTGCCGCGCTCGTTGTATCCGCGAACGTGGAACCGTCCGGCGTTCGGACGTCCGTGCACAACCTGATGGAATGCTCGCGCATAGCCGTGAAACGCCATGACCACATCGGTGTCGTCGGTGAACAGCCCGCTGAACGCCTCGGGACTCAATGCGTGCGGGTGGAAGGGCGCCGGGCTCATGGCCAGCAGGTCGACGACGTTGACCATCCGAAAGCGCAGGTCGGGCACCCGCTCGCGAAGGAGCGCCGCGGCGGCCAGCGTCTCCAGGGTGGGAATGTCACCGGCGCTGCCGAGCACCACGTCGGGCGCGCCGTCACCAGGGTTGGACGCCCACGACCACACCGACGCACCGCGTGCGCAGTGCTCGATGGCCGCGTCCATCGAGAGGTACTGGAGCTCGGGCTGCTTGTCGATGACGATCAGATTCACGTAGCTTCGACTTGTGAAACAGTGATTCGCCACCGAGAGCAGGCAGTTGGCATCCGGTGGCAGATAGACACGGACCACGTCGCCGCTCATGGCCATGACGGTGTCGATCAGCCCGGGTCCCTGGTGGCTGAAACCGTTGTGATCGTTTCGCCAGCATGTCGAGGTCAGCAGGATGTTCAACGCCGCGACCGGCTCCCGCCACTCAAGTCCGCGAGCCGCCTCGAGCCACTTGGCGTGCTGCACGGTCATCGAAGCCGACACCATCGCGAAAGCCTCATAGGTGGCGAACAAGCCGTGCCGCCCGGTGAGCAGGTAGCCCTCGAGCCACCCTTCGCAGAGATGCTCTGACAGCACCTCCATCACCCGTCCCGAAGGGCTCACGTGATCGTCGATCGGGATGGTCGCCTCCTCGAAGCAACGGTCCTCGATTTCGAACACCGCGCCGAGGCGGTTGCTGTTGGTCTCGTCGGGACAGAAGAGCCGGAAGTTGTTCGGGTTGTCGCGGTAGATGTCGCGGATCCACTCACCGAGTTCGCCGCGTGGACTCGGCAACCGTGACACCAGGGTCGACGGCCATTGCGTACCCGGTGAAATCGGGAAGCCGCAGCGGCTCGAGCAATCTCCCGCCATTCGCGTAACCGGTCGCCCCCATGCGCTTGTCGCCGCGCGGCGCCAGGGCGGTCACCGCCGCGACGGGTGTCCCGGCGCTGTCGAAGAGCTCGTCGGGTCGATAGCTGCGCATCCACTCCTCGAGTTGAGCGAGATGGTCCGGATTGGAGCGGACGTTGTCGAGCGGAACCTGGTGAGCACGGAAGGTCCCTTCCACCGGCAGCCCGTCAACGAACTTGGGTCCAGTCCATCCCTTGGGTGTGCGCAGAACGATCGCCGGCCACATCGCGCGACCCATGCCGGCTCCACCTCGGGCGGCAGATTGGATCTCGCGGATCCGCTCGTAGCAGCCGTCGAGGGTGTGCGCGAACTCCTCGTGCACGGCCCGAGGATCATCGCCACCCACGACGTGGACGTCGTACCCATGCGCACTCAGCAGTGCGCGGACGTCCTGCTCGCGAGCGCGCCCGAGGACTGTCGGCCCGCTGATCTTGTACCCGTTGAGCTGGAGGATCGGCAGCACCGCGCCGTCGCGCCGCGGATTGAGAAAGCTCACTCCCTTCCACGACCCCTCGAGCGGGCCCGTCTCGGCCTCACCATCACCGACGACACACGCCGCGATCAAGTCGGGATTGTCAAAAACTGCGCCGAAGGCGTGCACCAGCGCATAGCCGAGCTCGCCGCCCTCGTGGATGGAGCCTGGCGTGGGGACGCTCACGTGGCTGGGGATGCCACCCGGTGTCGAGAACTGCCGGACGAGGCGAAGCAGACCGCGCTCATCGAGCGAGACCTGCGGATAGATCTCGGAGTACGTCCCTTCCAGGTACACGTTGGCGACGATCGCGGGGCCCCCGTGGCCGGGGCCGGCCACGTACAGCACGTCGCAGTCGCGCTGCTGGATCAGCCGGTTGAGCTGGACGTAGATGAGGCTCTGCGCCGGCGAGGTCCCCCAGTGGCCCAGTAGTCGCGGCTTGATGTGCTCAGCGAGCAGGGGCTCGCGGAGGAGAGGGTTCGCCTGGAGGTAGATCTGGGCAACCGTCAGGTAGTTGGCCGCCCGCCAGGAGGTGACGAGCGCGTCCAGGTCGATGCTGCCGGTTGATTGGGTCAGTGCGGTCACCGAGGCCATCGTAGCCGGGGTGGCCGGAATGGCACATTTGTCAGCCAGCCAGGCAGCGGGGGCGGCGATGATTGCGAGCAGCGCTCTGGCGATGGACGGGGTCGAGCTGAAGCCGGCTCGGCCGGGCGGCGTAGCTTCGGCGAATGCGTACGCTGCACGGATCATCACCGCGACGCCACCCGACACCCGAGCCATCACCTTCCCTTCGCGGGGCTCGCTATTTCACGGCTACCTGGCGATGCCGGAGGGTCCCGGACCGCACCCCGGCGTGATCGTCATCCACGAGGCATTTGGTGTAACCGACAACATTCGTGACATCACGCGCCGTTTCGCGGGCGAAGGCTACGCGGCGCTCGCAGTCGACCTGTTCACCGACCACAGCCGGACAGTCTGTATGGCCGGCATGATGGGTTCGCTGCTCACCGGTCGCGATCCGTCGTCGATCGCTGATCTATCCGCGGCGATGGATCATCTGGTCGCGCAGCCCGGCGTCGACCGGGATCGCATCGGTGCCGTCGGCTTCTGCATGGGGGGTGGCTTCGCGATCGCGTGGGGACGGCGTGACAAGCGGCTCCGGGCCATCGCGCCCTTCTACGGCACCAATCCGCGGCCGCTCGAGGCGGTGCGCCGGATGTGTCCCGTCGTGGGCAGCTACCCGGGCAAGGACTTCACCGCGCGCTCCGGCCGGAAGCTCGACCGCCGCCTTGCGCAACTGGGTGTCGCCCGCGACATCAAGGTGTACCCCGGGACGCGCCACTCGTTCTTCAACGACACCGGCAGGACATACGACGCGGCAGCGGCCGGCGATGCCTGGCGGCGCACCCTCGAGTTCTTCGCGGAGCACGTGCGGTCGAAGCGGCCATCTCGATGACCGAACCGATCGACGTCCGCGAGCGCATCGAGCTCTGTGACCTGCTGCTCGAACTGGGTCCGGATGCGCCCACGCTCTGCGAGGGGTGGACGACGTCCGATCTCGCCGCGCACCTGATCCTGCGCGAGCACTTCCATCGCTGGTCCGACGCCCAGCGCGCCGTGGAGAAAGCCAGGGGATTCCCCGCCATGGTCGCCAGGCTGCGTGCCGGGGCGCCGCTGATCCCGTGGCGTGTCCCGCGCCTCCGCGACGTCTTCAACGGTCTGGAGTACTTCATCCACCACGAGGACGTCCGTCGCGCCAATGGTCGTGAACCACGCCGGCCGGTGCCGGACCTCGAGGCGTTGTCGTGGCGCATGACCGGCTTCGGCGCGCGACGGCTGGCGCGCAGGATCCGCCCCTACGGCCTGGAGCTCGTGCGCCCCGATGGCCGGCGACGGCGGTATGGGTCCGGCGACATGGCGACGATCAGGGGTCCGGCGTCCGAGATGGTGCTCTATCTCGGCGGCAGGCGCGCGACCGCGCGCGTCACCCTCGAGGGCGACCCCGCTGCGGTTGCCACCGTCGAGCGAACCACAATAACCGTCTGAGCATCCGCGGGTGGATCGGGCAGACGCATTGGAGGATCGGTGACTGACGCTGTGACTTGGATGCTCGCCGGCGATGCCGCGTCGCGCGCGCTCGGTATCGACGTGTATGACGTGAGCCCTGGAGCCGCCACCGCAACCATGACGATCCGACCGGACATGGTGAACGGGCACGGCATCACCCACGGTGCCTTCGTCTTCGCGGTTGCGGACACCGCATTCGCGTGCGCCTGCAACAGCCACGGCCCGCTGACCGTGGCGGCCGCCGTCGACATCACGTTCGTGGCGCCGTCGCGCGCCGGCGATGTCCTCGAAGCGCGCGCCGTGGAGCGCACCCGCTTCGGTCGGTCCGGAATCTACGATGTCACGGTGCGGCGTGGCGACGACGTCATAGCGGAATTTCGCGGCACCAGTCGCACGATCGAAAGGGGTCCCGCATGACTCCCGGCGCAGCGCCACCAGGCAAGCTGCTGGATTCGGGAGAGCGCCTGAGCCGCGATGCGCTGCTCGACCTGCAACTCGAGCGGCTGCGCTGGTCGCTGCATCATGCGTACGAGAACGTGGCGCACTACCACCGCGCCTTCGACGCCGCGGGCGTGACGCCCGACGACTGCCGGGCGCTTGCCGACCTGGCGCGATTTCCCTTCACCACCAAGCTCGATCTCCGCGACAACTACCCGTTCGGCATGTTCGCCGTGCCGCGGACGGACGTGCGCCGCATCCACGCCTCCAGCGGCACAACGGGACGTCCCACCGTGGTCGGCTATACGCAGGCCGACCTCGACACGTGGGCGGACCTGATGCACCGATCGATCCGCGCGGCCGGCGGGCGCCCGGGTGACATCGTGCACGTCGCCTACGGCTACGGGCTCTTCACCGGCGGCCTCGGTGCGCACTACGGCGCGGAGCGGCTCGGCTGCACGGTGGTGCCGGTTTCGGGCGGCATGACCCCACGTCAGGTGCAGTTGATCCGGGACTTCGAGCCCTCGATCATCATGGTGACCCCCTCGTACATGCTCGCTCTCATCGACGAGTTCGAACGTCAGGGCGTTGACCCGAGGACGAGTTCGCTGCGCATCGGCATTCTCGGCGCGGAGCCGTGGACCGAGGCGATGCGCGCCGAGATCGAGGCGCGCATGGATATGCACGCAGTGGACATCTACGGACTGTCGGAGGTCATGGGTCCCGGGGTGTCGCAGGAGTGCGTGGAGACCAAGGACGGCCTGCACATCTGGGAGGACCACTTCTATCCCGAGGTCATCGACCCGGTCAGCGGCGAGGTGCTTCCCGACGGAGAGATGGGCGAGCTGGTCTTCACCTCCTTGACCAAGCACGCGCTCCCGGTCATTCGTTACCGCACCCGCGATCTGACCCGGTTGCTGCCGGGGACCGCCAGGCCGGCGTTCCGGCGCATGGAGAGGGTGACCGGGCGCAGCGACGACATGATCATCCTGCGTGGGGTCAACGTCTTTCCCACACAGCTCGAGGAGCTGGTGGTGCGCACCACGGGTCTCTCGCCGCACTTCCAGCTGATCCTCGGACGCGAGGGGCGGCTCGACGCGCTGACCGTGCGGGTGGAGGCGCGGCCTGAGTGCCCGCCGGAGCGCCGTGACCCGGCCGCCCAGGCGCTGATCCGCGAGGTCAAGGACCGGGTCGGCGTCACCGTCGCCGTCGAGGTTGTCGACCCTGACACCCTCGAGCGCTCTGCCGGAAAGCTCCAGCGCCTGATCGACCGCCGGTCGTAGACTCCGGCAGCCCCCGAGTCCAGGGGTTCACGGGAGGCATGTCGGGTGGATCGGTTTCTGCTGTATCGGACCTACGATGAGCTGGAGGTCGGGCAGACCCAGCGCACCCGGGGACGGACCATCACCGAGACGGACATCGTCAACTGGTGCGCGCTCACCGGCGACTGGTTCTACCCGCACATCGACAGGGTTGCCGCCGAGCGATCCATGTTCGGTCAGCGCGTCGCGCCCGGGATCATGGTGTTCGCGCTCGGGACGGGTCTCGGCGTCCCCAGCGATGCGACCACCATCCTTGCGAACTACGGCACCGACCGCCTGCGCTACACGGCGCCGACCTGGATCAACGACACCATCTACCTCGACATCGAGGTGATCGAGAAGTCCGATCGCGACGCGACCTCCGGGATGGTCTCGTATCGATGGGACGTGCTCAACCAGAACGGCGTCACCGTCTGCGCCAGTCAGTTGAAGATCCTCACCGCAAGGGAGCGCGCGCCATATGCCGGAATCTGACGACGCGCGAACGGTGCGCCTGACCGTCGAGGACGGCGTCGCGGAACTCGTGCTCGATCGCCCCGACAAGATGAACGCGATGAGCATCGCCATGGTGCGGGAGCTCACCGCGAGCCTCGATGCCGCGGAGTCCGGCGGCGCCAGGGCGCTCCTTGTTCGCGGCGAGGGACGTGCCTTCTGCAGCGGGCGTGATCTCTCCGAGGCGGATCCGCTGCACGAGGATGGCGAGGCGATCCTTCGCGACATCGTCAACCCGCTGATGACCCGCATGGCAGGCCTCGCGATGCCAACCATCGCGGCGGTGCACGGCGCGTGTCTCGGCACCGGGCTCGGGCTCGCACTCGCATGCGACGTGGTGTACGTGGCCGACGATGCCCGGATCGGCTCGCCCTTCGCGCGCATCGGCGCAGTCCTCGACAGCGGCGCGCACGGGGCGCTGGTTTCGCGGATCGGGCCGCACCGTGCCCTCGAACTGGTCTACACCGGCCGGCTGCTGTCGGGTCGGGAAGCCGCCGAGTGGGGCCTGGTGAATCGCAGCGTCGCCGGGGCGGATCTCGTCCGCCGGACACGCGAGATGGCGCGGACGATCGCGCGAGGACCCACAGCGGCGTTTCTTGAGTCCAAGCGGATCGTCAGGCTCATCGCGGACACCTCCCCCTCGCTCACGGACCTGCTCGCCGCCGAAGCCGCGGCCCAGGGCCGTGCGTCGCGGACGCACGACTACCAGGACGGCATCACCGCATTCCTGGAGAAGCGGAAGCCGACCTTCACGGGGCGGTAGCGGGCAGGCATGACGGACCTCGCAACCGCGTTTCCAAGCCTCATCTTCGAGCGACCCGACGACGGGATCCTGGTGATCACCATGCAGGCCGAGGGTCGCCTCAACGCGGCCGGCGCGGCCATGCACCGCGACCTCGCGGAGGTATGGCGCGCGGTCGACACAGACGCCGAGACCCGTGTCGTTATCATCCGCGGTGCGGGTGGGACCTTCTCCGCGGGCGGGGACTTCGATCTCATCGAGGAGATGGCCGCGGACTTCGCGGTCCGCGCCCGGGTGCTCCGCGAGGCCCGGGACATGGTCTACAACGTCATCAACTGCGGCAAGCCGGTGGTCTCGGCGATGGATGGCGTGGCCGTGGGGGCCGGGCTCGTGGTCGGGCTGCTCGCGGACGTCTCGATCGCCGGGCGCTCCGCCCGCCTTATCGACGGTCACACCCGCATCGGCGTGGCCGCCGGCGACCACGCCGCGATCATCTGGCCCCTGCTCTGCGGCATCGCCAAGGCGAAATACCACCTGCTCCTGTGCGAGCCGGTCAGCGGCGAGGAGGCCGAGCGCATCGGTCTCGTGTCGCTGAGCGTCGCTGACGACCAGGTCCACGCCACCGCGCTCGAGGTCGCGCGCAAGCTGGCGGCAGGCTCCTCGACCGCCATCAGCTGGACCAAGTACGCGCTCAACAACTGGCTGCGCGCCGCAGGGCCGATTTTCGACAGCTCGCTGGCGCTCGAATTCCTCGGCTTCACGGGTCCCGACGTCGCCGAGGGTGTCGCCGCGCGACGGGCGAAACGCGCCCCGAACTTCGGCGGCCCCGGTCCGCAGCGGTAGGATCGATCAACGTGAGTGTGGAGGTGTCGTCCGCCGCAAGCGGGCCGTCCTCATTTCCCGGGCTGTCGAAAGCAGCCTGGCAGGACGTCGCCGCCGAGGGTGCGCTGAGTGCCCCCAACCCACACGTCGTCGACCTGAGCGGCGACCAGCTGCGCTCCCTCTACCGGCTGATGGCGCTGAGCCGCCGCGTGGATCGCCAGGCGATCAACCTCACCCGACAGGGAGCACTCGGCGTCTTCGCCTCGAGCCATGGCCAGGAGGCGGCGCAGGTGGGATCGGTCTTCGCGCTCGAGGCCGATGACTGGCTCTTTCCCACCTACCGCGAGACGGTGGGCACCTTTGCCCGCGGGGTCGACGTCGTCGAGCTTCTCGCCCTTTTCTCGGGGAGCTGGCATTGCGGCTTCGACCCGTACAAGTACCGGGTCGCTCCCCTGACCACCCCGCTGGCCACCCAGGCACTCCATGCGGTGGGTCTGGCGATGGCCGCGAAGATCAAGCACGATCCAATCGTCGCGCTCACCTTCTTCGGCGACGGCGCGGCGAGCGAGGGTGACGCGCACGAGGCGCTCAACATGGCCGGCGTATACGGCGCGCCGGTGGTGTTCGTGGTCCAGAACAATGGCTACGCCATCAGCGTTCCATACCGCCTGCAGACCAGGACGTCGTCGATCGCGCTGCGCGCGGCGGGCGTGGGGATCCCCGGCATCCGCGTCGACGGCAACGACGTGATCTCCGTCTACGGTGCCGTGAAGACGGCGGTCGACCGGGCGCGCCGTGGCGATGGACCCACACTCGTCGAAGCCGTCACCTACCGCCTCGAGGCGCACACCACGGCCGACGACACCAGCCGGTATCGCAGCGACGACGAGGCCTCCGAATGGCGGGCACGAGATCCCGTCGCGCGGTTTCTCGCGACGCTTCGGGAGGGCGGTGTGCTCGATGAGGCGTTCGTGGACGGGGTCGAGGAAGAGGGCGAGGCGATCGCCGCGCGGATGCGCGACTTTCTCTTCGACGCTCCGGCCGGCGACCCGCGCGAGATGTTCGACCACGTGTATGCGGCGCGCACGCCGCAGCTGGACATCGAGCGCGCGTTGCTCGACCGGGAATTGCGGGCGGCCGAGGAGAGCTGATGGAGCTGACCATGGCCGGCGCGCTCAACGCGGCGCTGCGCGACTCGATGCGCGACGACGACACCGTGGTCGTCTACGGCGAGGACGTCGGCCGCCTCGGCGGCGTGTTCCGCGTCACCGACGGTCTGCAGGCGGAGATGGGCGCGGACCGTTGCTTTGACACCCCGGTCGCGGAGGCCGGCATCGCCGGCACCGCCATCGGCATGGCGCTCTACGGGCTGCGCCCGGTGGTGGAGATGCAGTTCGACGGCTTCTCGTACCCGGCGCTCAACCAGGTGATCAGCCACGTGGCGAAATATCGCAACCGGACGCGAGGACGGGTCGGCCTCCCGATGGTGATCCGCATTCCGTACGGGGGCGGCATCGGCGCCGTCGAGCATCACTCGGAGAGCCCGGAGGCGTACTACGCGCACACGGCGGGGCTCACCGTCGTGTCACCCGGGACACCTGCCGACGCCTATGCCCTCCTGCGTGCATCGATCGCGCTCGACGACCCGGTGATCTTCCTCGAGCCGAAGCGACGCTACTGGTTGAAGGAGGACCTCGACCTGCCCGTGACCGCACCACCCATCGGTGAGGCGATCGTGCGGCGGGAGGGGACGACCGCGACGGTCATCGCCTACGGACCGATGGTGACCACGGCGCTGGAGGCCGCCGCGCGAGCCGCCGGCGAAAGTGGCTGGGACCTCGAGGTCGTGGATGTGCGCACGCTCTCCCCGGTGGACATGGATACGCTGGTGACCAGTGCCACCAAGACGGAGCGGGCGCTCGTCGTCCACGAGGCGGCGCGCTTTGCGGGCTACGGCGCGGAGATCGCCGCCGAGTTGAGCGAGCGCGCCTTCGGCTACCTGGCGGCCCCGGTTTTGCGCGTCACCGGCTTCGACGTCCCGTATCCGTCGGCAAAGATCGAGCGTCACTTCCTTCCGGATGCGGACCGGATCCTCGACGCCGTGGCGCGGTTGCTCGAGTACTGATCGATGCTCACGATTCGCGACTTCCTCATGCCCGACCTCGGCGAGGGGTTGACCGAGGGAGAGATCAATCGGTGGCTGGTGGCCGAGGGTGACGTCGTGGTCGTCGACCAGCCGGTCGCGGAGATCACCACCGAGAAGGCCGTTGTGGAGGTGCCGAGTCCCTTTGCCGGACGCGTGGCCACCCTCCACGGCACCGAGGGCGAGACCATCACCGTCGGGAAACCGCTGATCAGCATCGAGGTCGCCGCGCCGGCGAATGCCGAAGGAGCTTCGGGAAACGTCCTGGTCGGCTATGGCACCAGCGAGGTGGCGCCGCGGTCTCGGCGGGCGCCCCTGCAGCCGCCCGACGCGCCGGCGCCCGCCACCAGCGCCGCGATGCCCCCCGCGTCTCCGCTGGTGAGGCGCCGGGCGATCGAGCTCGGCATCGACCTCGGCACGATCGCCGGCAGCGGACCGGGTGGCATGGTCACCCAGGCGGACCTCCAGAACGCGACGAGGCAGGACGGCGCGACGCCGGCACTCCACAACCCGGCGGTGGGTGCGATGGGCGGCGACCGCGTGGCGCTCACCGGCGTCGATCGAATTGCAGCGGAACGGCTCACCAGGTCTCATCGCGAAACGCCGACCGCCACCGCATTGGTTCGCGCCGACGCAACCCGGCTCATGGAATTGCGCGCGGAGCTTGAGCCCGGAACAACCGATGCCTCGGTGACGCCCTTCGCGATCATCCTGCGGCTCACCGTGATCGCGCTGCGGGAATTTCCCAGGCTCAATGCGCACTTCGACGCTCAGGCGAACGAGGTGGTGCGCTTCAGGCCGATCCACCTGGGGGTCGCCGTGCAAACTGATCGCGGCCTCGTGGTCGTGGTGATTCGCGACGCGCAGAGCAGGTCGTTGCCGGCGATCGCGGATGAGCTCCAGCGGCTGGCGACCGCTGCTCGTGACGGGTCCATCGACGCGACCGAGCTCCGCGGGAGCACTTTCACGGTCTCCAACTTCGGTGCCTTCGGTGTCGACGGGGGCACGGCGATCATCAATCCTCCCGAGGCAGCGATCCTCGGCGTCGGACGGATCGCGACGCGACCATGGGTCCTGGAGGACTATGTGGTGCCGCGCTCGGTGGTCGAGCTCTCACTCGTCTTCGATCACCGCGTGGCTGACGGAGGGGTGGCCGGCGGTTTCATCAGGCATCTCGCGAACCTTGTCGAAGCACCGGACCAGGCAACTGCGAATGACTGAGATCCCGACCAAGGAACCCGTCGCACAGTCCGAGCTTCGGCGTGCACAGTCGGACACGTGGGTCTACTTCGAGGGCGAGCTGCGCAGGTACGGCGATGCACATCTCGGCCTGCTCACCCACGCGCTCCATTACGGCACCGGCTGTTTCGAGGGAATCCGCGCATACTGGAGTGAGCGGCAGCAGCGTATCAACGTCTTCCGGATGGCCGACCACTTCGCGCGCATGACCGGCAACGCGCGCATGCTCCACATGGAGCTGCCGCATGGTGTCGAGGAGCTGTGCGACCTCACCGTCGAGCTGTTGCGGCGCAACGCATTCACCACCGACGTCTACGTGCGGCCGCTGGTCTACAAGGCGACCGAGGAGATCGGTATTCGCTTCCACAACCTGCGCGACGGCTTCTTGATCGTCCCCGTGCCGTTCGGTGCGTACGTCGACACCACCGGAGGCATACGCTGCCAGGTATCGAGCTGGCGGCGCATCGACGACAACGTCGCGCCGGCGCGCTCCAAGGCAACCGGCATCTACATCAACAGCGCGCTCGCCAAGACCGAGGCCTTCCTCAACGGGTTCGACGAGGCGATCTTGATGACCCAGGATGGACACGTGTGCGAGGGCAGCGCGGAGAACCTGTTCATCGTCCGCCACGGTCGGCTGATCACGCCGCCTGCATCGGAGAACATCGTCGAGGGCATCACCCGCTCGGTGCTGATGCAATTTGCTCGGGACGAGCTTGGGGTTGCCGTGGTCGAGCGCACCATCGATCGAAGCGAGCTGTACGTCGCCGAGGAGGTGCTGCTCTGCGGTACCGGCGCCGAGGTCTCAGGGGTGATCGAGATCGATCAGCGCACCATCGGCTCGGGGTCGCCGGGCCCGATCACCCGCAAGCTGCAGGATCTCTACTTTGGCGCCTGCAAAGGCGAGAACGACCGCTACGCGAACTGGCTGACCCCGATCATCTGACCTGGGCTCGTCGGCAGCGCGCGTGTCACTGATCGAAGTCGAGGACGACCGTCGGTGTGGTGGGATGCGACTGGCAGGCGAGGACGAAGCCCTCATCGATCTCGCGCTGTTCCAGCGCGAAGTGCTGGTCCATCTCGACGCTGCCGCTGATCAGACGCGCCCTGCAGGTGCCGCAGACACCGCCCTTGCAGGCGTACGGCGCATCGGAGCGCACGAGCAGGGCCGCGTCGAGGATGCGCTCGCCATCCGGGTCGACGCGGAATGTCGACCTGCGTCCATCGAGGATGATCGTCACCTCCGCCGCACCTTGTGACGGCGTGGCCGATGTCACCTGCTCGGCGATGCGCGGGCGCTGCGCATCCTTGGCGTGGAAGAGCTCGGCGTGCACGTGATCGGCGTCGACGCCGCGCTCGAGGAGCACCGCCTTCGCGGACTCGATCATCTCGCGCGGCCCGCAGAGGAACCATTCGTCGACGGTGTCAGGTCGCACGAGCTGGTCGAGGAAGCGGCTCACCCGCTCCGCATCGATGTGACCGTGAAAGAGCTCGACGTCCTGCTCCTCGCGCGAGAGCACGTGGTACAGGGCGAACCGTTCCGGGAACCGGTTCTTGAGATCCTCGAGCTCCTCCAGAAACATGATGTCGTTGACCGTGCGATTGCCGTAGATCAGCGTGACCGAGCTGTGCGGTTCGACCGCGAGGATGGTGCTGAGATTGGACAGGATGGGCGCGATCCCGCTCCCTGCGGCGATCATGGCGTACGAGGTCGTGTGCAGCGGATCCAGCGGCGTGTTGAAGTGGCCGATCGGCGTGACGACTTCGACGACGTCGCCGGCGCGCAACTGCTCCAGCGCGAATGCCGAAAAGATCCCGCCGGGCAGGCGCTTCACCGCGACCCGGAGGTGCCCCGAGCCGGCGGCGCTGCAGATGGAATAGCTGCGCCGCGTGTCGTCGCCCGCGGCCTCGCATCGCAGCGAGACATGCTGCCCATGGGTGAACGAGAACTCGCGCTCGAGCTCGGGTGGAATCTCGAACTCGATCACCACCGCGTCATCGGTGAGCGGAGCCACGGCCTTCACACGAAGGGGATGGATGGTCGCGCGACGATGTCCTGCGGACACCTCCGCAACCGGCGTGGCGGTCAACGCTCAGTGCTCCTTGAAGTGCGGGAAGGTCTCGCCGCAGCCATCGCACCGACGCACCGCCTGGCACTGCGTGGAGCCGAAGTGGGCGACCTCGTGCGTTCTCGCCGACGTGCATTGCGGACATTGCACCGCGACGGTCAGCGGGGTGATGTCGAATCCATGCTGACGTGGGGGCGCGATGCCGTACTCGCCGAGCTTGACGCGGGCCGCCTCCGACATCCACTCGGTCGTCCAAGCGGGGGACAGGACGACGCGAACGGTGACGTCGCTGTACCCCTGCTCTCGGACGCGGCGCTCGACGTCCTCGCGGATGGTGTCGAGCGCCGGGCATCCCGAATATGTCGGCGTGATGTCGACGTCGACGTGACCGGCTGCGTCGACACGGATATCGCGAAGGATGCCGAGGTCCGCGATGGTCAGGGCGGGCATCTCCGGATCGGGGATCGCGCCGACCATACGCTGGATCTGGATCGACTCGGAACCAGGGGGATCGCGGGGGATTCCCCCGCGTGTCACCAGGTCACCCCGGGGAACGAGCGATGGAGGTGCTGCATCTCGGCCAGCATGTACCCGAATGACTCGGTGTGCAGTCCCTCCCGTCCTCCTGAGGGCGTCCACGTACCCTCGGGCACGAGCAGCGTCGCGTCACCGAGGACGCGGCGGATAAATCCGTCCCACTCCGGCCGGAGTGCTGCCGGATCGGGGCCGACTCCCAGGGCGCCGGCCTCGCGCGCAACGGCGTCACTCTCGAAGAGCTCAGCGGTGAACGGCCAGAGCGCCACAAGCGCGCTCTCCATGCGGCGATGGCTTTCGTCGGTGCCGTCGCCGAGGCGAAGCGTCCATTCGGTCGCGTGGTCCCGGTGATACGAGGTTTCCTTCACCGCCCTGGCGGCGACGGCGGCTACCTGCGGGTCGGTCGAGCTCGTGAGCGCCTGCCATTGCGCAAGCTGGAACGTCGAGCACAGCAGCTGGCGGACCATCGTGGTTGCGAAGTCGCCGTTCTCCTGCTCGACGAGCAGGCAGTTGACGAACTCGCGCTCGCCCCGCATGAATGCGTAGTCATCCTCCGACCGGCCGGTGCCGTCGAGCTCCGCGGTGCGCGCGTACAACCCCCGCGCCTGGCCCAGGAGGTCGAGCGCGATGTTGGTCAGGGCGATGTCGTCCTCGAGTGTCGGAGCCCGTGACGACCACTGCGCGAGCCGGTGCGAGAGCACCAGGCAATCGTCGGCGAGGCGCAGCGTGTACACGGCCGCCGCGCCGGCGACCACGAGGGTCACAGCTGCTGCACTTCCTTCGGTATGACGTAGAAGGTGGGATGCCGGTAGGGCTTGTCCGCTGCCGGATCGAAGAAGGAATCCTTCTCGTCGGGTGATGACGCGGTGATCACCGCCGAGGGGACGACCCAGATGCTCACTCCCTCCATGCGCCGCGTGTAGACATCGCGCGCATCGCGCAGGGCCATCTCGGCGTCGGGAGCGTGCAGGCTGCCCACGTGGTTGTGGGACAGGCCGCGCTTGCTCCGGATGAACACTTCCCAGAGCGGCGCCGGCGTTTCCTCGCTCATGCCGCCGCGCCGGTCGCCGGATGCTTGGCAGCGTAGGCGGCCGCCGCCTTGCGTACCCAGGCGCCCTCCTCCTGGGCTGCGCGGTGATGCGCGGCCCGCTGCCGGTTGCACGGGCCGTCGCCGCTGACCACGCGGCGCAGCTCCTCGAAGTCGGGTTTCCCGAAGTCGTAGTGTCCGCGGTCCTCGTTCCAGCGCAGCTCGGGATCCGGTGGCGTGAGGCCGAGCACAACCGCCTGAGGCGCGACCATGTCGATGAAGCGCTGGCGCAACTCGTCGTTCGAGAATCGCTTGATGCCCCAGGCCATCGACTGCTCGCTGTGCGTCGACTCGCTGTCGGGAGGGCCGAGCATCTCGACCGAGGGCCACCACCATCGGTTGACCGCGTCCTGGGCCATCGCGTGCTGCTCGGGGGTGCCGTGCGACAGCGCATAGAGCGATTCGAACCCCTGGCGCTGATGGAACGACTCCTCCTTGCACACGCGCACCATCGCCCGTGCGTACGGCCCGAAGGAGCAGCGGCAGAGCGGGATCTGGTTGGTGATCGCCGCGCCGTCGACGAGCCAGCCGATGGCGCCGACGTCGGCCCAGGTGAGAGTCGGATAGTTGAAGATGCTCGAGTACTTCTGGCGCCCCTGGTCGAGCAGGTCGATCAGCTCCGCACGATCGACCCCGAGCGTCTCCGCCGCGGCGTACAGGTAGAGCCCGTGGCCGGCCTCGTCCTGCACCTTGGCCATGAGGATCGCCTTGCGCCGCAGGGAGGGAGCCCGGGTGATCCAGTTGCCCTCGGGCTGCATCCCGATGATCTCGGAGTGCGCGTGCTGCGCGATCTGGCGGATGAGCGATCTGCGGTACGCGTCGGGCATCCAGTCGCGAGGCTCGATACGCTGGTCGGCGTCGATGAGCGCCTGGAATGCTGCCTCTCGAGGATCCGCGATCACGGCGTCGGTGGTTTCGCCGGCGGAAGGAGCGCCCCGCTCGGTGCCATGGTCGATCTGGCCGCTGGATCTCATGCCCCTACAATAGAACCACATGGTCCAGGAAGCCGAGATCGCCGTGCCGGTGCTCGAAGGCACCGATCACGTCGAGTTGTGGGTCGGCAACGCGCGCCAGGCCGCATACCACTACCGCAAGGCGTTCGGGTTCGACGTCATCGCCTATGCGGGTCCGGAGACCGGGGTGCGTGACCGGGCGAGCTATGTCCTCCAGCAGGGCAAGGTGCGCCTGGTGCTCACCGCCCCGTTGCAGCCCGAGGGTGACATCGCCGACCACATCCGGCTCCATGGCGACGGCGTTCGCACGATCGCGCTCCGCGTCGAGGACGCCGCAGCCGCGTACGAGGCTGCCACGGCCCGTGGGGCGCGCAGCGTTGCGGAGCCGCATCGTGCCGAGGACGAGCACGGCGTCGTCACCTCGGCGTCGATCGCAACGTTCGGCGACACCGTCCATACGTTTGTCGAGCGCAACGAATACTCGGGGGTCTTCTGGCCCGGGTATCGAGCCGATGATCGGAGCGGCGGCGGCGTCGGGCTGCGCTTCATCGACCACACCGTCGGAAACGTGGACACCGGCAAGATGGACGACTGGATCTCGTTCTACTCCGAGGTGTTCGGCTTCACGGTCTTCCAGGAGTTCGACGAGAAGGACATCGCGACCCAGTACAGCGCGCTGCGCTCCAAGGTTGCGCGTGACCCGAGGACCCAGATCACCATGCCGATCAACGAGCCCCACGTCGGGCTCAAGAAGTCGCAGATCCAGGAATACCTCGACTACTACCGGGGCAGCGGCATCCAGCACATCGCTGTCCACACCGACGACATCGTGGGCACCGTCCAGGAGATGCGCGACCGCGGGGTCGAGTTCCTCACCGCGCCGGGTGCGTACTACGACGCGCTGGGTGATCGCGCCGCGGGCATCGACGAGGATCTCGACCGGCTGCGCTCGCTGAACATCCTGATCGACCGCGATGAAGACGGCTACCTGCTGCAGATCTTCACGCGTCCGGTCGGCGACCGTCCGACGCTCTTTTTCGAGGTCATTCAGCGCAAGGGGTGCAAGGGCTTCGGCAAGGGGAACTTCAAAGCGCTGTTCGAGTTGATCGAGCTCGAACAGGCAGCGCGGGGCAATCTCTAGCCTCCATACGTTCGCGGTCGCCGAGCCTCGCGTGACCTGCCTGAACTGCGACGTGAACAGAATCAAACGCGCCGAATGATTCATAAGGTGTGCGATGATGTTCCTGCCTGCCAGTCGGCACGGCGGAAGGGGGACGGGACAGAATGGACCAACAGGAAGACGCGTGGACGCGCGTCCTCGGTTTGACGCGTGATCTCGAGGTGCTGCTGCTGGTGATCAAGGAAGCGGCCGTGCCCGTCCTAACCACCGGGGAACCCGACCAGGCATGGCGGACGCGACGCTTCCTGCGGCTTGCCGACCGGATGCTGGAGGACATGCACGCCCTCCAGTTCGCGACCGACGACACGACCGAGGACTGACTCAGACGGGCATCAGATCGGCGGCCAATGATCGGGTGACGCCGGGGTCCGTGGCTTGCCGGCCCAGTCGTCTCGCGGTGGCGAGAAGGTCTCGACGATGGTGCAACCTGCCCTGCCGGCGCGCTCGACCGTGTGGGGAACATCGGGTGGGATGACCCACATGTCGCCGGGCTTGCGCAGCCGGGTCTCGCCGCCGATCGTGAACGTGAACTCACCCCGGATGACGACCCCGACCTGCTCATTGGGATGGCGGTGCTCCGGCATGGCGGTGCCCGGGTCGAGCTCGAAGATGCCCAGCGTGATGCGCTCGCCGCTCACCGGCCTGACGCGCAGACCCTCCATGAGTGCGAGGGGCTCGATGTCGGTGACGGTCGCGAACTCGTGGGCGCTGTCCTCGGATTCCGGCATGGCGGCGCAACCATACCCAAATCAGCGCCAGGCACATGAACGCGGGTCAGTCGTGCCCCGACGGCGCATAGCCGAGGGTCTTGTCGACCACGTTGAGGAGGGGCTCGCCGCGCAGGAATCGCTCGAGATTCCGCAGGAACAGGCCGGCGATGTCACGCTGCCATCCGGTGTGGTCGCCTGCCATGTGCGGCGAGATGAGCAGGTTGGGCACATCCCAGAGCGGCGAGTTGGCCGGGAGTGGCTCGGGTCGCATCACGTCGAGGGCCGCGCCGGCGAGCCGGCCGGCGCGGAGCGCTTCGACCAGGGCGTCCTGGTCGACCGTCGATCCCCGGCCAACGTTGACGAGACGGGCGGTGGGTTTGAGCGCGGCCAGAGCTGCGGCGTCGACCATTCCCTCAGTCTGCGGTGTGCTCGGCAGGACCATGACCACGTAATCCGCGTCGGCGAACAGGGTCGGCAGCTCCGCGGGCGAGGCGATGTCGCCAAAGTCGGGATCACCACCTCTGGCGGTCCGGCCGACGCCACGTACCGACATGCCCATCGCACGTGCGAGCTGTGCGGTCCGTCGCGCGATCGGACCGACGCCCACCATCACGGCGGTCTTGCCGGACAGTGCTGCGGTCTCTCGGGGGGCCCAGCGGTGTTCGCCCTGGGACCGGAACGTGGCGAGCAGGTCCTTGCTGAGGGCGAGCATCAGGGCGATCGTGTACTCGGCGAGGGTTTCATCGAAGACGTATCGCGAGTTGGTCAGGACGACGTCGCTCGCCACGAGCTCGGGGAAGAGCACTCGCTCGACTCCTGCGCTTCCCGCATGAACCCAGCGCAACCTCCCGAAGCGACCCCAGTTCTCGCGCAGGACGCCACTGCGCGGGTTCCAGATCAGCAGCGCATCGACATCGAAGGCCTCAGCCGGCAAGCCGGACGACGGCTCGATGAAGACGTACCCCACCTCCGGCCGTGGCGGGAGGACGCCGCGGCTGGGCGTGTCGCCCTCGACGACTCCGACGAGGAAGGTCATCGCGCCGCCAGCTCGGGCAGCCCCACGCGGCCCATCTGCATGCCGAAGTCCCGCTCTCGTGGCACCGTCATACTGTGCCAGGTTGGCCGCGCACGCCGGACCGGCCGCAGGTGGAGGAGTCCAGGAGCAACATGACGGTTCAGGTCGCGCAAAGCCGGATGACCAGCGAAGAGATCGCACGGCTGTCGAAGGAGCACACGTTCTTCTCGTGGTCCGTCCAGGGCGCCGTCGACCCGATCGCGATCGATCACGCGGAGGGCGTCTGGCTGTACACGCCGGAAGGAAAGCGCATCCTCGATTTCAACAGCCAGCTGATGTCGGTGAACATCGGTCACGGTGATCAGCGCGTCGTCAAAGCGATCACCGAGCAGGCGACCAGGCTGCAGTTCGTCCAACCCGCCTTCGTCACCGAGGTGCGCGCGCGTCTCGGGGAGAAGCTGACCGGGCTGCTCCCCGGCGATCTCGACAAGGTCTTCTTCACGCTCGGTGGGGCCGAGGCCATCGAGAACGCGATCAAGATCGCTCGCCAGTACACCGGCCGCTACAAGATCCTCGCCCGCTACCGCGCGTACCACGGCGCGACCATGGGTGCGATGACCCTCACCGGCGATCCCCGCCGCTGGGCGTCCGAGCCCGGGCTGGTCGGCGTCGTCCGGTATCCCGACACGCATCGCTGGGGAGAGCGCGAGCCGCGGCCGGTCGAGGAGAGCCTCCGCGGTCTCGAGGACGTGATCATGTACGAAGGACCGCACACCATCGCCGCGATCTTTCTCGAGACGATCGTGGGCACCAATGGCATCCTCATCCCACCGGACGGGTACATCCAGGGGGTTCGCGAACTCTGCGATCGCCACGGCATCCTGATGGTCGCGGACGAGGTGATGGCAGGTTTCGGGCGCACCGGCAAGTGGTTCGCCATCGAGCACTGGAACACCGTGCCCGATCTGATGACCATGGCCAAGGGCCTCACCTCGTCGTATCTTCCCCTGGGCGCGGTCGCCATCCGCCGCCCCATCGCCGACAAGTTCGATTCGATGATGTTCGCCGGCGGCCTCACCTATTCGAGCCACCCGGTGTCGCTGGCGGCGTCGCTGGCGACGCTTGACGTCTATGAGGAGGATCACCTCATCGAGCGCTCCGCCGCGATGGGCTCGGTGATGCGCGCGCACCACGTGCGCCTGGCCGCGAAGCATCCGAGTGTCGGCGCGCATCGCAACCTCGGGCTCTTCGGAATCCTCGACCTGGTGAGGCGGCAGGAGCCCTACACCCCGATGACACGCTTCAACGCGAGCAGCGATGAGATGGCCGCGGTCGGCAGGTATCTGCGCGAGCACGGCGTGTACACCATGGTCTCGAACAACTCCATCCATACCAACCCGCCGCTGTGCATCAGCGAGGATGAGCTCGCACAGGGATTCGACGTCATCGACGGTGCACTGTCGATAGCCGACCAGGCCGTGCAGGGCTAGACCCGACACCGGGAGTGACCATCGAGGACGCCGAGCGCGCGCGGCTGCGCGACGACCCGGCCGGCTGGCGGCGCTGGGGCCCGTACGTCAGCGAGCGTGCCTGGGGAACCGTGCGCGAGGACTACAGCGCGAACGGAGACGCATGGAATTACGTGACCCACGACCAGGCGCGGTCTCGCGCCTTCCGCTGGAGCGAGGAAGGGCTTGGCGGGATCTGTGACGACCACCAGCTGCTGTGCCTCGCGTTCGCGTTCTGGAACGGGGTCGATCCGATCCTCAAGGAGCGGATCTTCGGCTTGACGGGTCCGCAGGGAAACCACGGCGAGGATGCCAAGGAATACTGGTGGTACGTCGATTCGACGCCGACGCACTCGTGGATGCGGTGGCGCTACCTGTATCCACAGGGGGCATTTCCCTACGACGACCTGCTCGCCGAGAACGCGCGCCGCGGCCAGCTGGATCCCGAGTACGAGCTCGCCGACACCGGTGCGCTTGACAGCGGCTTCTGGGACATCACCATCGACTACGCCAAGGAGACACCCGAGGACCTGGTGCTGGAGCTGCGCGCGCGCAACGCCGGCGCGTCCACCCAGACGCTCCACGTGCTCCCGACGCTGTGGTTTCGCAACACGTGGGCGTGGGGCCTCACCGACACGAGGCCGGCGCTGCACGTCGAGAGCAAGCGGATCGTCGCCGACCACACGGTCATCGGCCGGATGTTCCTCGTCGGCGACGGCGACTACACGCCGCTCGTCTGTGACAACGAGTCCAACGCCGAGCGGCTCTGGGGATCCACGTCGCCGAGCGCCTTCCCGAAGGACGGGATCAACGACCACGTCATCCAGGGCGCGGCAACCGTCAACCCAACCCAGGCGGGGACGAAGGCCGCGCTCCACTACGTGCTCGCGGTTGACGCCGGCACGAGTGCCGTGATCAGGCTTCGGTTCGGTCGACGCGAGGTCGAGGCCGCGGACGGTGCGAGCGAGGTCGTCGAGCGTCGCCAGGGCGAGGCGGATGCCTTCTACGCGAGCGTCATCCCCGGCCGCCTGACCAACGACGAGCGGCTGGTCGCGCGTCAGGCGCTGAGCGGCATGCTCTGGGGCAAGCAGTTCTATCACTACAACGTCACCCGCTGGCTCGACGGGGATCCGGCACTCCCACCGCCTCCGCCGGAACGTCTCACCGGACGCAATGCGGGGTGGCGGCATCTCGATACGGCGGACGTGGTCTCGATGCCCGACAAGTGGGAGTACCCCTGGTTCGCGGCCTGGGACCTGGGCTTTCAATGTGTCGCGCTCGCCCACGTCGACCCCGAGTTCGCCAAACAGCAACTCATCCTGCTGTGCCGCGAGTGGTACATGCACGCCAACGGTCAGCTGCCCGCGTACGAGTGGTCGTTCGACGACGTCAACCCACCGGTGCATGCGTGGGCGGCGCTGCGCGTCTTCGAGATCGACGGCGCGAGCGACTTCCAGTTCCTTGCGCGCGTCTTCCACAAGCTGCTCATCAATTTCACCTGGTGGGTGAACCGCGAGGACGCAGAGGGCAACAACATCTTCGAGGGCGGGTTCCTCGGCCTCGACAACATCGGTCCGTTCAACCGTTCCGTGGTGCTTCCCGAAGGCGGCCGGCTCGAACAGTCCGACGGCACCGCGTGGATGGCGATGTACTCGCTCAACCTCCTCGAGATCGCGCTGGTGCTCGCCACCTTCGACCGGACCTACGAGGATGTGGCCACCAAGTTCTTCGAGCATTTCGCGGCGATCGCAACCGCCATGAACGAACAGGGTCTCTGGGACGACGACGCCGGCTTCTACTACGACAGCTGGCACCTCGCCGACGGCACGCGGGTGCCGATCCAGGCGCGGTCGATCGTCGGGCTGATCCCGCTCTGCGCGGCAACCACCCTCGGAGACGCCACCCTGCGCCGGCTGCCCGATTTCGCCGAGAGACTGCGCCTGTTCATCAAGCTCAAACCGCGCTACGCCGCCGCGGTGTCGCTCGAGGTCGAGGACGCAGAGCGCGAGAGCCGGCTGTTGGCGATCGTCGACCCCGCGCGACTGCGACGCATCCTCGAGTACGTGCTTGACCAGTCCGAATTCCTCAGCGATCACGGCCTGCGCGCGCTGTCGCGGTTTCACGCCGCCAATCCGCTCGAGATCGACCTCGGCGGAGCGGTCGCGCGGCTCGACTACGAGCCCGCCGAATCGGCATCGCGACTGTACGGCGGTAACTCGAACTGGCGCGGCCCGATCTGGTTTCCGGTCAACCACCTGATCATCGAGGCGTTGCGCGTCTACCACCGGTTTCTCGGGGATACCTGGACCGTCGAATATCCGCGGGGGTCAGGACGGCAGGCGCACCTCGGCGCTGTCGCGGACGATATCGCGGCGCGGCTGGCGTCGATCTTCCTGCGCACCGTGGCCGGAGGTCGTCCGGTGGTGGCGGGCATTGGGTTGTATGCACGGCCGGATCTCGCGGACGCCATACCCTTTCACGAGTACTTCCACGCCGAGACCGGGCAGGGACTCGGCGCGTCGCATCAGACCGGCTGGACCGGACTCGTGGCCGACCTGCTGTTGCGCAGCACGGCGGCGCGCGATCGCTACGACATCGCGACGTTGTTGGAGCGTCAGGCTACACTCGGCTGACCAATGGCGGTCCAACACCGGGTTCGCGGCACCCTCGCAGCCGCGGTGACACCGGTCACCGGCGCGGCGGGCTCCATCGACGGCGACGGCATCGGTGCCGCGGTGGACTTCTACGCGCGTTCAGGTCTGGACGGCATCCTCGCGCTCGGAACGACCGGTGAAGGCATCCTCTTCTCGCTCGACGAGCGCCGGTTCGCAGCCGACGAGTTCGTGACCGCCGCGCATCATCGGCTCGCCGTCGTCGTGCACTGCGGCGCGCAGACCACCCACGACACGGTGGTCCTCGCCGAACACGCCGCGGCTCATGAGGCGGCGGGAGTCGCCGTGATCCCGCCACCGTATTTCGCGCTCGACGCCGAGGCGATCTGGCGTCACCTGGACGCGGCGGCCCACGCATGCGCGCCGCTCCCGTTCTATATCTACGAGTTCGCGGCGAGGAGCGGCTACGCGGTCCCGATCGAGGTGGTGGAGCGCCTCGGTTCCAGCGCGCCGAATCTCGCCGGCCTCAAGGTCTCGGACTCGCCGTTCGAGAAGGTGCAGCCCTATCTCCTCCCGGGGCTCGACATCTTCGTCGGCGCAGAGGGTCTGATCGCGCAGGGCATGGCATCGGGCGCGGCCGGAGCCGTCTCCGGACTCGCCGGAGCCTTTCCGGAATTGACCATCGCTGCCGTGGCGTCGCGCAGCGCCGAGGCCAGCGCGCGAGCAGCGCGGGTGCGCTCGCAGATCGAACCGTTCCCGTTCCAGTCCGCATTGAAGTTCATCCTGCAGCGACGTGGAGTCGCCATCGAGGACGCGGTGCGACCGCCGCTGCGCACCCTCGACGACACGCAGCGAAACGCGTTGCGAGCGCTGCTCGCCGATCCCGCCGGAGAGATCGCCGGCGTCATGGCGTCTTAGAGCACCGCGGTCTCGACCGCACCTCCGGCTTCGGCGAAGCGTGTAAGTCGCAGCGGGTGCAGGTCGAAGGTCGTGCACCGCCCCGCGGTCACGATCTCGGTCACCGCCTGGCCGGCTGCGATCGAATGCATGATGCCGTGCCCGCCGAAGCCGGCGCACTGGATGAACCAGGGCATATCAGGGGTGGCGCCGACGATCGCGTGATGGTCCGCCGTCTCCGGGTAGAGGCCGGCCCAACACTTGCGCGGGCTGATCGGCACGTCTTCGAGGAATGGGAATCGGTTGCCGACACGCGCCGCGATCGCATCGAGGAAGGCGGGATCGAAAGCGGTGTCCGTGCTCGGCGGATCATTGGGATCCGAGAACCCGATCAGGAATCCGGCGCCCTCTCTGCGAATCAGCAGCCCGTTATCGGCGTCGACACACATTGGGATGACCGCGGGAGCACCGCTGACCGGCTCGGTGCATGCAAGGTTTCGTTTGCGCGGTGTCACCGGGAGGTCGACGCCGGCCTTGGCGGCGAGATCTCGAGCGAACGGGCCGGCAGCATTCACCACGAAGTCCGCGCGCATGTCACCGGCGGTGGTGCGCACCGTCGCGCCGTCGCCGTCGCCGGCGAGGTCGAGCACCTCGGTGTCGAACATGAGGCGGGCGTCGAGCCCCCGAGCCTCCTGGCACAACGCGCTGACAACACCGTGCGGGTCGATGATGCCGTCCCCCGCCGAGAACGTCGCGGCCGCGAGGCCATCGACACTGACGCATGGCGCCAGCGAGATGACCTCGGCCGCGGACAGCCATTGCACGTCGACACCGAGCGAGCGCTGCAGCTCCCAGGCACGCCGCAGCGCGATCTCACCCGAGTCGGTGCCGGTGAGAAAGAGGTAGCCGACACCCCGAAAGCCCACCTGGCCACCGGTCTGCTCGTGCAGGGCACGGAGCCGTTCGATTGTGAACTGCGAGAAGGCGATGTTCACCGGCGTGGTGAACTGCGCTCTGACACCGCCGTTGGCTCTGCTCGTCGACCCCATCCCGGCTGAGGCATTGCGGTCGATGACCACGACGCGGTCGACGCCGGCCCGGCGCAGCTGCAGCGCGACCGCAAGCCCGATCGCGCCTGCGCCCACGATCAGCACCCGGACGTGACCGCCTTGCGTGATCGTCGACATCGAATCGCGTGCGGGCCGGTGGCTCACGCTACGGAGTGGGAGCGCCGGCGCGCAACTGCGCGAGCGGCAAGCCGCGGATGGAGGCGTCGAGCAACTCCACCGGGTGGAACGCCGGGAGCGGATGACCCGAACGGCGCAGTGCGGCACTGATCTGGAGGAGACAGCCACCGTTGCCGGCGATCACGAGCTCGGCTCCGCTGGCGGCGACGTTCTCAGCCTTGCGAGCGCCCAGGTCATCGGCCGTCGCCGGGGCGACGAGGTTGTAGATACCCGCGCTCCCGCAGCACACGTCAGCCTCCCTGAGGTCCACGAGCTCGAGTCCCGGGATCCGGCCGAGGACTGCGCGAGGCTGCGCGCGCACTCGCTGCGCGTGAGCGAGGTGACACGCATCGTGGTATGCCACCCGCGCCGGCATCGGATGCAGGCGCGCGGGTCGCTGGATCTCCAGGTCCGCGAGGACCTCCATCACGTCGCGCACCCTTGCCGAAAAGCTCGCGGCTCGCGCAGCCCAGAAGGGATCGCCGGCGAGCATCGCACCATACTCCTTCATCGCTGAACCACATCCGGCGCTGTTGACGACGACATGGTCGATCGCGAGGGTCTCCATCTGGGCGATGAGCTCGCGCATCCTCAGCAGCGCCGGTTGCTCGCGTCCGGAATGGATCTCGAGCGCGCCGCAGCAGCTCTGCAGCGGGGGGACCAGCACCTCGCACCCGTGGGCTGCAAGGACCCGGGCCGTGGCTCGATTGACGTGCGAGAAGAACGCGTCCTGCACGCACCCGGTGAGCAGCGCGACGCGCAGCAGCCGCCGTCCCCTGGGGCGGAGGTGGCGCGGCGCCCGCACCGACAGGTCGGCCCGGCGGAGCGACGGTGCCATGTCGTCGAGACGGCGCAGGGTCTGCGGCACAAGGCGTCGCACCGGTTGCAGCTGCAACGCCCTGCGCAGTCCCAACGCCTGGGTGAGCGCAACTGCCGCCGCGACCGTGCGCATTCGCCGCGGGTGGGGAAGCACAGCGAACAGTGCTGCTCGGGAAGCCCGGACGCGCCAGCCGCGTGCAAAGCGTCGTTCGATCTGCGGACGAACCTGCTCGACCAGGCGGTTGTACTGCACACCCGAAGGACACGCATCGACGCATGCCATGCAGCCGAGGCACGCGTCCCAGTGACGCACCACCCCCTCGTTCATGCCGACCTCGCCGCGCGCCGCGAGGTCCATGAGCAGGATCCGCCCGCGAGGAGAATCCATCTCCTCACCCCAGAGCAGATACGTCGGACACGCGGGAAGGCAGAAACCGCAGTGCACGCAGTCTGCAATCAGCGACGGATCGGGTGGGTGGTGATCGTCGAACGCGAGGTCCGCCGCACCCGGACGTGCATGCCCCGATACTCGCGGCGGACCGGTGGTCACGGCTGACACGTCAGATGCCGCCGACCTGACGCCCCGGGCTGAGCGTTCGAGCCGGATCGAGCCGGCGCTTCACCGACCGCATCAGGTCGACCGCCACCTCGTCGTCAGGGTCCCCGGACAGGACGGTGCCACCCTGACGGATCGCCAGGCGTCCGCCGGCGGTTCGGACGGCGGTGCGGACCGTCTCGAGCGCCTCCGGGGCGAAGCGCACCTCTCCGGTGCCGAGCAGCGGGCGCCACGCGACCGCGTCACATGTAGCAGACAGTGATGACAGAAACTCAGCGGATCGCGCCGGCAGGGTGGCGACGGCACCGATCAGACCGGGGCCGGTCCAGGGCGCGCCCGCCAGCGAGGCGGCCAGCGCGGTCGCATCGTCCTCAGTGAGGATGCGTCCGCCGTGGTCCCGCATGACGCGCTCGGCCTGCACCGTGGCGCCCCGCTCGGAGCTGTCGAAGCGAATCACGACAACACCCTCGGGCCAGTGGAGGTCAACCACGCTCGGTGTCACCTGGAGCCGTCCGACTCGCGCGGCAAACTCGAAGAGATCCATCACCGACCGCGACTCGAGAAGCAGCGTACGTGATGCCACCGGGAGCGGATGGAGCCGGAAGGCCACCTCGGTCACGATCGCGAGGGTTCCCAGCGAACCGATCAGCAGCTTGGCGATATCGAACCCCGCGACGTTCTTGACCACCTTGCCGCCGCTTCGTCCCACCGTGCCGTCCGAAAGGACGAAGCTCGCCCCGATCACGAGATCCCGGGGTGTGCCGAAACGAGTGCGCAGCGGGCCGCTTGCCGCGGTGGCGAGCACGCCGCCGACGGTGGCGCGATCGCCGTGGGGTGGGTCGAGCATGAGGCGCTGCCGGAAACCGGGTGCGGAGGCGAGGGTTTCCTGGAGATCACTGAGCGCTGTCCCCGCTCGAACCACGCAGACCAGGTCAGCCGGCTCGTGGTCGACGACGCCATCGATGCGCGAGGTCGAGAGCACGACATCGCACCGCTCCGGCGGCGAACCCCAGTCGATCTTGGTGCCGCCGCCTCGCGGGACGACCGCCAGGCCGCGTGCGGTCGCCGCCGAGAGCACCGAGGCGACCTCATCCTCATCGGCGGGCGACACCACCAGGCCCGGAACCACGCCACAGACGGCATCCGAGGCATCCGCGATCCGCACGTGCGCGGCGCCGACCAGCTCGCTGAAGAGGTGCAGCTCCTGTGCCACGGACGCCGTCGTCACAGCCGCTCCGCCAGGCCCGCCGTCTCGATCGCGTGGGGTCGATACATCCCGGGAACTTCGCCGCAGAGCCGTGGGGTGGGCAGCGCCTTGCCGGGGTTGCAGAGGTCGCCTGGGTCGAAGGCGTCGCGAACCCTCCCCATCACCGAGATCGACCCGGGGCTGAACATCTTCGGCATGTAGCAGGCCTTGTCCGAGCCCACGCCATGCTCACCGGTGATCGAGCCGCCGGCGGTGATGCAGGCGTCGAGGATCAACCCGGCCAGCTCGAGCGCGCGACCCGCGGCGCCAGGCGCGGCGTTGTCGTACAGGACAAGCGGGTGCAGGTTGCCGTCGCCGGCGTGGAAGACGTTGGCGACACGAAGTCCGAAGGTTGCCGAGAGCGCGCCGATCTCCTCGAGGACGTCGCGCAGCCGGGTGCGCGGGATGACCCCGTCCTGGACGTAGTAGTTCGGGCTGATGCGCCCCATCGATGCGAAGGCCGCTTTGCGGGCCTTCCAGATGAGGGCTCGTTCGGCATCGCTCGCGGCAACCCGCGTCTCGGTCGCTCGGCTCGCAGCGCAGATGTCGAGAACGTCGCGGAGAAATGCCGCGGACTCGACCGCAGGACCGTCGAGCTCGACGATCAGGGCGGCGCCGCAATCCGGGTAGCCGGCATGGACGATCTCCTCGCACGCCTGGATCGCGAGTCGGTCCATCATCTCGATGGCGGCGGGTGTGATGCCGGCGGCGATGATCCTCGACACCGCCTCGCCGGCGTCGCCCATGGTGGCGAAGGCCGCGAGGACGGTCTCGGTCGACTCCGGCACCCGGACGATGCGGAGCACGATCTCGGTCACGATGCCCAACGTCCCCTCGCTGCCGATCACGACGCCGAGCAGGTCATAGCCCGCGGCATCCCGCACCGAGCCGCCGAGCCGCGCGATTCGCCCGTCCGCGGTGACGAACGTCGCCCCGAGGACATGGTGTGTGGTGAATCCATATTTCAGGCAGTGCGCCCCGCCGGAGTTCTCGGCGACGTTGCCGCCGATGGTGCACACCTGCTGCGACGACGGATCAGGTGCGTAGAAATAGCCAAGCGGTCGCACCGCTTTGCTGACCTCGAGATTGGTGACCCCCGGCTGCACCGTGACCTGCTGGTTCTCGAGGTCGATGTCGAGGATCGATCGCATCCGGCTCAGGCCGATGACCACGCCGTCGGCAACGGGAAGGGCTCCGCCCGAGAGTCCCGTCCCGGCGCCCCGCGCGACGAACGGCACCCGCGCCTCAGCGCATGCGCTGACGGCCTCCGCCACCTCCGCGGTGGTGAGCGGCAGCACGACCGCGGACGGCGAGACGCGCCGCCCCGTGAGGCCGTCGCATGCGTAGGTCTGTAGGGCCGCCGGCGCGGTGATCATCCCGTCGTCGCCGACGACGGCGCGCAACCGCTCGAGGAGGCCGCGATCAAGCATGGGCGCCCAGCACCGCCGCCGCGGCATCGATGGTGCGTGCCGCCTCGGATTCCGTGGCCGTGCCCATATGGCCGATGCGAACGCCACGTCCCGACCATGGACCGAGACACCCGGCGATCACCACCCCGCGTTCCGCCATTCCGGCACGTAACCTGGCGTCGTCGGCACCCTTCGGGAGCGCGAGCACGCTCAACGTGGGCGCCAGCGAGGCGGGATCGGTGAGCGGCTCGAACCCGAGCTCGCCCATGCCGTCACGAATCATCGCTGCCACCCGCCGATGCCGCTCATACCGCTCCGGCAGCCCCTCGGCGAAGATGGCGTCGAGGGAGACCTCGAGGGCGCGCAGGAGCGATACCGAGTGCGTCGAGAAGTATGTGCGCGGGTCGTCGACCGAGGCATCCCAGCGGCGCAGGTCGGCGTAGTACGCATGAATGTTCCCCAGCGCGGCGCGGCGGCTGCGGGCGCGCGCCGAGACTGCGAGCACCGCAAGGCCGGGAGGAACGCTCAGTGCCTTCTGCGCGCCGGTGAGCAGGACGTCGACATCCCAGCGGTCCATCGCCTCCTCGATCCCTCCGGTCGCGCACACGCCGTCGAGCACGATGACGGCGTCGGGCGCGGTGGCGCGCACGGTTGCGGCGGTGGCGGCGCAGTCCGCAAGCACACCGCTGCTCGTGTCCACGTGCGTGAAGCACACCAGCGCCGGCGGGGCCCCGGTGCTGAGCAGGGCACGCAGCGCATCCTGGTCGGCGCGCTGTCCCCATTCGACGGCGAGCACGTCCGTCCGCATCCCAAAGGCGCCGGCAATCTCGGTGAAGCGATCGCCGAAGTAGCCATGGCTCACCACGACGACGCGATCACCGGGGGCCGCGTGGTTGACGATCGCCGCCTCCATGGCCAGGGTTCCCGCGCCGGCGAAGCAGTGGACGCGCGCGCCGGCCGATCCCACCAGGTGACGGATTCGCTCCTGGATGCGGATCATGGTCGCGGCGTTCTCGGGCCCGGTATGGCTGCGCACCGGCTCGGCAAGAGCGGCGAGCACGGCTGCCGCCACGGGTGTGGGCCCGGGGATCATGAGCAGCGGCGGCGTCGTCATGAGCCGTCTCATGCTGCCACAAGGCGGCCGCGGTGATGTTGAGGGTGCTAGATGGAGTCGCGACGGAAGGCGGCGATGACGATGGGCGCGTCCTCGCGAACCGACACGTCGGTTCCGTCACCAAAGAAGATACGCGTCGAGCCGGCCGAGACCTGGCGCACCTGGGTCACGGCATCGACGTTGATGTATGTCGATGCTTCGTCGGCACTCAGGTGGAGCACGACCCATTTGGCCACGCGTCGGATTCTACCTACGCGCGTCGGCACGCCCAGATACGAAGATGACACGAAATCGGAGTGCTCCCACGGGGCACGAGGGACGGGCGGGTCACCTCGACAGCGCCGGTGTGCTCAACCGCGCCTACGACCTCGAGTGCGAGTACCTCGGCAACCGTTCGCCGCAGAGGCATTGATTGCCAAGATCGAATCCGCGCGGCGGATGGTGCGCAGGCCGGCTTCGGACCCATCGCGGGATTCCGAGCGGGACACGCCGGTCGTTGCGGCTGCGAGCTGAGAGCGCATCGGGTGCGCAGGCGGTCACGCAGCTGATCTGAGGCTCGGAGGCGACGTGCCAAGATTCCCGTCGTGTCTCGCCCGCTTCGGTTCGGCTACAAGGTCTCAGCGGAGCAATTCAGCCCGTCCGATCTGCTCGAGTTCACGGTAGCGGCGGACCGGCTGGGCTTTGACACGGCAGCCATCAGCGATCACTTTCAACCGTGGCGGCACACCGGCGGGCACGCTCCGTTCTCGCTGGCCTGGCTGGGCGCTGCGGGGCAGGCGACCAGCCGCATCGCTCTCGGCACCAGCGTGCTCACGCCGACGTTCCGCTATCACCCCGCGATCGTTGCCCAGGCGATGGGCACGCTCGCCTCCATGTTCCCGGGCCGGATCTGGCTCGGAGTCGGGACCGGGGAGTCGATGAACGAGGGGCCGCTCGACACCCAGTGGCCGGACACCAAGGAGCGGTTCGCCCGGCTCAAGGAGGCGGTCACCATCATCCAGACGCTGCTCGCGAACGACCGGGTCTCCTACGACGGCGCGTACTACCGGACACGCAACGCCACCATCTACGATCGCCCAGCGACGCCGGTGCCCATCTACATCGCCGCCGCCGGCGCCTCGGCCGCACGGCTTGCCGGTCGTGTCGCCGCCGGGCTCATCTGCACGAGCGGCAAGGGGATGGAACTGTATGCGGAGACGCTACTTCCGGCGGTGGTGGAGGGTGCGCGCGCGGCGGGACGGGATCCCGCGGAGCTCGAGCTGACCATCGAGATGAAGGTGTCATTCGACAGCGATCTCGACCGGGCGCGCGATGACACGCGCAATTGGGCAGCGCTCGCGCTGTCCCCCGACGAAAAGACCGGCGTCGAGGATCCCGTCGAGATGGAGCGCCTGGCCGACGCCCTCCCCACCGAGCGGGCCGCGAGCCGCTGGATCGTGTCCTCGGATCCCGACGAGCACGTGGAGCGAATCCGGCCCTACGTCGACCTCGGGTTCACGCATCTCATCTTTCATGCCCCCGGCACGGACCAGCACCGGTTCCTGCAGCAGTACGCACGCGAGGTGCTGCCGCGACTGCGCACCCTCGTACCACAGGCCACCTGGGCCTGAGGGCCTCAGCCCTGGGTCGTCGGGCCGCTCCGGTCAACGGTGATGCGCAGCAGGACGCGACGCTCGCGAGCCATTGCCTCGCGGTAGTCCTGCCAGTCGGGATGCTCTCCGCTGACGCGGCGGTAGTAGTCGACGAGCGGCTCCATCGCCTCTGGAAGGCTCACGACCTCGACGTTCCCCTCCAGTGTGTGCCACTCGCCGTAGAAGCCCTGGCTGAGAGCGCAGAGCGCAGCCCGCGGCGTGCGCCGGACGTTGAGCGTTTTCATCGCGCCTTCGCGAGTGCTGATCACGATGCGTGAGACAGCGTCGACACCGGCGATGACCGGCGACATCTGCGCCTGACCGTCGCGGCGGTAGGTCGCAAGCACGCCCCGCGGATTTGCGCGAACGAACTCGAGCGCAGCTTCATGAGCCATCGGTCGAACTCTAGGACGCGAAGCAGCGACGCCGCCAGACGAGCCTCTCCGGCGGCGCCGGCCATCACCGTGTCATCCACGACCGCGCGCATCCCCAGTGCCCGGATGGGCTCGAGCATGGCCGCATCCTCATGATCGATCACGATCGTGTCAGCGATTGCCGCGTAGCGGCGGGCGATGCCGAGGGCGGTGGCCTCCTCACCCATATCCCGAAGCATGCTCACCGTCGGTCCCTTCAACGACCGTCCCCCGACCACCGGCGAGACGACCGTCACGCGCTCGCGGTCGAGCTCGGTGCCGAGCACGGCGAGGATGGGGTCGACGCTCAGGATCGGGTTGGATGGCCCGATGATCACCGCATCGGCGCCGCGCACCGCCGCGACGGCCTCGGGTGCCGGACGCGCGGATTCGATCCCGGCAAGGCGCATGCCACGGACGGACGGCACGCCTCGCTGCCCTACGAACCACTCCTGCATGCTGAGCTCGCCGGAGTCCGTGCTGATCCGGGTGCGCACGGGGTCGTCGCTCATCGGGAGCACGCTCACCGTGATCTCGAACCGCTCCGCGAGGTGGGCGACCGCCTCGCTCAGGCGCATGCCTCCACGCAGGAGCGACGCCCGGAGCAGGTGCACGCCGATGTCCCGGTCGCCGAGCTGGAACCACGTCTGCTCTCCGAGGAGCCCGAGCATCGCCTGCGCGTGAAAGGTGTCATCCCGAACGCCGAATCCGGTGACGTCGTTGAACACACCGGCGAGGCGGTAGAGGATCGCATCGACGTCGGGGCTGACCAGGAGACCCCAGAACTCCTCATCGTCGCCGGTGTTCGCAACGATCGAGAGGTCGCCGGGCGGCAGGACGCTCGCCAGGCCGGTCGCGAGCCGAGCGCCCCCGGTCCCTCCGGAGAGCAACGCCACCTTCACCGGAAGAGGTCCAGCTCCGAAGGTCGTACCAACTCCCGACCGGTGCCCGCGGCCACCTCGGGCAGGTCCAGGCCGCGCGCGATGACAACCGGAACCCGCCTGGTCTTGCCCATCAGCAGTTCCGCGGCCGCCGCGAGCTCGTCCGCGACGGCGACGACGGTTGCCTGCAGGGGCATCCCGAAGTCGTCGGGGCGTCCCCTATAGTCCAGCACGGCCGGCATGCCGGCGACACCGAGGGCCACATTGACCAGACCCATTCGCCATGCGCGTCCGAAGGTGTCGCTCACGACCACCCCGACCTGCACGCCGGTCAGGGAGTCGATCCGCTCCCGGAGCGCGCCGGCGCTGGCATCGCAGTCGATGGGAAGCAGGCACACGTCGTCGGCACCGTCCACGTTCGACCGGTCGACACCCGCGTTGGCACAGACGAAGCCCTGGTGCGTCTCGACGATCAGGACGCGATCATCGCGCACGATGCGGGTCGTCTCATCGAGGACGACCTGGACCATGCGCGGATCCGCATCGAGCTTCATCGCCAGCGCCTTCGCCTGCGCCGAGGGCGTCACCTCCGAGAGGGTGCGGATTCGCCCCTCCGCCTTGGAGACCACCTTCTGGGCGACCACCACGACGTCGCCGCTCTGCAGGGATCCGGCGCGCTCGACGATGAGCGCCGCCAGGTCGTCGCCCGGGAGGATCTCGGGGAGGCCCTCTACGCCGCGAAGCTCGAGCTTCATGCGGTTGGCTCGAGCCTGCGCCAGGTTGACAGGTCCGAGGGCTCATCGAGATCCAGCGCGAGGCTTGGATCCTCATGGAGGATGAACCGCCGGCCGCGGAGCCGAGCCTCCCGTTCGAACTTCGGCAGCGAGGCATCGCCGAAGTGGAGGGAGAAGTCACCGGGCGGCCTGAGATAGAGCGCATTGGTCCCCTGGCGGCCGTCCGCGGCGGCCGCCACCACCAGGCTTCCCTGGCTGTCGGTGAGGGCGATCATTCGCTGCAGAGCGGCGTCGTCGACGAGCGGGAGGTCGGAGCTCAGCAGCAGAGCCGCTTCGGCCCCGCGCTCCTCGACTTCCGTCAGCCCACGCAGCGCCGCCGCGTTCTGGCCACTCGGGGCGGCCTCGACCACCAGCGCGGCACCGCGCAGCCGGGCAAGGTCGGCGGCTGCGACCGAGCCGCAGACGGCGAGCGTCGGCGCCAGCGCCAGCGCCGCATCCAGGGCGCGCGACGCGGTCATCTCAGCCAGCCGGCGGCGCGGCTCGGGCCCGAGGACGGAAGCGAGCCTGCTCTTCGCGGTGGTGAAATCCTTGATCAGCACCACGATCCAGAACGATGGCGGCATGCTGTGGCTAGGCTCGACTTTCGGCGGCCACGGCGACGTCGGTACGGCGCGGTGTCTCGACGACGTCGCGGCGCTTGAGCAGGTTGAGCGTCGTCACGACTGCAATGAGGAGCAGGGCTCCGACGATCTCGATCCCATAGAGCGGCAGGCCGAGGCCCACCGGAGCGGGCAGCGAGAAGACCAGAAAGAGGGTGCACGGATACGCCAGCTCGGCGATCGACGCCATCGACGCGGGGGTGCTCGACAACGCCCGGTAGTACAGGAGCATGGCCAGCAGGCCGGGGACGAGTGCGATCCCGATGAAGCTGGGAATCTGATGCACCGCGAACGTGCCGAGGTGCCCGCCGCCGACACCGGTGAGCATGAGGACGAGCAGCACCGGCAGCGCGAGGGTGAAGCGCATCGCCGCGGTGGTCACGAACGAGACGTTGGAAAGGCTGTAGCGTCCGAACACGGTGCCCGACGCCCAGAGGACGACGGCGCCGAGAATCAGCAGCGCTGCAAGGAATTGACCATGCTGGACCGACGAGAACGGCGCCAGGGGGTCTTGCGGAAAGACGATCAGGTAGACCCCCACGATGGCGCACGCGGCGAGCGGCCAGAAGTATGGCTTGCGGCGCTCCTTGAGGAAGATGCGGGCCATGGCGATGCCGAACACGGGCTGCAGCATGTAGAGCAGGTACACCTCATTCTCGACATTGAAATCCGGCGCAGCATGAGGGGGGAACGCGTAGCTGAGTGCCTGCGTGAAGAGCACGGTTGCGAATGCCTGCGCACCCACGGCGATGATGACCATGGCGATCCACTGACGCGGCGGGAGATGGCGCAGCTCCCGGCGCACTCGCCCTGCAACGGGCAGGAAGCACATCGCGATCAGCAGTGACTCGACGAACACGATCTGACTTGCGGTCAGCTCTCTGGTGAGCGCGGGGCGGAAGTACGGGTCGGTGGCCCACATCGCGGCGGCAATGGCCACGGCGATGGCCCCCATCCGTCCGACCAGCGCCCCGGCTCTCGTCGCCACGCTCATCGGGTTGCGGTCACACGAGGTCGCGACGACGACGGATCTTCGGGGAGCACCGGTAAATTACACTCGAAAGCCCGCCACACGGCGTCGGGTGACCATCGCGCCTGAGGAGATTCGCGGATGCTGTACGGCAAGGAGCACGTTGATCGATACGTCGCCACCAACGGTGCGGAGGGCTACGAATGGCGCAACGGCGCCTCGATCCTCATCCTCACCACCAAGGGGCGCAGGTCCGGTGAGGAGCGCACCAATGCGCTCATCTTCGGCCGGCACGGTGACGACTACCTGGTGGTTGGTTCCAAGGGCGGGTCGCCGGCGCCGCCTGCGTGGTACCTGAATCTCGTGGCTGATCCCAAGGTGCACGTGCAGGTCAAGGGGGATCGTTTTGCCGCCCACGCACGCACTGCCACCGCAGAGGAGAAGCCGGAGCTGTGGAAGACGATGACCGCTGTCTGGCCGGATTACGACGAATATCAACAGCGCACCGAACGTGAGATTCCGGTCGTCATCCTGACCCGGGACTGACGCGCGAGATGATCGAGACGACGTCGCTGTGACCACGACCGTCGCCAGCGTCGCCGAGCTGACAGCGTTGACCGGCACACACCTCGGATACAGCGCCTGGCGCGAGGTGACCCAGGAGCAGGTCAACATCTTTGCGGACGCAACAGACGACCACCAGTGGATTCATGTCGATGCCGAGCGCGCGGCCGGGGGTCCATTCGGCACCACCATCGCGCACGGATTCCTCACGCTGTCGTTGCTCGTGCCGATGTGGAGCGAGATCCTGCATTTCGAGGGCGTTCGCCTCGGCATCAACTACGGGTTGAACAGGGTGCGATTCCCTTCTCCGGTGCCCGTCGGCTCGAGGATTCGGACCGGTGCAACGCTTGTCTCGGTGGAGACCGTTGCTGACGGCAGCCTCCAGATCGTCGTCGACTTCGTGATCGAGCGCGAAGGCGGCGAGAAACCCGCATGCGTCGCCGAGGGGCTCTACCGCTTCCACGTGTGACGCGGTGACGCCGGGCACCGTGTCAGCGCGCGGAACGCAGGTCGGGAAAATCCTCTTCCCAGTACTCGTTTTCGGCGCGCGCACGCGCAGGATGCTGACGCAGATCGACCTCCCTGGCGCGCAGGTCGACGCGGCGGATCTTTCCGGAGATCGTCTTGGGCAGCTCGGCGAATTCGAGCCTGCGGATGCGCTTGTACCCGGCGAGGTTTGCCTGCGAATGCACGAAGATCGAGCGCGCGACCTGCTCCGAGGCACCGTACCCGGCGCCGAGGGCGATGAATGCCTTGGGGACGGAGAGGCGCAACGCATCAGGTGATGGCACCACTGCCGCCTCGGCCACGGCAGGGTGCTCGATGAGCACGCTCTCCAGCTCGAAGGGCGAGATGCGATAGTCCGACGACTTGAAGACATCGTCCGAGCGGCCGACGTACGTGATGTACCCATCGCCGTCGCGCGCCGCGACGTCGCCGGTGTGATAGAAGCCATCGCGCATCACCTCCGCGGTGTGCGCGCTGTCGTCGCGATACCCAACCATCAGCGCCGCCGGACGGCTCGAGAGGTCGATGCAGATCTCACCGGTCTCGCCACGGTCACCGCTCACCGGGTCGATGAGCTCGATCACGTACCCGGGGAGTGGGCGGCCCATCGAACCGGCCTTGACAGGCTGTCCCGGCGGGTTGCCGATCTGCGCTGTCGTCTCGGTTTGTCCGTAGCCGTCACGGATGGTGAGCCCCCAGGCGCGCCGGACCTGTTCGATGACCTCGGGGTTGAGCGGCTCACCGGCGCTGAGCACCTCGCGAAGCGGCGGACGCCACGCGCTCAGATCCTCCTGGATGAGCATCCGCCACACCGTCGGCGGCGCGCACAGGCTGGTCACCGCGCATCGGGTGAGCGTATCGAGCAAGCGCGGCGCCGAGAATCGCGCTGCGTTGAGGATGAGGACGGTCGCCTCGGCGTTCCACGGTGCGAACACGTTGCTCCACGCGTGCTTCGCCCATCCCGGCGACGAGATGTTGAGATGCACGTCGCCCGGTTGCAGGCCGAGCCAGTACATCGTCGACAGGTGGCCGATCGGGTAGCTCGCGTGGGTGTGCTCGACCAGCTTCGGTTTCGCCGTCGTGCCCGACGTGAAGTACAGGAACAGCGGATCGTTGGCAGGCGTCGGGCCGTCCGCGGTGAAGATGCTGCCTGTCGTCGCGAAGTCGTCATAGGACATCCATCCGTCGACCGCATCGCCGACCGCGACGCGAGTGAACGCCCCTGAGATGTTCGCGAAGCGATCGGTGAGCTCCAACTCTGCGATGACGTGAGCCACGCGACCGCGCTCGACGCGGTCGGCGATGTCCGCGGGCGTGAGCAGCGTGCTCGAGGGAATCATCACCGCGCCCAGCTTGGTGAGGGCGAGGATGCACTCCCACAGCTCGGCGCGATTACCGAGCATGAGCAGGGTCCGGTCTCCCCGCCGGACGCCGTTGTCGCGCAACCAACCCGCGAGCGCGTTGGACCGCGCGCTCAGCTCGGCGAACGACAGTCGCGTCTCGATGTCACCGTCGCCGACGATCCAGAGGCCCGGCCGATCGTTGCCGCCGGCGATGCTGTCGAACCAGTCGAGCGCCCAGTTGAAGGTCTCGGGACGCGGCCATCGAAAGTCGCGATATGCCGTCTCATAGTCAGAGCGCTTCGAGAGCAGGAAGTCGCGGGCGGCCTTGAATTCCATACTCGGTCTCTCCTCGTCGTCGGATCAGGAACTCTTCGAGCGTAGCGCTCGGGCCGTGTCCATGAGGTGTTCCGCACGGGCCGGGTCCACGCGGCTCCACGTGTCCCCATTGATCTTCAAGCTGGTGCCGACGATGACCCCGTCGGCGATGGCGAGGATGTCGCCGAGACGATCGGCGTTGACGCCGGTGTTGGCGAAGACGGGCACCTCCGGCACCGCGTCCTTGGCGGTCTTCAGGTCGCTCATCGAGAACGGCACACCGGCGGCGGGGCCGGAGATGAGGATGGCGTCCACCCCGAGAAACGCCGCTCCCCGGGCGCGATCCGCGATGCTGCGACTGCCGAGAGCGCTGCTGAACTCGGGCGCGATGTTGTCGAAGAACGCGACGTCATCGGCGCCGATCGCGGTCCGGTAGCCGGCGAGATCGCCGATCGACGGTGCGATCACGCCGAGGTCGCTCTCGTACACGCCGGTGAGCACCTCACGCACGAAGGTCGCGCCGGTCGCTCGGGCGACCGCGATGCTCGACTTCGCGTCCCAGAGGATGTTGACGCCAAAGGGGACTCGCACCGACGCCCGAAGCTCGCCGATGACCGCCGCCATCGCCGCCGGAATCTCGGGCCCGACCGAGAGTTGATAGGGGATGTCGTTCTCATTGCAAAAGAGGACGGCGTCGACGCCGGCGGCCTGCAGCATTTCGAGGTCTCTGCCGACCACCTCGACGAGGTGGCTCCTGCCGAGCTCACGATTGTGGCGGGGCCGCCCCGGCAGCCCGGGGAAGTGCAGCATCGCGATCACCGGCTTCGGCGTGCCGAATCGCTGCGTGAGCGACAGGTTCATCCCATCTCCTCAGTGCACCGCGGAGCGGTGCTGGTCAATGAATTCAATGACGGCTCGATTCCACGGTTCGGGATTCTCCACGAAAGCCGCGTGCCCTCCGGGGACGATCGCCCAGGTTCCACGCGGCAGTTCCTCGAAGAGCCGGTGGGAGAGGGACAGCCGGATGATGATGTCATCGTCGGCTGCGATCACCAGCGCCGGCGTGTGCAGGGAACCGAGTCGCTCGGCGCTGTCGTGCGTCAGCAGCGCCGCGATCTGTGCCGCAAACGCCGTCGCGGGCTGCGGACTTCGCTCCATCTCCGCGACCATGGCGTCGAGTTGATCGGGGTGCGCAGCGTAGAACGCGGGGCTGAAAACCCACGGCGCCTGCTGACGCATCATCAACGGCACCCCACCCGCCTCGGCGATCTGCCCCCACGCACCGAAGGCGGCGCAGGTATAGGCATCGGGCTTGGCGTATGTGTTGGCGAGAACGACCGAGCGCAGGTCGGCCGGGTTGGACAGCGCATATTCCTGCGCGATCAAGCCACCCATCGAGACGCCTACGAGGTGGAAGCCGGTGAGCCCGAGCGCGTCGGCCAGAGCCTTTGTATCAGCTGCCATGTCGCGGCTCGAGTACGGTCCAGGGGGAAGCGACGTGCGGCCGACCCCGCGGTTGTCGAAGGTGACCACGCGCAGCCCGGCTGCGACAAACGGGCCGATCTGCATCGCCCATCCCTCGAGATCGTCGCCCACGCCGTTGACCAGCAGCACCGTCTCGGTGCCCTCGCCGTTGATGCGGTAGTGGATGTCGAGGCCGTTGGCTTGCACGATCGGCATCGCCTAGCTCCCGAGACCACGAGCATCGATCGCGTTCCGCCACAGGTCGACCGAGGTGCGCAGATCGGTGATGACCTGATCGTCGGGATCCTCGAAACCGGGAATGATCTCGAAGATCAGGTCGACCGTCCGGGCGCCGGCGGCTTCCAGGGTCTCGAGCACCTTGGCCGGCTCGATGATGCCGGTTGCGTTGTGCTGCTCGGTGAAGGCCCAGTGGTGGTCCCCGAGGCCGTCGGTCTGCTGCAATTGCACCTCGGCGAGGCGACCGCCGAATCGCAACAGCCACGCGTAGGGGTCGCGCTCCGCACCGTCAGTCCCAGGCACGCAGTGATGCCCGACGTCCAGGCAGAGCCGCCACGGGACGTGCTCGCGGTCGCCGTCGGTGAGCAGCTCCTCGACCTGCGCCATGGTCGACGGATCGCGCACCGACACCATGTTCTCGATGAGCAGGTACTCGAGACCGGCGGCACCGGCATGGGCGGCGATGGTCTCGAGATCGCGCTTCAGCCCTTCCCAACGCTCGCGTCGGCGCTCCGGAAGTCTCCAGTCGGGCACGCTCATCGCACCGACATGGCCGCCCGTCGCCAGGGCGCCCAGCGCCGCGGTCACGTCGATGATGGTGCGATACCACTGCAGCGCGGCCGTTCGCCGCGCCTCGTCGGGGTGCATCAACAGGTCGAGGGTGTACGCGGCGAGCCCTGTGAAGGTCGCGTGGGCCTGCAGCCCATTGGCGTCGAGCGCGGCCCGCTGGCGTTCCACGGCATCGCGGCTGCCGGCGAAGGTTTCGATGCCCTCGACCAGGTCGAGGGACAGCTCCACGAGGTCGAGCCCGAGGTCGTTCCGGACGACCGATGCCCAGTCGGCGGGGCGCGGCCAGCGTTTCAGCGCGAAACAGGTGTTGATACCGAGGTTGACCTTCACCGTCGACCTCCCGAATCGCGCTCCCCGGAACCTGCAGCAGTGTGAAGCGTGGACGACGCAGCTGCCGTCCGGTAGCGCTCGTACGCCACCGAGTATCTGTCGTGATTGGCAGGATCCGGCTGGATGGCCAGATCGGGACGGCAGGCGCTCGCGACCGCGGCGTCGGCATCCGGGTAGATGCCGACGCCGATGCCTGCCAGCATCGCCACCCCGGATGTCGTGGCATCGCCGGGTATGCGGGACACGGGGATACCGAGGACGTCCGCCTTGATGTGATTCCAGGTGCGGAGGGATGCCGGGCGACCGGAGACGCGCATCTCGGTGGCCGGCGTGCTCGCCTTCCCGAGGTCCTCGACGTGTGCGCGGATCGCGAAGGCCACACCCTCGAGGGCGGCTCGCGCGAGGGTTCGCCGGTCGTGGCGCGCCGAGAGGCCGATGAACGCGCCGCGGAGCGTCGGGTCGTCTCGCTCGCCGTCGCCGAGCACCGGCACGAAGAGCAGGCCGTCGGAGCCGGGAGGCACCTCGCCCGCCTCACGGCCGAGCTGTTCGAAGTCGGCGCTGCGGGGTTGTCCGGACCGACCGCCGTAGGTGAGGGAGGCCAGCCAGTCGATCGCCTCACCGGCCGTGTTGATGCCGACCTCGGTGACATAGCCCTCAGGAGCGACCGCACTCGGATAGTGGGTGATCGCGAGGTCGCTGGTGGGCTCGCTCACCACCGTGTTGAGACAGGTCGAGCTGCCCGCCATCTCGCTCACCGGTCCCGGCGTCGTAACCCCGGCACCCAATGCGCACGCGATGCTGTCGCCCGCGCCCGCGACCACCGGGATCGTGTCGGCCAGGCCGAAGCGTCGGACGAGCGACGGACGCAGCTCACCGACGATGCTCCATGAGGGATTGGGGACCGGGAGCTGATCGATGTCCAGCCCCACCGCCGCGACCAGCTCGGGTGCCCAGCGGCGAGCCCTGAGGTCCAGGAGCGCGCTCGCCGCGGCCATGCTCCAGTCGGTGACGGCCTCGCCCGTGAGGGTGAGCGCCAGGAATTCGGTGGGCTGAACAAAGAGCCGCGCCGCGGCAAAGATCTCCGGCTCGTGGCCGCGCATCCAGAGGACCTTCGAGGCGACATGAAAAGCGGCGGGCACGTGGCCGGTCAGCTCATGCAAATGCTCGACACCGAAGGTCTCGCCGAGCGATTCGGCCTCGGCGACCGCGCGGTTGTCCCGGTAGATGAGCCCGAGGCGCAGCGGCTCGCCGCGGCCGTCGATCGGCACCACCGACGGGCATTGCCCGGTGAGCCCGATGGCGCGGATGCTGTGGCGGCCTCCCAATTGCCTGACGAGCGCGCCGAGGGCGGAGAGCGACGATGAACGCCAGCGGCTCGCGTCCTGTTCCGCCCATCCGTCGCGCGGCATGTAGGTGGGATAGGGGCGGCGTATCTCGAGGAGCATCTTGCCGTCGGTGTCGTACGCGGTCGCGCGTGCGCCCGACGTGCCCACATCAACAGATACCAGCGCTTCGGTTCCAGTCGCGGTATCCGCCACGCCGAGCTACCCGCGAACCAGCTGCTGTGCCTTGACCTTGTCGCCGTCGAGAGTGATGAGCGCACCGTTCAGCGCGCCGGTCGAGTAGTCGCTACCCGGATTGATCACGACCGTGCGGCCGATGCGGCGGATGCCCGACAACTCGTGTATGTGTCCGTGCAATCCGAGCAGCGGCTGGTATGCCTGCTCGGCGTCGCGAACCGCGGTGCTGCCGACCGCCACCATGCGCACCTGGCCGAGGGTTGCCTGCACCTGGAGGTTCGCGTCAAGGAGCGGGGCCTCGTCGAGCTGGGTTCCGAACGGCGGGGCATGCAGGTTGAACACCGCACGCTCCGGATGCGCCAGCGCGGGCACCATCGCGTCGATGGAGGCGCGCAGATGGCTTTCGTCCTGCTCGCGGTAGGTGTGCCAGGGTGTCACGTTCGAGTAGCCGCAGCTGATCATCTCGTGCTCGTCATCGAGCCAGACGACCTTGCCCTCGTCGTGGGTGCCCCAGGGGGCGCTGTCGAGCAATGCTCCGAGCTCCTCAGGGTCGTCGTTGCCAAGCATGAAATACAGAGGAATGCCAAGCGGCCTCAGGCGCGCGTCGGCGAGCTCGAGCCACTCGGTGAGCCGCTCGCGCATGAGGTGGAGGAACAGATCGTCGAGGCCGCCGTTCGCGTCCATCGCCTCCAGCTCGCCCGGGTCGGCGCGGTACGGGTAGTAGCCGTGGTCTGCGATCAGCTTCTCGAGCGCGGACAGCTCGGGTCCCTCGACGACGTCGTAGTCGGTGCCGACGAAGCGGCACTGCCAGCGCCCTCCGGGTGCGCGGACGATCGACTGGATCGCCTTCCCGGCCACGTCACCGCCGAGGATGAGGACCTTGGCCTCATAGATCGTCGCGGCGTTGATGAACTTGCGGAAGCACACGCTCGATCCGTGCAGGTCGCTGACGAAATAGATCCTGGTTTTCGCCATGTCAGGCGGGAACCGCTTCACGCGCCCGGTGCACGGCTTCCATGAACCGTATGGCGCGCTCGCGGTCGACGGGGTTCCAGGTGATGCCATCCTGTTTCAGACTGGTGCCGACGAAGACCCCGTCGGCGACGGAGAGGATCGTGTCAACGGTCTCCTCGCGAACGCCGGTGTTGGCGAGCACGGGCATGTCCGGCACGGCCTCCTTGGCCTCGGAGAGCTCGGCGACGTGGGTCGCGGTGCCGGTGATCTGTCCGCTGATGAGGATGGCGTCGACGCCGAGGTACCGAGCGCTCCTCGCCCTCATCGCGATCGAGCGATTCCCGAGGCTGCTCGCGAATTCCGGCGTGATGTTAGTGAACATCGCGACCGAGCCGGCGCCGATCTGCTCGCGATAGGCGGCGATTGCCCCGAAATCGGGCTGCATCACGCCCAGGTCGCTTTCGAACACCCCGGTGAACACTTCGCGCACGAAGGAGGCGCCGGTTGCGCGTGCGACGGCGATGCTCGAGACCGGATCCCACACGAGGTCGATGCCGAACGGACGAGTGATCAGGTCACGCACCTGGCCGATGACCGCGGCCATGCCGGCGGCAACCTCGGGCCCGACGTGCATCTGATACGGGAGATCGGCCTCGTTGCAGAAGAGGAACCCGTCGACCCCGGCGGCCTGGAGCGACTCGAGGTCACGCTCCACGGTCTCCACGACGTGGCGCATGCCGCCTGCGCGATCATGGCGGGGCCGCCCGGGCATCGCCGGCAGGTGGAGCATCGCAATGATTGGTTTGTCGACGCCGAACAATCGACGCAGCAAGGTCATGCGGGCCGGCGCACGTCGGTCAGGCGCGCGCGGCCGTTCTCCGTGGGGCGGAGCAGCGCATTTTCAGGTCCGGCAACGACCACCTCGATGCCGGCCTGCTCGATTCGCTCGATCTCATCGGCGTCGGCACTGATGTCGGTCACTATGGTCGACACCTGTTCGATCGGGACCACGGTGCTCATTGCCACCGCACCGAACTTCGAGCCGTCGGCGATGACCAGAATTCGCTCGGTGCGCTCGATACCGCCGCGGATGACGTCGGCGTCGCGATCGTCGAGCTCGGTGATCCCGCGGCGTGCCGAGACACCGGCGGCGCCGATCACCGCGGTGTCGGTGTTGTAGCGGCGCACCGCTTCAACGGCCGAGGCGCCGATGCAGGTCAGCTCATCCTGGCGAACCAGGCCGCCGGCGATGATCACGCGCACGTTGCGGGTCCCGAGCAGGCTTGCCACCGCGAGCGAGGGCGTGATCACCATGAGGTCCTCGCGCACCGGGAGGTACCGAGCGAAATTCTCGACAGTGGTTCCGATACCGAGGAACATGGCGCGCACGCCAGCTGTCAGCTCGGCCGCGCGCTTGGCAATGATTCGCTTTTCCTTCGCGTGATGGAGCGTCCGTGCGAGGGCCCCGACCTCGAAGGTTCGGACGAGGTGGGTGGTGGCGCCGCCGTAGGTTCGCCGCACGAATCCGTCGCGCTCGAGCCGGCGCAGGTCGCGGCGTATTGTCATCTCGGAGACCTGAAAGTCGCGCGCCAGCGTGCTGACCTCGATAGCCTGGTCCTCCGCAACCCGCTCGAGCACTTTCAGGCGCCGTTCGACCGCTAACACCCCGGCGCGTCTCCTTCTTCTGTGGGATTCGCGATCCCTAGGTTGTCGGGTTTTGACCGGAAGGTGTTCCTCCGTGTCAATAACCCTTGACACTGGTGTTCGATTGTGTTCAAACTCTGCGGGATTTCGACGAGCATGTCAAGTTGGTGGCGGTGGGGCCGCCGGAGGGTCGCCATGGCAACCTCGAGCAGGCTGTTCGTTCGCAACAGCACGGGGCTGGTGCGCTCTGCATCGGCCGTCGATGCCACGATCTTCAACGCGGTCATCTCGGCGCCGGTCGGGTCGACGATCGCCTATTCGATCTTCTTCGCCCTGGTCGCATTCCCCGGCGCCGACGTCGTCGGGGTGCTGATCCTGGTCGCGATCATCAACATTCCAGTCCTGATCATGTTCGCGCTACTCGGGGCGAGCATGCCCCGGGTGGGGGGCGACTACGTGTGGGTCAGCCGCGTGCTCTCGCCGCCGCTGGCGCTCATCTCAAACCTCTGCATGATCATGGGCGGCCTTCTCGGAGCCGCGTTCTTCGCGAAGTTCTTCTCGCGTGCTCGCGCTCGGACCCGTGCTCGTCGCGCTGGGAGCGATCTTCAGCAACACGCATTTCATCGATTGGGGGAACGCGTTTCAGACCAACAACACCTGGATCCTGATTGCGTGCCTCGCAATGGTTCTCCTGCAGACACTGATCCTGATCAGCGGAACCAAAGCGACGTTCCGCTGGCAGAACTACTCGTTCATCATCGCGATGGCAGGCACGCTCGTCGCGTTCTTGGTCCTGCTCATCGGGAGTCAGGGCGACTTCTTCTCGCACTTCGACGCACTCAACAAGAGCTTTGGGGGCGGCAATGTCGCAGCTGTCATCAAGGGCGCTCCGGGTGCGGCGGCGGCAGCGCCGAACTTCTTTAGCGGGGCGCACACTGCCGACGCTCTTCTCGATCCAGGGGTTCATGATGTGGAACTTCTGGTCCGTATACATGTCCGGGGAGCTCAAGAGCGCTTCAAACCGGCGTCGTCAGCTGTCAGTGATGTTCGGCGCTCTCGGCTGGGACACCGTCTTGCTGGTGGTCGGCGTCCTCCTCCTCTTCAAAGTGGCCGGCTACAACTTCGTCTACGCCCTGAACGCCATGAGCAGTGCCTACCACATCCCTTCCGGCCCCTTCTATCCCTTCCTCGCATCACTGGTCTTCAACACCCCGATCCTCACGATCATCATCATGGGATCCTTCCTGTTCTGGTCATTGCCATCAATGATCGCCAACACGTTCATGCCCATCAGGTCCTTCTTCGCCTGGTCCTTTGACCGGCTCATGCCGGAGAGCCTCGCTAACGTCAACGAGCGCACCCATTCACCGGTCAACGCGATCATCGTCGCGAACGTCGTCATCGCGGCGCTGGTGGTATGGAGCGTCTATGGGAACCAGTTCCAGCTCGTCCTCGGATTGATCGTGCTCGCCGGCGCGCTTGCTGTGATCATCGTCGGCATCGCGGCCATTGCGCTGCCGATACGACGGCCCGAGCTGTATCAGGCATCGCCGGCGAATGTCAATTTCCTTGGAATACCGGTGCTCTGGATCGTCGGAACGCTGTCGATCCTCGAGTTCGTCGGCATCATCGCCATCTCCTTCATCAATCCGATCTCGGTCATGAACGGCAATCGCGCCGACTGGTGGTGGATTCCAGCATGGCTCGGCGGCCTGATCGTGGGTGGCGTACTTCTCTATTACGTGCCGCGTTTCATCCGCGCGCAGCAGGGCGTGAACATCGGGTTCGTCTACAAGGAACTCCCGCCGGAGTGAGCGACACTGCCCCTTGGTTGGGAGGGCGGTCGGTGATCACACCGGCCGCCCTTACTATGTCCTGATGCCCACCGGATGCCGCTGATGGCGGAGCACAGCACGCTCATCCTTTCCGACATCCGCGAGGAGGCAAAGCGGCTGGCCGAGGCGGCGGTGACGCTGGGGCTCTCGGCGCGGCTCATCGGAGGGCTCGCCATCTGGCTGCGCTGTCCGAGCGTCCGCGAAGGACCGTTTGCGCGGTCATATGCCGACATGGACTTCGCGATCAGCGCAGCGGCGGGCACCAAGTTCAAGGCACTGCTCATGACCCAGGGCTACCTCCCGGATCAGTTCTTCAACGGTCTGCACGGTGCGACGCGCCTCTACTACGGGGAGCCGGCGGGACGGTGGTCGATCGACGTGGTCATCGACGAGTTGGTGATGTCGCACAAGCTCGATCTGCGGGGTCGTCTTGACGGCCCTGCGCCGACCATCACGCTCGCGGACCTCCTGCTCACCAAGCTGCAGGTGTGGGAGATCAACCGCAAGGATCTCGGCGACACCGTCTGCCTGCTCGCCGACCGCGCGTTGAGCGAGGACGACGGCGATGCCGAGGCCATCGGCCTCCCTCGAGTTTGTTCGGTGCTCGGCAGGGACTGGGGCTTCAATCACACCGTCGAACGCAACCTGCAGAAGGTCGGTGAGCTGTGGTCGCTCGAACCGCTGCCGGACGCGACGCACGATGTTGCCGCCCAGGTCGCTTCGCTGCAGCAGGCGATCGAGGCGGCGCCGAAGTCGCGGTCGTGGCGGATGCGCAGCCGCGTCGGTGAGCGCATCCGATGGTACGAGACACCCGAAGAGGTCAAGCACTGACGTGGTGCGCCAGCACTAGACTTTCGGCGTGGCCCACACCAGCGCGGCCTTCGTCATCGACGCGCAGCAATCGCGCGCCCTCGACCTCGCCGATGACGCCGGCGTCACGTACGGAGCTCTCACGCTCTCGAAGACTTTCACCGGCGCGATCGAAGGGACGAGCACGGTCGAGATGCTGTACACAAGGACGCCCGGTGAGGACGGGTCATTTGCGGGCGCGGGATATGTCGCCCTCGAGCGCATCACCGGCAGCGTGGACGGTCGTGCCGGCAGCTTCGTGCTCCTTCACATCTCGACGGTCGTGGGGCAGGAGCCTCCGCTGGCCCGCTACCTGATCTCGCCCGGATCCGGCTCGGGCGAGCTGGCGGGAATCTCCGGCGTCGGGCTGATCACCATCGGCGACGACGGGGCGCATGCGCTACACCTCGACTACGAGATCGCGTCATCGAACTGAGCGGTAAGGTCACCATCGTCACCGGCGGGGCCAGTGGCATCGGCGCCGCGTCCTGCCGGGCGCTTGCTGCCGCCGGCGCCCGCATCGCGGTCGTCGATCGCGACCAGCAGGGGAGCGAAGCGGTGGCAGGAGAGGTCGACGGGGTTGCCGTCACCGCCGACGTGAGCGACGAGGCATCGGTCAATGCGATGGTTGCCGAGGTCACCTCCCGCCTCGGTCCCATCGACGTCTGCTTCAGCAATGCCGGCGTGGCGACAGGCGGAGACATCCTCACCACCGAGCCTGAGGTCTGGAATGCCCAGTGGGCGGTGAACGTCATGGCGCACGTCTACGCGGTCCGGGCCGTGCTCCCCGGCATGCTCGAACGGGGGACCGGCTACCTGGTGCACACCGCGTCGATCGCCGGCATCCTCACCAGCCACGGCAACGTCACTTACGCAACCACCAAGCACGCTGTCGTCGGTCTCGCCGAGTGGCTGTCGATCACGTATCACCATCGCGGCATTCGCGTGTCGTTGATCGCGCCACTCGGAGTGCGGACGCCAATGCTGGAGCGCGCCGATCCCCGTTTTGCCGCGGCGGTGGCAGGTCCCATCAAGGAACCCGAGGATGTCGCTCTCTCGGTGGTGGACGCGATCCGCGATGAGCGCTTCCTGGTGCTCTCCGATCCGATCGCCCACACGTGGATCCAGCGCAAAACGGACGATCCCGAGCGCTGGCTGCGCGGGATGCGCAGGGTCCAGCAGCAGCTGGAAGAGGGGACGGACTCGTGAGCGGCCGCGCAATGGGGTCAAGCTGACCGTGCCGGTCACCCGCGCCGGCGACATCGACATGTACTACGAGCTGCACGGATCCGGCGAACCGCTCGTCTTGATCGGCGGGCTCGCCAGCGACATCTCGCAGTGGGGGTGGCTCACGGACTTCTGTGCGCAGACGCACGGGGTGCTCGCTTTCGACAACCGCGGCGCCGGACGCACAGACAAGCCGGACGCGCCCTACACCATCCCGATGATGTCCAACGACACCGATGCGCTCATGGATGCCGTCGGCATGAATCGCGCGACGGTGGTGGGCATCTCGATGGGCGGTAAAGTCGCGTTGGACCTGGCGCTCGAGCATCCCGACCGTGTCGCACGGCTCGTGCTCGTGAGCACCAGGGCGTCGGCCAGGATCGACGGCTCCATGTCGCGCATGGAGATGCTGAGCCTGCTGAGCAGCGTGATGTTCCGCGGGAAGTATCCGCAGCCGCGGTACGCCTTGTCCCGGCAGCGAGAGGCATCGCGATCCTACGAATGCATCGACCGCCTTGGCGAGATCCATGTGCCAACCACGATCCTGCATGGGCGAAAGGACAGGATCGCCCCGCTTCGTGAGGCGGAGGCGATGCGACGCGGCATCGCGGGATCGCAACTGGTGACCTTCAGGGGCGGCCATCTCTTCTTCCTGGTCCGCGAGCGCAAGTGGTTCTTCGACAGCCTGTCCGCCGCCATGACGGCTCGCCCACGTGTCGCCGGTCCGTGAGCCAGACCTCGGTCGCGGCCTTCGCCGCGCGCGGCGTTGCGCCAGGCGAGCTGCACGTCGCGTTCCTCAGCGCGGAGCCCGCCTCTGCGAAGCGGGCCGGTGTCGATCGAAACGCCTTCCAACCCGATGAGTTCGCGCTCGAGCGGGTGATCCATGTGCGCTTCCCCAATGGAGTGATGGGGTCGACACTGCCCGATTGGGAGCGCGCCCTCGGAGTGCGCGTCACTCAGCGGAACTGGAACACCTCCACGAAACTTCGCGACCTCCTCGGGCATCGATCCGAGACGCAGTCGGAATGACCAGGGCTCAGCGCGGCAGCCAGCGGCTGTGCCGCGTCTGCGCCGTGCCCTCGCGGATGAGTTTCAGCCTGGGCTTCGGGCCGTCGCTCCGACCTCCCTGTGGCTTGCGAACTCCCGGCTTTGAATGGGTCCGGCCACGCCGCGCCCGGCCCGACATATCCCTGGTCTGCCGCCGCATGGAGCGTCCACTGCGGGTCGTAGAGGTGGGCGCGTGCAAGTGCGCAGAGGTCCGCACGGCCGGCGAGGATCAATGAGTTGACATCGTCATACGACGAGATGACGCCCACTGCGATGGTTGCGATGCCCAGCTGGTTGCGAATGCGATCCGCGTAGGGCGTCTGGTACGAACGGCCGAACGCGGGTCGCTCATCCTTGATCACCTGACCGGTCGATACGTCGATCGCGTCGGCTCCGTGCGCCGCAAATGCACGGGCAATCTCCACGGCGTCCTCGGAGTCGTTGCCCCCGGGATACCAGTCGGTTGCGGAGATGCGCACGGTCATCGGCTTGCCCGCGGGCCACACCGCGCGCATCGCGTCGAAGACCTGGAGGGGATAGCTGAGGCGGTGCTCCAGGGATCCGCCGTACGCGTCCGAGCGCTGATTTGAGATCGGCGAGATGAAGCTGGAGAGGAGGTATCCGTGCGCGCAGTGCAGCTCGAGCAGGTCGAACCCGGCGCGCTCGCCGGCCTCGGCCGCATGGACGAACTGGTCGCGGATATGGGCCATCTCGTCGGCGGTGAGCTCGTGAGGCACCTGATTGGTGGGTGAGTAGGGGACCGGCGAGGGCGCGATGACTTCCCAGTTGCCCTCTGGAAGCGGTTCGTCCATGCCTTCCCACATCAGGCGCGTCGAACCCTTGCGACCCGAGTGTCCGAGCTGTAGTCCGATGCGTGCGCTCGTCCGCTCGTGCACGAAGTCGACGATGCGCCGCCATGCGGGCTCGTGCTCGGGGGCATACATCCCGGCGCACCCTGGCGTGATCCTGCCGACGGCGGAGACGCACACCATCTCGGTCATCACCAGGGCGGCGCCTCCCAGCGCCTTGCTTCCCGTGTTCACGAGATGGAAATCATTGGGCACGCCGTCCACCGCCGAGTACATGTCCATCGCCGAGACGACGACGCGGTTCTTCAGCTCGAGGTCGCGCAGCCGGAAGGGCTGGAACATCGGGGGTGTCGTCGCGGCGTCGACACGAGGTGATCGTGCCTGCACCTGGCCGGCGAACCAGGCGTCGACCTCGCGCACGAATTCCGGGTCGCGCAGGCGCAGGTTGTCGTACGTCACCCGCCGGCTCCGCGTCAGGATGTTGAACGCGAACTGCATCGGATCCTGGTGGACATACTGTCCGAGGTTCTCGAACCATTCGAGGCTCGCCTGCGCAGCCCGTTGAGTCGATACCACCACAGGCTTGCGCTCCACCTCGTATGCCTCGAGCGCCTGCGCGACGGTCTCGGTCTCGTGCAGGCATGCGGCGAGTGCGAGCGCGTCCTCCATGGCGAGCTTCGTGCCCGATCCGATCGAGAAGTGCGCCGTGTGCGCGGCATCACCGAGGAGCACGACGTTATGGTGATGCCAGCACTGGTTGCGCACGGTGGTGAAGCTGATCCACCTCGAGTTGTTCGCGTGCACGGCGTGTCCCTCGAGGATAGGCGCGAAGAGCCGGCGTATCTCCGCGATAGCGGCGATATCGCTCTCACCGGGATCGAACCTGCGCGCGGCGCGTGCTTCGAAGCCGGCGCCGCGCCACACCGTGTCGTTCATCTCCACGATGAACGTGCTCCCGGTCTCGTCGTACGGGTAGCCGTGAATCTGCATGATGCCGTGCGGCGTCTCGACGATGTAGAACTTGAACGCATCGAAGACGAGGTCTGTCCCGAGCCACATGAACTTGCAGCGGCGCACCTCGAGCGACGGTCGGAACGTTTCCGCGTACCGGCTGCGTATCGTCGAGTTCACGCCATCCGCGCCGACCACGAGGTCGTGCGTCATGGCGAGCTCGCCGGCGGGCGGGGCTTCGGTGTTGAAGAGCAGCGTCACGCCAAGGTCGCGACAGCGTGCGTGCAGGATCTGGAGCAGCCGCTTGCGGCTCATCGCCGCGAAACCGTGACCGCCCGACGTGATCACCGCGCCCCGGTAATGGATGTCGATGTCGTCCCATCGTGCGAACTCACGCGACATCGCCTCGTGGATCGCCGGGTCGGCGTGTTCGATACCGCCGAGCGTCTCATCGGAGAAGACCACGCCGAACCCGAAGGTGTCGTCGTCGGCGTTGCGCTCCCACACGATGATCTCGTGTGTCGGGTCGAGCTGTTTGGTGAGCGCCGCGAAGTAGAGTCCGCCCGGCCCGCCCCCGACAACCGCAATTCGCATGTGAGTCTGGGCGCAACTGTAAAGTGTGGAACGTCGTGAATGTGGCGTCCTCAGCATGCCTGCGTCGATCCGTTTCGCCGATCTGACCTCGCCGCGCGCCCGGGCGCTGCTCGACAGCGGGCCGGTGCCCGTGCTGCTCCTGCCCGTCGGCGCCGTGGAACCGCACGGCCCGCACGGGCCGCTCGCCACCGACTCGATCATCTCGACGGCGATCTGCGAGCGCGCGGCGACGGAACTGGCCGGCGACCGCGCGGTGCGGGCGCTGGTGCTGCCCGAGATCGCGTTCGGCGTGACCCGCTACTCGGCCGCGTTCACCGGCGCGGTCACCATCAGCGAGGGCACCCTCCACGCGATCGTCGTCGAGGTCTGCGCATCCCTGCGCGCCCAGGGCTTCCGCCACATCGTGATCGTCAACAGCCACTTCGAACCGCCACAGGTGGCCACGCTGCGCCGCGCCGCCGACGATGCGAAGGCGGCCTTCCTGGATCTCACTCGGCGTGCCGCAGCCGACCAGCTGACCCCCGAGTTCAAGAGCGGAGCGGCTCACGCCGGGCGCTACGAGACGTCGCTTGTCCTCGCCATGCGGCCTGACCTCGTCGAAGTCGAGACGATGCGCCGGCTGCCCGCCTATGAGCTGGACATGCCCGCTGCCATGGCGGCAGGTCAGACCGACTTCCTCGCGATGGGAATGGATCGCGCCTATTGCGGCGCCCCCGCCGAGGCGACCGCCGCCGAGGGCGTGGAGACGCTCGGCACGCTCAGCCGCCTCCTGATCGACCTGATCCGCTCCCACGTCGAGGCCGGGCAACGGACGTGAGTGCGATCGGGACGGCGCCCGGCGTCAACCTTGCAACCGCCTTCCTTGACCGCAACGTCACCGAGGGCCGGGGAGGGCGAACGGCGCTGACCGGACCGGCGGGCAGCTGTACCTACGCCGAGCTGGCCGCCCTCAGCAACCGCGTGGGCAACGCACTGCTCGAGTTGGGCGTCAAGGCTCATCAGCGCGTGCTCCTCGCGCTGGCCGAACTCGGTGGAGTTTGTCGCCACCTGGTATGCGGTGCAGAAGATCGGGGCCGTGACCGCCGAGGTGTACACGTTCCTGCAGCCCAAGGACTACGCGTACTACCTCGACTACACCGCTGCGACGGTGGTGGTGGTCGACGCGGGCACGCTCGACAGGATGCGCGAAGCCACGGCTCTGAGCCGCGGGCACCAGCGGTTGCTGGTCGTCGGTGCCGCCGCCATCGACCTGCGCGAGAACGAGGCCTCGTTCGACGCGCTGGTCTCGCGCCAGCCCGACGACCTCGACCCTGCCCCGATCGCGCAGGACGATGTCGTCCTCTGGAAGTTCACCACTGGGAGCACCGGCAAACCCAAGGCGTGCGTCCACACCGCGCGCAGCCCGCTCTTCAGTCACCAGGCCTATGCGCGCGGCGTGCTCGGCATCCGCGCCGAGGACGTCGTCCTGCCGGTGCCGAAGCTCTTCTTCGGCTACGCCCGCGACCTCGCGGCGCTGTTTCCCTTCGGTGTCGGCGCGACGGGCGTGATCTTCGCCGAGCGGACCACACCCGAGCTCATCTTCGACCTGATCGCGCGGCACCGGCCGACGATCCTGGTCAATGTGCCGACCATGATGCGGGCGATGCTCGATCACCCGAGCGCTGCGACCCAGGACCTGAGCTGCCTGCGTCTGTGCACATCCGCAGGCGAGGCGCTGCCCGAGCCGCTCCATCGCCGGTGGAACGAGGCATTCGCCGTCGAGGTGCTCGACGGAATCGGATCGTCGGAGGCGTATCACATCTACATCTCCAACCGGCCCGGTCGCGTCCGACCGGGGACCATTGGCGAGGTCGTCCCCGGTTACCAGGCCGAGGTTGTCGATGACAGCGGCCGCCGGCTCGCGGACGGGCAGATCGGCCGGGTTTGGGTCCGAGGGGGTAGTGCAGCCCTGATGTACTGGCAGGATGCTGGGGCGTCGGCGGAGACCTACGCCGACGGGCTGGTCATGAGCGGAGACCTCGCGGAGCGCGACGCCGGCGGGTACTTCACGTATCGGGGCCGAGCCGACGACCTCCTCAAGGTCGGCGGCATCTGGGTTGCGCCTGCCGAGATCGAGCGCTGCCTCACCGGGCACCCCGAGGTCGTCGAATGCGCGGTGGTGGCGGCCGAACGTGACGGGCTGACGTTCGGCCAGGCTTGGGTGGTGCTCAGACCCGCTGCGGCGACGAGCCCCGAGGCGTTGCGTGCATTCGTCCGTGAGCGCCTCGCGCCGCACAAGGTTCCACGCGAGGTTCGCATCGTGGCCGGGCTGCCTCGGACCGGCTCCGGCAAGATCGATCGGAGCGCGCTCCGCCGGCTCGCTCCGGCCGGCGACACAGGGGGCAGTGAGGCTTGACGCGATTTCGGGCATCCGCCGGGTTCACCGAACGCTGGCAGCATTTCGATTTCAGCCTCGACGAGGGCATCGCCACGATCACGCTGGCACGCCCCGAGAAGCTCGGCGCGCTCACCTTCGACGTATACGCCGATCTCCGCGACGTGCTCGCCGAGCTGCCTCACCGCGGCGATGCCCGTGTCGTCGTAATCACCGGCAGCGGGCGGGGATTCTGCTCGGGCGGTGACGTCGTCGAGATCATCGGTGCCCTGCAGTCGATGCAGTCAGGCGATCTCCTCGAGTTCACGCGCATGACCGGCTCCGTGGTTCGCGCGCTTCGTGAGTGCCCGCTGCCGGTGGTCGCCGCCGTCAACGGCATCGCCGCCGGTGCGGGGGCTGTGATCGCGCTCGCGGCGGACATCCGCCTCCTGGCTCGCTCCGCGCGGTTCGCGTTCCTGTTCACCAAGGTCGGGCTGGCAGGCGCCGACATGGGGTCCGCCTATCTGCTGCCCCGGGTCATCGGCTTTGGGCGGGCCAGCGAGCTGCTGCTCCTCGGGGACACAGTCGACGCCGACCGTGCCCTGGAGATCGGCCTCGCCACCGCGGTGGTGGAGGACGATGAGCTCCCGGCAACAGCCCGGACCATGGCTCGCCGTCTCGCCGACGGGCCGGCCCTCGCCTACTCGGCGACCAAGGTGCTGCTTACTCGTGAGCTCGACATGGGGTTGCCCGGAGCCCTCGAGCTCGACGCCATGACCCAGGCGCTGCTCATGGGCAGCCACGACCACGCCGAGTATCACCGGGCCTGGAACGAGGGGCGCGCACCCCGATGGGAGGGTCGATGAGTACCGAGCACGAGATCGTCACCGCTGCGGACCTCCCCACGGCGGTCGGGTATGCCCACGCGGTTGTCGCCGCGGAGGGCCGAACCGTGTACCTCGGCGGTCAGACGGCCCAGGCGCTGGATGGCTCCATCTTTGGGGTGTCGATCGTCGAGCAGTTCGATCTCGCCGCTCGGAACCTCGTCGCCGCGCTCCACGCGGCAGGAGGGCAGCCCGACGATCTCGTGTCGCTTCAGATCTTCGTGACCGACCTTGCCGCCTATCGCGCGTCCATGGCCGAGCTCGGGAGCGTCTGGCGGACCCATTTCGGCCGCCGCTACCCCGCCATGGCCGTGCTCGGTGTCGCCGAGCTCTTCGACCCGGACGCCCTGGTCGAATTGGCCGGCATCGCCGTCGTGCGGTGAGCGCGACCTACGCGCATCTGACCGCGGCGCACCGCGAGCTGCTGGAGCGAAGCGAGGCTCTGGCGCGGGACGTCCTGGCTCCGATCGCAAGCGGGGCTGAGCCTGGCAGGGTCAACCGCAGGCTCGTCGCGGCCCTTTCCGAGCACCGGCTCGTTCCCGAGGTGCTGGAGCGTGGTCGCGAGGTCCGGGCGCTCAACCTCTGCCTCGTCCGCGAGGGCCTGGCGCGGTATTCGACGGCGGCCGAGACCGCCTTCGCGCTCCAGGGACTGGGTGCTCACCCAATCCTGGCGGCCGGCCGGCGCGAGGTGGTCGACACCTGGATCCCGCGGGTCGCCGCGGGTGAGGCGGTTGCCGCCTTCGCGCTCACCGAGCCGGACGCGGGTTCGGATGTGGCCGCACTGGGACTCGCCGCCGAGCCCGACGGCGCCGGGTTCCGCCTGACCGGCGAGAAGGTGTTCATCTCCAACGCGCCGGACGCCGATATCTACACCGTTTTCGCGCGGACCACGCCTGGTGCCGGCGCCCGGGGGATCACCGCATTCGCTGTCCCGCGCGAGAGCGCCGGGCTGTCGGGCGAGCCGATCGCGTTCGTGGCCGACCACCCGATCGGCCGCCTGCGATTCGACGGCGTCGCGGTGCCGGGGGAGAACGTCATCGGCGAGATCGACCACGGGTTCGGGGTTGCTATGCGAACGCTTGACCTCTTCCGTCCCAGCGTCGGCGCCTGTGCCGTGGGCATGGCTCAGGCGGCGCTCGACGCCGCGGTCGCTCATGCTGCCGAACGTCAGGCATTCGGCCACCCGCTGTCGGCGCTCCAGGGACTGAGCCATCAGCTCGCCGAGGTCGCGACCCGAATCCAGGCCTCTCGCCTGCTGGTCCACTCCGCGGCGGCAGCTCATGACGCCGGAATCACACCGAACACCGAGGCCGCGGCGATGGCGAAGCTCTTCGCCACCGAGACGGCGATGCTCGCGATCGACGTGGCGATCCAGGTGCACGGCGCCAGGGCGCTCGAGCGCGGACACCTCCTGGAGCACCTGTACCGCGACGTCCGGGGCACGCGCATCTACGAGGGCGCGTCCGAGGTGCAGCGCGAGATCATTGCCCGCCAGCTGTTCCGCCGGGCCGGTCGCGGATCATGAGGATGGACTCCACCCGCTGACCGTCGCGGGTATCGGTGTCGAGGAAGGGCTCGCCGGAGACCCGCATCCCGGCATGCCGGTAGGCGGCGTGGGATCGCGCATTGGTGGCCTCGGTGATGAGGGCGACGGCCGTCGCCCTCTTTTCGCTGAAGAGATGGTCGGAGAGGAGCCTCACCGCCCGCGATCCGATCCCCCTGCCCGCGAGCCCGCCGTCGCCGATGAAGATGTCGAGCCCCCACGCCCCGGCCGGGAGGCGGAGCCCGATCTCGGCCAGGTAGGCCTCCTCAGCGTCCCAGGGATAGAACTGGATGAAGCCGACCGGCGTCCCGGCGAGCTCGATGATGCACGGGACGGTCGGATCGTCCCGACCGGTGCGCAGGCCGAGCTCCTCGATCACCCCCTCCATCGTCACTGGCGCTTCGTCCGCGTCCCACCACTCCCTGACGTGCGGGCTGTTCCGCCAGCCGACCAGCCAGGCGTAGTCGTCGCCCTCGTCTCGCACGCGCCGGATGGCGAGATCCCCGTCGGCCGCGATGACGTCCTTCATCCGACCAAGTATCGAGTCACTCGCGAAGCCGGTGCCGGCTGGGATCGCTGCCTACGATGCCGGCCATGCGCGTACTCGTCGTCGAAGACGAACCGGAGGTTGCCGGAAGCCTCGCTCGCGGGCTCGCCGAAGCCGGTATCTCGGTTGATGTTGCCCTGAGCGGCGGGGAGGCGATCGAGGCTCTCCGCGCCGCACTGGCGTACGACGTCGCGGTCCTCGACGTCATGCTCGGTGGCGACATCGACGGCATCGCTCTCTGCCGGCACCTCCGGCTGCAGGGGGCCCCGACCGCGGTTCTCATGCTCACCGCCCGCGACGACGTCAAGGACCGCCTTGCCGGCTTTGACGCCGGCGCGGACGACTACCTGGCCAAGCCGTTTCATTTCGAGGAGGTTCTCGCTCGCGTCCGAGCCCTGGGCCGCCGCCGGATCGCGCCCCAGCTCGAGATCCTCCAAGCGGGCAACCTCTCAATGGACAGCGCCGCCCGGCAGGTGATGGTCGGGGGCGACGTCGTGCCCACCACGCGACGGGAGTACGAGATCCTCGAGCTGTTCCTCCGCCACCCCGCCCAGGTGCTGAGCAAGGAGCAGATCCACGACGCGGTGTGGGGCGACGCGCAGACCGTCGAATCCGGGCTGGTGGAGGTGTACGCCGGGAAGGTGCGTCGCAAACTGCAGGCGGCGAGCGCGTCGGTGCTCATCGAGACCTGCCGCGGGGTCGGCTATCGGCTGATCAGCGGCGACGCGGCCGTGGCGTCGTGAACGCCGCGGTCAAGCGCCGCGACGCTTTCGGCCCTCGGCAGCCGGCCCCGATGGTCGGCCGCGTGACCCTGTTCCTCGGCTGCCTGGCGATGCTCGCATCGGTTCTGGTCATCGAGATCGCGGTTCCGAACAATCCGACGCTCGGCGGGATGCTGTTGCTGGCGGTGCTCTTCGCCACCTGGCTGCTGCCGACCCCATATGCGGTGGTGATCACGGCGGTCGCAGTGATCATCACCCTGGTCACCGCCCTCACCGGCGCGGTCGACCCGCTCACCGCCAAATTCCAGTTCGTCGCAGTGGTGGTCACCGCATGCCTGAGCGAGCTCACGGTCCGATCGTTGATCGCTCGCGACCGGGCTCAGATGGCAACCGCAGACCAGCTGCGCAGGTTCACCGCCGATGCTGCCCATGAGCTGCGCAACCCGCTCTCGGCCCTCCAGAGCGATCTCGAGATCACGCTGCTGCAGCCCCGCACACCCGACGAGCTCACCGCGACAGTGAAGCTCGCGCTCAAGAACACGCAACGCCTGGTCAAGATCTCCGAGTTGCTGTTGACACTGTCCCGCGGCGACGCCGGGGGGCTCATCACCTCGATCTCGCGAATCGACATCACCGATGTGCTCGAGGAGGCGTTTGCCCGCTGGGAAGGCCATGCGACGACTCTCGGCGTGGGGTTGACCGAGCAGCTCGACTGCGAGGCGGTCGTCGAGGGTGATGCCCTGCTCCTCGGCCGCCTTTTTGACAACCTTCTCGAAAACGCGCTCGCCTACACGCCGCGAGGCGGGCGCGTCTCGGTCGTACTCACGTCCCTTCCACCGGCGTCATGCGGCATCGCCATCACCGACACCGGACCCGGAATCCCCGCATCGCTGCGCCCGGTGATCTTCGAGCGCTTCTCACGCGGTGACTCCTCACGTTCCAGGAAGACGGGTGGCGCCGGCCTCGGGCTCGCGATCTGTGCCGCCATCGTTTCCGCCCACAAGGGCACCATCACACTCGATGACGAATACGTCAGTGGAACGCGAATCCTTGTGCGACTTCCTGTTACCACGCTTTCCGGAAGGGTTTGAGATGACAGCCCATCCTGAATGGGACGCCTCGCGAGTTGGGGGAAATGTCTTTATCGGAGATATCAAAATGGGCAACTGGGTTTTGGAGGTCGGCGAACGCATCCGTGAGTTGGTGGAAAGGCTCCGGAGCAACGAGGAAGGTCAGGGCATGGTCGAATACGCGCTGATTCTCGTCCTCATCTCGATCGTCGTCATCGTCATCCTCACCACGCTGGGCAAGACCGTGAACAACGTCTTCTCCAACGTGAGCCACGGCCTGTCCAACTAGTCTCCCCCGCGGGCTGCCGGTACTCGTACCTCGTTCGAGGGCTGGCAGCCCGTCTTCATGTCAGGCGGCGTGCGCGGCTCCGGCGACCGATTGCGGTCGAGCCCGCGGCAACAGCATCGAGAGGATGCCGGTGAGCGCCCAGAAGCCGACGTTGAAGAACAGGATTCGCTCGACCGATGTCACGAAGTCGCGAGCAAGTCCTGCCTGTGCTGCGGTCGCGAACGCCTTGCTCACCTGGGGCGATGCCGATGTCCTCGAGCATCCTGGGATCGGCGCGGATGGATCGCTCGAGGCAGCCTGCTCCTTGAAGCACGTGGCGAATGTCGCGATGGCCGCCTGCGCCGCGGGCGCCGGCAGGTGTGCCGCGGCGAGTTGCGACTGAAGCTGCGGGGTGACCGTCGCGATGGCGTCGGGTGCACGGCTCGAGAGAAGGCCGAAGAACACCACACCGACGACCGCGACCCCGATGGCGCCGCCGAGCTGTTGAAACGTGGTGAGCACACCGGACGCGGAGCCGGCGTCCCTGCCCGGAACGCCTGCCAGGATGATGTTGAGCAGCGGCGCGATGACCGTCCCCAGCCCGAGCCCGCTGACCACGAATGACGGGATCAGATCCCACCCGGTGAGCTTGGTGCCCTGGAGGTGCAGAGTCTCGATGAGACCGAGCATGCCGATCACGAGCAGCGCCGATCCGATCGCGATCGTGTATTTGCCAAGTCGTGGAGCGACGCGGCTCGACATGAAGGACGCGACCGCGGAGGCGAGGCTCCAGGGGATCGTCGTCAGGCCGGCGTTGAGCGCGCTGAAGCCCAGGCCGACCTGGAGCATCAGGCTGAAGGTGAAGAAGAACGCGGGGATCCCGGCGATGAAGATGGCCGAGAGCGCCACCCCGACGCTGAAGGCACGGATCCGGAACAGTGAGAGCTGCACCAGCGGAAATCGGCTCGACGGCAGCGACCGCTCGTACAGGATGAAGAGCGCCAGCATCACCGGGCTGATCGCCATGCAGATGAATGTCCAGGCGGGCCATCCGGCGACCTGCCCCTCGACGAGTGGATAGACGAGCAGCAGGATTCCCGCGGTGGAAAGGATCACACCCCCGAAGTCGAGACGCGTGGCGTTGGGAGCGCGAGATTCGCTGATCAGCCGGGTCGCTGCGATGAGCGCGCCGATGCCGATCGGGAGGTTGACCAGGAAGATCCACCGCCAGGACCCCCCGGTGATGTCATCGCGGATGATCAACCCACCGGCGAGCGGTCCAGTGATTGTCGCGATGCCGATCACCGCTCCGACCAGGCCGAAGACGCGAGCGCGTTCCTGGGGTGGGAACGTGACCTGGATGACCGACAGGACCTGCGGATACATCATCGCCGCCATCCCGCCCTGGAGGACTCGGGAGAGGTCGAGCATGATCGCGCTCTGTGCGAGGCCACAGAGCGCCGAGGCGATCACGAACCCCGACATCCCGATGATGAACATCCGCTTTCTGCCAAAAATGTCACCAAGTCGACCACCGGTGATGAGCAGCACCGCATAGGCGAGCCCGTACCCGGCGATGACGAACTGGATGTCGGCGTTGTTGGCAGAGAGGTTGGAACGGATCGCGGGGATCGCGACGTTCACGATCGAGACGTCGAGCAGCACCATGAACAGCGCGGTCATCACGCTGGCCAGTGCGAGCCAGCGACGCGGATCGAGCTCGCTCGCCGGGGGAGCGGGGGCCGCGGGCTGGGCTCCCGCGCCGGGCGTGGAAACAGCCTCGGTGGTCTCAGTCATCAGGCATGCCTCCCACGATCGCGCATCAGGTCCATATCACCAGCCAAGGGGTGGGGACGTTCATCTTGCCAGAGTCCCGCCCGGCGCGGGACCGCGCCAGGCGCCCACTTCATCGGCCCGCGAGCGGCCCGTTCAGCGCCGTATGCACGATCCCCACCGCGAGCACCGCGAACATGGTGGCGATGTGGTTGCGCCGGATCCGTGGTCGCGCTTCTCGCTTCGCTCCGGAGAGACCGCTCCCGGCGAATGCGGTCAGGACGAGCAGGCCGACGGCGGCCGCGCCGGCCCAGATGCCGAACTCCTCACCCGCGGGAAGTGTGGTCCGGGTGACCGACGACAGGCAGTGTGCCACCCCCGCCACCGTCGCTAGCGCGCCGAGCCAGTTGTGAGCACGGAACCATCCCATCGCGAAGCTCCGTCCAGCCGAGAGCCGCCAGCGGTTCACAAGCGACGACCCGATGGCGATACCGAACAATGCCGCCGCGATCCAACCGGTGAGCGTGCCGAGCTGGCTCATCGCCGGTTGCGCGCGCCGCGGCCCTGCCCCCGGGCCCTATCCTCGTGCGTCATGGAGATGCAGTATCGGCACCTCGGCCGCTCGGGGCTTCAGGTCAGCGTTCTTTCGTTTGGATCGTGGGTCAGTTTCGGCCCTCAGCTCGCCGGCGGCAGCGCTCGTGACTGCCTGGCGGCCGCCTACGACGCCGGGGTCAACTTCTTCGACAACGCCGAGGTCTACGCCGGCGGTCGATCGGAAACCATCATGGGCGAGGCGATCGCGGAGCTCGGCTGGCCGCGCCAGAGCTATGTCATCTCGAGCAAGTTCTTCTGGGGGATCGAGGACTCGGTCAACATGCGCAGCACCCTCAACCGCAAGTACCTGCTCCACGCGGTGGATGGGTCGCTGCGCCGTCTCGGCCTCGACTTCCTCGACCTCATCTTCTGCCACCGTCCCGATCCCGAGACGCCGATCGAGGAGACGGTCCGAGCGATGCACGACATCATCACCTCCGGTCGCGCCCTGTACTGGGGCACGTCCGAGTGGAGCGCCGAAGCGATCCTCGAGGCGTGGGAGATCGCTGATCGCCACCACCTGCACAAGCCGGTCATGGAGCAGCCGCAGTACAACCTCTTCGAGCGCGACAAGGTCGAGCGGGAGTTCGCGCCGCTGTACGACAGGATCGGCCTCGGGCTGACGACATGGAGCCCGCTCGCATCAGGCCTTCTCAGTGGCAAGTACAGCGAGGGTGTCCCATCCGACAGCCGCGCCGCGCTCCCCGGCTACGGTTGGCTCAAGGAGAGCGTGACCAACGCGGACGCGAACCGGCGAGTTCGCGAGCTTGGCGTGATCGCACGCGAGCTCGGGGCCAGTCCCGCGCAGCTCGCGATCGCATGGTGCGCATCCAACCCACACGTCTCGACGGTCATCACCGGTGCCAGTCGTGTGGACCAGGTCCGAGAGAATCTCGGCGCGCTCGACGTGCTCGACAAGCTCACCCCGGACATCCTCGCCCGCATCGACGCGATCTTCTGACACACGGGGGAATCCCCCGTGAGCCTCTGTCTCTCTTTACGCGCTCTCGAGCACGCGCAGCAGCGCACGCTGATCGGCGAGCTCGGGCTGGACCCAGCGCCCCCCATTCACCCGGATGCCGTGCGACGCAAGGAGCATCTTCTGGATCTCGTCCGCGTGCACGGGTCGCGAGAAGTAGAAGCCCTGGGCGAAGCGGCAACCGAGGCTCTGGAGCCGCTCGGCCTGGTCGGCGTTCTCGACGCCCTCGGCGACAAGTCCGAGCCCGAGGGTCTTGCCCATCCGGATGATCGCCTGGGCGAATGCCGTCCGGCGCGGATCCTCGGCCACATGATCCACGAACAGCTTGTCGATCTTGAGGATGTCCAGGGGCAGGTCCTGGAGCGATGCGAGCGATGAGTATCCGGTGCCGAAGTCGTCCATCGAGATGCGTACACCGAGCGTCTTGAGCTCGTGCAGCCGCGCGCGTGCGCTTGCCGGGTCGTCGACCATGAAGCTCTCGGTGATCTCGAGCGTGAGATGTGAGGGAAGCAGCCCGGTCTTGACGAGGATGCGGCTCACATCTTTCACGAAGTCCGGGTGGCGCAGCTGGCGCGGCGACACGTTGACGCTCATCGTCACGGTTGGCTCGTCGTCGAGGCCGACGTGCCACGCCTGCCATTGCCTGCACGCCACCTCGAGGACGTGAAGGCCGAGCTCGCGGATGATGCCCGTCTCCTCAGCGATGCCGATGAACTCAGCCGGCCCGACCATGCCCCAGCGCGGATGCTTCCAGCGCACCAGCGCTTCGACGCCGACAGGGGTGCTCGAGGCCATGTCGACGATCGGCTGATACAGGACCACCAGCTCGCGGTCGTCGACTGCGCGCTCGAGGTCGGTGCGCACCTCGAGCCGGCGGGACACCACGTCCTGCATCCCGGGTTCGAAGATCTCGGACGTGTCCTTGCCCTTGAGCTTTGCGCGGTACATGGCCACGTCCGCCCGCCCGACGAGCTCCTCCGCGGAGATGTCGCGCGATGCCGTGACCGCGACGCCGATAGACGCGCTGATGGTGACCTCGCGGCCGCCGACCTTGAAACGGGACTTGAACACCGATTCGACGCGATCGACGACGCGGAGCGTGTCCTCGCGATCGGCGGTCTCCTCGACGAGGATGGCAAACTCGTCGCCCCCGAAACGAGCGGGCGTGTCCGATGCGCGCAACACGTTCTTCAGGCTGTCCGCAACTCGAGCGAGCAGCTCGTCGCCGGCCATATGTCCGAGGCTGTCGTTGATCTCCTTGAAGTTGTCGAGGTCGAGGAACAGCACCGCCAGCGACTCACCGTTGCGCTCGCGACGGGTGAGCGCGTGCTCGAGACGGTCCATGAACAGCGCGCGGTTGGAGAGACCGGTGAGCGTGTCGTAGAACGCCTGCCGGTGGAGGCGGTCGCCGAGGCTCGTGTTCTGCACCGCAACGGTGATCTGCGCTGCGTATGCGTCGAAGTCGCGAAGGTCGTCGCTGTTGAAGCTGCCCAGGTCGGTCAGCCGGTTGGCGACGATCAGCGTTCCGAGCAGCGTGCCCTCGCCCTGGAGGAGTGTCGCCATGGCATCTCGAAAGCCTTGCTCGCTCAGCCATCGGCGCAGCTCGGGGTTCGACGTCGACGGGGTGATGATCACGCCACGCTGGACAACCTCGAAACCTGCGTCAACGTATGAGGGCGTGGTCTCATCGAGCAGCGGAAGAAGTCGCTCCAATTGCTCTGCGCTCAGCACCATGTCAACGGCATCGCGCACGCCGCCCCGGGTGCTGATGGTGCGCGACGAGCCGGTGCCGGTCGCGACCGGCAGCAGGGACACCATCGCGGTGTCGGCTCGGAAGACAGTGCAGTAGTGGTCGAGCAACTCTGGAATCGCGGCGCCCCCGGAGCTCGCGCGTTGGAGCATGCCGCTCGACGTGTACAGGTTCTTGAGCCGCTGGTTCTTCTGATACTCGCGCGTGTAGAGGACGTACGCGGCCACGATTGCGGAAAGCGGCGTCAGCAGGAGGAACAGCATCGCCGAGTTGCTCCCGCCGAGCGCGACGATCACCAGTCCGAGGCTGCAGTTCGCGAATCCGCCGAGGAGCACGATGACGATCGGCTGAAGCCATTGCAGGTGTGACTGCCGGCCCTCCGCCAGGGAGATCGCGATCACCGTGAGTGCGAAACCCAGCAGCGACGCGATCGACATGAACAGCAGCACCCAAAGCCACACCACCCAGCTGGTCGCGTTGGTGCCGGAGATGTGGTTGACGAGGAGCGACAGCGTCTCGGTCTCGATGGCGAAGCTGGCGAGGTTGAAGACGAGCCGCTTCGGTTCCTGCCGGCGAAGCAGGCCGAGCCCGATGGCTGCGCCGACAACGCGAGCGAGCACCAGCTCTCCGGGGTCCCCGGCGAGCGCAAAGACGCCGATCACCAGTGGGATCTCGCTCAGCGAGTACGACTGAGCCTCCTGACGGAAGTGGATTAGCACGCGCCACCATTCGCCGACCGCGAACCCGGCCACCAGCAGGGCGATCGAGATGATCGCCACCCCGCTGGGCCGACGCAGCGGCTCCATGAAGGCCACGTAGACCGCCGCAGCCACGAGGGCCATGACGATGTTGAGGATCCAGATGGGCGCGACGCTGCCAGCGCTCGCCGTGGGCCGGTTCTCCGGGGCGGCCCTGGCATCACCCGCACGCTGCCTGGCGGTCACCAAACGTCGTGACACATCGCGAACTCCCGCGCGAGCCTGGCGCCGGCTCGAGGCGGGCCCCCCTCAGGGGCTTCCTGAGTTATAGCCTCGACGCTTCAAACGCGTCATCACGCCCCGGAATCGCTGTAGTTACGGGCGATGCGATATCGCCGGAGGAGACCCGGCTCCGGATCCAAAGAACGCGGTCCGAGGCGCAGACGCCCCGGCGTCAGTCGGGGAAGCTGGCCTGGCCGAGGGTGACGTTGGCGCTGTGGGTCGCGCCCGAAGCGTCCATCCAGGTGAGGGCCACGGTCTGTCCAACCTGGAATCCCTCCATCGCGTTGGACAGGTCGTTCTGGTTAGAAACCGCGGTCCCTCCGATGCTGGTGATACGGCTGCAGACTGACACGCCCGCGCTTTCCGCGGGGTTCGCGTTGACCCCGCTGACCCAGGCACCTGCCGTGGCAAGCGAGGCTGTGCAGTTGGGCGCGAGGCCGTTGAGTCCTGGCTGGGCGGGGGCGATCGCCACGCCGAGCAGGGCCGCGTTTCCGATGTGGATGTTCGTACCGCTGCCGGCGCGGATCTCAGAGATGATCGTCATCGCCTTGTTGACCGGGATCGCGAACCCCGTGGTCGATGCGGCCTCCTGGCCCGGATTCCCTGAGGTCTGACCCGCAGTCGTCATGCCGATGACCTGACCAGCCGAGTTGACCTCCGGACCACCCGAGTCACCGGGTTGAATCGGGGCGCTGACCTGGAGCATGCCGGTCAGGGTCTCGGTGTTGCCATTGTCGTCGCTCGCGGTGATCTGGGCGCCGAGCCCGGCGATGGTGCCGGTGACCTCTGCCGGTGTGCCGCCCCTGCCCTGGGCATTGCCGAGCACGGTGATCGCGTCACCGACCGAGACTGTCGACGAATCGCCCAGCGGTATGGTCGGAAGGTTGGAGGCATTCTGAAGCTGAACGAGCCCGACGTCGTCCTTCGCGTCGTACCCGATGACCTTCACCTTGTACGTGGTGCCGGTGCCGTCGATCTGCGCTGTGATGTTCACGGTGTGATCGATGACGTGGTTATTGGTGAGCACCAAGCCGTTCGAGCTGATGATCATGCCGGTGCCGGCGACCTGGCCGCTGCCGCCCGCCACGTCGGCGTTGATGTCCACCACCGACGCATCGATTCTTGCGATGGTGGCTGCGGAGAGCGCACCACCGGCCGAGGGATCCTGACTGCCCGTGCTTGGGGTGCTGCCGGTGCCGGTCGAGCCTCCCGAAGGAGACGATGCGCTCGGCGTGTGGGAGGTGATCGACGTCGTGGTCAGCGCCCAGGCTGTGCCGCCGCCGGCGCCGACACAGGCGATCGCGAAGGCCGCGAGCGCGGTGCGACGCAGGCCGGAGCCTCCGCCTCCGCGCCGACCCTGTGGGGTCTGCGGCCAGCTGGGAGGACCCCACTGGGGGTCGGACGACCAATGACCATACGAGGCGCCGGCCGGCTCGCCGGGGGGTGGGGGTGGGGTGTACGGGGGGTAATCCTGCATCTCGCTAGTCATCATCAGGCTCCGAGGTTTTCAGTTTGGTGACACTTCGCAGCATGAGGCCCGTAGCTCAGCGTGGCCTGAGCCATGTCTGTGACATTGCTGAGACCCATGATGGCGCGGGTGTTCATCACACGGGTCCGGACGTCAGCTCCTCGACCTCGGCTTCGATGCCGGTATGGGGCACCGGCGCGAACACGTAGTAGACCGCGGTGACCCCTGCGAGCGCCAGCGCCAGCGGAGCGTTGATGAACGCTACGGCAAAGACGGCTGCATAGACCAGCGTTCCGATCGATCCGCGCACCCGCTCGGTGCGGCGCTGATCGACCGGCACAACGAGCAGCGTGCGCCCCTCGCCGAGCGACCACTCGAACATTGCGGTGAAGCTCAGCGCCATGCCCTCGAGCACTACCGCGTAGACCGCCATCGCGATGTGCGACTCGCCGCTGCCGCTGGTCAGATACGTGGCCATGGTCGCGGTGGCGAACGGGATGAGCACGACGAACAGCAGCAACACGAGATTGAGAAAGAGCAGCGTGCGATCGACCACGACGATGAGGCTGACCCGCGCGTGGTGGTTCACCCAGATGATCCCGATGGTGAAGAAGCTCACGACGTATGCCGCGAACTGCGGCCAGTGGTCGCCGAGCTGGGTGAGCAGCTCTCCGTGTCCCGGTTGGGGAACGGTGAGGTCGAGCGCCAGGAGGGTGATGGCCACGGCGATGACGCCGTCGCTGAAGGCTTCCAGCCGCGCCTTGCTCATGTCCGAGGAGAGCGTACATGCAGTTCATGGTCGCGAGGCGCGACCTCGGGGTACCATCTGACGGCCGCAGCGCTCGTCGCCGCAGCCCGTCCTTGAACTCGCGTCCTCCTCCACGTCTCACCTGAGGTTCGAGGTTGTCTCGTTCATACGATCTTTCAGGTCGCCGCACCGTCCGCCGCCGCCGCGCATCCCTGAAGACCGGCCGTCAGCGGTTCACCCGGGGATCGTTCGTTGCGGCGGGCTTCCTCGTCTCGATCGTCGCCGGCGTGGCTCTCTACTTCCTCCCCGCGATCCAGGTAGCACTTCGCGATACCGGCCAGGTGAACACCTCGCTTGGTGGAACCGCCCAGCTCAAACCGGTGTCGGCGAGCGAGAACCTCTCGTCGAGGTCGCCCTTCACGCTGCTGCTCCTGGGATCGGACAGCGATTCGAAGTTCAATGGGGACTTCCTGACCCAGTCGATGATCCTGACCCGGGTCGACCCGGCGACCCATCACGTGACCATGCTCTCGATCCCGCGCGACCTCTGGGTCCGCCTCTGCACGGGGGGCAACGGCAAGATCGACCAGGCGTTCCTGCACGGCGGTGCCCAGTGCGCGATCCAAACCGTGGAGCGCGACCTCCGCGTCCACATCGACTATTACGCGTGGATCGGGCTCCAGGGGCTGGTGTCCGTGCTCAACGAGCTTGGGGGCGTCAACGTCATCGCCAACAACCCGGTGATGGACGACTACTACCCTGCGGACCTCTCGGGCGGCAACCCGTACGACTACCAGCGGATCCTGGTGCTTCCCGGTGCGCAGCACATGAGCGGGACCCTCGCGCTCGAGTACGTGCGCGCGCGGCACGATGACGCCTACGGCGATTTCGCGCGGTCGCAGCGGCAGCAGCAGATCCTGATCGCACTGCGTGCCAAGACGAAGCACGTGTCGATCGCCGACATCCCGGGTCTGGCGACGTCGCTGGGCTCGAATTTTCAGACCGACATGAGCATCGGGCAAGTGAGTGGCCTGCTGCCGATCGCGGGATCGGTGCCGCTTGCCTCGATCACCCAGGTTGTCCTGCTCCCTCCCTACACGACCACCACATATGTCGGCGGCCAGGACGCGCTGATGCCCAACTGGGCATTGATCCGGCCCGAGGTCGCGAAATACTTCCCGGTGGCGGCGTGAGATGAGGCGGGCCGCGCTGCTCATCTGCCTGATGATGGCCAGCGGGCTGGTTGCCAACCGAACGCTTGCGGTGCTCCAGACGCACGCGACCACCGCGTCACTCATCACCACCACGAGCCCGCAGGTGCGCCTGCCGGGCACCATCTATGTCAGTCAGCAGGGCTCGATCTACGCGATCTCCGGTTCGACGGTCCGCCGTCTGGTGCTCCCGCAGGGCGGCGATTGGACGCAACCGCGCGTCCTGCCGGACGGCTCGCTGCTCGTGATACGCCGGTTCGACGACTACTCCGATCTTTATCACGTGAGCGCTTCGGGTCGCGTCCTCGGCCAGATGACCTCCGACGGCCAGGCGACCACCAACGGGACGCTGCAGGTGAACCACTGGATCCTCTGGCCGGCGATCGGCCCCGACGGAACCAGCGTGTACTTTGCAACCGATTCGCCGAAGCCGGCACCCAGGCAGGGCTACGAGGTGGATTTCTCGCTGTGGTCGGCGCCGCTGGGCACGGCCTTGAGCATCGGCGACGCCGGGGTCGGTGGCGCAACCCGCTGGTCGGTGCCCGATCTCTACACGGGTGGTGACATCCAGCCGGTGCCGTTGCCGGACGGCAGCGTGCTCTATTCAAGCTTTGCGAACACCGGCAAGGGAACCGTGGTGACGGTGCTGGGCCTGCAGACCACCCCGAACAGCCCGATGCGAGCGCTGACCACCCCGCACCAGGATTGCGGGGCGCCCGCGGTCGCGGCGGACGGTGTGACCGTGGCGATGGTGTGCACCAACTCCGGCCAGATGGCGGACCTGGAGGTCGCGACGCTCGCGGGCAACGCACTCGGCCCATTGCGAGTGGTGGTCGCGAATTGCCTCTGCAACTCACCATCGTGGTCGTCGAGCGGCGACAGCCTTCTCTATATGAATGCCTCAGACCCGGATGGAAACTTCGGCCTCTGGTACATCGCCGGCGCGGGTGGCGCTCATCCCGGCGCGCCTCGCCGGGTGACCGATTCTCGTGTCGACCTGGACGCGACGTCGGCCGCCGCCTGGTCGCCCCGCTAGACGATCAGGCGGCAGGCTGGGTCAGGTCGTACACGGTCACACCATCCACAGTGGTGGCGGTGAAATGTTGCTCGACCCACTGTGCGATCCGGCCGGAGGTGGCATTGCCTGTGGCGCCGGCTGTTCGCCCCGAGCCGATGAAATAGTGGATGCGCCCCTGGGCGACGTACTGCTCGAACTGTGCGAGGCTCGGTGCGGGATCGGTGCCGTTGAATCCGCCGATGGCCATGATCGGATCGTCGGTCGCCAGCTGGTACCCGGCTGCTGAGTTAGCGTCGATTGTGGCTGCAACCCAGCCGTAACGGCCGGCATTGGTCTGCAGCAGCCTGACCAGCGCCGCGCCCGGTGTGCTCGCGTTCAGGAACCCGCCTCCGCCGCCGCCACCGCCTGGGAAACCGCCTCTGCCGGCGAACCCGCCCGGGTTTCCGAAGCCCGCCCCAGGAGCGAAGCCGCCACCGAAGCTGCCAGGAAAGGCCCGCGGCGCGCCGCGCCCGGCGAAACCACCGGGTCCGCCGGCGGGACGACCGCCGGTCGTCGCCGCCGTGACCGCCGGCCCGGCCGACGGGATGGCCCCGGAGTGCGCCGTCAGGACGGTGTCGATCGTGTAGGCGGCAGGCCCCGCGAAGGCCGCTGCCATGGCGACGGCGAGCACCCCGGCCACGACGCCTCGATGCAGCAGCGGCACGCCGAGTATTGCGATCGCGGCACCGACGCCGAGAATGGCGACGGTCGGGGCGAGCGCGGGAGCGAACTCGGGGCTGCGCTCGAGCAGGACGACCGACCAGACGCTCGTCACCGCGACGGTTCCGGCGAGCACCACGCGTGCCCAGACGTGGAACCGTTCGCGCCACAGCAGCACGCTGCCGATGCCGACCAGCGCGCCGATCGCCGGGGCGAGCGCAACTGTGTAATAGGGATGGATGATGCCGGCGGCCAGGCTGAAGACCAATGCGGTCACGAGCAGTGAGCCGCCCCAGAGGATGAGGCCCGCGCGCGTGCGGTCCGTGCGGCCTCGCCGCATTGTGAACACGAGGCCGGCGACCAGCAGGATCAGCGCCGCGGGCAGGAGCCAGGAGACCTGACCGCCGAAGCTGGCATTGAACAGGCGGGTGAGGCCTGTTGGGCCCCACATCGATCCGGTGGTGCCGGCCCCGCCGACGCTTCCCGTCTCGTTGCCGGTGAGCCGGCCGAATCCGTTGTAGCCAAAGATCAGGTTGAGGATGCTGTTGTTCTGCGATCCGCCGATGTAGGGGCGGTCCGCGGCGGGCGTGAGCTGGACGATCGCCACCCACCAGCCCGAGGCGACGACCATCGCAGCGGCGGCGATCCCGAGCTGCGTGATGCGGCGTCGGAGCGATACCGGTGCGGCGAGGAGGTAGACGACGCCGAACGCAGGCACGACGAGAAACGCCTGGAGCATCTTGGTCAGGAACGCGAATCCGACCAGGGTTGCGGCGAGTACGAGCCACTTGGTCTTGCCCGCTTCGACAGCGCGAACCGTCGCGTATGTGGCGATGGTGAGCAGGAGCACGAGCAGGGCATCGGGGTTGTCGAACCGGAACATCAACGCCGCGACCGGTGTCAGCGCAACCGTCGCGCCGGCGATCAACGCCGCGGCGGGTGAGAACCATCGTCGGACAGTGAGATAGGTGAAGCCCACGGTGGCCACACCCTCGAGTGCCTGGGGCACGAGGATGCTCCACGCATTGACGCCGAACAGGCGAGCCGAGAGGTCCATCACCCACAGCGCGGCAGGCGATTTATCGACAGTGATGAAGTTCGATGCGTCGAACGATCCGAAGAAGAAGGCCTTCCAGCTTGTCGACCCGGCCTGGACCGCCGCTGAGTAGAAGGCGTTCGCCCACCCCGAGGCGCCGAGGTCCCAGATATAGAGGAGTGCGGCGAGGCCGAGCAGCCCGATCAGTGACGGGCGCACCCACGCCGCGTCCTCCTGGCGGCCGCGCACGAGCAACCTCGCCCAGCGGATGGGCAGCGCGCCGGTGGTTCCCGCATCCCGGATCCGAGGTGGCGCCGGCGGGGCGGCCGGCAGCACCGGCGGGGGATCGTCGAAGAACGGGCGGGAAGCCATGGCCTCACTGTGTCACCCGTCGCTCACGGCGATCTGAGCGGAAGCTCAGAGTTCGCTGTGAGCGATTGGACTAGGGAAGCAGGTGGTCCGGCGTCATCGACGGCGAGCGGCGAGCATGCCTGCCTCTCTGGCGTGGGGGTAGGCCAAGCCGTGAAAGTACGGCTCCATCCTCAGACGCAAGGCTACGACGCGGTTTGCGCCTTGTGACGAATCGCCGACCATCACTCTGGCGCCGCGAGTCCTAGGGATGATCTCGGCATGAGGGTCGTACCCGTCCGCTATCCGGACGCGTCGCCAAGGCGTCGGCGAAGGAAACACGGCCAAGGACTGGTCGAGTTCATGATCGTCGCGCCCGTCTTCTTCTTTGCCATCTTCGCGATGATAGACGGAGGCCTGCTGCTCTACAGCATCAACGCGGTGGACCAGTCCACGACCGTCGGCAGCAACTCGATCGCAGGACTCGGCCTTGCTTCGAATGCTGACATCGCCTCGATCCAGAAGATGGCCACAGCAGGCTTGCAGACAACCTCTCTCGTCAAGGTCACCGAGATAGACGTCGAGGAGTTGGTAACCAATGCCACCCAAGACGGGTTCTCCGTGCACGCCGACGGCACGCCGAAGATTCAGACGGGATGTGCGGGCGGCCCAACGGGCGTCGACGGAGCGAATGAATGCGTTGACCGGTACACGTTCAGCGGGTCGGCAGTCGTCGCTACGGACGCATGGAGCAGCTGCGCATCCTCCTCGGGCGATCCGTCCCAGTGTCCGCCATGGCCGCCATCGGTTCGCAACGTGGTGAACGGGCTGAGTTCTTTCGTTGCGTTGAAGATTTCCTATTCGTATCGATTCTTCACTGACGTCGGAGGAAACTTCAACCTGACGGCGCTCAAGACGTTCCGGCTCGAACCAGAGACCAATGCCAGCTGATGAATCGGGTACAGCGTCGTCAGCGCGGCCAGTCCTTGGTGGAGTTCTGCTTTATCCTGCCGATCCTGCTCGTGATGTTCGCCGGCGTATACACCACCGGCTCGTTCATCTCTGACATGGACATTGCGGGTCAGGCGACGAGAGCGGGTGCTCGGCTTGGCGCCGAGGTGGCCAACTACGGGTATGGGACCGCGGCAGCACAGACCGCAGCCTGCATGGGCGCGAGTACGACCGACCCCTGCGCGGTTGACCAGAACATCGTCACCAGTGTGGTGACGATCGCCAAAGGAATGACCAACGTCGCGTCGTTTGACGAGATCGACATCTACGATCCCTGCGCATCCGCAGGGTCCTGCACCAGCTCGACGAGCGTCTGCAGCGACCCGACTGACATAAGCGGCGCTTACGTGGCGGGCGTTGATCCGGTCGACGTGTACAAGCTGAGCGGTGGGGTCTGGACGTTAGTTGGGACCGCGGGATATACGCTCGATAAGCGCACTCAAAATCATCCAAACGAGCTGGCAATCGGCGTGCGTCTGCTCTTTCACTACCAGGCCGCTGCGCCCATCAATTTCTTCAACGTGCAGGCTGCGCAGTACGAGACCATGTGCTTCGCGCCGTACGAGTCAGGAGGGTAGCGATGAGCGTAAAGAACGCCGGCGTGGTACGCAGAGGGCGCCGTGACGCCAAGGGCCAGGTCATGGCGATCTTCGCGTTGATCGCTGTGCTCCTTTTCGCGGTCACGGGCCTCGCGGTCGACGCCGGGCTCTCGTACCTTTCGTACAACGGCGCTGAACGAGCGGCCGCGGCAGGCGCACTCGCGGGCGTCCCATACATGCCCGGCGGATTTGGTGGGACCGGTTGCGCGAGCGGCGCGGCTGATGCGGCGGTGTGCGCGGCAACGGCCCGCAACGGGTTCGCCGACGGGAGCACCATTAACGGCTACCCGGTCAGCGTGACGGTCTCCCGGTTCCCTCTCGGTTGCACAGGATCCGCGTGCTCGGCCAACAAGCTCACCGTGACGGTCAAGGCATATGTCCAGCCCACCTTTCTGCGTGTTCTCGGATTCGGGGCCCACCCAGTCATGGCGACTGACACCGCGTTCTATCTCCCCCCGATCGCTCTCGGCCAGCCTGGAGCGCAGCTCGGAAGCACGGAAAGCGCACTCGGCACCGGCGGAAACTACTATTTTCTTCGTTCGGAGGGTTATGGCAACGATCGCTCAGAAGGCGATGCGTATGACCCCTACAATGTCAAAACCACCTTCGGCTCATGCACCATTGGCAACGAGAACACGGCGGGATACGGGACGTCGACCGACGTCCACTCGCTGAGCGCAAACCTTGGAAGCGACGTTACTGACGCCACGCTGACCGGCGCCGGCGTGAACGTCCTCCCCGAGCGCGGTGGGTACAACTTCTCGGTCGCGGTGCCAGGCACTATCGCTGCGGCCTACGTCCAAGTCTACAACCCGGCCTTTGCTCCCGACAACGGGTTCAACCCGTTGGGCGGCAGCTACAACTTGCACGAGCAGGACACGAGCTTCAGCGGGAACGCCTACACAGACCAGTACTCCGCGATGGAGTACACCGTGTTCAAGGTCAATGACATCTTTGACCACACCAAGGACACGCCGCTCAGCCAGGTCATCGTTGATCCGCTGAACGTCACGACCTCAGGTAGCACGGTCACTTCCATTAAAGATGTCCGCAACGGCCAGACCATCCCCGCGGGGCCAGTCTTCAACTACGTGCTCAACAACATCTACCACGGATGGATGGACGCCGGAACGCCGCCTGTTAACTCGACCAAGTGGACGGTGGGGGCGACTACCTACAACGTCCTCCACGTCACCAAGTCGCTTGTAGCGGGCTCGCTTGCCCCTGGGGCCTACCGTCTCCGTGTCGACATGCTCGATTGGCAGGGTCTGCGCCCCGGGGATGATGCGGGCGCGTCGCCCTGCTCCCGCGCTCACAAGGGGTACGCCGTCCAGCTGGCGGTAGCGGGCGGCGCGCAGTGCGCAGACCCCGGCTGCCAGGTTTCGGCGCTCGATGAGCTCGCCGTATACACGCCGATCTCATCGTCTGGGTCGGGCTTCTCCGTACCCTTGTTCAACCTTCCCAACGACTACGCCGGCCAGACGATCAACTTCTACATCTTTGATGTCGGCGACGTCGGCGGCAGCAACCAGATCTCCATCCTCAATCCCGACACGCAGAGCTGCAATCCCAACCCAGCACCGTGCCTGCTCACGGCCTCGTCGGGGGTCCCTGTCTTCGACCTGGGGATCAACAGGAACACAACTCCAACACCGAGCCTGGCGGTCAACACAGCTGACTCTTGCGCCAGCACGCCGGTTCAGCCCGTCGCCACCCAAGCGCTCATCAACACGGACGAAACAAACAGCTGCGCGGGCCACTCGTCGCCCAACATCTTCAATTCACGTTGGGTGCTGTTCCAATTGCAGATCCCCTCGAACTACGCGGCAGGCAATGGTGGGTGGTGGAACCTGCACTACACCGTCAACGGCACGGCGACCGACACCTTCACGGTGGTCGTCAACTACGCGAGCACGCCGGTCCATCTCACGTAGGGCCGTAGAGAAGTCGCGTCTCGAGACTCAACATCGGGGCGGCGAGTTGCGTTGCAAGTATGGATGCCGCGCGACCCTTCGGGTGCCGACCATCCTGCGGCTGGCGGGTGACAACCCGAGCTACGGCTACTGGGCACACCAGGTGAGGCGCCCTCGAACCGCCTGGTCGGTCATCCAACCAGGTTGACTGGCAGCCGGACAAGGGCCAACCTCCGGATCGGATACTGAGGAAGTGCTTGCCTAAGCGACCGCACTAGTGCAATTAATGCGCGGAAATCAATTCCGTCAAGGCGCCGTCCAGGAGGTCGTGATGAGCGAGCGGGCCAGAACCATCGACACCCTGCTCGATGAGCGGCGTACGTTCGCTCCGAGCCCCGAGTTCCTCGCGAAGGCGAGAGTCACCGACCAGAGCCTCTTCGAAGCCGCGGCCGCGGACTCCGAGGGCTTCTGGGCCGAGCAGGCGAATAAGTACGTCAGCTGGTTCAAGCCCTTCGACACCGTGCTCGAATGGGATGTCCCGTTCGCCAAATGGTTCGTCGGCGGCGAGCTGAACGTCTCCTACAACTGCCTGGACCGCCACGTCGAGGCAGGCAAGGGCGAGAAGGTCGCCTACCACTTCGAGGGTGAGCAGGGCGATACACGAGCGATCACCTACGCCGAGCTGCTCTCCGGGGTATGCCGCTTCGCCAACGCGCTCAAGAAGCTCGGTGTCAAACGCGGCGACCGGGTCGGGATCTACATGCCGATGATCCCAGAGCTGCCCATGGCGATGCTGGCCTGCGCTCGAATCGGGGCGGCGCACTCGGTGGTGTTCGGCGGGTTCAGCGCCGAGGCAGTTCGGGACCGCATGAACGACGCCGCCGCAGTCGCGATCATCACCGCCGACGAGGGCTGGCGCCGTGGCGGCCTGGTGCCATTGAAGCGAAGCGTCGACGAGGCCTGCGAGGGTTCGCCGACCGTCAAGAACGTCGTGGTCGTGCGCCGTACGGGCAATGAGGTGCCGATGACCGAGGGTCGCGACCACTGGTATCACGACCTTGTCGAGGGGGAGTCGGACACCTGCGAACCGGAGCACATGGGTTCGGAGGACCTCCTCTTCACTCTCTACACCTCGGGCACCACGGCCAAGCCCAAGGGGATCAAACACACCACCGGCGGCTATCACCTCTACGCGATGTTCACCCACGACCTGGTGTTCGACATCCAGCCGGACACGGTCTTCTGGTGCGCGGCCGACGTCGGCTGGGTAACCGGGCATTCATACATCGTGTACGGGCCGCTCGGCAATGGGGTGACCTCGGTGATGTACGAGGGCACTCCCGACTACCCGGCCAAAGACCGCTGGTGGTCGATCATAGAGAAGTACGGGGTCACCGTCCTCTACTGCGCGCCCACCGCGATTCGCACCTTCATGAAGTGGGGACCCGAGTTCCCCGCGAAGCACGACCTCTCGAGCCTCCGCCTGCTCGGCACCGTCGGCGAGCCGATCAACCCGGAGGCCTGGATGTGGTACCGCGAGCACATCGGCGGCGATCGCACCCCGGTGGTCGACACCTGGTGGCAGACCGAGACCGGCGGGATCATGATCGCGCCCCTGCCCGGGGTCACCACGCTCAAGCCGGGATCCGCGACCAAACCGCTCCCGGGTATCGGGGCCGCGGTGGTCGATGAGGGCGGGACCCCGGTGGCGCTCGGCGGGGGAGGCTACGTCACGCTCACCAAACCGTGGCCGGGGATGCTGCGTGGCATCTGGGGTGACGACGAGCGCTACAAGGAGACCTACTGGAACCGCTTCGGCACCCAGTACTTCGCCGGCGACGGAGCTCGCATCGACGAGGACGGCTACTTCTGGTTCATGGGGCGCGTCGATGACGTCATGAACGTTGCCGGTCATCGCATCTCGACCGCCGAGGTCGAGTTGGCGCTCGTGGACCACCCCGCTGTGGCCGAGGCCGCCGTCGTGGCCAAGAGCGACCCCGAGACCGGGCAGGCGATCTCGGCGTTCGTCACGTTGCGAGCCGGCTACGAGGAGTTGACCGGGCTCATCGCCGAGCTGCGCGACCACGTCGCCAAGCTCATCGGTCCGATCGCAAAACCGAAATGGATCGCGTTCACGCCAGACCTGCCCAAAACTCGAAGTGGAAAGATCATGCGCCGCCTGCTCCGCGATATCGCCGAGAACCGCAAGCTTGGCGACACGACGACGCTCGCCGATTCGACCATCGTCGCGGATCTCCAGCGCCGCGCCACTGAGGAGGAAGCCAAAGAACAGTAGATCCATCGCGATGGGGGACAGTTCGATTACGAACACGCTCCGGGGTGCCAGGTACCCCGGTCTCATTAGGAGGGCTACCAACTTATGGCAACCGTAGTTACACCCGGCGCGCCCTATGTGGCGGAGTTGGTGGCACCGGTCGCAAACCCAGCCCCGCTGGGGCTGATCGGATTCGGCATGACAACGCTGCTGCTCGGGGCCATCAACGCGGGGTTCATCTCGGCGGCGCCGGGAACGCTGACCGCGGGCTCGGCGGCAGTGGTGCTGGCAATGGCAGTTGCGTTCGGTGGCCTCGGACAGATCCTGGCCGGGATGTGGGAGTTCAGGGTGGGCAACACCTTCGGGGCAACTGCATTCACGAGTTACGGGTTGTTCTGGCTCAGCTTCGTGCTGATCAACACGACCTTCGCGCCGCTGCTTCCCAAGGACCCGACCCCGATCCTCGGCCTGTACGCCCTTGCATGGGGCATCTTCACGGCCTACATGTTCGTCGCATCGCTGGGCGGGGCGTCACGCGGCGTGTCGCTGGTGTTCTTCCTGCTCGCTCTCACGTTCATCACGCTGGCGATTGCCTTCTGGGCAAAGAGCATGCCGAGTGCTGGTTGGAACCAGATCTCGGGCATCCTTGCCCTGCTCACCGCGGTTGCGGCGATCTACTGCTCGTTCGCGTTCGTGACCAACGCCAACTTCAAGCGAATCGTCCTTCCCGTTTGAAGGTACGACCCGGTGAGTGCGGGGGGTGCGGCCCACGGGGCCGCACCTCCGCCCCCGGGGGAAGAACCGAGGTCCAGGTGCGGGCCCAAGCTCGGGGTGTCTTGAAGGCAGGCATCGACGGCATATGGCGGGCCTCGTGGCGCCTCGATCACGTAGCGCAACCCCCGTTCTCGCAAGTTTCAATCTCAGACCTTGCGGCCTAGCAGAGCGTTTGTTACAATAACGCCGTTCGATTGGAACGACGTGTTCGAAGCGTTCGTGACATTGGTGTAGTGGGCGGGTCAGGGTTAGCAGGGGGCGCTGGGAGGCGCCGCGTCAGGAGGGTTACCCATGCGGCAACACGGCTGGGCGAGAAAAGCTCGCACCTTGGCCATCGGCGGCGGCGCTGTACTCGGGGTGGCGGTCGCCGGCATCGCCACCACGATGTCCGCGTCGGCGCACTACATCATTGGCACAACGCCACAACCGTCCGTTGGGGTGGTCGACAAGACTGCCCTAGCCGACCAGGCGGTCGTCTATGCGGACAGCTCCCGGCACGTGACCTTCTTCCTTTGGGCGCCTGGGACCTGCGGCGTTCCGGGCGCAAGCCCGGTCTTCACCGACAACGAGCCGGTCACAACCGCATCGCTGACCGACAGCACGGTGACCTCGGCCTCGTATGTCGCCCAGTCGACGGGGACCTTCGAATGGACCGCCGAGATCGTGATCACCAGCGGTGGTGCGATCGAATCGGGGCCGACCACGTGTGGCGACGAGCCGGTGACCGTCAACAAGCTGCCGACGAGCATCGATACGACGCCCTCGACATCTCACGGCTCGCATGTCGGCAGCAAGCTGATGGACTCGGCGACAGTCGACGGCTTCAATGCGACCGGCAACATTCGGTTCTACCTGTTCGGGCCGGACAACTCGACGTGCAACTTCAACCAGACCTCGCAGAATGAACCACACGGCTGGATCTTCATGGCCGGCCCGATCGCGCTCGTGAACGGCAAAGCCAGCGTCCCGGCGCCCGGCTTCACTGCCACCCAAGCCGGCGTCTATCAATGGGTTGCCGACTACGGCGGGGATGTCAACAACACCGAGGCGCTGGGTGTGTGCGGCAAGGAACCCGTCACCATCGGCAAGATGCCGACGAGCATCACCAGTGTGCCTTCGAGCGCTCGCGGTGCCCCGGTCGGCACAGCACTCACCGACTCGGCAACGGTGATCGGGAGTGATCCGACGGGGAACATGCGCTTCTATCTATTCGGACCGGGCAATGCAACCTGCCAGATGAAGCTGACGACTGACGGTGGGACGGTCCATGGCTGGATCTTCATGGCGGGACCATTCGCGCTCGTTGATGGCAAGGCCAGCGTTCCGGCACCTGGCTACATCACCACGGAGCCCGGCGTCTACCAGTGGGTGGTCGACTATGGTGGCGATGCGAACAACACCGAGGCACTCAGCGTCTGCGGTAAGGAGCCCGTCACCATCGGCAAGGACTCCACCTCGCTCAAGTCGACACCGTCGGCGGGTGGCGTCACCGGAACCGTGGTCTGGGACACCGTGCGGGTTTCCGAAGGCGTCCACCCCAGCGGCACGGTCACATTCTCGCTGTACAGCCCGAGCGATGGGTCGTGCGCCGGCCCAGCGATCTTCACCAGCACCGTCGCGATGCTGGCGGACGGAACCGCTAGGTCAGCCAACTTCAGTGGCACGAAAACCGCTGGGACGTACCAGTGGATCGCTGTCTACAACGGCGATGTCAGGAACGCAGGCTCCAGCGACAAGTGCGGAGATGAGCCCGTGCACATCACTTCTGTGACCAGTGGCGTGCAAGGCATCACGACGCCAGGCACCGGTGTCGGGCTCCTGGCGGCTCCTGCCCTGGGGCTCCTGCTCGGTGGTCTCGGGGTGACAGGCATCGCATCGGCCGAGATCCGGAGGGCGCGCCGCCTGGGCTAGGCCGTCGTCACAGGAAGGGAGGCCGGCGACGTCTGTGTCGCCCGGCCGACACCAGGGGGATCTCGCCGCACACTCTGTTCCAGTGATGCGGCGGGGTCCCTCGCCATTTGTGGCGGGAGCGCGACAGACGACGCACAACCCGTTGCGGGAAACCACGCTGGGGATAAGTCCTCAGACGGTCCGAGGTCCCCAGTCGCCGAGGTCGAAGCTCTCGAGGACAGCCAGGGCCTCGGCTGTCTGCTGAGGAGTGAGGCGTCGCGTGAACTGGGTACCTTGCTGCTCACGCCTGCTGCCTGACGTGGTGGCCGTCACCGCGTTGGGATGCACCTTCACTGTCCCGTGGTGGACTGTGAAGGCCGGGTCCTCGGACTCCGTGAGATATCGCTCCATGGCGTCTGACCACTGCAGGCCGATGCGGGTAGTCAACGCCTGAAACTTCCGCATCGGATCGATGCAGAGGTCATCGTGTGATGCGACAATCCATGAGGGATGACGCTCGGCCGCATCCTTGAGGGCGCGGGTAAGCAGCCCGACATTCCACGCGGCAATCCTCACAGGCGACGACGTGCCGTTGGGCGATTGGAGGCCGAGCGATGTCAGATACCGTTCCCGCACCATCGGATGGTTGCCAATCGTGTGGTCGCTCCACATTCCAAGCACAAGCCAGCTGGACACGATGTTGAGGGGATTGCGCCGAAGGATCACCACAGTCGGCGAATACCGCTCGACGATCCAGTCCAGCGAGAAGATCGAGTTGACCGATTTCACGACGACGTTGTCTGGTCGCCGCCGAACAGTTCGGGTCCCCTCGGCGAGTCCGGCGACGAGGTAGTCGCGCAGCACCGGAGGTATCCGCACCAGCCCTCGGCCGGCCGCTCGCGCGGACTCGACCTTGTCCCACGGCCAGCCGCCGGCGAACGCGAGATCCCAGATCAGCCGATACCAATAGCTCGAGTCTGCCGCCTCCAGCACAGGGTACTCGCCCAGTCGCGCCGCAGCGACAGCCCCGAGAACGTCGGAGTTGTGCCCGTCCGGCTCGTACACGGTTCGCGACCCGACGGCATGCCCGAGAACGTTCGCGGCCCATGTGCTCCCACAGCGCGCTGCCCCGGCGACCAATACCCTCACGGGCCGACCGGGGTGGGAGCGACAGTCTGGGCCGGTAACGCTGCGCTCTGGACGGGCTGCTTCTTGACCTGCTTCGCGCGATGCGACGCCGACGCAGCCGTGCTGCATGACCGGCGATGTTTGGTCACGACACAAGGCTTCGGGAGCACGAGCGGGGCAACGTTGGCCGCCGGCGCCGAGACATATTGGCCCGCCGTGGCGGAAGACCCCGAATCAGCGCCGGCCGCGAGAACGACCCCAGCCAGCGCCGCGACGATGAGCACCGCTGACCCGGTCGCAGCCGTGGCAGGCGAGCGCGAAAGCGTGGGAATCTTGATCATCGACTTCCTGCTTATTGTCGGTGCACGGCTTCAACGGGCTGCAGCAGAGAGGCGCGCACGGCCGGATAGAGGCCCGCCCCAACTCCAATCGCCAGCGCCACGCCGGCGGCGATGAGCACCGCGAAGCCGGTGACCACCGGTGCCGGGAGATCCGTGAATACGTCTCCGGTGAAGGTCGCCCCACCGAAACCGAGCGCGATCCCTGCGATGCCACCAAGGATCGACAGCAGAAGCGCTTCGATGAGGAACTGGCCGAGGATGTCCTCACGGCTTGCGCCGACAGCGCGACGTACACCGATCTCGTAGGCTCGCTCGCCGACGGTGGCCAGCATGAGGCTCATGATGCCGATACCGCCGGTGAGGAGCGCGATGAGTGCCACCGCGCCGAGCATCCACTGCATGACCGTGCCCACGCGCTCCGCGCCGGCGACCAGGTCCTGCTGCGTCACCACGCGGAAGTCGGCAAGCGCCGGATTGGTGATGCCGTGACCATGCAGCAGTGTATTCGTCACTTCGGCCGCGGCCTTCGCCGTCGTGCTCGGGCTGGTTGCCTGTACCAGGATCTGCTGGATTCTGGGTACCGTGGTTGGAAGCACGAAGTCCCAGAGTGTCGTGATCGGCATGACCACAAGATCATCCTGGTTGTACAGGCCGGAGTAGCCCCGTGCGGCGTACTCGCCGATGACTGTGAAATCCTGCTGGTTGATGAGAACGTGCTGTCCGATCGCGTCGACGGTGGGAAACAGTTGCCGTGCGACGGTCTGTCCGATGATGACTACGTTCTGGGCGGCCTTGACGGCGGAATAGCCGTAGGACACGCCATCGCTGAGGGTGTATCCGCGAGCGATCCCGAATCCCGGCGTGGTGCCGATCACATCGGTCTGCCAGGTGTGGGCACCGGCGTTGACGTTTGTGCTGATGCCTGCGCTCGGGACGGCTTGCACCGCATCGGGGACGTTCGCAATGTTGCTGAGCGCCGTCACGTCGTTCGAGGTCAAACTTGATGTGGTCCCGATGCCGATTTGAACGCCTGACGACGGGGTGCCGGATGGGTACACCACCACGAGGTTGGCCCCCAAGCCTTCCACTGCCGACTTCGCGCTGCTGCTCACCGAGTGCGCGACCGAGACGAGCATGATCACCGATGCGACGCCCGCGACGATCCCAAGCACGTTGAGCGTTGCCCGCACCCAGTGGCGGGTGAGACCGCGGTACGCAACCAGGATCGCGTCGCGGAACTTCATTCGACCGCGCGGACCGAGCTCGCGAGCGGGGCGCTCGGCATCGCGGTGCCATTGGCGACAGCCGGCGAAATGCTGTGGCTGATCTCGCTGATGGTGCCGGACTCGATCCGCACCACTCGCTGCGCCAAGGCTGCGACAGACATGTTGTGGGTTACGAGCACAATGGTTCGCGCTTGGTCGTGCAGCTCTCCGAGGAGCTGCATCACCCCCTCCGCACTCTCCGGGTCGATGCTGCCGGTGGGCTCGTCCGCGAGGATGAGCGCTGGGTCGTTGACGATCGCCCTTGCGATCGCAACCCGCTGCTGCTCCCCGCCCGAGAGCAGGCTTGCTCGATGCCCGGCTCGATGTGCCATGCCAACTCGCTCAAGGGCCTTTGTCGTCAGCGCCCGACGATGTCGGGTGATGCCGGCATAGACGAGAGGCAGTTCAATGTTCTCGAAGACCGTCAGCTCCGGTACCAGGTTGAACATCTGGAACACAAACCCGATCGAGCGATTGCGGATGCGAGACAACTTGGTGTCGTTCAGCAAACTCGTATCCTCGCCGAGGAAGAGAAGGCGGCCCGATGACGGCTGGTCGAGGCAGCCGATGAGGTTGAGCAACGTCGATTTTCCGGAGCCGGACGGGCCAACGATGGCGACGAACTCACCCCGCTGGATGATCAGATTCACATCTCTCAGCGCGGTGACCGGAGCAGAAGCGCTGCCGTATATCTTGCCGACCGATGCAAGCTCAATCATGTATGCGTGGCGTCTCAGGGTGCCTGGTTGGTCACGATGGAGAAGGCGATGAGGCCGTCGGCAGCAAGGTCTGGCCCGCCGGCGAGAGGACGACCTGCTCGCCCGGGACCAACCCTGAGAGGATCTGCGTCCACTTGATCCCGACGTCGCCGATGGTGACCGTCGTCGGATACGCCTGACCTCCGGACCAGACGTCGACCTGCAGCGCGCCGTTCGCCCCGGTGAACAACGCTGTCGATGGAACCGAGAGGACGTTGACCGCCTTGGCGATAACGACGTTCACGGATCCCGTCTGACCACTTCTCAGCTTGGGATCCGTGGCGGTGAGCGCGATGTCGGCGTAGTACTCGGGAACACCGCCCACCTGAATCGCGCTCGGTTCAATTAGTTTGACAACGGCCGGAAGGGAAAGCCCTGGCAACGCATCAACGGTCACAGTCGCGGTCTGGTTGGGCGCAAGGAACACATCCTCAGACTGGCTGAATGGCGCCCAGAACTCGAAGCTCGAATTGTTGCCGATGACGATGAAACCGTTGGCTATCGCGGACCCACCATTGGTCGACGGGTTGGTGGGGCCCGAGTTCCCGGCGCTCACGCTGTCGCCCGGGACGCCGTTCACTTGGAGAACGGTCCCGGTTTCGGGCGCGAGCAGTCGAGTGGCGGCATCATCATTCCTTGCTCGTATCACTTCAACCTGTGCCTGGGCCAGCTGCGCCTCCGCCTGAGACACCTGTGCGCTCGATCCGCTCGCCTGCGCCTGCGCGATGGCCGCCTGGGCAGCGCTCACCGCGTAGTTGGCTGCATTCAACTCCGCTTGCTGAGTGCTGTCGTTGAGCGCCGCGAGAAGCTGACGAGCGGTGACCTTGCTCCCCACCTGTACGTCGACGGACTGGACCTGACCCGCGATCGGAAAGTTGACGTTCTCAAGCTGACCAGGTTGGAGCACACCGGACGCGGTCGCCAACACCGGGAAGCTTTGATCGGCCGCTGTCGCCAGTGCCGGCGGCAGCTGTCTCTTTGTGAAATGGGCGATGACCGTGGGTCCGAACGCAATAGCAAAGAGCACCACGACCACGCCGGTCGCGATAAGGAGTCTGCGTAGCAGTGTTTGCGTTTTCATCTCTCTGCGTCCTTCCCTTCCATAGACCACGTCATCTGTGTTTCACCGCGATTCCGATGCCTCCCCGGAGGTCACCGACACCCCACGCCCGTCGCTCCGCGGCAGCGCCCCGGAGACCCCGATCATACACCATCGGCGCCAAATCAAGAACCCTGCGCGAGTGTATCCGACCCGGTATGCGCGGCCACCAAAGCCAGCACCTCTCGGGCAATTGATCGTTTGCAGATAAGGAGATCGGGCAAATACGGATTCGGTTGGTTGTAGACGAGCGACGATCCGTCGATGCGTGAGCAGTGCAGTCCCGCGGCCAGCGCCACAGCCACCGGCGCGGCTGAATCCCACTCGTATTGTCCACCCGCATGCAGATATACGTCGGCCCCGCCGGAGACCACCGTCATCGCCTTGGCTCCTGCCGAACCCATGTAGATGAGCTCAGCGCCGAGCGCGGCTGCGATCTCGGTCACGATTGCCGGTGCGCGCGTGCGGCTCGCCACCATCCGCAGGGGGACGCCGTCCGGAGGAGCGTCCGGGAAGGAGTTCGCGGTGGTGAGAAGCCGTCCCTGCGCCGGGAGAGCGACCGAGCCCGCAACCGGCATGCCATCGATGCACAGGGCGACATGAACAGCCCAGTCGTCGCGAGGAGGCTCTCCGTACTCCCGGGTGCCATCCAGCGGATCGACGACCCAGACGCGCCGATGCTGGAGGCGCTCCTGATCGTCCTTGCCTTCCTCAGAAAGGATCGCGTCATCGGGTCGCAGCTGGGCGAGGCGGCCCATGATCAACCTGTGCGAGCGCGCGTCGCCTTGGTCGCGCAGCCAGCGGTCATCAGCTGACAGAGGGACGGAGCGACGCAGGTCGATCAGCAGACGGCCGGCTTCTTCGGCGATCTGGCGGGCCACCTCGTGGTCGGTCCATGTGGCCTCTTCGGGCGTTGTCTCGTCTGCGACAGTCTTCACTCGTCTCCTCGTGAGATCGTTGTTGAGTTCTCGGGTCCGCCTAGCATATGATCACGCTCCATACGCCCCGAAAGTTTCATGGCGTGGCGGAAAGGCACTGGAGGCAAATACATGGTGCTCCGGGCGGGAGGACTGCTGCGTCGAGCCGGCGCGGTCTCGATTCTGGTAGCCGGCGTTTTTCTATTCACGGTTGGCATGTTGCCGGTGCAAGCCGCAGCGCGTCATCCCAAGCAAGTGACCACCGCTCCCACGTGCGAGCACCAGCCCAACCTCAACGATCCGACGAACTCCACCAACAAGGTGTTGGAGAGCTACTGGTTCTCCATTGAGCACGCCGGTCAGACCACAACAGTCTGCACGCTGTTCGGCAACGTTTCATCTGGCGATATCGTAACGGCGCATTTCACCCTCGCACCGACGGCTCCTGGAAACGCGGACGCAGAGATCACCCTCGTCAGCAATACCGCTTCCAGCACCAGTTCCCAGCAGAACCTGTTCGATTGCTCGAGCTTCAGTCCGGGGGCAGATCCTGATTCGGCGAACGATCCGTGCCTGGCCGCCGCATCGCAGGTACTGACCGTTCATGTCCCTGACTGCGCCTTCCAGGTCGATCTTGTTTATGGGGAACCGCTCGCGACGATGATGATCGGCCAGTACCGTACCGAGCATCGTTGGGTCGACGGGCAGGTCGGCAACCGCTCGGCGGCGTGCACCCCGCCGACCCCAACTCCGACCCCGACCGCCACGCCGACGCCGTTGCCGACACCGACGGGGTCTGTTTCGCCGGCGACCTCCAGTCCGACGCCAGTCGGTGGCGTCCAGGGCATCACGACGCCGGGGACCGGGTCTGGAGGCCTGACGCTGCCGATCACCGGAGCCCTCCTCATCCTGGTCGGGATTACGGCGATCGCCCGAAGCGCTCGTCGGCGGCCAACCCCACCAACGCCGTAGCGACTGGAGTCAACGCCGAACCGAGAGCATCACGATCACCCCGGAGCCCGAGGTGATCGTGATTCCCAGAGGGATCAGTTCGAGGTGGCAGCTCGCAACGACGGGACCTCTGGCTTCTCGTCTGCCGAGCCACCGTATCCGGGACCCGGCCCAAGGGTGATGTTGCCGCCGTCGATGATCATCTCGGTGATCGAACCTCTGCCGAGCGGAACCCGCCAGTCCTCACCGGGGAGATCGAGGATCGACGACAGCACCAGGCGAATCATCACCGCATGCGTCACGGCGGCGACTCTCTCGCCCTGATGGCGAGCGCCCATCAGCCTGAGGGCTTCGAGCATGCGATCCTGCGCCTGATTGAGTCGCTCGCCGTTCGGGCAGATGCATGCCAGAGGCGACGATCGATAGAGACCGAATGCAGCCGGGTCGTACATGGCCGCCTCTTCCGCGGTCATCCCCTCCCACGCACCGTAGTCAAGGTTGACGAGGCCGTGGAGGATGCGGATGTCCGGTACCCCCGCCTCGTCGGCAATGATCTGCGCTGTGGCGATGGTCCGGCGAAGGGGACCCGTGTACACGGAGGAGATTCCACAACGGCCAAGGAACCGCGCCGCATCAACCGCGTCCTGGTATCCCTGCGCGTCGAGCGGGATGTCGCGCCGCCCGCGATAGCGGTTCTCCTTGTTCATCGTGGTGGTGCCGTGACGAACCAGGTACAGCAGGCATGGCTGAGTTTCGCCGTGGAGTTCGGGGCAATGCGACTCGTTCACCGGACGGAAGTCGCGGTTCCTCAGTCATGACCAAAACACCCGAATGCGTTGATCAGCAACGCACTTGAGACTGGCACGGATGTTGACGTCACTGGTAGGTGCTGCGCCACGTCATTCGCCCCCTTGATCCCCCTCGCCGCCCTTCCACTCTCTTCGGAGGCCGAGCATACCGCGGCGACAGCGCCTTGGCAAGCGTTACGCTGCGCCGCTTGGGACGCCCCACTCACCGAGTGGCAGGTCGCCCAGGACCGCTCGCGCCTCTGCAACCTGGGTCGGGGTCAGCCGGCGCCGATACTGGGTCGCCTGCTGAACACGTCGGCTTGTACCATCCGCGGCTGCGGTCTGCGCGTTGGGGTGTCCGCGCGGGTTCGCGCCGGTGACGACGAACGCCGGGTCATCCGCGGCCTCGAGGTACGCCTTCACCCGAGGTGTCCACGGCAGACCAAGACGAGCGAACAGCGATGTGAAGCCTTCATAGGGATCGAGCGACAGATCGTCGTGTGAGACCACGATCCAGTTTGGGTGACGAGCCGCCGCATCCTTGAGCGCAACGCTGAGCACCCCGACCGTCCACGCGACTTCAGCGACCCGTGACGGGAATGTCGTTCGCCGAGTCAATCCATGGGGGTCAAGCCACCGGTGTTGCAGCGCGGCATCGTCGAAACGATACGGCTCGATGTTGAGCGCCATCCAACTCGAGACGACGTTCAGTGGGTTGCGACGCTGGATCACCACCCGCGGGTGGTAGCGACGCTCGATCCACTCGACCGAGAAACCGCAGTTCGCGGACTTGACGATGACGTGCGGGTCGTGTCGCGGCGCTGCCGCCGAGACGCTTCGCGCCAGGACCGCGACACCATGGTCACGAAGGGCTGCGGGTGACCTCGAGAGTCCGCGGCCGAGCTTCCGAGCGGATGGCGACCGGCTCCACGGCCAGCCTCCGGCGAAGGCGAGATCCCATACCATCGAATACCAGGACGACCGCTGGCCCGGCTCGAGCGACGGGTACTCACCCAAGCGGTTGCGTACGACCGTGCCCAGAATGTCCGTGTACGGACTGTCAGGTTCGTATACGTTGTGGATGCCGGGTGACTGACCGAGCACGTTTGCCACCCAGGTCGAACCGCAACGGTGCGTGCCAGCGATAAGGATCCGCATACTGGATTCCATGCTAGTCGAGACCGATCGTCGAGGGGACGGCTCCTCTCAGTGATCTCTCATGGATCCGACCCGACGCAGTCGTCAGCATGGGCCTTGGGGAGTGCGCAACGACCGAAGAGGGCATAGACGTGGCGCTTCGAATCCATCTTACGAAAGCAAGGACCGGGTGACCACCAGAACCTGCCCGCTGTCGCGGTGCCGCCCCAGGACCGCCGGCGTCAGAGCCGTGGCGCTTCTGAGCGTTGCGGTGGTGGCGGGATGCGGATCGACATCGGTGGTGCCAACGCCGCCACCGCCGAGCCCGACACTCAGCGGACACACCTTCAACGTCGCCTCCTATGGCGCGCGCGGGGACAACCAGAGCGACAACACCAAGGCCTTCGCGAACGCGATCCAGGCGGCCGAAGCGTCAGGGGGTGGTGTCGTCTACGTCCCAGCGGGGAAATACCTCTTCAATGCTGCGAAGACCGGGACGGGTGGATCGGTCGTCATTGCGGGGACGGCCCCGATCACGTTGCAGGGGGCCGGTCGGGATCAAACATCGTTGATCGAGGGGAAGGCGAACAAGGGTCTCCTCGGCGTTCAGGTCGACCACTCGATCGTCGAGGATTTGACCCTCGACACGAAGACGTTCGGCGGCGGTGCCGCGCTCTTCGTGAGGGCCAACGACACCAGCCTTCTGAGGACCGCGATACTGGGCGGCCCTGATCATTTCGCCATCTATTACGCGGGTCCCAAGGGCGCCAAGCCCTCAGCGCCGCTGTATAACACCGGCAACGTCGTGAATGATCTCAACCTGAACGAGCTGGACTGTAACGACGGATTCTCGTGGAGCTTCCAGGAGAACGGCTCGATCACAAATGTCACGCACACGGGGTCGCGGCTCGCGCTCTACGTCGATCAGTCGACGACTGTCACAAACTACCACTACACTCCGGGCGCCCAGCAATGCGGCGCGCGAAATGGCTTCTGGCTGACGCCGCCGGCGGACAACATCACCATCGTCGACTTCACGAGCAGCGGCCAGGGCGGCAAGGTTGGCATCATCGGTCCCGCGGGCGTCGGCAAGGTGGCGCGGAACGTAACCATCGAGGGTCTCACGATGACCGCAAGCGGGTACAGCTTGACCATCGGAGACGTGACCAACCTCGTGCTCTCCGGCTGCAACCTGGGCCACAACGACATCGTGATCAATGCACAGGCGGTGGCTCAGGGGGCGGTTTCGCATTGCACGTTCGGACAGCTGGTCCGGAGCGGTTCCGCCTCAGCTTCAGTACACTTGGCGGTGACTCGATAGCCGCCAGACGGTTACCAGGTTCGGTTTGTTCGACGCGCTTGACGGCCTAAGTCACGGCCGCCATAATGCACTCTTAATGCGTCCTCCATTAGGGAGGGGGCCGCAGTAGACGGGGGTCTGGCGGGCGGACATGAATGTCCCTGGGGAGACGCGCGTGCCGGGAATGGGATCAATCGACGTCGGGGAATCGTCCAATTCGGGCGGTGAGGAGCACCAAGCTTCATACGCGCCGGCGCTCAGCCTGATCGTCGCCGTCGATGCGGTGCACGACGGCGCGACTCGATCCCTGCGCGACATGATGGCTGTCATCGGCGATGCGTCGTGCGAGATCATCGTGGCTTCGCGTGAGGCCTGGCCCGATGCTCCAGATGGCATAACTGTGGTCGCATACAACGCGGCGTCGCGGGGTGACCGATTCGACCGTGCCGCCGCCGAGGCACACGGCGGGATTCTCGCCTTCGTTGATGATCGCGTCCGGCTTCCGAACGGATGGGCGGAGCGGGTGATCGACTACTTCGACAATCCATCCGTCTCGGTTGCGGGGGGTCCGGTTCTTCCACGAAGCCGCTGGCGGCCCGAGCGGATCAGCGCGCTGATCCTGAACAGCCACCTCGGTACGACGCCATCGGGGCACGTATCGCGAGCTGAGAAGCCGCGTACGGTTTCTGAGCTTGCCGGCTCCAACCTGCTGATCCGCGAAGACGTCTTCCGCGATGTCGGTGGATTCCAGTCACCGAGCGTCGGGGGCGAAGCCGTTCGCCTCTGCTACAAGGTTCGCTCGATCCTCGGCTGCGACATCAACTACGAGCCCAAACTCGCGGTTGCCGCCACCACGCGGCGGTTCCCGGGACCGTTCCTGGCCGACACAGCCGCATACGGCCGTGCGAGAGGCGATATGGCTCGCAGATTCCGAGAGGTCGCGCCCTTTTATCCGTACGCGCTTCCTACCCTCGTGACGCTCTTCCTCCTTGTCGAGATCGTCCTTGTCGCCACGCCCTACCGGCACCTGCGGTTGGCGGAATTCATCGGCGCATCGCTGCTGTTCGTCCTCTACGTGGTGCAGGCGGTCGGCGTCCTGTTTGCGAAGGGCCCAGCGCGATTCGGCGATCGGCTCCTGGCCACGCTCGGGCTGCCGCTCGTGTCTCTGACGTACGGTGTTGCCTTCGTGCGGGGTTTCTTTGGGCCCAGCCTCGGTGAGATCTCGCCCCTGCGCGGGCGGCAACGCCCGCTTCGCGTGCTCATCATCAACTGGCGCGACATCAGTCATCCGTGGTCCGGCGGTGCCGAGATCTACATGCATGAGATCGGACGCCGTCTGGCGGAGAACGGCATGGACGTCGGCTGGCTCTGCCAGCGGCACCGGGGGAGCAGCCGGAACGAACTCCTGGACGGCATACGAGTCCACCGGGTCGGGGGCCGGTTCACCCTCTACCCGCGCGTGGCAATCTCATATCTGTTCAGGCTTCGTGGCCGGTACGACGTTATCGTCGACTGCGAAAACGGGATCCCGTTCTTCACTCCGCTCTTCGCACGGATTCCCAAGGTGCTCCTGGTCCACCACGTGCACCGCGAGATCTTCCGTCGCGAGACACACCCGCCCCTTCGCTGGCTCGGCTACTGGCTCGAGGGCGGCCTGATGCCGAGGGTCTACAGGAAGACACCGATCGTCGCCGTATCCGCAAGCACCCGCGACGACCTCGTCAGCCTCGGCTTCAGGTCGGACCAGATCCACATCGTCCACAACGGGGTCGTTGAAGTCACGCTGCTGGACCGCAAGCCTGCGACGCAGCCGCGAATTCTCTGCGCGGGCCGGCTGACGCCTCAGAAGGGCGTGGACGTGATCATCCGGGCCATGCCCATCGTCCTCCGCTCGTTCCCGAACGCACTGCTCGACATTGTCGGTCAGGGACCTGATCGCACCCGCCTCGAGCGGCTGGCCTGGTCTCTCAAGCTGGCAACCCACGTGCGCTTCCACGGCTATCTGCCAGGCGCGGCACGCGACCAGCTGGCCGCGCAGGCGTGGGTGGCCGTGTGTCCTTCGGCATTCGAGGGATGGGGCGTTTCATGCGTTGAAGCCGGCGCCCGGGGATTGCCGGTAATCGCATCCAACGTCAACGGTCTTCGCGATTCGGTGCGCGACGGCATCACCGGGCTCCTCGTGCCCCACGGGGAACCGCACGCCCTGGCTGAGGCGCTCGTGGGCCTCCTGGGCGATCCGGAGCGTCGTGATGCGATGAGTGCCGCGGGCATCGAGTGGGCGGCGGCGCATTCCTGGGAGCGGAGTACCACCGAGCTTCGGGTCGTGCTGGGCAACGCGATCGACGCCGGTCGCCGGGGCAACGCCCTGGTGGTCGCTCCCAAACCCATCGTCGAACCCGAGGCGGCGGAGGAAGTCCCGATCTCCAATGTCGGCTGACCACCAGGACGGTGTGTCGGTCGTCGTAACCACACGGAACTCGGGTCACATGCTGGGGGCGTGTCTGGCCAGCATCCGAGGGCAGAATTACCCGGCGGTTGAGCTCGTCGTGGTCGACAACCATTCGACCGACGACACCCTGACCATCGCGGGCCGCTACGCCGATCAGGTGGTGACGATCGGCCCGGAGCGCAGCGCCCAGCGTAATCACGGCGCCTCGCTGACGACGGGCAGCGTCCTCCTCTTTGTCGATGCCGACATGGTGCTTGATCCCGCGGTCGTTGCCGAAGGCGTCGACCTGCTCCACAGTACCGGCCTCCCCGCCGTGATGATCCCGGAGGAAACCATCGGGGCGGGATTCTGGACCGCGTGCCGGGCTCTGGAGCGGGGCTGCTACACCGGCGACGACACGATCGAAGCCGCCCGCATGTACACGCGCTCGGCGTTCGTCGCCGCAGGCGGCTTCGACACCGACCTGAACGGCGGCGAGGACTGGGACCTGTCACGAAGGGTGGCCAATCGACGCCGGCTCCCACGGACTCGCGCGATGATCCATCACGATGAGGGTCGCACCCGGCTTCGCACCGTATTCACGAAGCGGCGGTATTATGCTCCCGGTTACCTCGCGTTCGTTCGCAAGCACGGTCGTGGCGCGTTGGCGCAGGGCAACCCGATCTTCCGTGCGGCCTACGTTCGCAACTGGCGCACTTTGGGGCGCCATCCTCTGCTCACGGCGGGCATGTTCACCCTCAAGGCAGTCGAGTTGGCGGCCGTCCTCGAGGTCGCCGTTGACACGAAACTTCGCGGGACCGTCCGCGATCGCAGTAGTGAGGTCTATCCAGTAGTCAATGAAAGAGAACGGGGCAGCCGGGCTGCAACCACCGTCGCGAAGCACCGGTGATGACCGAGTGGGCGCGATCCGCCCGCTGATCGTGACTTTTGGCTCGATCATCGAGCCCGACGGCGGCCTTCAGGTTCGATCACGGATCCTCGCTGAGAGTCTGGCCTCGCTCGGCATCCCGGCAACGATCCTGAGCACGCGCGAGAGTAGCCCGCTCGATCCACCCCCGGCCTGGGCTCGGGCGGTTCACGTCCCCAACCGGCGGCCCTGGCGAGGTTTCTCCAGGGAGTGGGCGCGGTTGATTCGGCACCATGCCCGGAGTGCGGACGTGATGATCGTGTCCAACGCGATGTTCATGCCCGCAGTCGAAATGTCGGGTGCACGTCTGCCGATGATCTGGGACACAAACGAGTGTCAGACCCTGCACTACGAGCGGCTCGATCGGACTGCGTCGAATATCACCAAGCAGGTCATCTGGTGGGGGCTCGAGCGCTGGACGGCCACGAGATGCAGCGTCGCGGTGGCGATCGGTGAATCCGAGGCTTCAGAGTGGAAGCGCATCCACCCCCCGCTGCGCGACAAGCTGATGACCGTGGATCACGCCGCGTACGTTCCCCGCGATCACGAGCACAACGGCGACGCCGCACTCGAAGCGCAGGTGGGCGGGTCACTGCACCGGCCGATCCTTCTGTTCGTGGGCACCATTGCGGCGAAACACAACGCAGTTGCCGCCCGATGGCTCATCGATGTGCTCGCGCCAACCCTGCCGGACACGGCCACGATCGTGATCTGCGGCCCGGGCAGTGATCAGCTTGTGGGGTATGGCAAGCCTGGTGCCCGCCTCGTGCTGCTCGGCGCGGTGGATGAGATCGATTCGATCATCGATTCCGCCGATCTGTGCCTCGCCCCGCTCGCGACCGGGGCGGGCGTCAAGACCAAGGTGCTGCATTATCTTGCGCATGGCAAGCGGATCGCCGGAACGCCCATTGCCTTCGAGGGCCTCAGCGGCGCCCCGGGGCTGCTCGAGGCGCCGCTCGACGGCCTCTCGGAACTCGTGGCTCGTATCATCGCAACGCCGGAGAGTGCTGAGGCGGCGCAGTCTCGGGTGACTGCGCAACTCGCTTGGCTGGCTGAGCGTCACGGCCGGCCGCTCATCGTCGACCAGTGGAGGAACGTGCTGGCATGTCTGAACCAAAACTGAAAGCCGCGACCGCCTCGGTCGAGAAGCGATCGGCTGGCGCTGATCGGCGTTGCCCGCTCCGGCACTTCCTGGCTCGGCCATGCGCTCGGCAAGGCCAGTGGCGTCCGTTTCTATTACGAGCCCGACAACGTCGACGCTGATCCAAAGGCGGAAGACGTCGCGGGTCGTCGTGGATTCGGACCATATCCGGTGATCGACACCGACCAGGACGCCGGACAGTTCCTTCCGCTCTGGGACCTTGTTTTCTCGGGCCGGCTGCCCTTCGCGCACCGCGGGCAGAGCAAGCTCCGGCCCGCCGCGCAGATCGCACTGCGACTGCCGCGCGCGATGCGTGATCCGCTCGTGCGTCGAGCGGCGAGGCTCTCCGCCCGCATGCCCGGCCGGGCGGAATGCATTGTCGTCAAGACGATCTACGCAACCTTCAGCCTCGAGTGGCTGGTCACCCGCTACCAGCCGCAAGTCATCGCCATGCAGCGCAACCCCCTGAACGTGGTGTCGAGTTGGAGGGAGCTCCGCATCCCGCTCTTCGATCTCGCAACTCGCCCAATCATTCGAACGCGCTACATCGAGCCCCTCGGGATCGAGCCGCCGGATGCTCGCGCATCTGATGTCGCGCGAATCGCGTGGCACGTGGGACTTCTGACGCACGTCATCGCTGAGGCTGTGGACAAGCACCCGGAATGGGTCTTCGTCACGCACGAGGATCTGTGCGACGACCCGGCGACCACCATCCGGTCGGTGTGCGATCAGGTCGGACTGGTGTGGACCGACGACGTCGCTCGATTCCTCAATGACAACAATCGTCACGGCGAGGGTCTGGCTCCGGTGCGCATTGCCACCGAGGAGCCGACCAGGTGGCGACAGCGCCTCACCGATCCCGAGGTCAACGAGATCGAAGAAGTCCTGCGGCAGTTTCCCACGCGTGGGTGGGTGCGCCCTCCTGTTACCGCGTCGTAACAGCAGTTGGTGCGCGCTTCCCGTGGCACCGTTTGGGGCGTCTGAAGACTTTCTTGTAGACTGTGAGCGGGTAGGGATCAATGCCGGACCAGCAGTGGCAGGATTGGAGGTGGCGTGTCTATCGATAATCCCGTGACGTCGGTGCCCGTTGCGGTTGAGGACGCCGCGACCAGGTCCGACGCCGCGGACGGAGCGACGAGCGTGTCCGACGGGCTGGATGACACCCACGCGGGAACGCGCGACCAGGCCAAGCGCGAGCGCCGTCAGTTCATCACGCACAACGCGATGGCGGCGATCGGAACAATCGTCGCGGGGCTGCTGGGTTTGTTGCTGCAGGCGATGGTCAGCCATCGCTTCGCACCGGGCCTGTACGGCCAGGTGTTCGCGGTCTTCAGCTTCTTCACAGTGCTGACACAACCCTCCGCCGGTTTCAGCCGGCTGGTCGCGTGGACAACGAGCCGGGAGCTCGCCACCACCCACGGTAGCGACGTCGCGAGCAGCGCAATGCTGCGGCTGACGGTCACGCGCCTCACCTGGGGCGGTGCCCTCATCGGTCTCGCGTTCGTGATCGGAGCGGCGCCGCTCGCTCACTTTCTCGTAGTCCCCACCTCATATATCGTGGTCGGCGCACTCGGCGTACCCTTCATGTTCGCGACATCGCCGTTGTTGGCTTCATTGCAGGGCGAACAGCGGTGGCTGCCGTGGAGCGCGCTGAGCATCGGCATCGCGCTCAGCCGGGTGATCTTCGTGCTGATCTTCACGTTGTGGCTCGGCAAATACGGCGTGCTGGTTGGGATCAGCGTCGCAGCGGCGGCGATCTATCTGGTCGCGCTGGTGATGGTCTGGCCCCGCCTTCGCCGCGGTAGCGGGCCTGCTGGGTGGCGACCGCTGTGGCGCTTCCTGCTGGTTTCGATCACGTCGACTGTGACTGTTTCGGTGTTGCTGGGCAGTGATGTGATCCTCGTCCAGCACTTCTACTCGGGCAAGGCACCAGGCCAGTTCAGTGCCGTCACGGTCACGGCCAGGGCGCTCTTCTTTGCGATGGGCAGCGTCACCAGCGTGCTGTTCCCCAAAGCCGCGGCACGTCAGGCTACGCGACGGGGCACCCGGTCAGTCGTGTTCAGCTCGGTCGGCATCGCCTTGGTCGGAGGGCTGCTCGGGCTGGTGGTGTTCTCGGCGCTCAGCCACACCATCCTCCACGAGTTCTCCGGCAAGTCCTACGAAGGCGGCGCAAGCTATATCGGGTGGTACGCCCTCGGAATGCCACTTCTCGCAGCCGTGGTCATGCTCAGCAATACACAACAGTCTCTCGCCGATCTGAAACTGCTCTGGGTGCTCATTCCCGGAATTGCGATCAAACCGCTCCTCATCTACTTCTTCCATAGTTCGTTGCTGGTGGTCTCGCTCATGAGCGATGTCTCGATCGCAGCGGTGCTGTTAGCGCTTGCGGTCCAGTACCTGCTGACGGAGCGAAGGCTACGGCGATCCGAGCCGGACGCAGCGTTGCCGGATGGAATGACCGTGGCCGTCGCCGAAGCATCCGGCTAGACGATGACCGCGGGTCGAAGCATGTCCGATCATTGGACGCGTGCCTACACATGGCTGAGCGGGAAGGGACGTTGGATCACCGATCGCCCGTGGGCGACGGTCGCGCTGCTCGCGCTCGTCGGGATTGGCATCAGACACGCTTGGCTGTCGCCATCGCCCCTATCGGCCGGAGACTGGCACTGGCCTGACAACCAGGTGCTCACCAGCTACAGCCCCTGGCCGTCAGTATGGGATGGCTCACTCGGGCTCGGCGGCGAGAGCCGGTTTTCGGCCGCGTTCCGGTTTCCTGTCCTTGCAGCCTCAGGCTTGCTCGCCGCCGTCGGCGCTGGATGGGCCTTCACTGAGAAGTTCCTCTACTTCGTGCCGTTCGCGGTGCTGCTACCGGTTGGCGGCTGGCTTCTGGCGCGCGAGATCATGGGCAGAACGAAGTGGGCGCTGTTGACCCCGGTGATCCTTCTGGGCGCGACCTATTTCATGCTCGAGTCCGACGGCGAGGTCCCGCTGGCTCTTGGCGAAGTCATTTCAATGTTCGTTCTGGTCGCCTTCCTGCGCACGGTGCGGACGCTCTCGCTCCGTTGGGCATTGGTCACCGGACTGCTGCTTGCGGTCGTTGCGGCGTACGACGTGCGACCCGCCTATCTCTGCGTGCTCCTCATGGCGATGTACTTCGTCATCATCGCCGTGAGCAACCGCGGCTTGCGCCTGTTGCTGCGACGGACGCTGCTGGCCGTGGCAGCGGGGGCGGTGTTCATCGGGACGCAGGCGTTCTGGCTGGTACCCCTGCTGACCTATCACGGGAGCGCCGGTCTGCCCATACCCCAGGCACCGAACTTCAACGTGATCTCCCTCGGTCATGGCCTTGCTGCGCTCGACCCCTTCTGGACGGGGGGCTCTCCCGCTCAACTCGTCCAGGCGCCATTGAATCCAGCCTACATGATACTGCCGCTTCTGGCATTTACACCGATGCTGATGCGACGGCTCCGACCGGAGGTGCTTTGGTTGCTCGTGGCGGCACTCCTGTTCGCCTTTTTCGCCAAGACCGACAACGCGCCTCTGGGTCAGATCTACGATTGGATGTACCTGCACGTGCCGGGTTGGAAGCTCTTTCGCGAGGGATCGAAGTTTCTCTACATCGTCACGCTCGCCTACGCGATCCTCATCCCCATCGCGCTGGCCAGCGCCTTCGAATGGGCGTCGGCGAACCTCATCCATCTTCATGCTCGGCTGGTCCGCCGCGGAGCCGCCTTGGGACTTGTCGGTGTGGTCGCGCTGAGTGCATGGTCGGTGGTGGTGCTGCAGTCAGGGAGCCTCGGTTCCACCACAAGCCCCACACCAGAACCCACGTCATTCTCGGCCCTTTCGCAGCTCCTGGCCGCAGACAGTCGCCCCGGACCCGTGCTCTGGTTCGGCCAGCCCCTCATCGGCGACAACGTTCGCAACCACCATTTCCTCGTCGCGTCGCCGACGCACCCGGCCGTGAATCTCACGGGGAAGTTCGCCGGAACGCGTGTGAATCAACGTGATCCGTTCCAGCTGTATTGCGCCGACAACCTGATCGCATACTGCTACGTCGATTCGCCTTTGTTCCCGTACCTCGCCCGGATGGCCGGTGCGGGATACATCGTGGTTCCGGGCGGCCAGGCTGTCGGATCGATCCCGCCCGGGATCACTCGCCAGTGGCTAGAGCAACAGGTGTCCGCGATGTTCGGCGCACCGACGGTGCTCGGCAGCGGCTCGACCACGCTGCTGGTCTGGCGGCTGAGCTCCACCGATCCCGCGGTGACGACTGCGCCGGCTATCGCGGTGGTGGATTCCGGCACGTGGGCGACGACCGAATTACTTCCAGCACTCGAGGCTCTGGGACTCCCCGCGGCGTATCGGGAGAGCTTCGACAACAATCAGTATCCGGTTGCCCCCGCAAATCTTCCTGATGCGGTCGCCGTGATGCCGCGTTTCGACAATGCCTGCCAGAGCGATGCCTCGGGGACGGCTGCGGTCATGGTGCAGTCGCAGTCTGGCTCACTGCCGTCGTCGATTCAGACGACCGTCGGCCGTGATGCCCAGACGCTGCAGCTGCTGACGCCCGGCGGCCTGCCGCGAGCTGCGGGCTGGGGCGTCTACGGACCCTTCTCGGTGGCATCCGGCAACACGACGGTGACCATCACTGGCACGTCGACCGCCTCGCTGACGCCCGGCCCGTGCGTGAGTTGGTCGCCCCTGACGGCCACGGCGCTTGGTGCGCGCACGAATGCTGTCACAACAATACGACTCGACTCGTCGGAGCAGATCGCCGTGACGACCAACGCTGACAACGGGACCTGGGTGGAGCTGCGTCGCTACTACGACCCTGGGTGGCGGCTCGACACCCACAAGCCGCTCACGCTTGGCGACGGGCTCTTCAATCTCTATCACCTCAAGGCCTCACAGAGCTCAAGCTCGACACTGGCGTTCGCCTACTCGACGCTGCCCTACGAGCGCATCGGGGACGGCATAGCGGTCCTGGTGCTCATCGCGGCGGTGTGGCTCGCGATTCGAGTGCCGCGCCGATTGCGATTCGAGGCGGCGTTCAAGCCCCTGACGGTGCCGGACTCGACGTTCCCGCCATCCCGCGCTGCGACATGGGTGGCGGGCATCGGCCTGGCGATGCTCGCGGTCACCGCGGGGGCGGTGACCCTGGAGTGGTTCGGCATCCCGTCGCTCCTTCCTGAGGTGCCACTCGCGGGAGATCCCTATGCCATCGACGTCGGCTATGGAGGTCTTGCCATCGGATTGCTCCTCCTCTCGATCACGATTCGATTCGTCACTGGAGCATTCAGTGCCCGAGCCCGGCAGCGGGAAGAGCCGGCGCCACCGGCGCCCAGCGCATCGCCAAAGGCCAAGTCGGCCATCGCAGTGGGCGCAGGCGTGGGGCTGCTCGCGCTTGCCCTGGTGTTTGCCTCGTGCGGGAGTGCGGGCAGCGTGTCGCCCGGCCTCCTGTCGGAGGCTGCGCAGGCGGGCTCGGTGGCGCCGACCATCGTTGGGTCCTCCCTCGACGACGCGCGGCTGCAGCGGGCCGCCCGGCAGCCCGACCTGTGCATCTCCGACTACACGACGGCACTCCAGCAATTCCCCGGGCTGCTCACCGCATACGTTGGCCGCGGGGACTGCTACCTCAATGGTGGACAGAACGGCGCCGCGGCCGTGCACGACTACACCGCGGCGATCCAACTGTCTCCGCTGCAGGCGGACCTCTATCTGCGGCGCGCAGTTGCCTATCGCGTGATCGGCAACATCACGGCGGCGATCGCAGACTATCGAACCGCGGCGCTGAACCCGTCGGCGACGGCGGGCGAGCTCCTTACCGCGATCGACGGGCTGGTGGCAGTGTCCGACTACCAGGATGCGCAGGCCGTGTACAACCGAGCGCTCGTCATCGACCCCCAGTCGTCACTGCTGTATGTCGCCGGCGGGGACCTGGCGACCGCCCTCGGCAGCGACCAGCGTGCCGCCATCGACTATGCGAACGCGCTGGCGCTTCCTGGGGCACGGGTCGGCTCTGTGCTGGCGCACGAGTGCCATGCCGAGGTGCTGCAGCACAACTACTCCCACGCGCTGACCGATTGCGCGAGCGCCGCCCAGCTGTCCTCGTCGGGCTCGGGAGCGTATGACGACCTTGCTGAGGCCAACCTCTCGCTGGGCAATCTGAGTGCGGCCCTGAAGGCCATCGACCAGGCGATCAGCACCTTCGTCGGCAATGTGGGTCCATATGCTCAGCCCGCCGGGGTGGATGGTTTTGGGCTCGCGAAGCTCTACGCGGCGCGCGGATGGATCGAAATCCAGCAAGGCGCTCAGCGGCAGGCCGTGGTCGATTTCAACACCGCGCTCTCCTCACTCCCGAGCAGCGCTCCGGACACGCGCGCGCGCATCAAGGCATACATCGAGACGGCCAAGAAGGACTAGCGACATGATCGAGGAGATGGCGTGACCAGCACCGACAAGAACCCGCCACCGGTACGGGGCCGCTCCGACCGCCTGCTCCTCCTCGGAGTCGCGCGCTCCGGCACTCGCTGGCTGGCGACCGCTCTTGGGCACGCCGAGGGCACACGCATGGTCAAGGAGCCGGACAACGTGGATGCTGACCCAACGGGCACCGGAGTGAGCCGGCTGGGCTTCGGGCCGTATCCGATCATCGACCGCGATGATCCCGCTCCTCAGTTTCGAGCGCTCTGGGATCTCTCCTTCACGAATCGCATCCCCAACAAGCCTGGCCTGGGCCGCAGCGCAGCGCGTGCCGCACTTCGCCTTCCACGCGGGATACGCGACCCGCTCCTCCGTCGGACCGCGCAGGCGATGTCATCGCTACCGGGACGCTCGCCGCACGTGATCGTCAAGTCGATCTATGCGCACTTCTATGCCGAGTGGCTCATCAGTCACTACGACCCCAGGGTGGTGGTGATCCAACGGCACCCGCTCAACACCATCTCCTCGTGGATCGAGCTTGGAGTGCACGGGTTCGACCTCTTCGATCGCCCCGCCGTGCGGGAGCGCTACCTGGAGCCTCTCGGCATCAGCGCGCCCGAGCCGAACGCCAGCGTGACCCAGCGCACCGCCGCCTGGGTCGGCCTTCTGACCACGGTCCTCAGCGATCACGTTGACCATCACCCCGAGTGGCTGGTCGTCACCCATGAGGACCTGTGCGTCGATTCCCAAGTACGCATCCGAGAGGTCTGCGATCAGGTTGGCCTGACGTGGAGCGAGGGGATCGAGCGTTTTCTCAGTGAATCGAATCGCCCCGGCGAGGGATTCAGCAACATCCGCGTCACGCGTGAGCAGCCCGGTCGGTGGCGCAAGCGCCTCAGCGAGGAGCAGGTGGTCGAGATCGACGAGGTTCTCGCCCGGTACCCATCGCGAGGGTGGATTCGCCAACCCGAACGCCTCCCCGAGATGGCGGGCGACGCCCGCTGACGCATGCCACCGGAATGCACCCGAGGGCTAGCTGAAGGTTGCGAGGACCGCGGCCCAGGACGCCGAGCTCGAGAGCGTCCCCGAATACGAGAAGGTGCCGGTGGCGGAGACCGAACTCGTGACCGGATTGCTCGGCGTTGTTGAAATTGGTGAGGTTGTTGAGCACGAGCGGGTCGTTGGTGAAGCCCGTGGTGAGCCCGCTGATGGTCCCCGAGTTGGGCGCGAAGCCGATCACGCCGATGACCATCTCGTTCGCCGTCGTGGTCATCACGGTGATCCCGGTATTCGGGGTGGTGTTCTTCGCCGACCCCGCTGAGGTCGCATCCAGCGCGCTCGCGTTGGCGATCTCATAGAAACGGACGACCGGGTTCACCGACCTCGAGTACGTCACCGTCACCGTGGTCACCCCGGGCTTGGCGCCTGGTGAGTACCAGATCTCCGCGCCGTCACGTGTCGAGGGATTCGCCGCCACCGCCTTCATCCACACGTCACCCTGATTGTCGGTGACGCCGGTCACCGTGGCTGACGCCTTACCACTGCCGGCGTCGCTCTCGGTCGAGATGGCGAGGAGGTCGCCGGTGGCAGTCGAGCTCGTGGTCACGGAAAATGACGTGGTGGTGGTCTGGGCAGCCACACCGACGTCCTGGACGACGGTGGGCGGTGAGCCACTCGCCGGCACCAACGCCGCATTAACCGTTGTGGTATTTCCCGATGTGACGCCGACGTTGTCCGCAGTCTGGGTGACGAACCCCGGGTCCGAGAACGTGACCGAGTAGGTGCCGACGGCAACGTTCGTGAAGGCGTACTTGCCGCTGCCATCGGTGCCGGTCGGGGTGTTGTTGCAGGTGCACGTGACGGTGGCGCCCTGGATCGGGAGGGTGGTCTGGCTGTTGGTGACCACTCCGCTGATGGTGCCGGTCCCAACACTCCCCTTGCAGGCGCCGTCGGCAAACGCAGGCGTGATATCGCCATATGTCGCGTTGCCCGAGTTGTTCAACAGCGGGACGCCGTACGCCTCCTCGATCCCGCGGAGCGTGGCGAAGTTGTTGCCGGTACCGGTGAAAGAGCCGCACGAGTTCTGGCTGATGACGAGCGTCGCGATATGACCACCCGTGCCTTCAGGAAGGCCCGGCTGGTTATCGCCACTCCCACCCTCATCAAAGGTGATGATCACGATGCCGTTGCCCTTCGTGTACCAGTCCGAGCTGAGCACCGTGGGCAGATTGGCCGCAAGCCACGCATCTCCCTGGCCAACGTGGTTGTTCAGCGGAGGACAGAGGCTGTGCATGTCGTTGCACTCGTTCGGCGTGATCCAGACGAAGTCAGGTGGCGTAGTGCTGTTCAGATCGGTCGACAGCTGTGACTGCTGGTAAGGGACCACGTTGGCGTTGCACTCAGCCGTGTTGCTGGTGATCTGGCCGAAGTAGATGAACGGGTTGTGCGTCTGCGAGTAATGGTTGGTCCCGGCTCCGGTGCCCGTGTAGCAGGTCTGGCCCGGCGCCAGTCCGTCCATATAGGCCTTCCACGTGAAGTGGGCCGTGTCGAGCTCGTTGACCAGCGTTGGATCCGTGTAGGGCTTCGAGAGGCCGTTGTGGTCGCACCCGGAGATGAGGTCCATGTAGTCGAGTGGACTGTTGTGTTCGACGGAGTACCAACTCGGGAGAGAGGTATAGCCGTCCTTCTTGATCAGCGTGTTGTTGATGTACGGTGCTTTCGAATTCCCGATGACATACGGGCTGCCGTCACTGGCGCCGTACGACGTGTTCTCGTCCACGATCATCATGATGTGCGGCGCCGTGGCGGGCGGTGAGTACGATCCGGTCGACTGGAGACAGGCGGTCTGGGTTGGGGCGGGTGGCGCAGCGGACCTGGAGGTCGCCGCCCCGACAGTCGAGGCCCTGACAGGCGACAGGGGATTGACTCCCTGCGCCACCAGCAATCCGACGGCGACCGACGCCCCGCCCACCAGTCCGAGTAGCCGTCGTCCCATGCCTCGGCCCACCTGCACCTTTACCACTCGATAACCTTCCCTACGATTCCGCCCCGTTCGTCCGCCTGATCATACACGGCCGCATTGGGGGGTACGGGCTAATCGGCGCAATCGCGTCATTCTGAACCGGCTCTCACCAAGCCGGTTCCCATCGGCCCGAGACGGCGTCGTTACCGAGGCATGCAACGGCTCCGGGTCCAAACGCCCGCTATGGGCCTCAATCTCCACGTCGGCGCGATGCCTGTGGCGGGGTTGTGGTGATCGGCGGCTCGGGAGTTGCTGAACCGTCACATTCCGGTTTCCGAAGGTGAGATCGGGAACTCCCTTCCGATGCCACGGTCGGGATATGAAAGTTCCCTTCGCTCGTCTGGCCGTCGTCGCCACTGTTGGAACCGTTGCACTGGCGGCACAGGCCGGCATGACACCAACCGCAGCCGCAGTTCGTCCTGCGGCGCTGTCGGCGACCTCTTCGATCTCCCACCTCAGCGTGCATCGCAGCGTCCCACTCGCGGCGGCGCCCACCGGCAAGTCGAGGACATCCAAGGGCTCGTCCGGATCCACCGTTGGCCAGACGGGCCGCACAGCGGGGTTGGTGAAGCACACCGCCACGACCACGTCTGTAGGCAGCTGCAACGGCATCACGGACAACACCGCCGCACTTCAGGCGGCCGTTGACGCTGCAGGCAAGCAACCCGGCGGGGTGGTCACGATCCCCGCGGGCGTGTGCGTTCTCACCGGCAGGATCCATGTCAGCGGGCACTTCGGGGTCACCATCGACGGCGCCGGCGCAACCCGTACGTTCCTTGTGCAGCACGGCGCCAGCAATATCTTTCAGATCACCTCGCCCGGCAACACGGTCGAGAACCTGAACCTCAATACCGGAACGTTCAACCCGGGAACAGTCCCGATCCCGGGCAGCCCGGTACCCGCCGTCCTGTTCAGCGACGCGAGCAACACCACGGTGATGAACATCACCGCTGAGACCGGAACCGGTTTCGGCATGCGGCTCACTGGCTCGAACCCGTGCTACGCCTTCCCGATCACCGGCAGCGTCGTGTCCAACGTGGTCATGGTGAACCACGGCACGGGCGGGTTCGCGGCAGTCGACATCGACTGCCAGAACGGAGCGCGTCTGACCAACATCACCATTCATGGCGGCATCCTGGCGCTCTTCAATGACACCAACACGATCCTCGACAACGAGACCTACTACGAAGTCAACCGGTGCCAGCCGGCCTGGTTCGTGACCGGTCCGGCCAGCAACATCCTCATCGAGAACGTGATGACCTACTCCGGCGAAGGCACGATCCACGCCTCGCGCCACGGTGCCGCAACCGGGATCGTCGTCACCAACCAGAGGTATGCGTCCACGCTGCACTGCTAGAACCGACAGCGATCTAAGGACACTTGAGCTCCTGCCGCCGAGGGATCCCCTCGGCGGTGGGAGCTTCGTCGTTCCGGGGGACGTCGACACCGGAAGGGGCTGCTGGCGACGTCAATTCTGCCGCTGGCAATCCCATGGCCGTGCGGCGCATTATTTGCGGCGCCTCGCATCGGCGAGGCTTGGGGCTAGAAGGGATTGGCCGGACACACTCCAGTTGCCGTCGGGCTAGTGGGGCCGCCCGGTGAGCGGGGCGAGCGGGAGACAGGGGAACTTGAGGGGTCATCAGAGGCGACCAGGTTGCGTCTCGCGTGCGCGGCGAGCGATGGCGGTGGCGTCGGGTTGGCTCGTCGCCATGGGTTTCTATGTGGTGGTGCCGCAGACGGGGGTCGCGGCCGGGTCGAATCCGACGCAGATCACGACGGCGGCGAACCCGGGATCGGGAGCGGTCGGGGTCTCCCTGCAGGACAGCGCGACCCTGAGCGGCACGAGCAATCCTGACGGCTCCGGGTCGATCACTTTCAATCTGTACGCCCCGGGGGACGCGCACTGCGGAGCCGTGATCCATACCGAGACGGTTACCGGGATCGGGGGTGACGGGACCTACAGCACCACGGGCGGGTACGGGGCCACGGTCGTGGGCACCTACGAATGGGTGGCGAGCTTCAGTGGGGATCCGAACAATGCAGGCGCAACCACCAACTGCGGCGATGAACCGGTGCTGGTGGGCAAGGCGTCGCCGACGATCACGACGGCGGCGAACCCGGGATCGGGAGCGGTCGGGGTCTCCCTGCAGGACAGCGCGACCCTGAGCGGCACGAGCAATCCTGACGGCTCCGGGTCGATCACTTTCAATCTGTACGCCCCGGGGGACGCGCACTGCGGAGCCGTGATCCATACCGAGACGGTTACCGGGATCGGGGGTGACGGGACCTACAGCACCACGGGCGGGTACGGGGCCACGGTCGTGGGCACCTACGAATGGGTGGCGAGCTTCAGTGGGGATCCGAACAATGCAGGCGCAACCACCAACTGCGGCGATGAACCGGTGCTGGTGGGCAAGGCGTCGCCGACGATCACGACGGCGGCGAACCCGGGATCGGGAGCGGTCGGGGTCTCCCTGCAGGACAGCGCGACCCTGAGCGGCACGAGCAATCCTGACGGCTCCGGGTCGATCACTTTCAATCTGTACGCCCCGGGGGACGCGCACTGCGGAGCCGTGATCCATACCGAGACGGTTACCGGGATCGGGGGTGACGGGACCTACAGCACCACGGGCGGGTACGGGGCCACGGTCGTGGGCACCTACGAATGGGTGGCGAGCTTCAGTGGGGATCCGAACAATGCAGGCGCAACCACCAACTGCGGCGATGAACCGGTGCTGGTGGGCAAGGCGTCGCCGACGATCACGACGGTGTTGAATGCGACCTCGATCGCGGCTGGGGGCACGGACTTCGACACCGCGACGCTGAACGGGTTCGCCCCTGGAGGGAATTCGTCTTCGGTGACCTACACGGTGTACAGCAACAACACCTGCACGCAGAACCCCCGAGGCGCGGGCACCCTCCCGGTGAATGAGAGCACCGGGGCGGTGCCGAACTCGAACACACTGAGCTTCCCGACGGTGGGCACCTTCTACTGGCAGGCGATGTTCTCCGGGGACGGCAACAACAACACCACAACGAGCAACTGCAGCAGCGAGCCGCTGACCGTGGGCAAGGCATCGCCGACGATCACGACGGTGTTGAATGCGACCTCGATCGCGGCTGGGGGCACGGACTTCGACACCGCGACGCTGAACGGGTTCGCCCCTGGAGGGAATTCGTCTTCGGTGACCTACACGGTGTACAGCAACAACACCTGCACGCAGAACCCCCGAGGCGCGGGCACCCTCCCGGTGAATGAGAGCACCGGGGCGGTGCCGAACTCGAACACACTGAGCTTCCCGACGGTGGGCACCTTCTACTGGCAGGCGATGTTCTCCGGGGACGGCAACAACAACACCACAACGAGCAACTGCAGCAGCGAGCCGCTGACCGTGGGCAAGGCGTCCCCGACGATCGCCACGCAGGCGAGCCCGACATCGGGAACAGTAGGGGTGCAGATCACCGTCAAGGACAGCGCAACCATATCCGGTGGAGCAGCTCCGACCGGAACGGTGACCTTCACGTTGTATACGAATGCCGCGTGCACGACAGCGGTCAGCGGCGTCGGCGGAAACGGGACGCTTGTCGCAGGAACGACCTCGTTCAACACCAATTGGACGCCGGCGGCGGTGAGTACCTACTACTGGGGAGCCGTGTACAACGGCGACGCCAACAACAGCACGGTCAGCACGTGCGGTGGAGTCCCTGAGCAGATCGTCATCGGCAAGGCGACGCCGACGATCAGCACCGTCGCGAGCCCGACCACGGGAACGGTCGGCAAGGCGATCAAGACCTTGAAAGACACGGCGACAGTGTCAGGGGCGCCGATAGCGCCCACCGGAACTGTGACATTTACGTTGTACTCGAATAGCACCTGCACGACGGCGGTGACCGGCGTGAGCGGAAGCGGCACCGTCGCGAGTGCATCAGCGAGCTACACCGTCGCATGGACGCCGAAGGCCGCGGGGACGTACTACTGGAAGGCCATCTACAACGGCGACGGCAACAACAACTCGGTGGCCAGCACGTGCGGCGAGCCCGTGGTGATCACCGCACAGCCGACCATCTCAACGACGGCGAACCCCAAATCTGCGGGCACAGGCACCACCCTGCAGGATCGCGCCACGCTGTCGGGGACCAGCAATCTGCTTGGAACCGCCTCGATCACCTTCAGGCTGTATGCCCCAGGCGACGGCAGCTGCGCCTCTGCGATTCATACCGAGACCGTGACTGCGGTGAAGACGAACGGACCCTTCACTACCACCATGGGGTTCACCGTTAAGACGGTCGGCACCTATCAGTGGACTGCGGCTTTCAGTGGCGATGCGAACAACGTGGCTGTCACGAGCAAGTGCGGGGCGGATCCGGTGACTGTTGGTCCCCAGATCAGCGAGATCACCCCGATCACCGCGACCTGCGCGCAGTTCGCTTCGGGATTTGCGACCAGCCTGCCGTCCTATCAGTACACGCTCGGCGGCAGCAAGGTCGCTACCGTCACCCCATCGTCGTTCACATACTGGGTGAAGGTCCCGTCGACCGGGACTTACAAGATCACGCAGTCGACCAATGAGACCAGTAAGAAACTCCTCCTGAGCAGCGGTAGCGGCGTGTATGACAACGCGACGGCAAGCAGCTGCACAAAGGTCAGCGGCGGCATCACTCAGTCGACGACCAGCGACGCGGTTACTGTCAAAGTCAGTTCAGGCAGCGGCCCCTTCTACATTGGGCTCATCTTCTCGACCAGCAAGGTGATCGGGGAAGCCGCCCCGAGCCCCAGCACCACTGTCCAGTACACCTTCAACGCCGGGCTCACTGGCGCGACCAGCGTTATCGATCTCAAGCTCGGATGAGCATTCGCACCAGCGTCGCCCGCTCCCCGTGGGGATCAGTTAGGTGACGGTGACGCTTTGCGTTTGGACGGGAGCCGCGGAGTAGTCCTGGTTACCGTCCTGGAAGAAGTCGATCACGCAGGTGCCGGGAAATCCCAGCCCGCCATTGATGGTGACCACGTTGCCGGCGATGGAGCATGACCCGGGGGTGCTCGCACTCGTGTCGATACCGAACTGGACCGCCAGCCCAGAGGATGCGGTTCCCGACAAGGTATACGTCATTTGTGTGGCGCAAATGCTGCACGGCGGCGACGAGGTGGGGGTCACCGTCTGCGACGCCTGCGCCACACTGAACGCCTGCTGCCGCGTCTGCGCAGGCGTGTAGTCTGCGTTGCCACCCTGGTTGGCGTCGATGATGCACTCACCGGCTGCCGTGAAAGTCACAACCCCTGTCGGGCTGACACCACAGGCGACGCTCGCAGAGTCCGCTGTGAATGCCACGGGACCGCCCGCCGCTGTGGCATGAATGATGTACGGCGCACCGTTGTATGTGGGGTTGCTCGGTGAGGTGCTGATGCTGATTGTCTGCGAGGCCTGCCCCACCGGGAACGACATCGAGTTGGTGGCCGCGCTGTAGTGAGAGTTGCCCTGTTGTGATGCCTGGATCGTGCAGGTTCCGACCCCTAAAAAATTGAACGTGTTGCTGAATCCAGGTTTGCAGGTTGCGGGCGTCTGACTGGTGAACAGCACAGGATTCCCAGACGAGCCTCCGGTGGCGGCGATCGAGTACGTGCCGCCGTACGTCTCGTTTGCGGGCTGGCTGGAGGTGAAGCTAATTGTCTGGGGTATGAGATTCGGTGGCGGGGGACTGGAACCCGGTTTGGGCGTCGGGGTTGGACCTGCAGCGCCAGTGGCCTTCGGACTCGCGCTCGTGATAGGCGCACCCGCGGCTGGATTGGCGTTCGGGCCGGTACTCGTCGCCGGTCCTACGCCCGGGGCCGTGGCGGCGGTGGGGGTGGGCGAGGTCAGTGCGCCGAGAACCGGTATCCCGTTGAATATTCCGAGGAAGGAATTCGACGCGAAGCCCTGGGGTGTCGAGAAGCCGCGCACGAGGACAAGGACACCCACGAGCGCCACAAGGCCGAACGCGCCCAGCATGGGAAGGGTCCGCAGGCTGTGCGTTCCGCGTGACCGCAGGAGCGCAACCGCCGACAACGCTTCGTCCGCCCCCTCTCTGGCCGGCTCTGCCGGCGAACTGACACGGATCGATCTGCTCGCCTGCCTCGCGGCCGCGTCGACGAGAAGCGTGCGGCCCTCCTTGCGCCAGCCCTCGCCAAATGTGGCCCGCGCATAGTCGTCAAGCTCGCCCCGAAAGGCGCCAAGCGTAGCGCTGCGCGCCGACGCATCCTTCGCCATCCCCTCGCCCAAGAGCGGTCGGAGATCAACCCTCATGCCAGGTTTCGAGGCTCGCCCGCCGATCGATTCCAGGAACACCGCAGTGGCCCCGTAGAGATCGGACGACCGGGTCGACGATCCTCCAGCGAGGACCTCGGGAGCGAGGAACCGGTTGGCCTCCGCCGGCATTGCTGAGGGAGACACGGTCGGGGCCAACCCCGCGTCGCGGAGCAGCACCGCTCCGGTGCTTTCGATCACCACGGAATCAGGCGTGACGTTCCGATGGATGACCCCGACGTTGTGCAGCGCCTCGAGCCCCGAAACGCAGTCCTCGAGCAGGACGAGGGCCGCCACAAGCTCGAGCGGGCCTTGCCCTGCGAGCAACTCGGTCAGGCTGCTCCCTGGCACCGATTCGTACACGACAGCCCCGGCGCGTTTGTCGAAGTCCATGACCGATACGAGGTTGGTGTGACGGACTTCACGAAGGACATCCATGTCGCCGCCGAGCTGGCGCATGCGGGCGCGGTCGCCCTTGAGCGTCGCGGCGAGGACACGGATGTCGACGGGCGCGTGCGTCGCCTGCGAGCGAGCGGCAATCAGCAGGCCGGACCCATCCGATTCGACCTCGCCGAGTGGCGTAAAGCCACGCTCGTTGGAGGCTGACTGGTTGTGCCGGCCCCTCCTTCTCAGGCTCCCCATACCTTCAATTATGCTCGACGGGCAGGGGCGGCGTCGTCCGAGGTGCCTGGTTCGGATACCGGGTGCCCGTTCTGGGTGTTTGCTGCAATTGACGCGCTGTGTCCCGGCCGTGTAGTATCAGCCGCTATGAGTTTCAAGAGGGGAAGCGGCGTCACCGCCGCGGTCAGCATTCTGGCGACGATGGCAATTTTCGGTGCCCAGCAGGTCCCGGTCGCAGCTGCGGCGAAGGCGACTGCTGGGGCTCCGCCCAAAACCGCGACAGCCTCGGCAGCGAGCAGCTACCGGCCGATTTCACCAACGTTCAGGATCCTGGACACGAGAAAGGACTTCTGTGGTGCCAACCACTGTGCCGCTCTCGGACCGAAGGGAAAGCTCAACCTCCAGGTCACCGGGTACGTCGACCCTGGCACAGGGAATACCGTCCCGCTCGGCGCCACCGCCGTCGTTCTCAATGTGACCGCGGTCGGCGGCACGTCGTACAGCCTGCTGACCGTTTACCCTGCCAGCCTCTCCCAGCCGCCGCAGGCCTCCAATCTCAACTTCCAGGCGCACACCGCCGTGGCCAATGCGGTCACCGTCCAACTGAGCTCCGGAGGGGCGGTCGCCATCTACAACGCACTGGGCACAGTGAATGTGCTCGCTGACGTCGAGGGCTACTTCACCCCTGCGTCCGCGACCCTTCCTGCCGGGGAATACCATCCTATCGCGCCGATTCGCGTCTGCGACACGCGCGCGGGCCAGGAGCCAAATGCGTGTAACAACCTCAATGACGGGAAGCCGCACGCGCTCGGTCCGAACTCCACGGTGAAGGTGTTGATCGCCGGGCAACCCGCCTGGTGCACCCCCTCCACCTGCGCCCCGAACGACTTCATCCCCAATGATGGGACCGAGGAGAACGCGATCATCAACCTCACTGCCATCGCCGGCACTGTGAACACCTTCCTGAGCGTCTTCCCGGACACGGCGACCGGGGGATGCGGCCAGTACGGGGGATCCAAACCAGGCCCGTCGTTCTCGAACATCAACGTCAACGCTGGAACAGCGCAGGCCAATCGAGTCTTCGTGAATCTCGGGCCAAGCACGCTGCCCCTCTACATCTGCGTATACAACGCTGCGGGCAAGGCCAACTTTGCCATCGACGCCAACGGCTGGTTTGGTGGCCAGGGTCCTCCCCCCACACCGCTGGGCCTCCAATACGTCGCCACCTCGCCGACGCGGATTTGCGACACTCGAGTAGGCAACACCACGCAGTGTTCCGGACACCTGCTGGGCCAGAGAGGAACGATCACCGTGGCTGCGGCCGGAGTTCGATGGAATCGCGGCCGGCGCAAAGGCGATCGTCGCGAACCTCACCGCCGTGGCCGGCTCGTCATTCACCTTCCTCAGCGCATATCCAGCTGATCTCACATCGGCGCCGAATGTTTCGGATGTGAACGTCCTTGCCGGCGAGGTGCTTCCCAACCTGACAGCGGTCGTGCTCTCGACGGGCGCGCCGGCTGGTGACTTCAAAATCTTCAACTCTCTGGGCAACATCAACGCGGTCGTTGATGTCGAGGGCTGGTTCCAGTAGCTCCGAGTTAGCGCCGCCGTTTCGCCGGGCAACCGGTCCGGCGAAACGGCTCGCACCCCGTCATGAGGCCTCAGGGGTAACCGGTGAGGTTGGTCACTGTGTACGAGGCGGATGTCCCGTCGAAGAATCCGCCGCTGCGGTTCGCCCAGATGCCACCGTTGACGCTGAACAGCGGGTGCGCGGTGTTGAAGTTGTAAAAGGTCTGCAGGTGACTCGCGCCGGGCGACGCCACTGCGGGGTACGCGTCGGCGAGAAACGTCGCTCTCACGGAGGCGTTGCCCTGAAAGCGAATCATTGGGAGCGCGGCGCAATACTCAACCACCACCGCGGTCGTGCTCAGCGCGCCTGAGAACAGCAGGGTGCTGCCGCTGCCGAAGTTGCAGCCTCGGATGGTCAGTCCGTTCACCGCATCGACGCGCAGCGTATTGCCGGGCACCATCAAACGCTCGTTGGAGATGGTGATGTTGCTGCTGATGTAGTTCCCATTATTGGAGATGATCCCGCCCATTCCATAGCTCGTGAAGTTGTTGATGGTGATGTGGTCCGAGGGCGCGGAGATCCAGAAGCCGGCAGTGCCACCCGCCTGTGCGCCTGGGTGGTAGACATCGTTCTGGACGGTCACATACCTGTCGACGTAGAGAGCGAGCCGTGACCCGGTGTGCTGCAGGTTCTCAATGAGGCTGTTCTCCTGGAACGACCAGGAGATGCCGTCGTTGTCGACCAGGTCGCTGACGATGTCGTTGATGAGCTGGTTGCCCGTGTTGTACGTCGGTGCAGAAGAGCTGCCGCCCGGACCGGCATAGTAGATCGCGAAGAACTGCCTGCCTCCGAGGATTCGGCAGCCCTCGACAACGACGTCATTGGCGACCACCCCGAGCGCTTGCCGTGTGTTCGCAGTCTGCGCGTCGAGCGTCAGATTCTCGACGACTGTGTGGTCGATCTTGATGCTGAGGAGGCCGCCCGAGGTGTTCGTGTTGGTGATGGTGACGAGGTCACGCCCCGCGCCGTCGATGGTGAGGGCGCGCCCGCTGTGCACTTCGATTGCGGAGCCGATGCCGGCGCCGCGGACCACGTAGTGCCCAGCCGGAAAGTACAGCGTGCCGCCTCGCGCTGAAGCGAAGGCCAGTGCCTTGGCGATCGCTACGGTGCTGTCGCTGTGCCCGTTTCCGACGGCACCGTAGTCAGTGACACTGGTGATCGGCTGCGGGGGGGGCGCCGCAGCCGTGGGCACCGGTGGCGGCGTCCCGGCGGGTTTCCGCGTTGCGGTCGTCACAGCGGGCGTGGAACTCGGGGTCGTGCCGCTCGTGGGCCGCGGCCCACGAGCGGCGCTGGGGTCACCGATCGGCGATGGGCTGATCGGACCCAGCCCTGTAGGTTGCAAGAGGCCCAGTCCTGGTTGGACCGCGGATGGGACCGGCCGCAATCCTCTACCCGCGTCGAGCGTGACCGCCGACGTCAACATCGCACACGCGCCGAGCACAATCGCGATGCGAGCAGCCTTCCAGTGCATCCGTAACCCCTGGCCTCTCGGACTGTGCCCCGCGACGTGGGGGCAGCGTCAGTCCCTCAGCGTGCCGGGAGGGTAGCAAAGCGTTACCGGGGTTGTGAGCCCCGGCCGCTGCGTTGTGGCACCCGGGGGTCCACAGACACAACTGAGCCGCCCGATTCGCCGCGTTAGGGAGCCTTGGCGTCGGGCGGCTCAAGGGATAGGGGGCGTCCGGCGGGAGATCCTGGCCGCTAGGCCGCGGAGACTAGCAGATCCACACGGTAGCGTGTGCACGCATGCGTGCTTTCTCGTTACCCGGTGGCGACGGACGCTTCACGGTGTCACGAGTGCCTCTCCGCTACCCTCGTTGGCATGCGTGGCTCGCCGAACCATCGCTACCTGACCCTCCGCGAGGTATCGCAGCGAACTGGTCTCGAGCAATCATGGCTGCGCCGGCTGTGCCAGCGTGGCGATCTGACCGGGGCCAAGGCGGGCCGGGACTGGCTCGTCTCGACACGCGACCTTGCGGCATTCGAACGAAACCACAAGGGGCGGCCGCCGAAGTCCTGAGCTACCGCCCGTCGCGTGGTGCGATCAGGCGACCCGTCGTGGCCTTGCGAAGTAGGCGGCCACGAAGCAAACGACCGCAACGATGATGAGGACGATCGCCCGATCGGTATGCCGGATCGGATGGCCCGACGCGAAGAGGTTGGTCTTCAGCGTGAGATAGATAACGGCAACCACCGCGCAGGCGATGCCGATGATCGCCAGCACGATGGCGAGTCCGCTGTTTTGTCGCATGTCGTGTTCTCCCCTAACCTCAGCAGGTCGTTCGGCAAATCAAGTTGACGTGTGCCTTGAAGCGGCACCTTAGTACGCGGGGACGTCCGATCGTCTCGACCGCGGCGGTTTCGCAAAGCGCTCCCGGATTCACGCTGAACCCAGGAGCGCTCGCAGTCCCCCATCCCTCAAGGCCTTTCCCCCGGCGATCAGTGCAAAAGCACCGAACGTCGTAAGACTATCAAACACGTCGTCACGTTGCAAGCAGTGGTTCAATGCGATGCACGAACGCAACATCCGAGCGCTGTGGATTGCGCAGGCGCAACAATCGGCACGCTGCATTGGATATCGGACACTCACGGCGCGGTGGGAAGCAGGCGCTCGTTGAGGACGCCGCCACCGGCGATGTACGCGAGGATGGCCCGATCGGTGAGCCATTCCACGGGCGCGCGATCGTCGGTGAGCGGATCCCGCGATGGCGGCGCAACGTACGCCGTTGCGACCGCGAGCGGACGGAGCACCTGGATGTTCTCGGGCATTGCCGTCAGTCGCTGATCGAGTGACGAAGGTGGGATCGGGTTGGACAGCCCGACGACCAGCTCGTTGAAATGCAGCGCGGGCCACACCCACACCTGGGGAAACACGGTGGCCACCGTGCCGGCGACCGCCTGCACCAGCGCGTTGTTTCCGGGAACGCGTTCGACGTTGAGCGCGATGCCGCCACCAGGAGTGAGGTGCGCACGCAGCAGTGCGAAGAACTCCTGGGTTGCCAGATAGAAGGGGATGTACTCCGTTCGATATGCGTCGACGATGATGAGGTCGTAGCGCCGGGAGGTGGTCTCGAGGTATTGGCGACCGTCCGCGGTAGCCACGTGCAGGTTGGGAACCGAGTCGAGGCCCATGTACTGGCGTGCGAGCTGGGTCACCACCGGATCGAGCTCCACCCCGTCGATGTCGATGCCCGGATATTCCGCGGCCAGCGCACGCGCCGTCGTTCCGCCGGCATTGCCGATCACCAGCACGCGATGCATGCCTCCCGCAAGAAGTGGCGGCACCACGAGTGGCATGTCCCATTCGCCCCCGGTCAGCGCGGTATCGGCGCGGTAGACGGATTGATCCGCGATGCCGTCATCGAAGCGCATGACGGTCTTTCCGCCCGGCTCGCTCACCACCTGGACGAACTGATAGGTCGTCTCACGCTCGGCGAGGGTTCCCTGTGCCTCCTTGACCAGGCCGGGAGGAAGGACGAGGAGCACGATGATCACCGCGCTCGCGATCACGGCCGGGCGCAGCAGCAGCGGGATCGAGACAAGGGCCACCGACAATGCCGCGCTGAGCAGCGTGCGTTGGGTCCCGACCCCGGGGATGAGCACCAGCGCCGACCCGAATGTGCCGATGATGGCACCAACTGTCGCGAGCGAGGAGAGGCGCCCGCTGGTTCGGCCGGCCCGGTCGATGTCGGTGAGCGCCAGGCGTAACGCGAAGGGCGAGGCCATGCCAAGCAGGGTCACCGGCACCGAGAAGAGGAGCAGCGTCGAGAGGAATGACCCCACCACCGTGCCGACGCTCACGGCGGCGAAGCCCTGCAACGCAAGGTTGAGAAAGGGCCGCGCGACAAAGGGGAGCGCCGCCGTACAGAGCGACGCGATGACGAGGATCAGGCCGAGGACGCGCTGCGTCGGATGCCTGTCGGCGACGCGCCCGCCGAGCCAGTACCCCATAGACAGGTAGATGAGGATGAGACCGATGACGTTCGCCCAGACCACGGTCGATTGACCGAAGTAGGGGGCGAGCAGTCGGGTCGCGCAGATCTCCGTCGCGAGTGAGGACGCACCGGCGGTGAATACAACCGCGGGCAGCAGACGCGAGCTCACCGGGGGATCGTAGTCGCGGCAGATACAGCGACGGCTCGCCTTGGGGGCGAGCCGTCTTGGGAGGGAGGCTGTAGGAGGCGGTCACCCGCCGTCAACGCGACTCAGGTCGCTGTCGAACCACCGGTGTGTGGGCACGGATGCGACGTGCCCGGTGTGGCCGACGCCAGGGTTGAGATGGTGGTGCCGGCATTTGCGGCGACGAACCCGCCGATACCACCGCCGATCAGCAAACCCGCGGCGAGGAGCAGCGCGGCCGGACCGCGACCGAGGCCGCCGAAGCTGCGCCGGTGCGACTGGGTTTCGGACGGGGAATCGTCTGTGAAGTTGTCCTGATCCATCGCAAACCTCCTGGGTTCGTTCGCGTTTGAGATTAAGAGCGACAACCTTTCGACTTGGTGACAGTCGTCCACTCAGGTGCGCTGCGGCTTCACTTTTGCACTACGCGCTCAATAGGGTCTAACGGCGCAATCGTTGCATTTGCACGGAATGACACTGTGACCTCATGAATCGCCGCATGCGGCGAGCGTCGATGCCTCAGGCCAACTCGTAGATGTGGCTCGTGTCCGAGTAGTACAGCGCGTGGTTCGGCCCTTCGACCACGTCGAGACGGCATCCCGACGGACCGAGACGCACGCTGGTATAGGGACTGCCCGCAGTGACGATCGCCATGCCCTTGTCGTAGGAGCAGAACACGAGGTGTCCGGCGTAGCCGGATGGTCCGCTCGCATCGACGAACGTCGCGCCGGTCGGCACGTAGGTGCTCGCCTCGCTGCTCCAGCTGGGCAACGCACCGCCGCCGCACGTCGACGCTGCGAGCGGGTGACCATAGCCGTAGCAATCGGGCCACTGATAGTGAGCGCCGCGGGTCACGTTCAGATACAGCGTGTCATAGCCGGTCCCGGGGCTCCCGGCATCGCCGGAGGGACCGTTCATCGTGATCGCGAGCTGGCCGGTGGATGAGAACGCGATGCCGAACGGGTTGCGAAAGCCGTATGCCCAGACGGGGTTGGTCGCTCCGAACGGATTGTCCGGCGGGATCGTGCCGTCAGGGTTGTAGCGAAGGACCTTGCCCCGAACGTCGCTGATGCTCTGCGCACTCGGCGCGTCATGCTCGTCGCCCAGGGTCACGTAGAGCTTGCCGTCCGGGCCGAAGGCGATCCGTCCACCCTTGTGGCAGCAGTCACTTCCCGCCGGGAAGGTGGCGATGATGGTTGCGTGTATCCCCGTCCCGTCGCAGTCGTACCACCGAATCACGTGCTGGGTGCGGTAGCTCGTGTCGGAATAAAACGCGTAGACGAAGCGATCCCTGGCGAAGGTCGGGCTGACGGCGAGACCGAGCAGCCCGCGTTCGCTATAACTCCCGTCCGGCTGGGCCGTCACCGTCCTGACCCTGGCGAACACCCGCGACGCGCCGTTCTGCCAGACCCTCACGGTGCCTGAGCGTTCGGTCCAGAAGAGACGGCCGTCGGGTGCGAAGGCGAGTGCGGTCGCGAAGTTGGCTCCGATCGTGCCGGCCGGCGCGCGCTCGTGCGACGGAGCGACGCACGCGTCCGCGGTGGGCGACGGCGTGCCGGTGACGACGGCGGTCGGCGTGACCTGAGGCGAGGCCGTGGGGCTCGGCGACGGCCGCGACGTCGATCCGCAGGCGGTCGCGAGCAAGGCCAGACCGGCAAGCGCCGCCCGACGGCCGTGGCTTCGCGCCCGCTCAGCCGACAGCGGCGCTTGACTCCTCGTCGACCTCCGCGATGGCGACGATATCGAGGTGTTCGCGCGCCCAGGCGTCAATCGCATCGATCACCCGCTGGAGGTCGACACCCGCGGGAGCGAGCTCGTACGACGTGCGGGGCGGCATCTGCGAGTGGACGGTCCGGCGAAGGAGGCCGAGGTCCTCGAGGTGATCGAGGCGCACCTTGAGCGTCGCCGGGTTGCAGCCTCCGACGGTGCGCCCCAGCTCATTGAAGCCGAGGGGTCCGTCGAGGAGGGCGCGGACGATGTGCATCGTCCACTTCTCCTGCAGCACCTGGATCGCCTCGTGGACAGGGCAGTAATCGCGCTCAGCATCCATTGTTGAAGGGGTCCTCCATCCCGACCCGAATAGTAGCCTGGGACCGGGTGAAGTTATCGTCCGTGGCCACTTGACAAACTATAGCACTTTATCTTATGATGTGTGGACCGGAACGACATGAGCTCCGGAGCCGCCCGGGGCACTCCCGGCAATCGCATTCAAGGAGTAGACGCCATGACGTGGAGTCTTGATCCGCATCACACCTCAGTCACCTTCAGCGCGAAGCACCTCGGTGTCGCAACAGTTCGTGGCAGCTTCACGCAGGTGGAGGCCAACCTCGAGCTGGACGATCCGAATGATCCGACGACCGGCAGCGGGACCGTGACCATCCAGGCCGCGAGCATCACGACCAACAACGAGATGCGCGACAACCACCTCAAGGGCCCCGACTTCCTCGACGTCGAGAAGTACCCGCAAATCGTGTTCACGCTGAAGTCGATCGAGCCCGCCGGCGACCATTACAAGGTCATCGGTGACCTGACGATCAAGGACATCACCCACGAGCTTGCGCTCGATTACGAGCACAGCGGCATGGTCGTTGATCCGTTCGGCAACACGAAGGTCGGCGGTACGCTGACCGGGACCCTGACCCGCGCCGACTGGGGCCTCAACTGGAACGTTCCACTTGGTGGTGGTGGCCTGCTGGTCAGCGAGAAGGTCAAACTCGAGATCGACGGCGAGCTCACGCAGGACAAGGCTGCGGTTGAGGAGTTGGCGACAGCAGAGGCTGCAGCGGGCGCGACCGCGTAACATCTGAGCAAGAGGTTGCATGACGATGGCTGAGAAGATTCGTTTCTATTTCGACCCGCTGTGCCCATGGTGCTATCAGACGTCTCGCTGGGCGCGACGTCTCGATGAACTCGGCGTGGTCGACGTGGAGTGGCGCGTCTTCTCGCTCGCCATCGTCAACAGTGGCGATGAGGGGCGCGCGGCCGCGGACACCGGGTCCGCGCCGTCGCTCCGCACCGCCATCGCGGTGCGCAACGCGCACGGCAACACTGCCGTCGGCGCGTTCTACAAGGCGCTGAGCGACGCCCGCCATCAGCGTGGACTCCCGCTCGAGGACCATGCCGTGATCGAGGCATCGCTCCGCGAGGCGAGTCTGGAGCCCGAGTTGCTCGAGCGGGCGCTTGCCGACCCGTCGACGTGGGATGACGTGCAGCGCGAGCACGACGAGGCCGTGTCGGCACACAAGGCCTTCGGTGTTCCGACGATCATCCTTGACGGCGGCGAAGGACCGCACATGTTCGGCCCCATCATCAGCGACATCCCGGGCGACGAGGCCGCGGTTGATCTCTGGCGGCACTTCACGTGGATGGCACGCAACCCGAACGTCGCCGAGCTCAAGCGAGAGCGGCTGCCGCTCGACCTGGAGAGCATCCGCGTCTGGCGACGCGAACGCGAGCAGCAGGAACGGGAAAAGCAGGCACAGTCGGCGGCGTGACCACGACGGGTGTCACCGCCCCCACCCCCAAGACCTCGCGCAAGCATGGCGAGGTCGGTCCCCATTACAAATGGGTCGCGCTCTCCAACACCACCATCGGCATGCTCATGGCGACGGTCAACTCGTCGATCGTCCTCATCTCGCTGCCGGCGATCTTCCGCGGCATCAAGCTGAATCCGCTCGTCCCGAGCAATGTCAGCTACCTGCTCTGGATGATCATGGGCTACATGGTCGTCACCGCCGTCCTGGTGGTGAGCCTCGGACGTATCGGGGACATGTTCGGCCGGGTCCGCTTGTACAACCTGGGATTTCTCGTCTTCACCGTGGGCTCGATCCTGCTCTCGCTGGTGTTCACCACCGGTCCCAGCGCCGCGCTGGAGCTGATCCTCTTCCGCCTGATCCAGGGAGTTGGGGGAGCAATGATCTTCGCGTGTTCGACGGCCATCCTCACCGACGCCTTTCCGCAGCGCGAGCGCGGGATGGCGCTGGGCATCAACGCCGTGGCAGCGGTGTCCGGTTCGTTCATCGGGCTCATCGTCGGTGGGCTGCTGAGCACGACGGACTGGCACCTCGTTTTCCTTGTGTCGGTACCGGTCGGGTTGTTCGGCACCGCGTGGGCATATCTCAAGTTGCGTGAGACCGGCATCGTGAAGCGGTCGCGAGTTCGACTGGTGGGGCAACGTGCTGTTCGCCGTCGGGTTGATCTCATTGCTCGTCGGGATCACGTACGGCATCCAGCCCTACGGTGGACAGTCGATGGGCTGGACGAATCCGTCCGTGCTCACGGCGATCATCGGCGGCATCGCGTTGTTGATCGTCTTCGTGGTCGTCGAGATCCGGGTCGCAGAGCCCATGTTCCGGGTGAGCCTGTTCCGCCTCCGCGGCTTTACCTTTGGCACCGTCGCGGCGCTGCTCAGTTCCATCGGGCGCGGCGGGCTGATGTTCATGGTGATCATCTGGCTGCAAGGGATCTGGTTGCCACTGCATGGCTACAGTTTCGAATCGACGCCGTTCTGGGCGGCCATCTTCATGCTGCCGCTGACCGCCGGGTTCCTCATCGGCGGTCCGTCCTCAGGGTTTCTCTCGGACCGGCTCGGGTCGCGCGGATTTGCGACGGCGGGGATGATCTGCTCCGCCGTCGGCTTCGGGCTGCTCATGCTGCTGCCCGCGAACTTCGCCTACCTACCGTTTGCGGCCCTCCTGTTCCTCGTGGGTTTGTCGATGGGCATGTTCGTCGCCCCGAATACTGCGGGCGTCATGAATGCGGTGCCGGCGGATCGCCGCGGCGTCGCCTCGGGCATGCTGGCCACGTTCCAGAACAGCGGCATGACTTTGTCGATCGGCATCTTCTTCTCGTTGATGATTGCGGGGCTCAGCTCCACGCTGCCGTCGACGATGTTCGCTGGGTTGACCGCGCACGGCGTGTCGACCACCGTGGCGCACCAGGTGGCGAACCTGCCGCCGGTCGGCTCGTTATTTGCGGCGTTCCTCGGATACAACCCGATGACCACGTTGCTCGGTCCGTCACTGCACACCCTTTCGGCTCCGCAGGCCGCCTACCTGTCGGGCCAAACCTTCTTCCCGAACCTGATCAGCAACCCGTTCATCGTCGGGATGCACATCACCTTCGCGTTCTCGGTGGTCATGATGCTGGTCGGGGCGACGGCGTCGTGGCTGCGGGGCGGGAGCCCGGCTCGGCCCGCGGCCACGACGCGCGTGACGACGCAGATCGAGGCCGCTTAGTTCGCGGGTCGCCGCCGGCCGCTATCCCTTGAAGAGAGCAAACGCTGCGCCCTGCGGGTCGAGGAGCATGGCGAACCGACCGGTCCCCGGAATATCCATGGGCTCGGCCACGCTGGTTGCTCCGAGACGCTTTGCCTTCTCAAAGTCCGCATCCACGTCGGCCGAGCCGAAGTAGACGAGCCACATGTCCGGCGCCTCCGCAGGCATGTCGGGACGGCGTGGCGTCACTCCGCCGATCACGCGTCCCTGCACCGTGGCCTCGGCGTAGTCGTCGCTCCCGCCCCACTCCCAGCCGAAGACCACCGAATAGAACGCCTTCGACTTGGCGACGTCCTTGGTGGACAGCTCGCTCCAGATGAAGGCCCCGGGTTCGTTGACCAGCTGGGCGCCGATGTGGCTGCCGGGTTGCCATGCGGCGATCACCGCTCCGGTCGTGTCGGCGAAGATGGCCATGCGGCCGGCGTCCATCACGTCCATGGGACCCATGACGACGGTTCCGCCTGCGGACTCCGCCCTCTTCGCAACCGCGTCGACATCGTCGACATTGACGTAGGTGGTCCAGCGTGGCGGTGGCGGATCCTCGGCGGGGCTGATCGCGGCAACCTGCTTGCCATCCTTGGAGACGATCGTGTAATGGCCAGACTCCTCGCCCATGTCCTGGCCCTCCCAACCGAACAGCTCGCTGTAGAAGGCGAGGCTGGCCTGCGGATCCTGGGTCCCGATGTCGACCCAGGACGGCACACCGACTTCGTGACTGGTCACCTCAGGCATAGCGCACACCTCCTTCGTTCTCAACGCGATTCCGGAATTTCTAGCACACGTGCGAGGGATTCGGCGCCTCTGCTGCGAGGCAGCTCAGCAGGCGCCGAGCGGACGCCGAGAGGTGATTGCTCGTCGCGTCGCTCAGTCGATTCCCGGAGAATGCTGTCGCATCAAGCGCATCGAGCATCTGTCCGGCGATCGCACCGCGGCGCTTGGCGATCGACTGCAGGCTCGCATCGGCCGGTCGGCCCAGACGCTCCCGCTTCCCCTGCCCCTATACCTGGGTGGCGGCGTCGTCGAACGTCCCGATGGATCGCCTCGGCACTGTATGCGCGGCCGTGTGCGGGTCGGCTGTGTGAAGCGGTAGCTCGAACCAGATGGTCGCGCCATCGGCCTCGCTTTCGGCGCCGACGCTGCCGCCATGAGCCCCGACCAACTCCTTGACGATCGCCAGGCCGATCCCGGCGCCCCCACTTCCGCGCGCGCGACTGGGATCAGCCCGGTAGAAGCGCTCGAAGATATGCGGGAGTGAGACATCGTCAATGCTCTCGCCGACGTTGTGCACAGCCAGGCGCGCCGTGGCGCCGCTGCGGGCGAGCGTCAGGCTGATCGCACTGCCGGCTTGCGCATAGCGAATGGCATTGTCGACGATGTTGCCAATGACCTGACCCAGCCTGCCAGCGTCGCCGACAACCACCAGACTGTCGTCATCGGCCTCGATCCGCCAGGACAAATCGCGCTGCCGCAGGGCGGCATCGAACCCGAGGATCACGTTCCGCACCAGGGCTTCGAGATTCAATGGCTCGCGCGACATCCGGTCGGAAGCCAGCTGCGCGTCCGCGAGTCCACGCAGATCCTCGACCAGCGCGATCAGTCGGTCGAGCTCCATGTGCGCCTGCTGGAGTCGCGCCGGCGACGCCGGGATCACCCCGTCGCGCATACCCTCGATCAGCCCGAGGAGATTGTGGAGCGGGGTGCGCAGCTCATGAGCGACATCGTTGGTCACCTGGCGGCGCAGTTCCTCGAGGCGCTGCAGTGACTGGGCCAGCTCGTTGACGGAATCAGCGACACCGCCGATCTCGTCGCGACGGCTGGTCGCGATCGGAGCTGGTGCATTGCCCTGCGCCATCTGCCGGGTGGCCTCGCGCACCGCCGTCAGGGGCCGAAGCGCGAGAGTCACCGCCGCGAAGCTCAGCCCGACGGCGACAAGGGCGGCGACAGCGAGGGTGGGATAGATCTGCGACTCCACCGCGGCGTCATAGGCGCGCTGGCCCGCGGCGGGATCCACGGGCTGTCCTGCCGCGTGCATGATGACCATGAATTGCTGCTGAGCGATGTTGTGCATCAGCACGATGATCAGCACGACGGTCACCGCGATGACGACGACGTTGAGCACCACGAGCTGCCAGCGAAGGCCGAGCGCACGCCAGCGGCGCAGGAGGGCGGCACCCACTGTTACGCGCCCTCGGCGATGATCTTGTAGCCCACGCCGCGAGTGGTCACGATGGCTGCGGTCGCGTGCGCGTCGCGCAGCTTCTCGCGCAGCCGGAAGACGTGGACGTCGACCGTCCGCTCCAGTGCGGGAAGGCGGTCGTCGGTGTAGAGACGGTCGATCAACTGACCGCGAGTCAGCACCCAGCCGGGTCGTTCCAACATCAGGGCGAGCAACCCGAACTCGACGTGGGTGAGCCCGATGTGTCGACCGTCGACGGCGACGTCGTGTCGAGTCGGCGACAGTTCCACGTTGCCGAGCCGCAGGACCATCGCCGGCTGGGGGCCGATCTCGGCGCGTCGAAGCAGGGCATCCACGCGTGCGAGCAGCTCGCGCGGGCTGAACGGTTTCACCAGGTAGTCGTCGGCTCCGACGCGTAGCCCCCCGACACGATCGGCCTCGTCGGCCCGCGCGCTCAGGAAGAGGATCGGCACGATCGACCCCGCGCGCCGGATCTCAGCACAGATCTCGAACCCGTCCTTGCCGGGCAGCATGACGTCGAGGATCAGGCAGCGCGGTTGAGTCTGACGTACGACGCTCAGCGCCTCACTGCCGGTGCGGCAGATGACCACGCGATGTCCCGCGCTTTCCAGGTACGCGCGCACGACATCGCAGGTGGTCTGGTCATCTTCGACCACGAGGATCGGTGGGCCGAACGACGCCGGGGCGGATGCGGTCGAGACCGGATCCGACTGGACCGGATTGCCATTCGAGCTCTGCCTATCGGTGGTCACAACTCCCATTCTGCGAAAGTCGGCGAGGAGCCGGACGGCGCGCTGCCGTCCGGCTCCTGCTGGTCTTCCCTATGCGGGGACCGAGACGATGGCGAGGCCGCTCACCGCTGCGGGGAGCCCGCCGGCCGCCGCCGCGTTGACGGTGCCGAGATCTCCCGACGACGTGACCGGTGCCGACGCGATGTCGGTGCCGGTGAGGACGAAGAACCAGCCGCCCCCGAGGACCTCATCGATCGGGTGGCCACCGACCGTCGCCGCGATGTCCGACCGAAGGTGGAGCCGGCCGCCAGGGCCGATGTTGTACGTGGAAATCGTCCCTGAGCCCGCGTTGGCCACGTAAGCGCGAGTCCCGATCGCGTTGACGGTGAGCCAGCACGCTGCCGCCTGGGATTCACCGACCTCGCTGACGGGATGCAGCGCACCTGCCGCACCGACGCGATAAGAGGTTGTGGCGCTGACACCGCCGGCACCGCCGCCCGCGTCAGAGATGATGGCCTCGCCGCCGGCGCTGAACCCGAAGCCGTACGGCGCGGTTCCGGTCGAGACGGTGTGCCGCAGCCCGGTGAGCCCGCCGCCGGCGGTCACGTTGAACGTGTCGATGCTGCTGCTGACCTTCTCAGTGACGATGACGTGCGTTCCCGACGGCGTAAAGCCGATCTGCTCGGGCGATGCCGCAAGCGTCGAGAGCGACACCGCGGGGTGCGACGAGGGGACGAGCGCGTGATCCGTCAGCACCAGCGAGCCGACAGTGTCGTTGCCCTGGTTGAGGACCTCGACCCAGCCGCCATGCGCGGTGACGCTCACCGGGCCAGTCCCGCCAGAGGGCGCGGCGTCGACGAGCCGAAGCTGTCCGCCGTCGAGGATCCGGAAGTACGAGACCGTGTTCGAGGCCGCGTTCACCGCGAGGAGCGCTCGCCCGCCGTCGGCGATGGTGATCGCGCCCTGCGACCCGAGACCCGCTCCAGCACCGTCGCCCCCCGTGGCAAAGCTGCCAACTGATGTGAGGCTGCCGCCACTTGCGACCCAATACGCGAGGACGGCGTTGCCGCCACCCGCCGACGTCTGATTGCTCTCGGTGTAGACGTACCAGCCTGCCGAGGCGCCTGAGCGCGCAGCGCTCGCCCCCACCCCGGTCGCGGACGTCACCGCTACAGCCCCTGCCAGCAACGAGCCGGCCAGCCCGATGCTGAGATTCTTGATGGAAAGGTCTGCCATTGCTCCGCGCCTCCTAGTGCCTGGCTCAGGGAGAGCCATGAGTGGACACCGGGCACCAGGGTTGGACACGAACATTTCGGTGATGTTTCGAGGCGCGACATGGGTTGCCAGGGCGGTCGCGTTCGCTACGTCGAGCTGGCAGCCTCCGCGGACGGCACATGCACGATGAGCACCGGAACCCGGCTGTGCTGCAGGACCGCGTGGCTGACGCTGCCGAGAAGGATGGAGCCGGCATCTCCCCGGCCGCGCGAGCCGACGACGATGAGATCGTGGCCGCCGCGCGTCGCTTGATCCAGAATCGCATCCGCGGGGGAGGCGTCGACGACGAGGACCTCGGACCTCACCTCGGCCGGGATACCTTGCTTCGCTTCGTCGGCGATCGCCTGAGCGTCATTCCGAACACCTTCGATAAATTCATCCACGGCAGTCTGGGGCAGTGGGGCGACCGGCCCCCAGGGCATGATCGTGCTGTACGCGACGAGAACGGTCAGCGACGCCCTCTGCGTGCGCGCGATGTCGATCGCCTGGCTGAGTGCCACCCGCGCGTGCTCTGAACGGTCAACGCCGACGAGGATCTTCGTGAACACGGCCTATCTCCTGAGTTTCCAATGCGAGCGCGAGGATCTCCCGATTGTGGCCCATGCCGCATCGGTAGCAGCCTTCCGTCTGGGCATGCGCCGGTTGTAGCCACGGACTCCGCTCGCCCGCCCAGCCGCAACTGTCCCGTGCTGGTCCGCGCGGCGATACCAGAGTTCGGGTTCCAGCCCAGAAGCGGGCTAGTCGAGAACTCGAGGGTTGAGGAGCATTCGCCATGCTGATACTGGCCGCCACCGCAGCGATTCATTGGCTCAGCGCACTCAGTCAAGTTGCGACGGTCGATCCGCTATCGCAGCAGGTGCTTGCACGAGTGGCCAATCCGCTGCTCACATCGGCGCAATTTCTCATCCCTGCGGCCGTGGCTATCTCGGGTATCCACAAGATGATGGAGCACCGGGAAAGCGGTGGTTCATTCATGGTGGACATGGTCACCAAGGGAGGCGGGGCCATCCTTGTATTGCAGCTCGTCAAATCCATATCGGGTGTGGGCTGATGAGCCGCGAGGTGTATCTGCTGTCGATACCACTGGCGCGGCACCGGACCATCGTCCCCAGCCGTCGTGGCACTCGCATCTTCGTGGAGGATCCTGCGATGCATACACCCGAGCACCGCACCCGCGTGGTGACCGGCAGCATGGTTGAGCCTTCAAGCGCGCCAAGTGCGCAGCAACGTCTCGACCGCGACTGATCCCTACGGTCACACCAAGTAATGGTCATCGCTGGCGATTGGTGGGATCCGGTCACCTGGCTGAAGAGCGTCGGTGGCTTCTTTCATGGCGCATACGACGCCGGGGGCGCCGTACTCAACGTGCTCGGCGGTGCGCTGACGATCCTAACGCAATTCTTTCGGTTCTTTCTTGACACCGGTCCGTTCATCGCCGACGCGGTCAACTGGGTTACGCAGACCCTGTTTCCACCTGAATTGCAGACATGGTTTCTTGGGACCATCGGTCAGCCGGGACAGCAGTGGAACTCCACGCAGATTTACGAGTCGTTGTATCGCGACATGATGCCGGCCGCGTTGATGATCGCCGCCGTGGCCGCAGCCGGGCGCATCATCCGGGCGCTCGCCGACCATCGGACAGGCTCGATGGACACCATTCTGTCGGTTTTGCCGCGGTTTCTTCTCGCGGTCGCGGTGATCGGCATACCCGGGACCGCCGTCAGCGTCGGCTACACCGTCATGGTCTGGGGAGTCGATGCATCAATCGCCGTGGCGGGAGCGATCGTCGGTCTTATCCTGCACGCCTCGCTGCTGAGCGGCTTCCAGGCAGGCCAGGGGTGGTTCACCCACATCTATGGCGTGCTCACGGCCGCCAGTCACGACATGGTGGCGGTTGTCGTGGGCGGGATCCCTCTCCTGATCCTGGTGCTCTACGCAGCCTTCCTGATGATTGTTCGAACCGTGATGCTGGGCTTCTGCGTGGTGACCGCGCCGCTGTGTTTCGCCACGGCGGTTTTCGACTCCAACAACCGCTTCTTCCACTGGTGGCTCGACCTGTTTGGCAGCGTGCTGTTGACCCCACTGGTGCTCGGGATCGCAATCGCGCTGAGCCTGACTCTTGCGTCTCACGTCGTGAGCGCGTTCGCGGTGGGGCCCCTGCTGGCGGTGGTGATCATGGCCGGAGGGCTCTGGTTTGCAGGAAAGATGATCCATCACCTCACCTGGCGCGGCTTCAGCCATGGCAGCGCACTCGCCGGATTTGCGGCTGGCATGGCCACAATGGCAGCGCCGGTCCACCGGTTGTCATCCGCTGGATTCATGGCCGAGGCACTGGGCGCCAACCGGGACGGCGGGAACTCCGCCGTCAACTTCATGAAACGCCTTGGACTCGCCGCTCAAGGTATGACGCCGCCGCCGACGACGGCCACCGGCGCGCTCGCCAGGGGAGTCATCGCCGCGACCAGTCGCGGCGCTGATCTCGTCGCATCGAGTGGACCGCCGAACATGGCCGGCGCACTCGGCGGCGATGGAAGGGCGGCTGTCGCCGGTGCCGAAGAGGTCTTCTCGCAGCAGGCATTCAATGCATTCGGTGCCGGACACGCGAAGTTGATCGGTGCATCAACTCGTGATCAACCCTATGGCTCGATTTCCGCGGGCGATCGCGCAAAGCTCGCGTGGGCCCGGACGTCGCCACGTCAACAGGCGGCGTTCACAAACGATTTCCTGTCGGAGTGGCTCGGCGCCGGTCCCGCCACCAAGCGCGAGTCCGGCCAACGTGTCGGCCTTCCGGCCCTCGAGGAGTGAATCGGATGAGTAGCATCCGCGTCCCTCTCGCTGTGGACGCCCAGGTGCGCGTTCCCTTCGGTCCGGTGCTCGTGCCGCTGCGCGCCTTGGCGCTGCTCACCGCATCCGCACCGATCGCGCTGGTGTGCCTCAGCTGGGGCGGCTTATCCGTTGGGTCACGGATCGGCCTCGCAGTCGCGGTGATGATGCTCGGCTTCACGCTGGCCGCGCCGATGCGGGACGGCATCTGGATTGGCACCTGGTGTCTCTATCGACTGGCCAATCGCGTTCTCCCCACCGCCGTCCTCGAGGGTGAGGGACGGCGGGCACGAGTCCGTTCGTCTGGAGATGCGATGCAGGTAACCCACATACGCGGGGAGCTTGCGTGGCGGCCGCCGCTTCGAGCCCTCCGGCATCTGACCGTACTGCCTGCCGTCAGAAGTGCCGATGCCGGAGTCATCCGCCTGAACCCAGGCGGCGCTCGCGGGGTCCTCACACTCGACGGCCCTGACGGATCTCCGACCAGCGAGGGACACGCTCGCTGGTGCGCCACGGTCCTGCAGTGGCTCCTCGCGCTCGATTGCCCATCCCAACTCGTCAGCGTCGTGAGCAATTTCGACAGTCATCGGGCTCAGATTTCCTTCGACGAGCGAGTCAGAGGCTGGCCGCCGACGCGCCTCGCGGAGCTCGAGCGCGACCTCGCAGGAAGGGTCGCTGAGCAGAGCCTCGGCCTGCGTCACTTCATCGTGCTCTCGCCAGGGATCGCCGCATCAGACGGGATCCCATGGCTGAGTCGGGTGACGCGACTACCAAGAGCTCTCGAAGCCACCGATGAAGATGCGGCGAGGGCTCTCCTCACCGCGTTGCGAACCGCTCCGGCGTTGGGACTCTCCGTCTCTGTCGCGGATCGCGACGACGTTGCGAATGTCCTTGTGGATACAGTCCTGGGCTCACCGAGTGCCGCCGTCAGCGGGTCTGGAGTTGTGCGCATTGCCGACGAGTTCCAGGTCATCCTGACGGTGACCCGCCTTCCTCCCACCGTGCATCCGGGCACTGTGGTCGACGCCCTGATCCGCAGTCGCGCCAAGGGTCATGCGAGCCTGCACGTAATTCCTGTCGATGCAAAGGTTGCGCGCACGGTGCTCCACCGTCGCGCTGCGATGCAGCGATATACGGCACGCGAAGGGAACGACGCTGTTGACAATCAGGTCGCACTGGCTGACACGACCGCGGCGCTGGCGGCGATCGCCCAGCGTCAGCTCATTCCATGCCGCGTCGCGCTGAGCTTCGCCGTGCGCGACTCCGTCTTGGCAAAGGCGGCGGAAACCGCTGAGCGACTCGATGGGCATCTCCGAGGTCAGGGCTTCGAGATGGTACATCCGACCTCACCCGGCCTTCTCCCTTCGTTGGCGGTCACCCCAGGCGGGGCGCCACTCGGGCGCAGCCTTCAGCTGACATCCGACGCGGTGGCTGCATGTCTGATTCCCGCCCTGGGCACTCCGTTCGGCGATCAACGGCAGGCGCTCGTCGGGATCAATCAACTCACCGGAGCGCCAGCATACCTCTCCATCTGGAGCAGGCCAAATCACAATGCTGTGCTGGTTGGCAGCTCGGGGTCAGGCAAGAGTGTCGCTGCCAAGTCGCTGCTGGTTCGCCACGTCATGGAGGGCGCGTCGGCGGTGGTCATTGATCCTGACTCCGAATACCGACGCGTGATGAATGCGGTTGGTGGCCTCCATTTTGAGCTCGGAGAGGACGCTCTGAATCCGCTGGCGCCCGGCTGCGACGTGGCACCAGATTTCGCCGCGAGCCTTTTGCTGCCTGTCCTGAGTGTCATGGCTGGTGATGAGAAGGGAGTCAAGGACGGTCGTCCGATCCGACGTCTGCCGGATGAGGACCAGGGATGGATCCATGGCGAGATCGCCGCGTTCTTCACAGCCTGGAGACGAGAGCGCCCTGGCATCGAACCGGTGATCCATGACCTTCTCGCCTTTATCGAGACCACCTCGGCCACGCAGGCGTTGACACGGCGTGAAAGGGACCGCTGCCGGATCATCACCGCGCGCCTCCGTCGGTTCACACAAGGCGACCGAGCCCGAGTGTTCGACCGCCCGTCCACGTTCCGAGTTGGGATTCGTCCAGTCTCCATCGGGCTGCGAACCTTCGCTCTGACCTACGCGGCTGACCTGACGCCGGCTCTGGCGGTGGTCTTGACGGCTGTGCTTGCGGCACTCGGAGGAGACCATGGTCGCCTGATCGTTGTCGTTGACGAGGCGCACAGGATCACCATCGATCCGGATGCAGGCGAGGTGCTCGGTCAACTCGTCCGGCAGGCGCGCAAGCACGGTGCCGGCGTCTGGATGTGTTCGCAACAGGTCCACGACTTCGTGGGCACGGACCTGGGCCGAACTCTCGTGGCCACCGCAGCGACCAAGGTGATCCTCGGGATCGAAGAGGCCGCGATCTCGGATGTCCGCGAGGTCTTCGGGCTGACCGACGATGAGCTCGCAGCGATCAGTCCACCGGTTCAAGGGCGCGCGGTCTTGCTCTCCGGCGGCGAGCGAACGGTGGTGGGGATCATCCCCGGACCCGCGCTGCTGGCGATAGCCAACTCTTCACCGGCGCCGCGATCGGAACCGGCGACCGCGGTCGCGGGATAGGAATGGCACTCCCGGCTGTCGTTGGAGCTGCACTGTCCAGAGCTCGTTCCGTGCGCGCGCTGACGTCGCTCGTGGACGGTCGGTCGACGAAGCGGAACGGAGGGCGACGCACCTGCTGCCTCACCTCCTGTGTGGGATGTGGGGCGTGTGTTGTGATGGTTGCGGTCGTCGTCCTGTCAGTGGGCAGCGCCCTGATTGCTCTCAGTGCGCAACTCGCGGGCATCGGAGGCGACGCGCCGTGTCAACCAGGTGCGGTCATTCCCTGCACCACATCGGCGGGCATCGTGGGTGCGCCGATGAACTGTCGCTCGCTGTACGTCAGCCAGGGATTCGGTGATACGCCGTGGGAGCACCCGCACACCGGTATCGACATCGTGTGCCCGCCCGCGACCATGGTGGTGGCGGTTGCCAACGGTGTCTTTCATCGTGATCAGGGCGCGCCGATCGTATGTTCCTACCCGCCTGGACGGACCGGAGGGCTCGGCACCTACGGCGTGCTCGACGCCGGCGGCAGGACGTATCTCTACGGGCATCTCGGTGCGTATGCGGCTGCTGACGGCGCGAGTGTCGTCGTGGGACAGCCGCTGGGCCTTGAAGGCATGACGGGGTGCGCGACCGGCGATCATCTCCACTTCGAGGTCCTGGTGAGCGGAAGACCGGTCAATCCATGCCCGCTTCTGCCGGCTGGATATCCGGATCCACATGACTCGAGCGGACTTCGCTGCTGGGGCTCGGCGCGGCCGTGATCTTGCGTCGACCTGCCTACCCCCACTTGCCCTATGCTCATCCTTGCCTGGCGGCGGGGGGAGTCTCAGGGGAGGGGTTGATCGCATGAGTTGAAGAAGGCTCGCCGCTGCCATATTCTTCAGCACAGTCATCGTTGTCGTTCTCGCGCTGATCGTCTACACCGAGCAAACCAACGCGACCGCAACGGTATCGGTCTGGGTGGTGACGCACAACGTCGCCGCGGGTGCGCCCTACAGTGCCGACGACGTCCAACTCGTACAAGTCCGCGCTGGATCAGGCGACTTCAACTATCAGGTCGACGGCCCAAGGAGCTTCCGGGCGCTCTTCGCGCGCAGCCTGGCGATCAATGACATTCTCCGAACCGATGATCTGATCCCGGTGAGTGCGGACTTAGAAATCGCAATCACTGTGGAAGACGCCCCGGCCCTTGCGGCCGGGAACACCATCGATGTATTCGCCGCCGTCACCGCCGATCGGCAAGTATTGATCGGACACGACCTCATCGTGAATTCCGTTTCCGGTGGATCCCTCACGTTGATGGTTCCAGTCGCCGACGAGGCGTCGTGGATCGCCATCGGCGCATCCAACACGCCGCTGCATGTTGCGCTCACCGTAGCCGGCTCACGACTCGCGCCGGCGCCACTGAGTGCCGACGGAGCGATCCGTCTCCTGTGTGGCACAGCTTGCGGGGGGCTTACGGGAAGCGCAACGACACCGTGACCTTGCTCCTGGGTGTCTGCACTACTCGCGCCGGCCAGACGTCGACATCGTGGGCGACCAGCCTTGCATGGTCGCTCGCCCGGGACCGCTCAGTGGTGCTCGTCGATTGCGATATGGAGGGCGGCACCGTTGCCGACCTGCTGTATCTGCGTCTCGATGATCGCGGCTTGGCGAACTGCTTTGGTGATCGGCCTGTGACCGCGGCAATGCTCGGTGCCCAGACGATCCCGGTGCCGGATCGGTCCGGTCTGCGCGTGATCCCGGGTCTCCGCAGCACATACGGTCTCGAGATCGGCGATTGTCTTCGCTCCATCGGTCCGGCACTCAGCGAGTTGGCATGTGACGCGGTTGTCGTCGACCTCGGGCATCCGTGGGCGCATGCCGGACTGCGATCCCCGCGAGCGGCGGCGGATGCGGTGTGCTCATTGTTCGACCGGGTCTTCATCGTGCTCCGCGACGATCCGGCACTGCTGTCGCGGAGTATCGACGTCCTTCGCACCGCGCGACCCCCGCACGGCGAGTTGATCGTGTGCGAGCAGCGCGGCGCGAACTCATCGACGCGTCATGGTGGAAAGCCTTGAGCGCGAGCTTCCCGACCTCCCGATCAGGCGCGGATGGGCGTGGGACGAGCGGCGTGCTGCTCGCGTTGCGGACACGGGCCGTCCGACGATCCTCGCAGGCGTGGACGAGGAGTTGCATCTGTGAGTGCAACCTCCCTGGACGCGGCTGCGATCGCCCGGAACTCAGGCCCGTCGGTGCAGGTGAGCAGGTGGCCGCATATTCCAACCGAGGAGCGTGAGGTTGCGGAGATTGTCGCAGCCGCTGTTCAGCAGTTGCGAGTCGGGGAGCCCGCCTCTGTGTTGCACGAGGAGCGTCTGAGTGTGGACGTGTCAACCGCGATAGATCGGGCAATCGCAGCGCCGCAATCCAGCGGGCTCCCGCTCTCGGTCGTCTCCGAACTCGCTCGGAATCCACGTTACCGAGCGACCACCCAACGGAATGCCGTTATCCTCGGGTCGCACCTGTACCCGCTGTCGCTCCTGATCTATGGTGCTGAGCTCGAGAACATCACGTGTCTGGGCCACAACCACTGGCTCGTGAGCACGGTCGGAAAGAAGCTCTCGCTGATCGGGGGCAGCCCCTTCTCGACCGATGAAGACGTCCTCGAGTTCTTCCGCGGGGTCGTGCGGATGCGTGGGGTCACCGGCGATCAGTCGATCACCGATGCGTCCCCGATTGCAGAGGCGAATGTCGGTAGTGTCATTCGGCTCTGTGTGGCGAAGCGACCCGCAGTCTCGGGACGCTCCGACGTGAAGGCTGCCATCAGAGTGCCCGCCCGATCGAAGGTTCGAGATCTCGCTGACTATGTCTCGCAGATGGTCATGCCGCGCGGCGTCGCCGTGTTCATCGAAGCGTGCGTGCGCGGTCGGGCCAATCTGATGATCGCAGGCGGAACGTCAACCGGCAAGACGACTCTGCTCCGCGTTCTCGCGGGAATGGTTCCGGAGACCGAGCACATCGTGGTGGTCGAGGACGGCGCCGAGCTCCACCTCGACCAGGACCGCGGCGACGGGCAGGAATGGCACGCGCTCACCACAGCGGTATCAACAATTCCGTCGATTCGTACAGATGCCGACGCGCAGCACCTGACGATGTTCGATCTCGTCCGCCACACGCTGAGGTTTCAACCCGATCGGATCATCCTTGGTGAGTCGCGAGGCGAGGAGATGGCGGCGGTGTGCAAGGCACTGATGACTGGTCACGACGGTTCGATGACCACGATCCACGCTGAAGATGCCGAGCTCGCGGTCGAGCAGGCGATGCAATACGTGATGGAGAACGCTCGTTTCGCTGGGAACGAGCACCTGGCTCGCCGGGTCGTCGAGCAGGCAATCCATGTGGTTGTCCATATCGCGAACCAGGATGGGCGTCGACGCATCACCGGAGTGGTTGCCGTGGAACGAGGGGGTAACCACAAGTGGGTCTATCGCCAGACGGAGAGCGGCGGCCTTGCGCGTGGTACGGACCTTGTCGGCAACCTGGGTCGTCTGGCGCCACGGATTCGTGGCTACCTTCAGAGCGATGAGGTGCCGGAACCATGAATCTCACAGCCGGACTACCAGAGCCGGTCGTCCTCGTGGCTGGTGTGGCTCTCATCGTGGCGTGTGGGTGCGCTGGGATCGCCGCGATTCTCGGGGTGCAACCGCTGGCGATAAGCTCGAGACGGCGGACGCTCCCGCTCTTCGAGCATGAGAAGGACGTCGCTGCGGCGCTGGGATGGCAATGGCGCCGCTGGATCGCTCTGCGTGCCGGCGTGACGCTTGCCGGCATCGCTGTGGGCGTCACCACGCAGATCTGGCTCCTGACGGCACTCCTCGGCCTCATCGGCTTCTTCGGTGTGCGATTCCTGGTCGCGGGCCGTGCCGCGCGTAGGCGGCTTGGCATGGAGCGTGCCTTTCTCGTCCAACTCCGCGTCTTGCGTGACCGGATGGCAATCGGCAATCAATCACTCGATTCCGCACTCCAGGAGATCGGCCGCAACCCCGGCCGCGAACTCGCATACGTGCTCGCACCTTGGGCAGAGGGTGGATCGGTCACCGGGAACATCGTCTCCAGCGGACTGCGTTCTCGATCGGCCCTCGTCGAGCACGCGTGTGCCGTTCTCATCTGGGCGAGAACCCGAAGTCTGGACGAACTCATCGCCGCTATCGACGACGTGCTGCTTCCGGTTGGCGAAGCGCAGCTGGCGGTCGAGGAGGAGTCCCTTGTCACATTGACGCAACAGCGGGCTGTCACCTTCGCCATGTCCGCGCTCATGACGGTTATGTTCGTGAGCCTCGTTCGGGTCGCGAGCTTTCGCGCTTACTACGACACTGTACCGGGCACCGTCGTGCTCCTGGTCGCTGTGGCGATGTTCTTTGCCTTGATCGCGCTGCTCGGTCGGATTGCCCGGACGGCTCGCTGGACTCGATGGGACCTTCGTCAGGTCCAGGAGCAGGAGCTTCATCCCCATGGTTGAAGCAATCCCTTACGCGGCCGTTGCGATCCTCGTGATCGGAGCGTGGGTTGCCGGCATCGGCCTGCTGGATGTCTTCACAGCCGCAGACGTCCGAGCCTGGCGTCGGATTAGTCACCTCCGGGGATTCGCGACGCGCGCGTCGACGCTGGAGAGAGTTGCCCGCCGCGCTCCGCTGCTGGCGCGTCTGCAGACCGAGCTGGATCTCGAGCGCCTGCTTGGTCAGGCCAACAGCAAGGACACGCCAATGAGCTTTCTCGCCCGGACCGGTGCAATCTCACTCATGACATTTGCACTCCTTCTGGCGGCAGCCGCGGCTGGACGCGCGCTGGACGGTGCATGGCCGGCTCCGCCGTGGACAGCAATCGTCGTCGCTGCTCTGATCCTTCCGATGTCCTTGAGCGACCTTCGTCGGCGAGCGAGCCGCGAGCGCGACAACGCCGCTCGAACCCTGGGGGACATGCTCATGGCGGTCGCGGTCATGACCGATAGTCGCGGACTGCAACTCGATGACGCGGTGAGAGTGATGTCGCGTTGTGCCCGAGACAACGCTCTGCAGGACCTCCTCGATCGCGGCGGTTACAAGCGGCTTGCCGGGACGTCGTTCCGCTCAACCACCGAGAAGTACCGGTACATCGGCCACGTATACCGGATACGCGAGTTCGCCGATGTTGCCGATGCGGCTGCGACAACCAACGTGGGAGTCCCGAACCGCGTCGCATACACGCGCCTCGCCCTCACGGTGTATCAGGAGCGACTCGCGGACGCTCGCGTCCACGCTGCCAGGGCGCGCATCCTGATAACGCTCCCTATCGCCGGCATGCTCATTCCCCTCTTGCTCCTGATCGGAGCTCCGACGTTCCATGCCATATCGGCGGGGCTCGGAGGCTGATCGGCGATGGTGCGGCGAGGGGCTGTCGGGCTCATTCCTATCCTCGCGATGATCGGCGCCGCATGGCTCGTGCTTCGCGCGCCCGATCCCGATCAGACGTGGGCGTTCTTCACCGCCGGCATCCCCAGCATGGCGACCGCGGAGGCGGCCATGACGATGCTCGCATGGCTCGTTGTGTCGTTTGCTGCGTGCCTGGCACTCGTAATCATCAGCCAAAGGATGCGTCAATCGCGGACGGGTCGCAAGTCAACGTCGGCAGCCTCGGTGTTTTTCACCGTCGGATTGCTGCTTCTCGCGGTTGCCGCAGTCCGTCATGCAGTCCCCGGCGAGTCGGTCTGCTGCGGATCGGGCTCGGCGAACATACGAGAGGCGATCGAACTTGCTCACTGATCGTGACCCATCCCGTGCCGTCGTCGTGCTCCTGGACGACGAGGAGGACGCTGACGCCGTCGCGCACATGCTCAGTGACCTCTCTGTGGTACGCGGCCAGGTCATCGCGCTCACACCTCCGATACGCGGTGTCGCGTTTTTCTCTGAAAGCCGGGCCCAGGCTGGGCTGGATGCATGGTGGGACTCCCGGATCCCCAAGGACGCGCAGGTCATCTTCGTCCTTGACGACCGCGACGACATGCCCGAATGGCTCCGTGGCCTCGATGCCCACTCCTATGTCGGCGTTGCGTCGCCGACTCGGATTGCCGCATATGCGGACCAGGACGCGGTGAGGGCGTTCATGACTCAGTCGCCCTTGGACTATGCCGCGGCGGTCATGACCGACCTTGTTGGCGATGGCGTGTATGACGAGGTCGAGGCGGCACGCACGCGCTCGCTGGCAGCGGCGTTCAACGGGGCTGTCGTGTCTTCCTCGAGATCGTATGGCGACGGCCAGCTTGGAACCATGGCCCCCGCTCCGGATCCCTTCGATCTGCTCATCGGCATGAGTCTCGGCCAGGCCGACGCGGCCGCTGCGAACATGAGGCCGTCGCCTCGAAGCACTGCGGAACCGCCGGTTTCGGCGAACCAACGGCTCCGGCTTCCCGCGTGGACGCGCCGGCTTGGGGCCCGCCGCGCCCCAACTGCGACGGCGGAGGCCGAGCTGGCGAATCGTCTTGTCAGAAGAGGGTCGACGATCGTGGCAGTCGGGTCTCGCAAGGGTGGCGTCGGCAAGACGAGCCATGCCGCCGGCGTTGCCATCGTTGCGGGGACCGCTCTCGATGCGGTTGGCCGCTGCGCGGCCATCGTCGACGCGAACATCGCGAATCCCGACGCGTGGGGGCAGCTCAACCTTCCCCCCGGGTCAGCGACCGTGCGCGACATGATCGTTGCCCTCGTCACCGACCAGGAGCCACCAAGGCCCGTGCATGCGTCGACACCCGCGCTCGCGTGCTTCCCTGAAGCGAGGGAAGCATCCGACTATTCGCGTACCGAAATCGGCCTGATCGTCGCCTGGCTTCGCCTCCGATATCCACTCGTCGTGGTGGATATGAGCAACAGACTGCCTGACCCCACAGCCGGGCCGGAGGCGGCGGCGGCTGCGTACTGGCTTGAGCACGCCGATGTGCTGGTCCTCCCGACGGCCGGATCAAAGCAGGACTTCAACGGCGTTCTCGACTACCTCGACGTGCGTGACCTGCCGCCGACGATTGTCGCGTCGCTGGTTCCGCGGACGCGTCGAAATCGCGAGCACCCGCTTGTCAAGCGCTACATGACCGCGATCGCGCAACGGGTCTATTGCGTTGTCGACATGCCCGACGACGCGGAACGGGTTCGCTATGCCGGTATGGAAGGAGTTCCCGTCGAGACGGTGTCGGGGTCGCTGCGAGTCGCGTACCGAGAGCTGGCTGAAGCGATAGCCGCGGCGCCGCAGGCTGTGACACGCTGACCATGTGGAGGCCCACGCTCAAGAGCGGACGGGGAGCCGCCGATCGGTCGAGCGATCACGCCGTTCGCGAGCAGCGACTGGAGAGCATTCGCGATGCGGTCGAGCAGTTCACGTACGACCTCGGTTTGTTGATCGCTGGTCACGATGCCTCATCGGAATCGTCCAACGCCGAATTGACCTCGCAACTGCAACGCCAGCTCCGGCCCTTCCTCGATGCCGGAGACGCTATGCGGCCGGACTTCGGTGCCTTTGGTGACCTGCGAATCGAGGGTGACCTGCTGCAGTCATCTCAGCCAGTGCTCGCGATATTGGAGTTCGACGATCGCTGTGCCCGGGAAACCGCAGACGGTCGCGTTGTTCCGGCGCGTGGACGGCGTTTGCGAGCAACGCTTGAGGTTGCTATCGATCCCGTCCATATCGTCGATTGCCGCATCGCTGACATCACCGATCGCCGTGGCTGATCGCGCCGGCACCGGCTCACTGGACCGCACGCCGCAGACCCTCCCCATTCCCCTCGGAGGGCTGGCACCGGCGCATCGACAGACCAGTGCGCTGCGGCGCGGCCTCCACAGGCACCGCGGCGCTCCATTGGTGGCACTTGCGCTCGTGGCCAGCGGCGGTGGAGTCTGGCTGTCGGCTGGCACGCCGGCGTTCGAGGTTGGGAGGGATGCAGCCGGTCTGCACGTCGATGGCATGACGCTCTCGCCGATCGCTGAGTTGGTCGCGGGCACCCGGGTCTTCACGGGCGCGGCGACGCTGGCGATCACGACGAGGTCCGGGGTCGTCCGGGCGGGCTCGGTCATGACCTGGAATGGCGTTCTTGCGTCTGGACGATGCGTGCTCCGTCGCGGCGTGGCAGGTTCCAGCGAGACCTGCGTCTACAGCATTGGCACGACGCGGTTGACGTCGGCTGACCGCTTCGTTGATGCGACACGCACATGGAGCCGGCACTACAGCGATGGTGTCGATATAACGATCGGCGTGTCCGCCGCCGCCACGCTGATTCCGCTTCCCTTTCCGTTTGGACGCTAGGCTGGGCGTCGGCTATTACTGCAATCTATATCGAAATCGCTATATATTGCAGCTCCATCTTGAGGTCATGGCTGCATAATATGGCAAAAATGGTATATATTGCAGAGGTGCCGACTCATTTCAGCCTTGAACGCCTTGGTTCCCTTGCCTCGGACCAATGGGGACTTGTCACCCGCCGGCAAGCCGAACAGGCGGGAATCTCGCCTGCCACTGTGGCCCGCCTCAGCGCGCATGGCGGGCTTCTCAAGAGAGTGACCTATGGCGTCTACCTCGTGGCCGGTGCTCCCGTACCAGAAGACCTTGCCCTTCGTGCTGCATGGATCCAACTTGCACCGGGTGTGCCCGTTTGGGAGCGCACGTCCACGGATGGGGTCGTCTCCCACCGCTCGGCAGCCTCGCTCTACCGGGTCGGCGATCTATCAGCGGATCGCCACGAGTTCACGCTTCCAGAGCGTCGACAGACACGGCGGCCGGACGTACGCCTTCACACCCGACCGCTTCGCCGAGGCGAGTGGATTGAGCTGCGAGGGCTGCCCGTGACGCGTCCTTCACGCATTGCGTCTGATCTCCTCTACGACAACGAGGATCTGGAAGCTATCGCACGAATCGTGGCGGATTCCCTCCGCGGCATCCTCGATGACGCAGGAGCCGTTGCTGACAGCCTCGCACCGCACGCTTCACGGTTCGGTCTGCGCAGAGGCGACGGCCGTGCGCTGCTTCGGTGGCTGCTCGAGCTCAGCGACGACCCGGATGCCCCCAAGTGGCTCGAGAACGCGGAAGCGCATGGCAGCACGACCAAGGGGCTTCGAGAGCTCACAGCCGCGTCGTGACGGGCGAAGGTTCCTACGCGAGTCCCGCCGCCTTTCGGCAAGCGCTAACCGACAAGCTGCGAGCGCTCGCCAAAGGGAACAAATGGTCCCTGGAGCAGCTGCAACGCCAGATGGCTTATGACCGGCTCCTTGAGCGTCTATACCTTACCGCCGACGACTGGATCGTAAAAGGGGCGACTGCGCTATTGGCACGCGATCTCAGCGTACGCGGCAGCCTGGACGTCGACATCTATCGCAACCTCTCAAGGGATACGGCTGAGGTTGAGGTGAGACGGGCTGCGCGTGACGATATTGGCGATTGGTTTCGCTTCGAGCTCGCGGGGACGCGACGGTCGTCTGGAGGCTTGACAGAAGTGCGTATTCCCGTGACGGCTTACATCGGCGCGACGCCGTGGGCGAGGTTCCATGTCGACCTTGCTGGGGACGAAGTCAGGATGACCGGCGAGCCTGAGGGTGCCCCTCCACTTGCACGCGTGGTGCTGCCCAACTTCTCGCAGCACGGGTACCGCGTGTATCCACTTGTAGACCATGTGGCCGACAAGATCATCGCAACCATTCAGAGGTATGGGCCAATGCGAAGGCCGTCGACCCGATACAAGGATCTCGTCGACCTCGTCGCGATCGTGACCGCTGCATCGGTTGCCGCTGATGCCCAAATCAAGGCCATTATCTCGGAGGCCGGGCACCGCAACATCGGCCTGCCCGGGAGCTTCGATATTCCCGACCGGGCGCTGTGGGAGTCTGGCTATGCGGCCGAAGCAGATCGTTCACACCTCAGGACAGCGCGCACGTTGCACGAGGCTCTCGCCGTCGTTCGCTCCTTCGTGGACCCTCTCCTTGACGGGAGCGCGGATGGGCGCTGGGAGCCAGCCGCAGGTCGGTGGATGCCGCCAGAGGTCGAATAACGGTCATCGGGCCTTGATAGGCACGTCATCGTGGGACGTGTTCCGCACTACGGAAGTAGGCGACCTTGGACAGTCGCCGGTAACGTGCGCTCCGGAACCAGTACGGAAGCGTCACGCACGCCGGCGGGCTGTCTCGGTGGATCACGATGGCGGTGCCGGCGCTCAATTGTCTGAGGGAATCCGGGGTCGCCATCGCATCGCGGCGAATGGAGTAGGAGCGGCTGACCCGACCATCAGCACCGAGACTCACCTGTTGTTCGGTGAAGTCGGTGTGACCGACCAACTTCCCGAGCACGTCTGCGGTCTCGGGATCGCTCAGGCCAGGCAGGATGACCTTGCACCCGTGGTTATTGAGGATGGTGTTAGATTTCTCGATCCCGTATCGCGCGCGCAACTGACTCAGATCCTGCACGATCGACATCAGCAGCACTCCCCGCCCTGCGCCCTGGGACGCGAGAGCCGGCAGATCATCTATCGGCACGACGTTGGCCAGTTCATCGAGGAAGAGGCCGAGGCTTGCGGCTCCCGGAGGGCGCGGCGCTTTGTCGGCCAACGCATAAGCCGCTGTCACCGCCGTCATGAGGATGCCGACGAAAAGGCTCGCGACCCGCTCAGGTGCCTGCCGGGGCGTACACAGATACAGGGTGCCTCGGCGGCGAAGGAAGTCGTCCGCATCGAACCGGCTCGACGATGCTGACTCCGCAACCGCGCGCTCCGTGAAGACGTTGAAGATCCGCATCACGGTTGAGAACACGGTGCCTCGTTCGCGTTCCGGTCGTTGATCCACCGATGCGAGCATCGACATGGCGCGGATGGGGTCAGAATCGCCCAGCGTCGCTGGATCAAGGAGCATCTCTTCCAGCAGGCTGAGCGGTGTCGAAATGTCGAACCCATGGATCCAGGTTCGGACATCGACGATGGTGCGACCACTGATCGCGGCGACGTAGAGCAGCGGAGCGATCAACAACTTGCCCGATTCAGCCCAGTGAGACCAGTCGTTGTCGCCGCGTCCGCCGCCCTGCTGCAAAGATGCGCAGAGCCACGAAGCGACCATCCACGCACGATCGAGGTCATCACATCCCGCGATCGGTGACCACGTCACGGTCCGGAACCGATCGCCGATTGCCCCCGTGGGGTCGTAGACGTATACGGGGCCCACCGACTGTCGGTGACCCGCGGTCAGGTCGACGAGTTCGCTCTTGGTGCTCGTCGCGATTGCGGGACCCTCCCAATCCAGCAGATTGGGGATCACGAGCGCGGCGGTCTTGCCGGACCGCGTCGGCCCGATCACCAACACACTGGTCTCTCTTTGAGTCACGAGCGAGCGATGAGCGTGGTGGCCAAGAAGGAATACACCCGCACGACCGGGGCGTCCGCGCAGCGACCGCACATCAACCGATCGAGCCCAATGCGCGGTGCGGACGACGCGGCGGCTAGCGGGGATGAACCGCCTCAGCGAGCCATGCGTGACCCGACGATTCGCCACACGGGCACCAACGGCACCGCCAGTCACGGTCCCCATGATCAACCCCAGGCTTGCCCAGAATTGCCATGCGACGACCGCGGACCTGGGGGCGACAAGCAGCCACCACTCCAGTGCGCTCGTCCCCGACGCAAGACGGCGGATGACTTCTCCGGGGTTGATGAACGCCACTGGAGACGCGCTGGGGTGTCCACCCGCGATCCACGTGGCTGCCGTGAGGACAAGCCACGGGACGATCCAGAGTGCGATGAGCGCGGCGCTCGCCCAAACGTCGCGCGAAGCATGGGTTCGAGGCCGGGGAGTTGCAGCCATCGGTCCGCATAACGTTGCGGCCCAGTGCCTGACGCGACGCGGACAGTCTGGTCCGCGTCCTTCTCAGTCGACGTCGGCAGCCGCGAGCGCGAGCATATCGTCGGCCAGTTGCTCGAAGGTCGTGTGTACGAATCCACGCACCGTCATCACGCGGACGCGATCCGCCAACCAGGCAACGCTTTGATGATCGCCGGCCGCGACATCCACCATCTCCTCCACGGACCCGGAGGAGCGCTGGAGACGGCTCTGAACCAATGACTTTAGCTGCGGCATGATGGACGCAACAGAGGTGTCCGCACGCAGGGGAAGCCGGTCAATCCCGGTAATCGGCTGCCATGGCACGGTGTCGGCATGCGGCCCAAAGAGCGCCGTCAGTGTGGCATTCGGATCGTCGTCGTGAATCACCGTCGGACGCGGTCGTGGCATGGCGCCCACGTCGATCGGGATGGCATCGACGCTTGATGTCGAAGGGTGCGGCACTGCGGGCCGCGAAGACCAGGCGCCTCGGTCGATGAGCACCCGAACCGTCCCCGCGGCGCCGGCGGCGAGCTCATCCAACAGGTTCACACCGTCAAGAGTGGGCAGTGATTCGCCGAATGTCGCGATCTGCCGTCCGCTCTGGATGACCGTAACGCCGCGGCCCGTCGGCGTCGCCAACTCAACGACGAACGTCTCGCCCCGTTTCCGGAGATCGTTGAGCAGTTGTGGCCACACAACCCATTCGAGGCGAAGATCGGCGTAACAAGGACTGGCACGGATCAGCGGCCCCACGAGAGCCATCGCCTCTGCGGCGAGCCTGCAAGCGGATACCGTTGCCGCGTCGCCGCGGATCTGTGCGAGGGCCTCATCGCCGGTGGTTCGTACGCCGTCCGCGACCCAGACCATCTCGGAGAGGGCGCCATCGCGGACCACGAGTACGCCCTCATGCGCCCCGTTTCGGAGGGTGATCATGCCGTTTCGTACCGCAGGTGCCAGCGCGTCGAGCACCACTGCGCCAAATGGCAGCGCCTCGAACATGGGCTCTCCCGCCGGTAGCAGCGGCAACGCCCCATCCCCTCCCGATTCGCCGACCATCACGAACGAGTATGAGGGCGCCGAGGCACGCTCCGTGCCCGGCCGACGGACATCCGACGGTCATCCCTCGCGCCGAACCAAGTTTGCTAGGGTCGCATCCGTGGATCTGGGGCTTCGGGGACGCGCCGCATTCGTCGCCGCGTCGAGCAAGGGCATGGGTCGGGCAATTGCCGAACAGTTCGCGGCAGAGGGTGCCGACGTGGGCATGTGTGCACGCTCTGAGGAGACGCTGCAAACCGCAGCCGAGGCGGTCCGCGCTCACGAAGTCCGCGTGGTCGCCACCCAAGCGGACGTTGCCATCGCCGATCAGGCTCGGAACGCTGTCGAGCGCACCGTCAACGAACTCGGAAGGCTCGATGCGCTGGTCGTCAACGCAGGTGGCCCGCCACGCGACTCCTTTGCCGATCTCGACGACGAAAAATTCGAGGCCGCATATCAGCTCACCTTCCTGAGCGCGGTGCACCTGGTGCAGGCTGCGCTGCCCGCGCTCCGGCAGTCCAACTCGGCGGCAATCCTCTTCATCACATCGACGAGCGTCAAGCAGCCGATCAGTGGCCTGACGCTGAGCAACAGCATTCGCGGCGCGGTGAGTGGTCTCGCCAAGACACTCTCCAACGAGCTGGCGCCGCAGATCCGTGTCAACTCGCTGCTGCCGGGGTCGATCCGGACAGACCGTCAGATCGAGATCGCGCGTGCTGCCGGTGTCACCGACCTCGACGCGTTCTTCGCCAACGCAGGCAAGGGGAATCCCCTCGGCCGCGTGGGTGAGCCCGACGAGATCGCCCGCGTCGCGGTCTTCCTCTGTTCACCCGCGGCGTCATTCGTCACCGGCGTGTCGATGCCAGTTGACGGCGGTCAGATCCAGTCGGTCGTCTGACCGCACCGACCCATCCGTATGCGCGGCCTCAACACGTGGTCGTCGTGCTCAGGATCGCGATGATGTTGGGCAGGTTGAAGAGGGCGTGCGTGAGGATGCCCGGAACGATGCTTCGCGACCCCTGGTAGAGCGAGGCGAGGACAAGGCCGACAAAGAAGAGGGGCAGGAACAGCACCAGCTGCTGGTGCGCTGCCGAGAAGATGGCGGCGCTCAGCGGCACCGCGAAGATCGCCGGTCCCCAGCGATGCAACCACCCGTAGATGAAGCCACGGAAGATGGTTTCTTCGGAAATGGGTGCGATGACGCAGACGACGATGATCGCCAGCACGTAGTAGTGGCTGTAGTCGTGCTGCACCTCGTGGCACTGCCCGTTGGATACACCGGGAAACAGATTCTGGTTGATGGTCTGGAGGATGTTCGCGCCGATGAGCGCGACATACGTGGCGACCGGCGCCATGGGAAGCCACCACCACTTGAACCCACGCCAGCCGAGGTCGCGCAGGGTGCCCCCACGGCGCATGAATGCGAGCACGTAGATGTTGAAGAGCATGCCGCCGTACTGGCAGACCGCGAGCACCGACGACTCGATCGCGTTGCGCACGGTCGGATCCGAGTTGTTGCCGAGGAGGTTGGTGATGATCACCGCCACCGAGCCGAGCAGCTGAAATGCGCTGAACCACCCCGGCCAGAACATCACGAAATCGGTCCAGTCCCACGGCACCTTCGCGTCTGGATCGGCCGTGTCGCGGACCACCGGCACGTCGTGCCGCATCCGGGTGGCGCCGACGCCGAGGATCGCCGCCCCGACGATGCAGAGGCCCCCGCCACCCGCCACGCTCAGCAGGTCACTCCCTTGGGCGCCGCTGAAGAACCCGAATGAGATGAGGACGAGGAACGCCGCCTCCATGTAGAGGATGACCCGCGCGGCGTAGTGACGTCCGGTCTCGGCCTGGTGCGGCGGCACGGCCGCCTGCGCTGGCGTCTGGGACTGAGTCACCGCGGGCAATTCTGCACAATCCGTCCCGTGACCACGCTGGACTCGGTGATCGGCCACGGCCCCGTTCTGCAGCGCCTGGTGGCGAGCGGGGTCGACGAGGACCTGACGCACGCGCTGCTTCTGATCGGACCCGAGAGCGTGGGCAAGACCACCGCGGCGCTCGCCCTCGCCTCAGAGCTTCTCGACGCCGAAAGCTGGCCCGGGGGCCTCACGGCACACCCCGACTTCTGGCTGGAGGATTCGGCCTTGGAGAACGTGGGCATCGACCGGATGCGGCCATCCCCGAAGCGCAAGGCCGGCGACGAGGAGGCCGGGCCGTCGCTCCAGCAGTTCCTCTCGCTCTCCGCCTATGCCGGCGGCCGGCGGGTCGCGGTGATCGCCCGCGCCGACCGCCTGACCGAGCAGGCGGCCGACAACGTGCTCAAGACCCTCGAGGAGCCGCCGCCCCGCGCCCATCTCATCCTGACCTCGGCACACCCCGAGCAGCTGCCCCAGACGGTGCGGTCGCGCTGCGAGACGGTCGTGCTCGGCCCGGTCTCGCCGGCGGTGATCGAGCGCTGGCTCGAGCGTGTCCACGGCGTGAGGGAGCACGACGCGGCCACCGCCGCTGCGCTTGCCGCCGGCCGTCCCGGGCGCGCCCTGCACCTCGCCACCGAGGCGGGGGCGCTCGCGAGCGAGCTGGACGCACTCGATCGATTCATCGGTGCCGGCGGCGGAGGAGCGGAAGGGGCGCTCCGGGCTGCGGCGCAGGTGACCGTGGCCGCCGCGGCGGGAACCGAGCGCACCGCCGAGGTTCGCGAGCAGGCGCTGATCACGTTGGGCGCCTGGGCATCGTTCGTCCGCGATGCCGCGTGCTTCGCCTCGGGCGCACCGGAGCTCGCGGTCTGGAAGGCCTATCGTCCGGCGCTCGAGGCGTGGGCGCAGGACCTGGATCTCACCCGCATCGTCGAGATCCTGGCGCGGATCCTCGAGACCGCCGAGTTGGTTGCCATGTATGCGCAGCCGCGTCTCGCGTTCGAGGCGCTCATGCTCGATATCTTCGCCAGGTCCGACAGCCCGCCCCTGGCGGAGATCGCTCCCCGAGGCGGGCTCGAGGTCACTGGCGGCGGCGCAGCACCAGGAAAGCCACGCCGATCCCCATCAGCGCGACGGGGATGACCCACGGGCTCTTCGCAGCGATCGAGGAGAGGCGCCGGCCGACGTTGCCGTCAGCCTGCTCGTCGATCTCGAAGGGGTCCTCGGTCATGAGACGGACGGTGCCGGCGACGCGGGGAGGGCGCTCCTCCTCGTCATCGACGATCGCGTCCTGGCGGACAGGCTCTGAAATAGGCATCCGCGCATTATGGGCCGCTTAAGGAGGGCGACCGGCAAACCCGCCCCCGGGCGGCCCATACCCTGGAAGGCCCCACGTATTCTGGTCTGATGATCCGACTGGCACGGCCTGCAGCGCCTCATGCCTGAAACCACCGTCATCGACCTGAGCAGCTCAGAGGAGTTGTGCACCGAGCCCGGCGCGCTCGAGCGCGTCCGAAGGGCGTACGCGCGGCTCGAGCCCGGCGGTCAGCTGGAGGTGCGGTCACCGATCGCGGAGCATGCCTTCGCGGTGCGCGCCTGGAGCCGCAAGAACGGCGTGACCCTGATCCTCGACGAGCCGTCGGACGGGTACCGGCGCCTCGTCCTTGCCGCGCCCGCGGCGCCCGGGTGACGCCGAGGCGTCTGCCGCACGGTTTCCTCCTCGGGTGTGCGACCGCCGCGCACCAGGTGGAGGGCGGCATCGACAACGACTGGACGCGGTGGGTCGCCGATCATCCCGAGGCGATCAACGGAGGAGGCGACGCGACGGTCGCCATCGATCAATTTCATCGATATCGCGAGGACTTCGCGCAGCTCGGGGCGATGCACCACAACGCGCACCGGTTCTCGGTCGAGTGGGCTCGCGTCGAGCCGGAGCCCGGGCGCTTCGACCTGGAAGCCCTCGCGCACTATGCGGATGTCGTGCGCACGTGTCGCCGCGCGGGCATGGAACCGGTGGTCACGCTGCACCATTTCACCATCCCCGTCTGGCTGGCCGATGCGGGGGGATTCGCCGCGCCTGAGGCGCCGGCGCGTTTTGCGCGCTACGCCGCCGCGTGCGTGGAGGCGCTTGGCGACATGGTCACATGGTGGGTGACGGTGAACGAACCGACGGTGGTCGCCGTCCTCGGGTATCTCGAAGGGCAGTGGCCGCCTGGAGAACGGTCGCTCCGGAGTGCGATGGCAGCGCTGCGCGGCCTGCTGCGCATGCATGCCGCTGCCGCGCGGGCGATCACGACGGTTTCAGCGCGCCACGGCCGTTCTGCGCAGCTCTCGATCGCGCATCACGAGCGCCGATTCATCCCGCGTGATCCGTCGTCACGCGTCGATCGTTCGCTTGCAACACTGCCCGACTTTCTGTTCAACCGCTGGTTTCTCCGCAGCTGCGTCGCGGGCCGTGTTCTTGCTCCCGTCGGACACGGCGAGGTGGTGCCCGGCCTCGCGGGGTCGCTCACCTACCTCGGACTGAACCACTACACCAGCGAAGCGCTGTCGTTCAACGTGCGCGCACCCGGCATGCTCTTCACACGCCACGAAGCCGTGCCGGGCTTGCCGCTGTCGAGTACCGGGTGGGCGATCGACCCCGGTGCGCTGCGCCGCGCGATCACCGATCTGTCCTCAGAGTTCGGCCTTCCGCTGCTCATCACCGAGAACGGCGTCGCCGACCGTGACGACGAGCTGCGGCCCGCATATCTTCGCGACCATCTCGGCGCCGTCGTCGACGCGATCGAAGCGGGCGCCGACGTGCGCGGGTACCTGTACTGGACGGCGTGGGACAACTTCGAGTGGGCGGAGGGGTACACCAAACGTTTCGGTTTGATCGCTGTCGACCGGGAGACCCTCGAGCGCATCCCCAAGCCCAGCGCTGCGCTCTTCGCTGAGATCTGTCGAACGGGCGAACTGCCCGATGCGACGTCCGACTAGGCCAGTGGCGGAGGCACGCTCACACGTGCCTCCGCAGGCACGTCGGTGGCATCAGATGCAGTCGTTACGAGCCGCCCATGGATTGACCATGGCGGAGACGCGCTGCAACACGGTGCGCTTCGAGCATTCAAACTCATCGTAGTAGCAGCGTTGACGCTCAAGGGAGCGTTGCAGCTCGATGGCCCGAGTTCAGCTCGATGGTGACGAAACCAGACATCTCTTTTCCTCCTTTTTGATGCTTCTCAGTGGGTGCGGTGGTGGGGGCGCGGATATGCGAAGAACAGCACTTCGATCGGCGCCGCTCCTTTCGGGCGCCTCTTCGGATTGCCGATGCGCTCGACGAACGGCTTGACCAGAGCGTTCATCCGCTCGTCGAGCTCGTGCAGCTCTTCCACCGTGACGTAGAGCAGGAATTCGCTCGCTCCGGTGGCCTTCTGCCACTCGGTGGGCGTGTCGCGGCGCAGCGCGAGCCCCTCCTTCAAACGGTCCAGATAGAACTCATGGAGCACGCGAGTCAGCGCGGTCGCCGCCAGGCGGGTTTCCGGGTCTTCGCTGACGTCGGAGAAGCTCAAACCTGTGTGCACGAGGCGCCACGGACGTTTGCGTCCAGCGACGCCGGCAACCTCCTCGATGAACCCGTACTTGGCCAGCTGGCGGAGGTGGAACGAACACGTCGTCGGGCTCTCGCCGATCAACTCGCCCGCCTGGGTGGCGGTCAGCGGACCCTCGGTGCCGAGCACCTCGAGGAGCGCGATCCGCACCGGATGGGCGACAGCGCGCATGGCGCGTGGATCGGTCAGCTTGCGCGGCTCGAGGTTCGGCAGCGCGGGAGCCTCTGGAACCGTGGCGCCTAGGGAGACATTCGTTTCGACATCCATGTATCGAATTATATCTCTCGAAAGATATCTCTGCAACCCCGCGTCGCCGCTTCGCGACAGGGGGCGTACCATCTCTGGCGCGGGAGCTCGGCGAGACCGGGCTGAGAGGGCTGCTGGTGGCGGCCGACCGTGGAACCTGATCCGGGTAATGCCGGCGCAGGGAGCGCTCCGCCTGCGAGGCGGCTCTCCGGGCGTCGTGTCAATTGGAGGCCGACATGACCGAGGTGATCGATCGCGAAGGGACTGCAACCGAGCCTGCCGCCGCTCCGACGGGCAACGCTCGCCGGGTCTACGTGCGGGGCTCGCGTCCCGACCTGCTGGTCCCGTTCCGGGAGGTGGCCCAGGCGCCCACACGCGGAGCCGCCGGGGACACTGCGAACCCGCCACTGCGTCTCTACGACACCAGTGGGCCCCACGGCGATCCGGCGGTGGCCGTCGACCCCCAGGCGGGGCTGCCGGCGCTGCGCCGGCCCTGGATCCTCGAGCGAGGCGACGTCGAGGCCGTCACTGGAGCACGCGGTGATGCGCTCCGGGCTCGCGACGGCGCGGCCGTGACCCAGTTGCACTACGCGCGCCGAGGCCTGATCACCGCCGAGATGGAGTTCATCGCCATCCGCGAGGGAGTGGCGCCCGAGCTCGTTCGCGATGAGGTCGCTCGTGGCCGCGCCATCATCCCGGCCAACGTCAACCACCCCGAGGCGGAGCCGATGATCATCGGCACCAAGTTCCTCGTGAAGGTGAATGCGAACATCGGCAACTCGGCAGTGCTCTCGAGCATCGACGCCGAGGTCGAGAAGATGCGCTGGGCGACGCGGTGGGGATCGGACACGATCATGGACCTGTCGACCGGCAAGGACATCCACGCCACACGCGAGTGGATCATGCGCAACTCGCCAGTTCCTGTCGGGACTGTCCCGATCTACCAGGCGCTCGAGAAAGTGGGCGGCAACGCCGACCAGCTCTCCTGGGAAATCTACCGCGACACGATCATCGAGCAGGCCGAGCAGGGGGTGGACTACTTCACGATCCACGCCGGCGTGCTGCTGCGCTACGTCCCCCTCACCGCGAAGCGCGTGACCGGGATCGTGTCGCGCGGCGGTTCGATCATGGCGGCGTGGTGCCTGGCGCATCACCAGGAGAACTTCCTTTACACGCACTTCGAGGACCTCTGCGAGATCCTCCGTGCCTACGACGTCTCGTTCTCCCTCGGCGACGGGCTGCGTCCCGGTTCGATCGCCGACGCCAACGACGAGGCGCAGTTCGGCGAGCTTCGCACTCTCGGCGAGCTGACTCAGGTCGCGTGGAAGCACGACGTCCAGGTGATGATCGAGGGTCCGGGACACGTGCCGATGCACAAGATCAAGGAGAACGTCGACCTGCAGATGGAGGTGTGTCACGAGGCGCCCTTCTACACCCTCGGTCCGCTCACGACCGACATCGCACCGGGCTACGACCACATCACTTCGGCGATCGGCGCCGCGATGATCGGTTGGTACGGCACGGCGATGCTCTGCTACGTGACGCCCAAGGAGCACCTCGGTCTCCCCGATCGGCAGGATGTCAAGGACGGCGTGATCGCGTACAAGATCGCCGCCCACGCCGCCGACCTCGCCAAGGGACATCCAGGCGCGCAACAGTGGGACGACGCGCTCTCGCAAGCGAGGTTCGATTTCCGTTGGGAGGACCAGTTCAACCTGAGCCTCGACCCGGAGACCGCCCGGTCGATGCACGACGAGAGCCTGCCCGCCGCGGGCGCGAAGGTCGCGCACTTCTGCTCGATGTGCGGCCCGAAGTTCTGCAGCATGCGCATCACGCAGGACATCCGCGATTACGCGCGCGACCACGGAGTCGATGAGGACCAGGCGCTTCGGCTGGGGATGGAGGAGAAGTCGATCGAGTTCCGTGAGCTCGGCGGCCGGATCAACGTTCCGCAGTAACCAGTCGATGTAACCAGGTCGCGGGGCGCTGGTTAGAGTGGTATGACCGTGCGCACGAGACCGTCGACGTGATTCGCCTCCGCCGTCCGGCCATCGCCGCGGTTGGTCTGTTGACCCTCGCCGCCGCGGTCGCGCTTCCGCTGTGGACTCTCGCCGAAGGCAACAGCTCGCATGCGGTCGCGCAGATAACCGCGGGACAAACGCCCGCGGCGACGCCCACGCCGTCGGCGCCGACCGCCTCGCCGGCGAGCACGGACGCGGGCGCCGTGTTCCTTCCGGGTCCGATCATCAAGCAGGATCTCGCCCTCGATTGCGAGTTCGGCCGCCCTCCAGGTGGCGCTGGCAGTGCGGAACATCGACGTGCCCCAGGACCGGATCTACTCCAGCCTGCCCCAGGATCCACGATCGCCCCAGCTCGGGTCCAACGGCGAGCCGGCCCGCTGGGGCGACCCGTACAAGGCATTCGTCGGTGACGTCAACGGCTATGAGCCCAACTTCACCGGGTACGGCGTGTACTACCCGCCGATCGTCGCCGCGGCCGAACGGTACGGGGCGACCGCGGACGGCCATCTCGGCTGGACGATCACTGAGATCGTTTCCGAGCTTCGCCTCGGAGACTTCGGTCGTGGTCTGGCTGACGTCGGATTTCAAAGCGCACGCCCCGCGCTACTGGACCGCGTGGGACGGAGCCAGGATCCCATGGGCGATCGGCGAGCACGCCGTGCCCGTGATCGGCTACGACCCGGTTCGAAGCACGATCACGTTTGTCGACGTCCTCTACGGCGTGGAGCGAACCATGACCACCCAGGCGTTTGCCCAGGCAATGACCACATTCGAGGGAATGGGAGTAGCAGTTTCCTGAGCCCAGTTGGGATCCATAAATAACTGGTCCGGGTGGCACGGCGGGGAGAAGCGCCGACCTGCTGACCGGCGCCGCGCAAGACGGTCCCAGAACGCCGAGCGATGGGGAGTCAGACCGGGCAGCTGAGCGGCGAGGGGTCCCCGCCGTGACAGGCCCCGGACCAGACCTCTTTGTATGGCATCTCATGCTGTGCGCAATGCACGATGTTCTGACAGGCCGGGGTGTCGGACCAAACCGCGAGGTGCGTTAGACTCCGTTCGGTCACTCGCGCTTGTGCGCTCCGCCTAGTTGGAGGGCTTCAATTGCCACTTTCCACCCCGAGGGAAGCCCCACCTGACCTCCTGGCCAGGGTGGAGGACGCGCAGGTGCGCCACATCGATCTCCAGTTCACCGATGTGGTCGGTGGCGTGAAGACAGTCACCATCCCGGCATCCCAGCTGAGCGAGGCGATCGCTCATGGGACCTGGTTCGACGGCTCCTCAGTGGACTCCGCTGCGAGGACTGCCGAGTCCGACATGTACCTCGTCCCCGACCCCTCGACATTTCAGCTCCTGCCATGGGCCGACGAGAGCACCGCCCGGTTGATCTGCTGGGCGACCACCCCGGACGGCGAGCCGTACCAGGGCGACCCTCGGGGTGTGCTCCGGCGCGCGGTCGGGGAAGCCGAGCGCCTCGGCTTCGAGTACCGGGTCGGACCGGAGGTGGAGTTCTTCCTCCTGGAGCGCATCGCCGACGGAACCCTGGTGCCGACTCGCAACGATCGAAGCTCGTACTTCGACTTCTCGAGCGACGGCAACCGCGACCTGCGCCAGCGGATGGTCAGCGCGTTGATGAGCCTGGGCATCGCCGTGAACACCTCCCATCATGAGATCGCCGGCGGACAGCACGAGATCGATATCGACGCCGCTCACGCCCTCAAAGCGGCCGACGATCTGATCACCTTCCGGTACGCGCTCAAGGCGGTTGCCGAGCAGTCGGGCGTGATCGCCACCTTCATGCCCAAGCCGTTCGACGGCAAGCCGGGCAGCGGCATGCACGTCCATCAGAGCCTGATCCGCCTGCGCGATGCGACCAACGCCTTCGCCGGTGAGGACGCCTACGGGCTCAGCGACGTCGCCCAGCATTTCATCGCCGGGCAACTCCATCACGCGGCGGGGATCACCGCCATCCTCGCCCCGCTGGTCAACTCCTACAAGCGCCTGGTCCGTGGATTCGAGGCCCCCATCTTCATCTCATGGGCGCGAACCAACCGCGGTGCGCTCATTCGCGTCCCGCACGTCGGCCGCGCCGAGGCCACCCGGGTCGAGCTCCGCAGTCCCGATCCATCCTGCAACCCATACCTGGCGTTCGCGGTGATGCTCCGCTGCGGGCTCGACGGGATCGAGCGGCGCCTGCCACTGCCGCCGCCGGTCGAGGAGTCGCTCTACGGCTTCGACGAGGTCGAGCTGGAGCGCCGCAACGTCGGCGTGCTCCCCGACAACCTGAAGGACGCCATCGACGCGCTCGAGGCCGACGAGGTGGTCATCGACGCCCTCGGCGATCATCTTGCGGAGCGGTTCATCGCCGCCAAGCGCCTCGAATGGCAGGCGTACCGTGGCCAGGTGACGCCCTGGGAGATCGATCAGTACCTCGAGCGCTGCTGATCGGATGCGTTCGTCATGAGCTCGCCAACGCTCACCGTCAAGGATGTCTGGCGCGGGGTTCTGCCCCCTGGCACCGACCTCCTCGGCGGAGGTGGCGGCCTCGAGCGCCGCGTTGAATGGGCGTGCGCGCTGCGCACCCGCCCGCCTGCGTTCGAGGCGGTCAAGGGCGGCGAGATCGCATTCGTCCCGGTCAAGAGCATCCGGCTGCTCGACGAGCGCCTCGACCTGCCCCAGGTGATGGTCAGCTTCGCCGAGAAGGGGGGTGTCGCGGTGGCGGTTGTCGGTGACGTGTCCGTCGAGAGCATCGCCGCGGCCGACCGCCTGATGATGCCGCTGCTCCGGCTGCCCGACGGGATCCACGCAACCGACGCGCATCACACCTGCGTTCGCTTCATCCTCGACCAGCGGGCCCTGCTGCACGAGCGTGCGCAGGACCTGCAACTCTCCCTGATGGACCTCGCGCTCAGCGGTGCCGGTCCCGACAAGATCATCGAGCGGCTTGCCGAGGTCACCGGGCTCGCCAGCGCATGGCTGGACGACGGCGGTGACGTGCGCCATCTCACCGTCACCGACCCCACCCTGCTCGCCGACGTCGGCGCCGGGGCCGACGCCCTGCGTCGCTGGGGGAGCACCATCGTCGCGGTCGGGTCCGATCCGCCGGTTCGCGAGTTCACCGTCGGTCGCAACGGGCTGGCGTCGCTGGTGAGCCCGGTCCCGATGCGCAGCGGCGTGGGCGGTTTCGTCTGCGTCATCGGGGAGGAGCATCGGCTCGACCAGATCGCGCGCCTGGCGGTGGCCAGGGCTGCGTCAGCATGCGCCATCGAGTTCGACCGCGAACGGGCCGTGACCGAGACCCGGGACAAGCTCGAGGGCGAGTTCATCGCATCGCTCCTCACCGGCTCGTACTCCTCGGAGCGGGTCGCGCTCGAGCGGGCGCGCCGGCTTGGCGCCGACCTCTCCCACCAGGTCGCGGTGATCGCGCTTCGTGGCTCCGTATCAACGGCATCCTGGGAGCTGCGGGCTCTTCGTGCCGCCCAGAACGTGGTTGCCCGGCGCGAGGTCCGAGCCCTGGTCGCCGCCCACGAGGGTGCCGTCTGTGTCGTGGTGATGCCGGAGAGCGGCGGCGCTCTCGACGCCATGTACCGGTTCGCGGAGCTGGTGCGTGGCGAATGCGCCCGCGCAACCGGCGATGCGACCACCTCACTCGGCCTCGGCCGGAACTCACGAGGGCGCGTCGGGCGTTCGCCAATCGTTCCGGGAGGCCGAGCACGCCCTCGAGATGAGCCGTCGCCTGCTGGGTCCCGGGCGCCAGGCGAGCTTTGCCGATCTCGGCCTGCATCGGCTGCTCTTCGCGATGGCGCAACATCCCGAGCTCAGCGACTACTACCGCGGCACCGTCGGCGAGCTGGTCGCGTATGACGAACGGTCGAGCGCGGAGCTCATGGCAACGCTCGACGCGTACTTCGAGGCCAACGGGTCACCGACCGAGACGGCTCAGCGCCTGAAGCTGCATCGCAACACCGTGCTCTACCGCCTGCGCCGCATCGAGGAGGTCGGCCGCCTGCGACTCGACGACCCGGCGACCCGCCTCAACCTGCATCTCTGCCTGCGGATTCGCGATGTGATCCAGGCGGGAGCCGCACGGGGCGCTCAGCCAGAGCCGGAGGGAGTCCCGGGTTAGCTGAGCGCCCTTGGTCGGCGGCGCGACTTGTCGGTGGAGCAACTCGAACGTGTTGATCGCGGCGTCCACGAAGTTCACACCGCTGCGGAGGCGGCGCCATACAACGAGTACGCGGGGCGGTTACGTCGAGTGCGCCGAGTTCGCCTTGCTAGACTCACCGGGAATGACCTACATCGTCACCGAGACCTGCGTCGACCTGAAGGACAAGTCGTGCATCGAGGTCTGCCCCGTGGATTGCATCCACGAGGCAACCGAGGACCGGATGGTCTACATCGATCCGGACGAGTGCATCGACTGCGGGGCCTGCGTGGATCCTTGCCCGGTGGACGCCATCTATGCCGAAGAGGATGTCCCCGAGGCGCAGGTCCGGTTTGTCGATATCAACAAGGTCTACTTCAAGGACAAGGCGCTCGCACGGTCCCAGGTGGCGGAGATCAAGCCTCCCGACGCCAACTGAGCGACCGCGGCACGAGTTCGGTTTGTGCGTCACGCACAAGCCACACGCTGAAACCCTCGGGCTCAGAGTCCATAGCTCGCGGACGGATGGCGCTCTAGTCTGCATCTCGTAGTGTGCCGCCGCGACCGAAGGGTCCAATCGGTGGTGGCGGTGATTCAGCCAGCGTCGGCGGAAGGAGTCCTATGGCGATCGACGAATCCTTAGCCGTGAGAGTTCTAGATGAGGTGACACCCGAGATGTCTCCGACTGCCACCACCAGGGCGAAACCTGCCGACGTCATCCGCAACGCGAAAGAGCTCGGCATCAAGATGGTCGACCTCCGGTTTGCGGATCTCCTCGGGAGCTGGCAGCACTTCAGCATCCCCGTCGGGGAGATGACCGAGTCGCTCTTCAAGGAGGGCATCGGCTTCGACGGCTCGAGCATCCGCGGCTTCCAGAAGATCTATGAGAGCGACATGCTCCTGTTCCCCGATCCTGGCCGGACCTTCGTCGATGGCACCCTCGAGATCCCGACTCTCGCGATGGTCTGCGACATCAAGGACCCGCTCACGCTCGCGGACTACAGCCGCGACCCTCGCTATGTCGCGAGGAAGGCTGAGGAGTACCTGCTCAGCACCGGGATCGCCGACACGTCGTACTGGGGCCCCGAGCTCGAGTTCTACATCTTCAACTCGGTGCGGTTCGATCAGAACACCCACGAGGGTTACTACCACATCGATTCCGATGAGGGCATCTGGAACACCGGCAAGAACGGGACTGCCAACCTCGGCTTCCGCCCGAAGCTCAAGCAGGGCTACTTCCCGACGCCGCCGATCGACAAGCTGCAGGACCTCCGCAGCAAGATCGTGCTTGCGCTCATCGATGCGGGTGTGCCGATCGAGGTCCATCACCACGAGGTCGGCACCGCCGGTCAGACCGAGATCGACATGCGTTTCAACTCGCTGGTGAACATGGCCGACAAGGTGCTCATCTACAAGCACATCGTCAAGAACGTCTGCTACGAGAACGGCTACACGGCGACGTTCATGCCGAAGCCGCTCTTCGGTGATAACGGCAGTGGCATGCACACCCATCAGTCGCTCTGGAAGGACGGGGTCCCGCTCTTCTACGACAAGGATGGCTACGCGCTGCTCAGTGACACCGCGCGCTGGTACATCGGCGGCCTCCTCAAGCACGCGGCGGCGGTCCTGGCCTTCGCGGCGCCGACCACGAACAGCTACCGGCGGCTGGTGCCCGGGTACGAGGCGCCGATCAAGCTCGCCTACAGCGCGCGCAACCGGAGCGCCTGCGTGCGCATTCCCACCTACAGCGCGGCCCCTGGAGCACGCCGGCTCGAGTTCCGCTCGCCCGACCCGATGTGCAACCCGTACCTCTCGTTCTCGGCCTGCCTGATGGCCGGGCTCGACGGGGTCAAGCGCCGGATCGAGCCGCCGACGCCCGTGGAGGCCGACCTCTACGAGCTCGAGGGCGAGGAGAAGGCACGCGTCAAGGACCTCCCGGGGTCACTGACCGAGGTGCTCAACGCACTCGAGGTCGACAACGAGTTCCTCACCGAGGGCGGCGTGTTCACCCAGGACCTCATCGACATGTACATCTCATACAAGCGCGAGAACGAGGTGGACCCGGTGGCGCTCCGGCCACACCCCTACGAGTTCGCCCTCTACTACGACGCCTGAGCACCGAGCTCAGCACCTCAACAGCACACTCCTTCCTGGACAGGGGGGCCGGGTTACCTCGACCCGGCCCCTCCTCTATTTGAAAAAGGTCTGGTCCGGGGCCTGACGGAGCGGGGCCCCTCGCCGCTCAGCTGCCTGGTCTAACTCCTCACCACTCAGCTTTCTGGGACCACTCTGCTCGGCGCCAGTCAGCAGATCGGCGCTACCCCCGCTCCGCCACCCGGACCAGTTATCTATGAAGTAGAAGAGGGATCGGGTCTCGGCTGTAGGACGCAGAACTCGTTGGCTTCGGGATCGGCCATCACCACCCAGCTGACGTCGCCCTGGCCGATGTCGATGCGGCGTGCGCCGAGCGCGATCAGGCGCTCGACCTCGGCGGCCTGGTCGTCCGGGCGCAGGTCGAGATGGATGCGGTCCTTGACCGACTTTCCCTCGGGAACGCGGAGGAACAGGATGTCCGGACTCTCGCCGCCGGGCTCGAGCCACCACTCGCCGTCCTCGGGTCCGTGCAGGTCGAGGCCGAGCGCCTCGCTCCAGAACGACCCGACCAGGAGGGGGTCGCTGCAATCGATGACGATGTTCTGCCAGCGAAGAGCCATGCCGGCAGTCTATCCGGAGGCCCGGGTGCCGAGCACCGCGTTGCGGATCGCGCCAACCTGCGCCGCCGGCGTGTACCAGCGAAGGGTGTGCTCGAGCCCACGCTCGGCAACCCCGGCGAGGTCGAGTTCACCACACACCGCCTGCTCGATGCGCTCCTCCCAGTCGTACGCGTCGACCAGGTAGCCGTTGACGCCGTCCTCGATCGCGAGACGAAACGTGTAGGTGGGCGACGCGAGGGTCGGGGTGCCGACGATCGCCGCTTCGAAGTACTTGAGCTCTGACTTCGAGTTGCTGAACACGTTGGTCAGCAGCGGCACGATGTTGAGGCTGGCCGACCCGATGAGCGTCTGCAGCGTCAGAAAGTCGGTGAGCGGCAGCTGGTCGATGCGATCCGTGAACCCGCGAAGCGCGGCACCGATGTCCAGGAACCCCACGATGGTGAGGCGCAGGTCGGTGTGCCTGGTCATGATCCGCGCGAGCGCGGTCGACACGAGCTCGAAATCGCGATTGTGCGTCGGCGTCCCGCTGAAATAGCCGATGCTGGTCACGCCGGGCGATGCGCGCCGGTGTTGACGGACCTCGGCTGATCGGTCCAGCTGCAGGGCGTTGAGGAAGTTGGGAACGACCCATGTCGGCAGCTGCGCGAACTCCTCGATGCGCGCCGACAGGAAGTCGTTGGTCGAGATCGCGCCGTCGCAGAGGCGAAGCAATGCGCCGAGGCGCGACATCGCCGCGAACCACTCGTCGAGCATCGCCTCGCCGGGGTTCCGATCGAGTGTCTCGAGGATGAGGCTCACGTAGCGGGTGTCGAAGATCAGGTCGTCAACGTCGAACAGGACGCGGCACCCGGCGGCACGGGCGCGAAGGACCAGGTTGTCGAGGCGTGCCGAATAGCGCGTCCGGCAGATGATCAGCGTGTCGACGCCGCCGATGAGCCCCTCGAGGATGGGCAGCTCAGCGCCGGTGAACCAGGTCGCCGAGACCGGCTGGCCGCCGCCCTCGAGGGTGAGCGCCTCGACCATGTTGAACACCCGATAGCGAAAGGTACTGGTGTCGGGCACCTCATAGACGTAGGCGACCGAGTGGGCGCCTGGCACCGAGATCCGCCGGATGCGATCCTCGAGGCTCGGCGCCCAGGGGTCCGGAAACTGCGGCGGGGTTGGCCTGGCAGGCACCCCTATGTCCTGGTGGCGGCCGGCGCACCCGCGAGCTGATCGCAGATCGGCGCAAAGACAGCGTTCCAGTCGGTCTGGAACCGGCTGCTCCGATGGTTTGCGTCGCGGCGGGCGACGTCCCGGGCGAGGGCGACCCCCTGGCCGATGCCGGCGACCAGGCTCGGGAGATCCGGGTCGGCACAGATGATGTTTGCCGAGTACTGGTCGAGTGATCGCTTGTACGGCCCAAACGTGTTGGTGACCACGGCCGCTCCGGCCGCTGCCAGATCGAGCGGCGGGTAGCTGGAATGCGGCGACGCCATCAACGACAGACCGAGGTCCATACGCCGGAGCAGCCGCTGATAGTCGTGCCAGCCGAGATTCTCGATGAGCGACGGTCGGACTCCTCCCGGCAACGCGACCGGCTCCAGGTCCCTGCCGATGAAGAAGAACCCCCATTCGGCAGGGTCGAGGTGTCCCGCGTCGATCGCGCCGGCGATCGCTTCGAGACCACGGTAGTAGAGGTTGCGCAGGTTCTTCGGTCGCGCATAGAAGATGAAGTTGCGTTTGCCTGGGACCGGCGCCTCTCGCGGAATCGCGAACGCGGGGAATGCCGGCTCGAACCATGCCGGCGCGCGCGCATGGGCAGTGTCGTCGCCGAAGAGGTAGTCGAAGAGTGGCTTGGAGTTGACGATGCATGTGATCCGCGGATCCTCGAGCACCTCCGCACAGCGGATCGCATCATCGCCCTCCGGGTAGAAGCGGCGCTCGTCCTCCTGGACGAGATAGATGATGTTCGCGGGGTCGATCGACGTGCGCGTCGCCCACGTCGTCCACCAGGACGTGGTGACGAACAGGTCACCCTCGGCGACGTCGACGAGCCGCCCATCGGGCGTATCTCGCGACGAGAAGACGAAATCCACATCGCCATCCCAGGGAATCCCATTGGCCTCGAGCACGGTCCGGCAGTTCGCGGGGGTCGGGAGCTCCGCACGCGTGATGATCCGCAACGGACGATCCATGCGCCGGGCCAGCAACGAGGCAAAGATGAGCGCCGTGCCAACGCCACCGAAGAGGCTGCCGCTGTTGATGCTGTCCGTGACCATGGAGACCCGCTTCGGTGCCGACGCGCTCGCGTACACGCGCAGCGGTCGCAGGTTCGAGAAGCGCTCGTCGAGGGTGAGCGCGAGCCAGCGGTGCTCCACGGTCGACGGCGCTATCCTGCTGCCTCGAGCGCGACCGTGGCGCAGGAAGTGGAGGAGCGCATTGGTGCCGCGCGACACGTCGGGGTTGTGCTCGAGGTAGAAGTCCGTTGAGAAGCGGGGACCCGGATCCCATCCACGCGCGGCGCCGACCAGCGCGTAATGGTGCAGCGGATCCATCCCGGAGAGCGTGACGTCCGGGTAGTTCGCGGTGTACCAGTCGGCATCGAAGAGGCCCGAGCTCTCCAGGATGCGAAGGTCGCGCGGCAACCGCAGTCGCCCGAACGCTCGTCGGTGAAAGTTGATCCGCCCGGTCCCGGTGGCGACATTGAGTGCCTTGATCGCCGTCCTGGAGACCTGCGGGTACTGGCGCATGATGGTTCGCAGCTGCGAGTACGGCGGCTCGAGCAGCGACTGCCGGAGGCGAACGTTCTCCAGCTGCGCCTGCTCGAGTTCGTGCTGGAGCAGTGTGATCCTCAGGCTCGCGTCGTCGGAGCCAGGCGCGCCATCGTCAGTGATCGATCGCATCGCTGCCTGTTGGCGTGCGGAGACCCGGTTCATGGCGTGGTGCTGCTCGGCGAGAGCCGTTCAGCCCGCGAGCACCTCGGTCGCGGGCAGCAGCGCGAGCGCCGCAGCGGCGACGCCGTCCGCATCGAGCCCGAGTTGCCCGAGCAGCGCCGCCTGCGCGCCATGTTCGATGAACCGGTCCGGGAGTCCCATGCGCACGATCGGCACGGTAACGCCCTCCGAGGTCAGCAGCTCGGTCACGGCCGACCCGAATCCGCCACTCGCAACCCCATCCTCGACGGTGATCACCGCGCGGTGGCGCACCGCAATGGAGCTGAGCTCGGGCGCCAGCGGCTTGACGAATCGCGCATCGACCACGGTCGTGGAGATGCCGAGAGCCTCGAGCTTCTCCCGCGCCTGCATCGCGACGCCGACCATCTTGCCGACCGCGAAGAGTGCGAGGTCCCGGCCACGCTGCTGGACGACCACACTCGGCACCGGAATGGGCTCGAGTGGTTCGGTGCTGGCGGACGGCGCCGCCCCCCGGGGGAAGCGCAACGAGAACGGGCCCTCGTACGCGAGCGCGGTGGCGAACATTCTGCGCAACTCGTCCGGCGAGCTCGGGGCCGAGATGGTCATCCCAGGGATGCAGCGCAGGTAGGCGAGGTCGAGAATGCCGTGATGTGACGGCCCGTCGGCACCGGTGATCCCGGCGCGGTCGATGACGAAGGTCACCGGAAGCCGGTGCAGCGCAACGTCGCAGGCGACCTGATCGAATGCGCGCTGCAGGAACGTCGAGTAGATGCAGACCACCGGACGCAGCCCGCGCATGGCGAGGCCGGCGGCGAAGGTCACCGCGTGCTGCTCGGCGATGCCGACGTCGAAGAAGCGATCCGGGAAGCGTTGAGAGAAGTCGAGGAGCCCCGTCGACGACGCCATCGCCGCGGTGATCGCCACGATGCGCTCGTCGGCTTCGGCGGCCTCGCAGAGCGCCTCGCCGAAGACGTCGGTCCAGTCGATGCCCTTCTTGGCCGCCGTTCCGCTGTCCGGATCGAACGTCGAAACCCCATGGAATTTGTCAACCTTGTCTGCAACTGCGGGGCCGTATCCCTGACCTTTGTTGGTGACCACGTGCACCACCACGGGGCCGCGGATCCGGGCGGCGTCACGCAGCGCCTTCTCGACCGCCTGGAGATCGTGTCCATCGATCGGGCCGCCGTATTTGAGACCGAGCGTCTCGAAGATCGAGATCGGCGCCACCAGCTGCTTGAGCGAGTTCTTCATGCGCCGCGCGGTTTCGTAGGCGGAGTGCCCGACCGCCGGAAGCGAGCGGAGCGCGGTGCCGGCCGCGTCCTTGGCCGCCTCGTAGCGCGGTGACAGGCGCAGGTGGCCGAGATTCTCGGCGATGCCGCCGACCGTGGGCGCGTAGCTGCGGCCGTTGTCGTTGAGGATGATCACCATCTCGGGCTTGAGCTGTCCGATGTTGTTGAGGGCCTCGTACGCCATGCCGCCGGTGAGGGCGCCGTCACCCACCACACAGACGACCTTGCCGGTCTCGCCGCGCAGCTCGCGGGCGGTGGCGAAGCCGAGCGCGTAGCTCAGCCCTGTCGACGCGTGCGAGTTCTCAACCAGGTCGTGCTCGGACTCATGCCGCGAGGGATATCCGCTCAGGCCGCCCTGCTGGCGCAGCGTGTCGAAGAGGCCGAGGCGGCCGGTCAGCATCTTGTGGACGTACGCCTGGTGGCCGGTGTCGAAGATGATCGCGTCCCGGGGACTGTCGAAGACACGGTGCATCGCGACCGTGAGCTCGACGACGCCGAGGTTGGGGCCCAGGTGACCGCCGGTCCGCGAGACCGCGCTGATCAGCTCGTCGCGGATCTCGGCGCAGAGCCGGGTCAGATCTTCGGGGCCGAGCCCGCGCAGGTCGTCCGGGCCGGCGATCTCCTCGAGCAGCACACGGTCAGTCTACGGGAGCCGGCCGGAGTGACTCCTTCCGAAATGCCCATACCTGCGGGTCGCGGAGCATGATTACCGGCCATGCACGGACTGGAGCCGCGCGAGGCGGTGCTCGAATGCGCCGAGCGGGATGGCGATATTGCCGAGGGCGCGCTCTGGCTCGCAGCCGACGACTGCCCCGGCGTCGAGCCGGAGCGGTGGCTCGAGCGTCTCGACGAGCTGGCAAGCGAGCTGCGCTCGCGCTGCGGCCTTCACGGCTGCGGTCCTTCCGATGCCCCGTTGGTGGGTGCATTGCTGCGCGACCGGCTGAGGCTGCGTGGTGCCGGGGGCGGGGACCCGCGTGCGCACTACCTCCACTCCGTGCTCGAGCGCGGTGCGGGGGTGCCCATCGCATGCTCGGCCATCTGGATCGCGGTCGGCGCACGCGCCGAGATTCCCGTTGAGGGGGTGAACCTTCCGGGGCATTTCGTGGTGCGCGTCGACGGGCACCTCTTCGACACTGTCGCCAGCGGCGAACCCCTCGATGCAGACGACCTCAAACGCCTGATCACGACCTCGACCGGCAAGGAGATCGAGTCCGTCGAGCCGGCACAGGTGGCGCGCGCAAGCGCACGCGACATGCTCGCGCGAATGTCGCGCAACCTGCGCCGCTGCTACACGAGCCTCGAATGCTGGGACCAGGCGTTGCGCGCGGCCGACCGCTGTGTCGACCTGGTTTCGTCGCCCGCGGAGCGCCGCGATCGCGGTCTGCTGCTCTGGCGCATGGGGAAGATTGTCGCTGCGCTCACCGACATCAACGCGTATCTCGACGAGGCACCGGAGGGCTGCCCGGATCGCACCGCCATGACCGAGGTCGCCGGGAGGCTTCGCGCCTTCCTCAACTGATCGGCGGAATCGCGGCGTCCTGGCTCAGTGCACCCCGATGAGGAGTGACAGGAGCCAGATCACGCCGATGAATGCCAGCACCGCGAACGGCACCATCACGAAGACGACGAACGAGAAGACGATCCGCTCGTCGGGCATCAGCTCCGGTGTCCGCTTGCGGACCCGGAGGTCGTGTGCGTACCAGTAGAGGCCGCCGACCAGAAACCCCAGCAGCAGGAAGAAGATCCCGGCGAACCCGGTGACGATGCCGACCGCGTTGGGCGAGAGCGTAAAGCGCCACGCAGCGCCGCCCGCAAGCGAGAGCAGCCCGCACGAGATGTAGCGGAGGAGCATGGGGACCGGGCGGGGTTGCGCCGGATCGGGTGCCCGGCGCCGCGACGCGGCCGACTTGTTCGTTGCCACGCCGGGGCGCGAGTTCGATGGCACGCGCCGAGTATAGGCAGGGCGAGCCGTGCACCCGGCGCCGGCGCGGCGCTGCCCGCATCTGGGGCTCACCTACACTTGGCGGCCACGGCGGGTGCGTAACGGAGGATCCTGACCCATGACCGTCGGGGCTCGGCTCCCTGACTTCGACCTCGAGACCAGTGGCGGTGACCACGTGACCAATGCCGACCTCGAGGGTCGTCGCACCGTCCTGTACTTCTATCCGAAGGACGACACGCCAGGCTGCACCATCGAGGGCCAGGAGTTCACGCAGCTCAAGGACGCGTTCGCGGAGGCCGGCGTCTCCGTCTACGGGGTATCGCCCGACAGCCTGAAGCAGCACCAGCGGTTCATCGAGAAATGCTCGCTGGGCATCCCGTTGATCAGCGACCCGGAGCGGCTGCTCATCGAGTCACAGGGGCTGTGGGTCGAGAAGAAGTACATGGGTCGTCAATACATGGGGGTCGCGCGCACCACCCTGCTGATCGGACCGGACGGCACCATCGAGCGCGAATGGCGGGATGTCAAGCCCAACGGGCACGCCGCCGAGGTCCTGGAGACCGTCAACGGCGGTTAGGAACGCGATCGCGGGAGAGCGGATCGAACTTGCCACGCTGCTGCGGCGGCGGGTCGTCTTCGTCGTGGGGAAGGGAGGGACCGGCAGGAGCACGATGACTGCGGCACTCGCGCTGCTCGGCGCCCGTGCCGGGAAGCGCGTCCTGGCGATCGACGTCGACGCCAAGGGCGACCTCGCCGCCGCGCTCGGGTCGCCGCCAGCGGGGTTCGCGCCACACGTGGTGCAGCACAACCTCTCGGTCCTCGAACTGCGCACCGACGAGTCGTTCCAGGAGTACCTGAACATCTACTTCAAGGTCCCGCGCGTGACCCGGCTCACGCCGCTGGCGCGCGTCTTCGACTTCATCGCGACCGGGGTCCCCGGTCCCCGCGACATGCTCGTGGTCGGCAAGATCGCCTATGAGGAACGGCGCAAGGAGCACGACTCGCGAGCGCCGGTCTGGGACCTGATCCTCGTCGACTGCGCGGCCGGGGGACAGGCGGAGTCACACCTCGCCGCGCCGAAGGCAATGCTCACGCTTGTGCGGGGCGGACTGATCCGCGCCCAGGTCGAGTGGATCGATGCCCTGATCCGAGATTCCCGCCGCACCACCAGCGTGCTCTGCGCACTCCCCGAGGAGATGCCGGTCGTCGAGGCGATCGAGCTGAACGAGAGTCTGCGCAAGGGGTCCGGCGTGGCGGTGGACGTCTGCCTCCTGAACCGCGCGGTCGATGAGCCGGTGACCACGGCGCATCGGCGCCTGTTGAGCGCGATCACGGACCCGGAGCACGCCGATGCGGTCGCCGAGCGCCTGGGCGGCCCGGCGGCACCGCTGGAAGCGGGTGTCGATCTCCAAGCGCACCTGTACGACACCACCGCCCGCTATATGCGCCAGCTCCGCGGCAAGCTGCCGATGCCGGTGGTCCCGGTGCCGTTCGTCGTCGACCGGACCGGCTTGACCACCACGCGAGCAGTGGCCGACGCGCTCGGGAGCCGGCTGTCATGAGCGGGGACGAAACGGCGCACCTCCCGGAGCGGCGCCGGAGCGTCCGCAAGGAGCCGGGTGGTCTCGGCCGGCGCCTCGGTTCGCTCGAGGTCGTGATCTGTTGCGGCAGCGGCGGGGTCGGCAAGACCACGGTCAGCGCGGCGCTCGGGGTGGCGATCGCCGCAGCCGAGGACAAGCGCGTGCTGGTCCTGACCGTCGATCCGGCGCGGCGCCTCGCCACGGCCCTGGGCATCAAGGGCATCGGCGCCGAGCCCGTCCGGATACCGAAGGCACGCCTGCGCCGCGCGGGGATCACCGTCAGCGGCGATCTCGAGGCTGCGATGCTCGACATGAAGCAGGCGTGGGACCGGATGATCGAGCGCTACTCCCCGGACCGCGCCACCGCGCAGCGGATCCTGCGCAACCCGCTGTATCAGCGCATCACCAACTCCTTTGTCGGCTCCCATGAATACGCGGCGATCGAGGCGCTCTATGAGCTCCACGACGCCGGCGAGTACGACTGCATCGTCGTCGACACGCCGCCGTCTCGCAACGCCCTCGACTTCCTGGAGGCGCCGAGCCGTCTCACCGACTACGTGGGCTCGCGGCTGCTGTCGCTCCTGTCGGGTGGGCCATCGAGGTTCGGGTTCCGCGCGATGAATTACGCGGCAGCGCCGTTCCTTCGCCTTGCCGATCGGCTGCTCGGTGCCGAGGTGCTTGCCGAGGTCTCGGACTTTGTCCGGCAGCTGCAGCTCCTCTACGACGGGATCCAGGGCAGGGCGCGATCGGTGTACCGGCTGCTGCGCAGCCCGCAGACGGGATTCGTCGTGGTGACGACGCTCGAGCAGGGGCCCTTCGGTGAGGCCGAGTTCTTCTGCACGAAGCTGCGTGAGTTCAAGATGCCCCTCCGCGCCATGGTGGTCAACCGCGTGCTCCCCGATGTGTTCCGTGACCCGGCGGGCGTTGCAGCGGCGACGACCCTGGTCGAGGACCCCAAGGTTGCGGCGTGGTTGAGCAGCGAGCTGCATCTCCGTGTATCCGCGGACACGGCGCGCTTCGTCGGAAGAGCCTTCCTGAGCCGCTCCACGCTCGCGCAGCGCGAGGTGCGACAGCTGGGCAGGTTGGGTCGCATCGGCGACGTTCCGATCGTGCGCATCCCCCTTTTCAGCGAGGAGGTCTCCGAGCTCGAGGGGCTGGTACGTATCGCCAAAGCGCTCTGAGCCGCGCTCGCCTCAGGGCTACACTCAGCCCTGACCGGCGACGACACGCATGCGCGCGCTATGGCGTCCGAGTGAGTGCGCATCGCCGATCACGTCGAGCACCGGTGGATCCTCGAGACGCACCACCGAGCAGTCGCCGGCGGTGATACGCGAGACCGCCTCCACCATGGCGGGGTCGGCGGTGCTCAGCAGGACCTGGTGGGTTGCAGACAGGTCGTGCAAGAACTCGATGAACAGGTCGCGGCGCATCGGATCCGAGGTGAGCAGCGGTTCGTCCAGCAGCATCGGGGTCCGCTCGCCGCCACCGCCCAGCACCTCACAGAGCGCGAGCCGGAGGAGCAGCGCGACCTGGTCCCGGGTGCCGTGCGAGACGGTGTCGAGCGGCACCATATCGGGGCGTTCCCGGCCGAGCAGCCCAAGGGCGAAATGGTCGGTGTCGACATTCACCTCGAGGTAGCGTGCCCCGGTCAGCAGGTTGAGGCGGCTGCCCAGGGACTCGGCCAGTCGTGGCGCCAGCTCGCGATGGGTCACGCGTGAGGCCGCCTCGATCAGCTCGGCGGCACGACGCAGCGCGTTGAGCTGGCGCAGGCCGCGATCCCGTGCGGTCTCGCACGCCTCGCGCTCGTCCTCGAGGTCCGCGATCGCCGGGAGGGTATCGAGCACGCCGCCGAGGCGAGCGCGCAGCTCGCGAGCCTGATCACCCGCCGACGTCGCGGCGCGCCGCGCCCGCTCCGCTTCGAGGTCGAGCGCCTGCAGGACGCCGGCATCGGGGGGCGCAGCCGCGAGAGCGTCACCGGGATCGCCATCGCACTGCATCAACTGCTCGGCGAGCGCGGTCTCGAGGCTCTCGAGCGTCGCGGCATCGCCGCCCAGGGAATGGGCCGCGCGCTGCATCTCGTCGAGCCGTCGCCGTGCCGCATCGTGGCGGCGTCGCATCGCACATGCCTGCTGGAAACCGATCACCGCCTCGGTGGCGTCGCCGTCAGGGATGCGAATGCCGGCGGCCTTCAGGATGGTGCGCAGGCGAATCTCGAGGTTGGCCACCGCCCTGACGGAGCGGTCGACGTCCTCGCTCGACTGGGCGCACGCCAACTCCTCGGCGGCCAGAACCGCATCCTCGGCGAGCAGCTCCTCGCGCCTCCGCGACTTGACGACCATGCCGTCGACACGGTCGAGCAGTCTCTGGGCGCATGCGATGACGGCCTCAGGCGTCCCCTCGGCGCCGCGCCGCGCATCGACGACCCCGGCCTCGGCGGCGAGCGTCCGGCAGCGCTCGAGCAGGGAAGCCAGCGCGACCTGGATCGCCTCGGCTTCGGCTCGGCGGCGCGAAGTCCGCAGCTCGGCGTCGTCGAGCGCCTCGTGGAGCGTGCGCAGCACGGGCAGACGATCCTGAAGCCGCGCAAGCTCTGCCGGGTCGACCCCCGCCTCCCGCGCGAGCCTGGCGGCCCTGTCGCGCGCGCGCGACGCTGTCGATGACCTGATCCAGGCCCGCCAGACGCACCCGGCGGCGGCGATCAGGCCGAGCAGGCCGGCGACGAGCGCCGCGATGGCGAGATGCGCGCGGGACAGTCCGACGGCCGCGGCCGCGGCGATCGCCGCACAGGCAACTGCTCCGAGCGCGAACCGACGCCCGTTCTGACGGGCTCCCTCGAGGTTGGGAAGCAGCTCGTCGATCACCGCTGCGGGGAGGCTGCGCAGCCCGGTGGCGGCGATCTCACGACGCAGCGCGGCCTCGCGGGCGTCGTCCCCGCCAGTTCGGCGCGCCGCGCTGGCAACCGCGATCAACTCGCCGCGCAGGCGTTGCGAGCGCTCGCCGACATCGCCGTCGAACTGCCCGGCGAGGCCGATGGCTGCGACGCCCGCCGCGATCTCGTCGCGCCGGGCGCGAATCGGTCGCAGTCGTTCCCCGGCCGCCTGCCAGCGTGCCGCCGCACCTTCGGCATTCAACCGCGCCTGAGCCAGCTCGCCGCCGAGGGCGGTGACCTCGATCTCGACGTCGAGCGGAAAACGGGCATAGGACGCAGTCGCCTCGACCTCTGTCGCCTGCACCTTACCCTCGCGCACCATCTCCGCAAGCCGGACACGGCGGTCCGCCACTTCGGAGAGCCGTCCGGCAAGGCGCGCCCGCTCTGCGGCCACCCAGTGCTTCGTCTCGGTCGCGTGGGTCGCGTCGAGCTCCGCGAGACGCTCCTGGTCGACCGCCACTGCCGCCAGCCGGGCGCGTGCATCGGCAAGGGCGCGATCGAGGACTCGAAGCCGTGCGGTTGCAACCCCGAGAGGACTGGCGGAGCGCCGCTCCGAGCCGACCCGATCCATCGCCTCGCGAAGACGCACCAGGGCCTGCGCGGCGGTCACGCCGCGCCGCGTGTCTGCGAGGCGCTCGATCGCCTCCTGCAACTGGCCCGCCCGCTGACGGGCGCTCTCAGGAGCGTCGATGCGGAGGCCGTCGTCGCTGAGCCACGCCGTCGCGCAGAAGACGGCCTCGTCGATCCCGAGGTGGAACCGCCCCGGGGTCACGGAGCGCCCACTTCTCAGCTCGTCGGTCAGCTCCGATCCCCCGAGCTCGAGCACCTGCACCGATTGCTCCCGGGTGTCGAGGCGGCGTGCCACCCGGATTCGACGTCCGTCGTCGAGCTTGTAGGTCAGCGCAAGACCGTACCCGCCGCGCGTCCAGGGCTCGTAGCGCGCCCAGTCGCTGCGATCGACGGCGCGACCCTGGCCGCCGGCGTCGACGCCGTACAGGGCACCGCGCACCGCCCGGAGCAGGGTCGACTTGCCGGACTCGTTGCGCCCGGCGACGACGGTGACCCGAGGGTGCAGCTCGGTGGTGAGGTCGTGGAGGCAGCCGAACCCCGTGATCTCCAGGCGCTCGAGGATCATCGCAGCCCGACCTCGGCGCCGGAGAGCGCCATCAGCCCGTAGCGCAGCGCGTCCTCGAGGACCTGGGCTTCGTCGGCGTCGGCGTCCGCCGCCGCGGCGGTCGCCGCACGGACGAAAGCACCGCGCGTGCTCTCCTCGACGAGGGCCGTCTCGAGATCGATGTACGGCGCGGTCCGGTCCCGGACCTTGACGGCCGCCAGGTCGAGGCGCTCGCGCACGGCGAGCTCGACGGTGAAAGCATCCAGCGACACCGATGAGTCGACCGAACCGCTCAGGTCGACGCGGATCATGGTTCGCTCCGGGTCGCGATAACCCGTCGACGCGCAGTGCATCGTGACCAGGTCGATCACCGCTTCCACGGAACCGCACTCGTCGGCATCGCATTGCACGGTGTAGACCGACCATCGATTGGTGTCATGAGCGGTGAACCGGACACCGCCACGATCGCTGATCTCGACCACCACGGGACCGCGCCCCCCCTCGTCGTCGAAGCTCAGCGGCTCGGGCGTCCCCGGGTACAGAAGGCCGGTCGTGGAATCGAGGCGCCGGCGGTGGTAGTGGCCGCAGAGAGCGGCTGCAAAGCCTGCCTCGCGGATCCGCTCCGCACGGAACGGCCCGTGGATCGACTTCCCCTCGGGTCGCGAGCCCAGCTCGGCGCCATGGAAAAGGGCGAGATGGACGCCGGATCCGGCCGTGGCCGGTGAGGTGGCGAGCGGATCGCCCTGCCACGCCGGCTCGCGATGCGCGAGGCCCCATAGCGTGAGGCCGTCGGCGAGCTCCACAGGCTCGAGCTCGGTGCCCCCGAAAACGGTGACATTGGAAGGCCACTCGACGCGGCGGTAGATGGATCCCGGGAGGAGCGCGTCGTGGTTTCCGGGCGCGATCAGGACTCGCAGGGGTCGCCACGCTGCGAACGTATCGGCGAGGAACCGCCCGGTGTCGACCCCGGCGCGCTCGTGCTCGTAGAGGTCTCCGCCGATCGTCACGGCCAGACATCCCTGCTCCATCGCCAGGCGCCCGGCGCTCGTGAGTGCGTCGCGAAGGCCCTGGCGGCGCCGGCGCGCGAGCTCTCCCTGGCAGCCCATGGCGGCGAACACCCGGTCGAGGTGGAGGTCGGAGAGATGGAGGAGACGTATCGTCATTGGGTGCTGGGAATGAGAGCGGCGACCTGAGAGCGAACGTCAGTTCGCACAGCCTATCACAGGTTTATTTGCCGAACTTCTGGCACAATTGATCAGTACCGACGACAGGTTTGCCGGCCGATGGCCGGGGCCCGAGTCGGATCAGCGGGTGGGGGATCAGGTGGAATTGCGGGTGCATTTGGCGCGGCGATATAGCCAGGTGGGGGCGGTGATCGTCGGCATTGCGGTGTCGGTTCGGGTGCTCGTGCTTCCTGTCAGCCCGGGTGTGCGGCTGCTCGACGCGCTCATGGCGGCGGCTGCGCTGTGCATCGGTCTGGCGCTGATGCGGCTGCCCTCGACGTGGGACCGCCGCCGGCAACTGGCATCGGTGGCCGGCACCGTCGCGCTCGCCGCCGTGGCCGCGGTCGGACTGCGGGCCGCCGCGGCGCAGTTGCCCGATTTCACGGTCGTCGCCGCCGTCGCTTTCACCGCGCTGCTGGTCGGCCTCGACATCGACCCATACCAGACAGCCTCCGCTCCGACGGCCACCTCGCTGAACCGGGTCCCATGGACCCCCGCGCTCGCCGCCACCGGCGCCGTGCTGGTCGCCTTCATCGTCCTCTGGGTGACCTCGGCACCGGCATCCACGGGAATCGGGTCACTCCTGGTGGTCGTCGCCGCGATGGCCGGCGTCAAGCTGCTTGCCGCTGGAGCCGCTGGTCGCAGCCTCGACCGGTTGGACTCCGAAACCCGCCGCGGCCACGTCTCGTCGACCCTCGGTCGCAAGCTCGGCATCGCTCGCGACGTCACGTCGGTGGCGTCCGCCGTGCTCGAGGCCTCCCGGGAGATCTTTCCGGAGACCTCCACCGGGATGGTGCTCATCAACGACCCGGCCGACGGGCTGCTGAAGTCTCCCGGTGCCTTCCTGTCGTCAGGCGGCGTGGGATCCGGTGGGCCGGCATATGAGCTTGCTCCCGGCGAGGGGCTCGGGGGCGCCGTGTTCGTGGCCGAGCGGGCCGAGATATGGCCGACCACCCTGTCCGCGTCAATGGCGCAGGCAAGCCTCCGCGAGGCGAACCGGGTGCGCCTGCGGCAGTCGAAGCTCGGCTTCATCCGATCGGCGATTGGTGCGCCGCTGCGAGTGGACGGCACCACGATCGGCGCCATCCTGCTCACCTCCGATCGCCAGGAGAACGCCTGGACCGAGTCCGATGCACCAACCATCGAAGCCCTCGCCGACGAGGCGGCGCGCGCCATCGAGCGCGCTCGCCGTCACGAGGAGGAGATGGCGAAGGCCCAGCTGGATGCGGTCACCGGGATGGCCATGCGGCCGCACCTCCTCTCGGTCATCGACAAGGAGCTCGCCCGGGCCTCGCGCCGCGAAGGCTCGCTCGCGCTGATCATGGCCGACGTCGACGGCTTCAGCGAGCTCAACGATCGATGGGGACACGACGCCGGCAACCAGGTGCTCGAGACCTTTGCCGACGTGCTGCGGTCCATCCTCCGTCGCGAGGACAGCGCCGCCCGTTTCGGTGCCGACGAGTTCGTGTGCGTGCTGCCTGGAGCTGACAGCGACCAGGCGCGCGCCGTCGCCATGCGCATCCAGCAGCGATTCACCGCCGACACCTCCGGCGACCAGGGATTCGGGCGTTCCGGCGCATCGGCATCGGCGGGCATCGCCGTCTACCCGAATGACTCCCAGGACGTCGCCGGCCTGCTCGATGCGGCCGCGCGCGAGCTCGAGGCGGCGAAGGCGTCGCACGAATTGACCGGCCGCTCGCGGCTTCGGCGCCGTGTCCGGGATGCCTCCACGAGTTGACATCGACTGGCGAATAGTTCTAGACTCAAACTATTCGTCCATCGAATAGTCGAGGGTTTGTGTGAGCCACGCACCGGCCACGGAAGCAAAAGCCATCGCAGGGAACACGACGGCCAATGACCGGCGGGACGAGCTTGCCCACCTGCTCTTCGACTACATCGGCGGCCTCAAGCGCCGGCTCATGGCCAGCGTCCCCGAGGAGCTCAAGGACGAGTTCGGTGCGGTCACGTGGCACCAGCTGGGCGCGCTCGAGCAGCTTCGCGCCGCCACCGAGACATCGTCCGGCGCGACCATGAACGAGATCGCGCGCATACAGCAGTGCGCGCTCAGCTCGGCCAGCGCTCTCGTCGACCGGTTGATCCGTCTCGGGTTCGCCGAACGGCTCAGCGACCCCGAGGACCGGCGGATCGTCCACATCGTTCCGACCAGCCTCGGCCTCGAGATCCTTGCTCGATTCGAAGCGTCAAGAAAAGTGGCTGCGCTCGAGGCACTCGCCCCGTTGAACGACGACGACCTCGAGCGCCTGGTGCAGTTGATGGGGCGGATCGTTGACGCGCCGCTGACGCGACCTGATGGAGTAGGAGCACATGACTGAGGTTCTCGATCGCGCCGAGGTCTCGGCAGCCGAGGTCGCAGCCGCGGGCGGCGTCGCCACTCCGAAAACCGGACGCTTCGACTACAAATGGATCGCACTCGGCGTCGTGCTGCTCGGCACGATCATGACCATCCTCGACGCGACCATCGTCAACATCGCGATCCCGACCTTGCAGGTCGACCTCAAGGCCGGGTCGTACGCGGACATCTCGTGGGTCGTCACCGGCTACATGCTCGCGCAGGGCGCGGTCATCCCGATGGCCGGCTGGGCGAGCGATCGCTTCGGTACCAAGCGCCTGTATCTCGTGACCATCGCGCTCTTCACGCTCGCGTCGATGGCGTGCGGCGTGGCGCAGAACCTTCCCGAGCTGGTCATCTTCCGCGTCCTGCAGGGACTCGGTGGCGGCATGCTGATGCCGATCGGCATGACCATCATCATGCGTGCGGTCGGACCCCAGAATATGGGACGCGTCATGGGCATATTCGGAATCCCGATGCTCCTCGCGCCGGCTGTCGGCCCCGTGCTCGGTGGCTGGTTCGTGCAGGACTTCTCGTGGCGATTGATCTTCTATGTCAACGTTCCGATCGGTCTCATCGCATTTGCGTCGGCCTGGCGCTTCCTCACCGAGTTCGAACCGGGCTCACGGCTTGCGTCTCGACACGTTCGGCCTTCTGACCGCGCCGCCCGCAGCCGTCGCTGTCATGTACGCGGTGAACCAGAGCATCAGTCAGGGATGGGGCTCGCTGCTGGTGATCAGCCTGCTGGCCGGCGCTGCGGTCCTGCTCGCAGCCTTCGTCCTTTCGCAACTCGGTCGCCGTCGAGCCGCGACGTTGCTGATGATGCCGCTCGCCGCCGGCGCGCTGCTGCTCGCGCTCCGCAACGGCGTCGTCGATGGCTGGACGTCCCTCGACACGATCGTGATGCTCGTCGGCGCTGCGCTCGCAACCGTCAACCTCGCGATCGGAAACCGCGGCAACCCGGAGCCGTTGCTCCAGCTGCGCCTCTTCCGCGACCCGACGTTCTCGTGGTCGATGGGCCTCAGCTTCATCATCGTCACCGCCCTCTTCGGCGGCATGCTGTTGCTGCCCCTGTACCTCCAGGAGGTGCACGGGTACAGCGCGCTCGAGACCGGGCTCCTGTTGCTCCCACAGGCGATCACCGCGGCCGTCGCGATGCCGCTCGGTGGGTATCTCAGTGACCGCATCGGGCCGCGACCGGTGGTGGTGACCGGCATGGTGATGCTCGCCGGCGGAGGTTTCCTGCTTGCCCAGATCCACCCGACATCGTCGAACTGGCTGGTGGTCAGCGCACTGCTGCTGCGTGGGTTTGCGATGGGCTTCTCTATGATGCCGTCCATGGCTGCCGCAATGGCGCGCGTGCCTCGTCATCTCAGCTCGAGTGCGTCGAGCATCTCAAACAGCCTGCAACGCATCGGCTCGTCGGTCGGCATCGCGGTGCTGGTGACGGTGCTCGCCGCGCAGTTCACGACCGCGATCGGTCAGGCATCGTGCGCACCGTCGCCGGCCGTGCTGAGCGCGGCGTCCTCCGCAGGACATCAACTCACCACCGCGGAGTTCTGCAGCACGTTGAAAGGTCAATACGCCTCGCTCGTGCAGAACGGCGGCCAGCCGTCGACCACAACCAAGGTTCCAGCGGTGGTGGCGCACTTCGGCCAGACCTACGCGTCGGATGCGCTCAGCACGTCGTTCGATCGCACGTTCGCGTTCATCACCATCCTCACGCTTCTTGGCGTGATCCCGGCGTTGTTCCTGCGCCGGCCCGAGAGAACGACTGCCGAGCACATGCCGCAGCTCGATGCCGCGTAAGGTCCTGGTTCTCGGCGGCACTGATTTCGTCGGACCGGCTGTCGTCGGCGCCGCGTGCGCGCGGGGCGACGACGTGACCATCTTTCACCGGGGTCAGACCGGGACCGCGCCCGCCGGTGTGCGCGTGATGCACGGGGACCGCACCAACGCGAGCGACCTCGATGCGCTCACCACGCAATCCTGGGACCTGGTCGTCGACGCGTGGTCGCGAGCACCGCATGTGGTTCTCTCCGCTGCACGCGCCCTCGAACCACATGCGGCGCGTTACGTGTACGTGTCGACGATCTCGGTGTACTCGGAGGTCCACGAGGGCAGCGTCACCGAGGATTCATCGACCGTCGATGCGCGACCCGACGCTGATGCCACCGACTACGCAGCGGACAAGCGCGGTGCCGAGCTCGCCATTGAGAGCGTGTTCGGCTCCGAGCGCAGCGTCTTCGCCCGGCCCGGGCTCATTCTTGGACCGCGTGAGAACATCGGACGTCTGCCCTGGTGGTTGCGTCGTATCGCGGCGGACGGCGAAGTGCTTGCGCCCGAACCACGCAACCTTGCGGTGCAGTACGTCGATGCACGAGATCTCGCCGCATTCGCCATCGAGACGGCGCTGACCGGCCCTGTCAACGTGTTGAGCCGACCGGGTCACACCACGATGGCCGAGCTGCTCGACCTCTGCCGCGAGGTCACCGGGTCGAGCGCACGGTTCATCTGGATCGACGCCGAGTTCCTGCTCGCGAACCAGATCGAGCCCTGGACCGAGCTCCCCATCTGGGTGCCCCCCATCGGCGACACGGCCGGCTTCTACGCGTGCGACTCGTCACTCGCGCTGCAATCCGGACTCATCTGCCGTCCCGCCCGCGACACCGTCCGTGACACGTGGTCGTGGCTGCGAGACCACCCCGGCTGGCAACAGGTGGTGAGCCCCAATCGCACCCGCGTGGGTCTGGCGCCGGAGCGTGAGGCGGCGCTGCTCGCCGCCTGGAAGGATCAGCCGCCGGCTTCCCGGTAGCGCCGCTGACGCTGGGCGACCAGCTCGTCGATTGGGATGTCGCACAGCTCGTCGAGGTTGCGGATCACGGCGCCGCGAATGGCGGCAATCACCAGCGGCGCATGCGCGTGCGCACCCGGCGGCGGCTCGGGGATGAGCTCATCCACGAGTCCGATGCGGTGCGCGGTCTCGACCCCGGGGCGGAGTGCCGCTGCGGCCCGCGCGCGCTGACCGGCGTCGCGATACAGGATGGCCGCGCACGTCTCGGGCGGAGCGACCGTGTACACGGCGTTCTCGAGGGCGAGCACGCGGTCGGCAAGCGCGAGCGCCAGCGCACCGCCCGAGCCGCCCTCGCTGAGGACGACGCTCACCGTCGGGGTGCGCAACCCCAGCATGCAGAGGAGCGCATCGGCGATCGCCCAGGCCTGGCCGCGCTCCTCGGCACCGATGCCCGCGTGTGCCGCGGGCGTGTCGACGAGGCAGAGCACCGGCATCGAGAATTTCTCGGCCTGACGCATGAGTTGTACCGCTTTGCGATACCCCTCCGGATGGGGCATGCCGAAGTTGTGGAGCGCGCGAGTCATCGGGTCGGTGCCCTTCTCCTGACCGATCACCATCACCGAGCGGCCTCCCAGCCGCGCCGGGCCGCCGACCACGGCGCGATCGTCGCCGAAGAGCCGATCGCCGCGGAGCTCCGTCCATCCACCGGTGATCGCCGAGATCACCTGCAGCGCTCGTGGGCGTTCGGGGTGGCGGGCCAGCTCGACAGCCGCAAACGCGATCCGCTCCCGCTCTGTGGTCTCGATGGTGGTGCTCATGCTCGTCCCGAATAGATGCGGATCAGCGTCCCCACGGTGTCCCGAAGGCGGCCGCGCTCGACGACCGCGTCGACCATGCCATGGGCAAGCAGGAACTCGGCGGTCTGGAACCCCTCGGGGAGCTTGTCGTGGGTTGCCTGTTCGATGACCCGCCCGCCCGCGAAGCCGATGCGCGCCCCCGGCTCGGCAATGATCACGTCCGACTGGACCGCGAACGAGGCGGTGACCCCGCCGAAGCAGGGGTCGCCGAGGATGCTGATGTACGGCAGGCGGGCGGCGATCACCTCCGCGATCGCAGCCGAGCACCGAGCCATCTGTGCCAGTGACGCGATGCCCTCCTGCATCCTCGCGCCGCCTGACGTGCAGACCGACACCAGCGCGCGCCGCTCGGCGACGGCCAGCTCGCAGGCGCGCGCGAAGATCTCACCGGCGCCACTGCCGAGCGAGCCGCCGAGAAACTCGAAGTCCATGCACGCGAGGACGACCGGGTTCCCCGCGAGCGAAGCCCGCGCAGTCAGAAAGGCCTCGTGCAGACCGGTGCGCTCGCGAGCCCTGGCCACGCGGTGCGGGTAGGGCACACCGTCGTCGAAGCCCAGCGGATCGCGATCACCAACCTTGAGGATCAGCGTCTCGGCCGTGTTCGGATCGGCGAGCTGCGCAATGCGCTGCGCGGCGCCGACGACACCATGGTGGCCGCACTCCGAGCAGACGTTGAGATCTGCCGCGTAGCGCTCGGCCACGAAGCGACGCTTGCAGCGCGGGCACGCCACCGTGCCGGTGGTTGGTGCGGTCGGCCGGAGTTCGGGGCCTGGCGCCTGAAGCCTGTTTCGCGGCGCCTGTCGCCGCGAGGTCACCCCGTCGGCGCGATCCATCGCAGCGCGATACCACCCCAGACCACGCCCGAACCGAAGGCGATGCAGACCACCTTGTCACCCTGGTGCATCCGGCCGGTCTCGACCGCCTCGGCGAGCGCGATCGGGATCGACGCACCGCTGGTGTTCCCGTAGCGGTCGATGTTGATCACCACCCGGTCGAGCGGCAGACCGAGGCGTTTCGCCACCGCCTCGATGATTCGCAGGTTGGCCTGGTGAGGCACGAGCAGGGTGACGTCCTCCAGCGACCAGCCCGCCTCGGCGCAGACGGCTCGAGCCGACTCGGCCATGCGCTCGACACCGAGCCGGAAGGTTCCCTTGCCGTACATCCGCAGCCCGTTCTCGCCGTCCTCCTCACCCGCCTTGGGGCCGTAGTAGATGAGGTCCGCCTCACCCCCGTCGGCGCCCCACTGGATCCCCTCGATCCCCCCGGCATCGGAGACGCCCAGCACCGCGGCACCGGCGCCGTCGCCGAAGAGCACGCAGGTGGATCGATCCTTGTAGTCGATGAGCGAGGTCAGGGCGTCGCCGGCGATGACCAGCACGCGGCTCATGCCGGACGACACGATCAGGCCCCGGGCGATGGCCACCCCGTAGACGAATCCGGCGCAGGCTGCGGCGATGTCGAAGGCGGGAATGCCCCCCAGGCCGAGCCTGCGCTGCACGAGGCAGGCCGTCGATGGGAGCGGGGAGTCCGGGGACACGGTGGCGACGATCAGGGCGTCGACACTCTCGACGCCGGCGGCTGCCATCGCGCGCCGGCCGGCTTCGGCGGCCATCATCGATGTGGTCATCCCCGATGCGACCTTTCGGCGCTCGCGAATGCCGGTCCGCTCGAGGATCCAGGCGTCGGACGTCTCGACCATCGCCTCGAGGTCTGCGTTGGTGATGATCTCGTCGGGCAGATACGACGCGATCCCCAGGATGGCGGCCGTCCTGGTGCTGCCTGGCGGGACTCCGACGGGTGTGGACGCGGGGGCGTGAAGGATCGCCATCTCGACAGAAGCTTAGGCGAGCGTCGAGGGTTACGTCACCGATGGACTGATGTACATTTCCGCATCGAGATGCTCGGGAGCCTGATCGCGGTCAACAACCCGTTCCCGTTTTCGATCAGCGGGTTCACCGGGCTCACCACCGCCCAGATCATCTCCTTCTTCCTCGTCTTCGTCATCTTCAACGCGTACGTGGTGCTGATGGTGATCGCGCTGGTGGCGTTCTACTTCACCTCCAAGCCACGCCACGGCGTGGTTCGCACCGCTGCCATCTGGCACTTCATCGCCGTCGTCTGGATGCTCATGGCATTCATCGGGACGGTCTGGGGGGCGCCGGCCGAGAAGACCTTCCTGGGCGGCACCGGGCTGGCCACGCTCGGCATCGGGCAGCGCGCCATCAACGAGTTCATCAGCATGGGCTTCGCGTTCATCGCCGTGGTCTGCATGGCGATCGGCTTCGCCCGCGCCTCCGCGCAGAACCGGGCGATACGAGAAGAGGTGTTAGCGGCCGTTTAGGGGCCGTCATTCCGTTCTCAAGCCGTCGCGAAGGGCTACGGCACAGAGGCTGTAAGGCGAGAGGGGACGGGCGGCACCCGGCGAATTTGACCGCTCCCGAGAGAGCGCGACAATCTGCTTGCGCGAGCGAGGGAGCGGGCAAGCTGAGCAAGGGCGCCGCCCGTCCCCTCTCGCCGCACCACAGAGCGAAGTGACTGCGAAGCGGTATCAGCGCAGCGAAAAGGACAGGATCGAGGCCGGGTTCAGGAGCGCGAAGGCCCGCTGCACGGCGTGGGTCTCGTT
>CAVPTG010000014.1:0-20076 GCA_963708605.1 Candidatus Dormiibacterota bacterium | reverse complement strand
GACAATGACTGCGCCGAGGCAGTGCCGCGAATTTGAGCGCAGCGACTGCGCGAGACACTTGCACTCCAGGAGGCTTCATGCCCGACACAGCCGCCCTCGACAGAGACCCGGCCTCGGGGACGAATTCCCCAATCGTCCAGGCGGCGGAACGGCTCGTGACCCGGATCGAAGCGCTCGTCAAGCAGGTCGCGGAGCTGAAGGCCGACAACGCGGCGCTCCGCCGTGAAGTTCGCGAGGCCCTTGCCCTGATCGATCGCGCCGGTGACGCGGCGGCGCCCCCCCGAGCCGTCCGAAGGTCGGCTGCGCCCGCGGCGCGTCACGCCAAGAGCCGGCGCCGGGGGAGAGGACCCAAGGGGAGGGCGACGCCCGCGTCGGTTACGCCGGACATCGTCCTGGCGACGATCGGCAAGCTCGGATCCGCCTCGGCGTCCGAGATCGCGAAGGAGTTGAGCGTTCTCGGCGACCAGGTGTCCGGCCGCGCGGTCCGCTGGCTCGCAGAGCGGGCGGGAGCCGCGACCGTGGTCGGGGACGACGGGCAGCTCAGGTATCGGCTGCCGGCGGCGCCCCGTCCTTCCTGAGTCGCACCCAGTCCTGTCGTTTCGAACTGCTCGCTCAGCGCGCTTGACTGGCTTGCCAACTACGACGAGCTTTGGTTACACTTTCGTGAATGTTGGCGAATGCGAATAAACCGGCTGGGCTAACGCCGCGGCGACTGGCGCTCGCGGTCGCCGGTGTGCTGCTGCTGGCAGCGGTGGCCGGGTGGTCGGTGCTGCACCAGGCAGCCGCGGCAGCTCCGGTGCCCGCCGGCGAGACCGTCGATCCGCCGGCCCCGCCGACCGTCCTGGTGTTCGTGAGCGGTGCGGTCGCCGATCCGGGACTCTATGAGCTGAGTCCGGATGCACGGGTCGCGGATGCGATCGCCGCGGCCGGGGGCGTCACCACGCTTGCGGACCCCGGCCATCTGCCGAACATGGCGCAGCGGGTCAACGATGGCCGCCAGGTGAACGTCCCGTTCATGAAGGCGGGGACCACGGCGGCCAAGTTGGACGTGAATACCGCGACAACGGCAGACCTCGACGCCGTCCCGGGCATGCCGCCGGGCCTCGCCGCGGAAATCGTCCAGTACCGCGACGAGTGGGGTCCCTTCACCTCGATGAGCCAGCTCCACGCCGACCTGGGCGTCGACTCGGCCACGGTCACCGGTCTCGAGCATTACCTTCGGGTCGTGCTCCCCCAGCAGTGAGCCGCCTGGTCGGCTCCCGGACGGGCCGATGGGCTTCCGTCATGTGGGCGGGATTCGCGCTCGGGTGCGGCGTCGCGTTCGCGGCTTCGCCGTCAACCGCATCACTCGTCTCGTTGATCTGTGCCTCCGCCGCATGCCTCCTCATCTGCGCCGCGATCGCCCCACACCACGTCGTGCCCGCGGGCATGGTTGCCGCAGCCGTGGTTCTTGGGGTGCTCCGCGGGTCGTCAGCGGTGGTCGTGCCCGGCCCCGGCTCTGTCAATGGGCATTTCGGGGTTCGGCCACTGGTGATCCTGGGCACGGTAAGGACCGCCGATCCCGGGAGCGGATCCACCGCCATCGTCGACGCGTCCCACCTTTCCGACGCAGACACGGATGGGCGCGTCTCCGGCGGCGTCCTGGTGAGCGGTCCGCTGATCCCGGCGCTCTCTCCTGGCGACCATGTCGAGATCGACGCGGCGGGTCTTCGTCCGCTGGACCGGCGTCCAGGCGCGAACTCGGCCCAGACACTCGAACGCGAGGATGTGCAGGCGATCGCGACCGCCCCCCAGGTTTTCATCCTCGCCGCCGGAGGTCCGTCACCCGCCCGCGCGATCGCCTGGGCTCAAACGCAACTGCTCACCGCCGTCAACGGTGCAATCCCGGAACCGGGCGCGGCGCTGATCCTGGGCATCGCCTTTGGCATCCATGAGCCCCTGGCTGCCGGCGTCCGCGCTTCCCTGCAGGACACCGGGCTCATCCACATCGTGGTGGTTTCGGGTCTCAAGGTGGTTCTCGTCATCGGCCTGGTCAGCGCCGTGGCTCGAGGATTTGAATGGTCGAGGCGGAGAACCCTGCTGATGGTGGCGCCGGTTGTGGTCGCGTACGTGCTCGTGAGCGGGGCCGGGCCCGCGTCGCTCCGGAGCGCTCTCATGGCCGGCGCCGCGATGCTCGCAACGACGGGGGCCCGACGGACCGATCCCGTACCCATGCTGGCTCTTGCGGCGGCGCTCATGCTTGGCCTTGATCCGCAACTGGTCGAGGATCCCGGCTTCCAGCTTTCGTTTCTTGGCACAGCTGGGATCCTGCTGCTTGCCGGACCCATCGCGGCGCGAGTCCCGGGTCCTCGGGTGATCGCCGAGCCGTTCGCAGTCACCGTGGCGGCGCAAGTGGCGACGACACCGATCATGGCAGGGACGTTCGGCGTGATCTCGTTCGCGGGCCCGGTTGCCAACGCGCTCGTGCTGCCCCTCCTCCCCGCGATGATCGTCGTTGGAGGGTCCGGCGCAATCCTGAGCGCGCTGCACCCTGCCCTGGGATGGGCGCTGCTCCAGCTCGCGGGCCTGGGCACCTCGGCCATCACCGCTCTCGCCGGCGTCCTCTCCGCCATCCCCGGCACCGCCATCCAGGTTGGAAACTGGCCGGCCGCGTGGACGATCGCCGAGGGGGTCGGCGTTGCCGCGGGCCTCACAAGCCTCGCGTTGATGACGCGCCGGACGGCCGCGCTCCGGTGAACCGGCGCGCCGTGATCGTGTCCCTGCTCGCCGCGCTCGTGACGGCCGCGTCGTCCTGGGTGGTCGCCTCGCGTCCCGACGGCCGCCTGCACGTGTTCGTGCTGAACACCGCGTCGTCGCCGGCAATCCTCATACATACCGGCGACGGGAGCAGCGTCCTGGTGGACGGCGGGTCGTCACCCACCCTGCTGCTCGCCGCATTGGGCCGGCTGTTGCCTCCGGCCACCGCCCGCCTCGACATGGTCGTTGTGACCGGCGGCGAGCAGGCGGCGGTGAACGGGCTTGGTGGACTCCCGGGCCACTACTCGATTGGCACGGTGGCGACCCCGGGCGGTCTCAACCCGGGTGCAAATACCATCGTCGCCGCCCTTGAGAACGCGGGTGCCAACGTGCTCGAGGCGGACGGCGGAGCGTGGTCCTTCGGAGGTGCCACCTGGCGCTGTCTCGGGTTCAGGGCCCTGGTGACCGGACGCCAGATGTGTGCGCTCACCGTTGACGATCCGACTGGCCGGCTGCTCGTCCTCGGTGACACCGGGACAGCTGATCAAGAAGACCTGTGCGCGGTCTACGGCAGTGCCCTGGAGGCCGACCTGGTCGTGACCCCGCCGGGCGGCGCGATCTCGCCCGTACTACTCGCCACCGCACGCCCACTGGAGCTGGCGGTGCCGATCGCCCAGGGCGTGCCGGCGGTTCCGGCGCCACCGGCGTACCCGGTCGACCGGACCAGCACTGACGGCGACCTGAGCTACTCGGGCGGACCCGCGGGCCTGCGGGAGACCACGTGAGCTTGCTTGCGATACTGCACCGATGGCTCCGGGCCCCCCGTTGAACCAACTGACGCTCATCCACGGCGAGGAGCGCTTCCTCGTGGATCGATCGGTGAGCGCTTGGCGCGATCGCGCGCGCCCTCCGCAGCTCGACGTGGAGGTCTTCGACGGCCCCGCGCGACTCAACGACTTCCGTCATGCGGTCGCCGAGATGCCCCTGTTCGACCCCGAGCGAGCACTGCTGCTGCGGGATCCGCCTCAGCTCACCGGCTCTGCGAAGCGCGGGGGCATCGACCCTCCCGAGCGGCTGGTGGCGATTCTTGCCGAGCTGGCGCCGACCACCGTCCTCTGTATGGTGGCGCACGCCAAGGTCCCGGATCGAAATGCCGTCCTGACTGCTGTCAAGGCACGTGGTGGATCGATCGTCTTCCACGCCGCGGTCAAGGGTCGGGACCTCCGCACCTGGGTCGACCGGGAGATCCGCGAACGCGGCCTCAGGCTCGGTGCCGGCTCCGTCGACCATCTCATCCGCGTGGCAGGTCCCGATCTGGGGAGCATTGCCTCGGAGCTCGACAAGCTGCTCGCGCTTGCTGCGGGACGCCCGCTCTCGATTGGCGACGTCCGAACCGCCGTCGCCGGTGACGAGGCGGCAGGCCTTTACGACACGCTCGGCGAGCTGCTCGGAGCGACACCCGCGAAAGGCGCGGAGTCCATCGACCGGCTGCTCTCCGAAGGCCGGGCCGGACAGTATCTGCTCGCCATCCTTGCCGGCCAGATTCGCGACCTCGTCCTCACTCAGGCGTACGTCCGGCGGCACGGATCCGGCGCCGGCCTGGCGGCCGCGCTCGGAAAACCGGATTGGCAGGCCGACCGTCTCAGCCGTCAGGCTCGGAGCGTCTCTCCCGCGCTCGCCGCCGGCTGGCTGGCGGCGCTGCACGACGTTGATCGAAAGCTCAAGTCAGGCGAGATCGCCGAGACCGACGGGCTCCGGCTCGCGGTCCTGCGTGCTGCCGCGGAGCTGACGGCCGAACGCGGCCAGCGTCGCTAACCGAGCCGCGCGCGGGCGGCCCTATTTGGCCTTGGCTGCGGGCTTGGCGGGTGCTGCAGCCTTCGGCGCCGCGGTTTTCGCGGCGCTGGCTCTCGCGGCCGGCGCCTTGCCGGCGGGCTTGGTCGACTTCGCGGTCGCGCGCGCGGGCTGCTTCGCACTCCGTCCCTTGGCGCCGCCGGCTGCCACGGAACGAACCGCGGCTCCCTCCGCACCCTCTGCGACGTTCTTCAGGCGAGCGGCCATCGACGCCAGGCGCGACTTCCGCCGGCGAACATTGTTCTGGTGCAGCACGCCTTTCTCCGCCGCGCGATCGAGCGCGCGGATGGCGGCGTGCAACTCGGCGTCGCCGCCCGTGCTGCCCTCTTCGAGCAGGGCGTGGCGCGCCTTGATCACCTTGGTGCGGACCGCTGACTTCACCGCGCGGTTGCGAATGTGTTTCCGCTCGCTGGAGCGGATGCGCTTGCGCGCGGATCGGGAGTTGGCCATGCTCGCTCTTCTAGATCACTCGATAACTGGGCGCGCCCCCCGGGCGATGACGAGCCAGGGACGCACGAAGCCAGCAGTATATCAGCGACCGTGTCTCGCCTCTCCACGCGAATCGTTCCCGCATACGCGAAGCTCAACCTCTCGCTGGCCGTCGTCGCCCGGCGCCCTGACGGCTGGCATGACATCGACAGCATCCTGGTGCCGGTCGACTGGCACGATCTGGTCGGTCTCAGCCTGGAGCTCGCCGATGCCGACTCCCTGTCGCTGACGGTCGACGGGCCCGCCGCCGCTGGGGTCCCGACCGGGGACGGCAATCTCACCGTCAGAGCCGCCCGCGCTCTCCGCGTGCTCGCGAATCGGCCCCTGGCGATACGGGTATGGCTCTCCAAGATCGTCCCCCACGGCGCCGGGCTCGGAGGCGGCTCGGCGGATGCCGCAGCCGTGCTCCGCGCCGGCGTCGCCATGCTCGAGAGCCTCGGCATGCCGACCGAACCGCAGGAGGTGGCGGCAGCGGCGCTCGGCATCGGCAGCGACGTCCCAGCCCTGCTCTCACTGTCGGCCCAACGCGTTCGCGGGCGCGGCGACCGTCTCGACGCGCTCACCACCCCTACGCTGAACCTTGCGATCGCATCGACAACGCCGAGCTCGACGGCCGACACATATGCGGCCGTTCTCCCGGCCGAGATTCGGGACGACGGTCGTGCGGAGCGGCTTGCGCAGCTCCTTCGGGCGGGACGGGCGCCCGACCCCGAGCTCATGGGGAGCGCGCTCGAGTCCGCCGCCTGCAGGGCGAACCCCGCCTTGGCGGCCGCCCTCCAGAGAGCGCGGCAGGTCGTCGCAGGAGTCGCCTGGCATCTGACCGGCAGCGGCGGGGCGGTCTTCACCATCACACCGAGCCGCGACGACGCCGAGGGGCTCGCGGCGACCATGCGCGCCGCCGGGTTCAACGCGCGCGCGTGCCGGACCGTTGGCTGACGCCGACCGCTCTACAATCCGATCCTCAGTGGCTGTCGCTGACGCACCTTCCGTCACCCCGCCGACGCCGGAGACCTGCGACCACCCCGCGCCGGTCATTGGGATCCTGGCGCATGAATTCGCCCACTACGAAGGTGCCGTCGGCCCCGAGGGTCTCCGCCGGACGGTCACGTACTACGGACCGATCGTCGGCGGGCTGCCCATCCGCGCATGGCACTGCGAGCAGTGCGGTCTGCTCCGCCTGACATACCCGGACGGCCGCACCGAGGAGCGGCGCCTCTATCCCGGTCCGCAGCCGGGGCTGCTCGCCGAGGCGTCGCCGATCGCGCCTGAGCGCGTGTACTACGGCATGCAGGCGCGTGTCTCCGGGCTGACCGCGCAGCCGGCGTTCATCGATCAGCTCACCGGCGGCGAGTTGATCGTGCGACCGCTGCAGTTTCCGACCATCAACCTGCCCGCGTGGGACGCGATCACCTGGCTCACGGTGCTCGGGATGGTCTCGGTGCTCTTCGGGTTGCTGCTGGCCGGACTCTTCGCGGCGCTGTCGTACAGCACGCCGAGCGTGGAGTTGCCGCTCGTCCTCACCATCGTCTTCATCTTCGTCGGCGTGCTCCTGCTCCGTCTCATCGTCCTCGCGATCCGCTACGTCGCCCCGGCGGAGAAGCTCAGCCCGAGCGTCGCCGAAACCATGCGCGGTACGCCTGTCCTGGACGGGGCCACGCGCACGGTGGTGTTTCTCCTCGTGCTCTGCGTGATGGGCCTGTTCACCAGCGCGCTGCTCGCGACCTACACGTACTCGACTCCGGGCGCCGAATTGCCGGTGATCCTGTTCAGCTTCTCGTGCGCCATCATCGCTGCGGTGATCAAGGTTGTTGACGCGACCGTGCGTCACTTCACCGGCCGGTAGCGGCACCCCGCTCGAGCGTCGATGCCGCTCAAGGCTCCGCCCGACCAGGACATCGTCATCGTTGGCGCAACCGGTGACCTTGCGCAGCGCAAGCTGATTCCCGCCCTCTACAACCTGCACCGCCAGAAGTTGTTGCCGGAGAAGGGCCAGATCATCGGCGCAGCACCGTTCGCGTGGGACGATCAGCGCTTTCGCGACCTTGCTGAAGCGGCGGTCAAGGAGTTCTCGCGGACGCCGCTGCAGAAGAACGCCTTCGCGTCGTTCGCTCGGCGCCTGCACTTCGTGCCGCTCCCGCCCGACGGCGATCTCTCACCGCTCCGATCCGCGAGCACACTGGACCAGCGCATCGCGTATCTCGCGGTGCCGCCGTCGGCATTCACCTCGCTCATCCAAGGTATCAAGACGGCCGGCCTGGTCGACGGCACGTCGATCATCATCGAGAAACCGTTTGGTCACGACCTGAAGTCGGCTGAGGCGCTCAACAAGACGCTGCACGACGTCGTTCCCGAGCAACGCATCTTCCGCATCGATCACTACATGGGCAAGGAGACGGTTCAGAACCTCCTCGTCTTCCGTTTCGGGAACTCGTTCTTCGAGCGGATCTGGAACCGCGATGCGATCGCACGTGTCGAGATCACCGTTGCGGAGTTGATCGGTGTCGACGGCCGCGGCAAGCTGTACGAGGAGATCGGCGCCATTCGCGACATCGTGCAGAACCACATGTTCCAGGTGCTCTCGCTGGTCGCCATGGATCCACCGCTCTCCTTCGACGCCGAGGCGATCCGCAACGAGAAGGTCAAGGTGCTCGAGTTCGATCCAGCCGATCCGTCCACATGACGTGGTGCGTGGGCAGTACACGGAGGGGATCGTCGATGGTGAGAAGGTGGTCGGGTATCGACAGGAGGCCGATGTCTCGCCGACGTCCACCACCGAGACGTATGCCGCGCTGCGCCTCCATCTCGAGTCGTGGCGGTGGTCAGGCGTGCCCTTCCTGCTCCGCACCGGCAAGCGGCTGCCGATCCGCGACACGCGCGTGGTGATCACCTTTCACGACGTGCCCCTGCATCTGTTCAAGACGGCGGGGGTGCACACGCTGCATCGCAACCGCCTGGTCGTCCGCATTCAACCCCACGAGGGCATCGCGCTCTCCTTTGTCGCCAAGCAACCGGGACCTGAGGTGACCGCGCAAGCCGTGGACATGAACTTCAACTACGGTGACTCATTCAAGACGTCACCGCCGGAGGCCTACGAGCGGTTGCTCCACGACGCCCTCGAGGGTGATCACACGCTGTTCATCCGCGAGGACGAGGTCGAGCATGGTTGGGCGGCAGTCGAGCCGGTGATCGAGGCTCCGCCACCGATCACCTTCTACCCCGCCGGCAGGTGGGGCCCGGACGACGCCGCCCGGATCGCGAGCCCGGGCCATTGGGACGAATCGGTCGGCAGCGTATGACGGCGGCGCTCATCGGCGTCGACCTGGGCGGGACCAGCATCCGCGCCGCGGTCGCGATCGGCGATGTGACGCACGGTGAGCCGGTGCACCGCGACACTCCAGCGCAGGATGGCCCCGCTGTGGTCCTCGACGCGGTGGCCGAGTGCGCCCGTCAGGCGGCCGGCAGCGCCCACATTCGGGGACTGGCGATGGGCTTTCCCGGCCCGATCGACCCGGGTGCGGGAGTGGTCCACGACGCCCCGAACATGAGCGGATGGAATGAGGTTCCCGCCGCGGCAATGCTGTCCGAACGAGTCGGGTGCCCGGTCGTGCTCTGCCACGACGCTGCAGCCGCCGGTTACGCGGAGTTGAAGGCCGGTGCCGGGCGCGGCGCGCGCCATCTCCTCTTCATCACGGTGAGCACCGGGATCGGCGGAGCGCTCTACGTCGACGGCGACCTCTACGAGGGCGCCACGGGGTCGGCGGGTGAGGTGGGCCACACGCCGATCAGCGACGACGGGCCGCCGTGCGGCCAGGGCCATCCCGGGTGCCTCGAGGGGACCTCGTCCGGGACCGCGATCGCGGCTCGCACCCGCGCCGAGCTCGCGGCGGGCGCGGCGTCATCGCTCCAGGGGGTCGATCCCGCCACGATCGACGCGCGCGCCATCGTGACAGCGGCCAACGCAGGCGACGCCCTCGCGCTCCGAGTGTTCAACGACGCCGGTCATGCGCTCGGCAGAGCAATCGGTGGGTTCATCAACGTGCTCGCGCCCGATGTCATCGTCATCGGCGGGGGCTTGATCCACGCCGGCGACCTGCTGCTCAAGCCTGCGAGGCTGGCGGCGACGCAGATCGCGTTCGAGATCCCCTATCGCCGCTGCAAGATCGTCACCGCCGCACTCGGCACCGACGCGGGCCTGATCGGCGCGGTTGCCTGGGCGGTGCGCAGCTTCGGCGGCTCCTAGCTGCCGACGCATGCCTCGCGCAGCGTCTCACACAGCGATGCGCATCCCTCGACGCATCGCGAGATAGGCCACCAGCGAGCCGACGACCCCGAGCGCCGCGAGGTAGACGAGGCTGCCGACCACCGGCCACGACAGGTACGGAGTACCGAAGGCGTCGAACACGGACGGTCGGCTCGTCCAGCCCGGCCACGAAAGGAGCCCCGCAACCGTCGTCAGAAAGAAACACACGACGAGGATTCCTCCTGTGACGCCGGTGGCGGCGGCGCTGCGTAACACCGCAGTCGCAACCAGGCCGACGCCGCCGACGGCGAAGCCGAGCAGGGTGATGTCGAGTAGCGTGCGAAGCAGGCCGCCGGCGCTCGCCGGATATCCCCCGATGACCGTGCCGATCCAGGTGCCGACCACAACCGACAGTCCCACAACAGCGGCAAGGACGACCACGCTCACCGCGCGCTCCATGATGAATCGCGACATCGATACCGGCTGAGTGAGCACCACGTCGACCCGGTGCTGGGTCGCATCGCTAGCCCATCGCGCAACTTGCGCGACCATGAATCCCGCCGCGAGAAGAGCGGTGAATGAAATGAAAAACGACAGATACTGACTCGGCGTCAACGACGCGAGGTGCTTGGCGAGCGTCTGCCTCAACTGGCCGCCCGTCGTGTTGACGAGCCTGATCGCGGACGGGACGACTGCTGCTTCAACCGCTGTGAACGCGCCGATCCCGAGTACCCAGGAAACGAGACCGAGTGGCTGCTCTGCAATCCAGCTCAACCAGAGGTATCGGCGCCACAGCAGGCTCGGGCGAAACGTGTAATCGACAGGACTGCTGTGGCGGTCGCGAAGGAGGATCACTCCCCCGGCGTCCCGCTGCAGAAAGAGCCACAGCGCGGCACCACCGAATGCGAGCCCGCCGACGAGGAGCGCTGCCATCGCTGCCGTGTCGAACGTGATTCCCGCGAGGGTGCGCGCTTGTATGTAGTAGTAGAAGGGGGAGAGATATCGCAGGAACGTCAAAGCGCCCAGCTGGTTGTAGAGGTTGGCGACGAAGAACGCGGCGACGAGGTACCCGCAGGTCAAGCCCGCCGCGGTTCGCGCCGCGCTGAAGAACTGCGATGCGAAAAGGCCGACGGCGAAACCGACAAAGCCAACCAGGCCAACCGCCACGCATTGCCCCAGGGCCGGCAGGGCGAGTTGGACGCCGGCCGCGGCACCACCGGCGACGGTGAAGATGTACAGCAGGATCACGGCGCCGGTGAGCGCGCCGAGGAAAGCGATGACCCGGTCACGAAAGATTGCGCTGCGCGGTCGCCCGGCGGCAAACCACAGGTCGAAGATTCCCTTGGACTCTGACCCGCGAATCACCTGGGTGCCCTGGATCGCCGCGTAGATCGCGACGAGCAGCGCGATGTCGGGGTAGATCTTGTAGCTGAGATACCCTCCGACGGTGTCGAGCCGGTCGACTGGACCGGTGAGGAACTCGAAACTCTGAGCGACCGGTAGCGCCGCCGTTGCGAGAGCCTGCAGGCCTCCCGCCAGCGCTTTCGCGGCGGTGACATATGCGGGGGCCAGGATCGCCACCAATGCGCCGAAGCCGAGCCCCAGCGCCAGCATGCCGATGCGGTGGCTGCGAAACGCCCAGGGGACGAGGCTACGACGGCGCAGGCCGACCATACTGCTCCAGGAAGATCTCTTCCAAGCTCATCTCCGTCGAGTCAAGCGTCACGACCCCGGACGGCACGAGCAGTTCGAGGAGCGGCTCCATCCTCCCGGTCACGGTGCACTGCACGTGGTGGTCGGAGAGAATGACGCCGCCCACTCCGGGGATATTGTTGAGGCGCGTGGAGTCGATCTCCTTTTCGAGTGTCGCGTCAACTCGGTGAACATGGCTGATTCGCAACTCGTCCATCGTGCCGACCTGGCGCAGGGAGCCGTCATGGACCACGCCGATGCGATCGCATATTTCCTGGACCTCAGGCAGGACGTGCGACGACAGGAAGATCGTCGCGCCGCCCTCGCGTGCCTCACTGACCACATCTCGGAATATCTGCTGCATCAGGGGGTCGAGGCCGGTCGTGGGCTCATCGAGAAACAGGAGTTGAGGGTTGTGCATGAACGCCTGGATCAACCACACCTTCTGCTTGTTCCCATGGGAGTACGTCCGATACTTCCGGTGGAGGTCCAGGTCGAAGCGCCTCGCCAACTCGCTGATGCGCGCGGGATCGACACCGCCACGCAGGTGAGCCAGCAGGTCGAGGATTCGCTCGCCCGTATGGTTCGGATACTCGGGCGGCTCGCCGGGAAGGTATCCGGTGAGGCTGCGAATCTTCACGCCGTCTCGCTGGGCGTCCATCCCCATGATGCTGGCTCGTCCGCGATCCGGCCGGATGAGGTCCATGAGCAGGCGCAAGGTCGTTGTCTTACCGGCTCCATTCGGGCCGATGTAGCCGAAAGCCTCGCCTTGGTGGACCTCGAGGCCGAGATCGAAGATCCCGCGATGCTGCCCGTAGTCCTTGGTCAAACCCTCGGTTTGGATCGCGCTCGTCATGAAGGCTCCCTTTCAGCTGCCATCGTCGAACCAGAAGCGCAGGGTTGCGTCGTCCATTCGCAGGGAGCCGCGCGGTGCGCCCAGGATCACCTCGTAGGCGTCGGTGTACGCGTGCAGCCTGCACTCGACGTGCTCAATCGACACCCTTCCGGCGTGCTTGTCCAGCAGCAGCTGTGTTGCGACAAGCTGGGCTCCGCTCATCAGTGAGATGAGCACGACGGCCGTGTCGTCAGGAGCGGTCACCGCGAATTGGCCCTCTGCAGCGCCCTGCCGGAGAATGGCCGCGAGCTGCGGTGCCAGCCGATCCATGGTCCGCACGCGAAGCTTCTCGCGGACCAGCGCATTGTCGTCTGACAACCACACCTCGGCGATGCCCAGGACGAGCTCTTTCCGTCCGGCCTTCCAGGCAGCTATCGCGGAGAAAACGGCCTGCAGCCTCTTGAGAGCGGGCAGCTCAGGGTCGGTCACGGTCGGTTCGATGGATGCCAAGGCGACATCGACCATGCGTCCGACCACGGCGTCGAGCAGCTCCTGCTTCGAATCGAAGTAGTGATAGAAGCTGCCCCGGGACGCGCCGACTGCATCGAGCACGTCCTGGACACTCGTCTGCTCGTAAGCCTTGGTCGCGATGAGCTGCTGCGCGACATCAATGAAAACGTCGCGCCGAGACCGGGCTATCGCGTGGGCTGGAACTGCGACCGGCATTCTCCGAGGCAACAGACCGACTGTCGGTCTAATCCTACCAGGGTCCGAGCGCGCCGCATGGCCCCTGTCGCTGCCGTTGCTCGAAGCGGTGCAAGGAGCCGCGCTGCACGGGCAACCTGTCAGTGTTGTTGCTCGTGGCGGACGACCCGAAGATGAAGGACGCGATCCGCTGGATGTGGTCGCTCGGAGACTACGGCGCGATCGCCAGTCACCTCGAGCCGCATGCGATCGAGCTGGCCCAGCGGAGCCGCCTCCAGGCAGGATCGGAGGTCCTCGACGTCGCCGCGGGCAATGGGAACTTCGCAATCGCGGCCGCTCGCCTCGGGGCGACCGTGGTCGCCACCGATCTCACGCCGACGATGGTCGAGCTCGGGCGGTCGCGAACCGCCGCCCTCGGTCTCGCCATCGAATGGCGCGACGCGGACGCCGAGCAGCTCCCGTTTCCCGACGAGCGCTTCGATGTCGTTGCCTCGGTCTTCGGGGCGATGTTCGCCCCGGACCCGGATCGGGTTGCGCGCGAGCTCTTCCGGGTCGCCAAGCGTGGCGGCCTGGTCGCGATGGCCAACTACGGCCCGAAGGGATTCCTGGGTCGATTCACGGCGATCCTGACCGAGCACGGTCCGCCACCGCCTCCGGGAACGCACTCCCCATTTGAATGGGGTGTCACCGACGAGGTGCACCGCCGGTTCAAGGGACTCACGGCGTCGATCGAGATCTACCCGCAGGCGCTCACGTTCGAGTTCGAATCACTGGATGCGGGGTGGGAGTTCTGGGAGCGCGCCAATCCGCCGCTGCGTGCGATGCTCAGCATGGTCGACGCTGAACAGGCTGCAGCGATCGGTGAGGAATGCAGGAAGCTGATGGCCGAGCTCAACCAGGTGACGGGCGGCGGTCTGACGCTGGAGTCAGACTACCTCCAGGTGCTCGCCCGCAAGGCGTAGCTCGCCCGAGCGCTCGCGCGTCGCGACGATCGCGTACTCGAATGCGTCGGCAAGGGCGCTCCACGATGCCTCGATGATGTTGGTGCTGCACCCCACGGTGCTCCAGCGCCGGTGGTGGTCGCCGCTCTCGACGAGCACGCGGACTCCGGCGGCCGTGCCATCGCGCCCGTCGAGGACGCGCACCTTGTAGTCGAACAGCTGGGTTGCGCCGATCTCGGGATAGCTGGGGGTGAGCGCCTTGCGCAACGCGGCGTCGAGCGCGTTGACGGGTCCGTTGCCCTCCGCGGCGGTGTGCACCACCTCGTCGCCGACCTGCATCTTGATGGTCGCCTCGCACACGAGCTGACGTCCCTCGCGCTGCTCGACGAGCGCGATGTAATCGATGAGCGTGAACGGGGCGGGGTTGCCACGCGCACGGTGCACGAGCAGCTCGAAGGACGCCTCGGCGCCCTCGAAGGAATGTCCGCTGAATTCAAGCTCCTTGACCTGGTCGGCGACGCGCCGCGCCAGGGCGCGGTCCTGGGTGAGGTCGACGCCAAAGGCCGCGGCCTTCTCGAGCACGGTGCCACGCCCCGACTGCTGGGTGATCACCGAGTGGCGCTCGTTGCCCACCTGCGCGGGGTCGATGTGCTGGTACGCGTACGAGGCCTTGCTCATCGCGTCGATGTGCTGACCGCCCTTGTGCGTGAACGCGGCCAGGCCGATGTACGGCGCCGACAGGGGAGGGGCGATGTTGGCGATCTCCGCGACATCGCGTGCGACCTCGGTCAACCGTGCAAGCTGCGCCGCATCGATGACCTGGACGCCCATCTTGAGCTGCAGGTTGGGGATGAGCGTGCACAGGTTCGCGTTGCCGGTGCGCTCGCCGTAGCCGTTGATGCAGCCCTGCACCTGGACGGCACCGGCGCGGACCGCGGCGAGAGTCGCCGCCACCGCACACCCGGAGTTGTCGTGGCAGTGAATGCCCGCGACGTTGCCGAATCGAGCGGTGATCTCGCGAACGACCGACTCCACGCGGTCGGGCAGCATGCCGCCACGGGTGTCGCAGAGCGTGATTCGCTCGGCACCGGCGCTGATGGCCGCGTCGAGGCAGCGGAGCGCGTAGTCGGCGTCGCTGTCGTACCCGTCGAAGAAGTGCTCGGCGTCGTACATCACGCGACGGCCGTGGTCGACGAACCACCGAACCGAGTTCGCCGATCATCGCAAGGTTCTCGCCGGTCGTGGTCCGCAGCACGTCGACGACCTGACGATCCCACGCCTTGCCGACCAGCGTGATGATCGGCGCCATCGAGTTCGAGCAGCGTGCGCAGTTGCAGATCGTCCTGCGCTTGCATGCCGGGCCGGCGGGTGGCTCCGAACGCGGCCAGGGTTGCGGTGCGAAGCGGGTGGGTCTGCATCGCCGCGAAGAACTCGGTGTCGGTCGGGTTGGCACCGGGCCATCCGCCCTCGATGACGGTGACCCCGAGCGTGTCGAGATGCTCCGCGATGCGCAGCTTGTCGGACACCGAGAAGTTGATGCCGACACCCTGCGCACCGTCGCGGAGCGTGGTGTCGTAGATCTCAATGCTCACGGGGCGGCTCCGCTGTGCACGCTGAGATGGCGCAACGCCTCGCGTGCCACCGCATCGGCGACCGCGTCGGTGCCCGCGATGCCGCCCAGGTCGGACGTGAGCACGTCCTCGGTGATGCAGACGTCGACGGCGGATTCGATGGCGACCGCGAGATCCTCGCGGTGCAGCGAGTGGCGGAGCAGCATCGCGACCGAGAGGATGGTGCCGTAAGGGTTGGCGATGCCGCGTCCCGCGATGGCCGGCGCGCTGCCGTGAATCGGCTCGTACAGCCCCTGGTCGGTGGCGCCGAGGCTCGCCGACGGGAGGAGACCGAGCGACCCGGCGAGGACCGCGGCCTCGTCGCTGAGGATGTCGCCGAACAGGTTCTCCGCAACCACGACATCGACGGTCGCCGGCTCGCGCACCAGGCGCATCGCGAACGAGTTGACGAGCTCATGGGTCAGCGTGACATCGGGATAGTCGGCCGCGAGCCCGCTGACGACCTCGCGCCAGAGCTGGCTGGTGATCAACACGTTTGCCTTGTCGATGGAGATGAGCTCCCCGCGTCGCGATTGCGCGAGCGTGAACGCGACCCGCGCGACCCGCTCGATCTCCGCTGCGCTGTACACGATGCTGTCGCGGGCGATCTCGTCCGCTCCGCTGCCGGTCCGGCCACGCGGCTGGCCGAAATAGGCGCCGCCGGTGAGCTCGCGCACGATCACCAGGTCCGTGCCCCGGGTGACCTCGGTGCGCAGCGTCGTGCGGTCGGCGAGATGCGGATGCACCTTGACGGGACGGAGGTTGGCGAAGACGTCCAGCTCACGGCGCAGGCGCAGAAGGCCGGCTTCGCAGCGCTGCTCCCCGCGCAGGTGATCCCAGGCGGGGCCGCCGACGGCACCCAGCAGGATGGCGTCGGCAGCTCTGCAGGCCTCCAGGGTCTCGTCGGGCAGGGGCATCCCGAACTCGTCGATCGCGCGCCCGCCGATCAGATGGACGTCGATGCTCAGGCGAGCGTCCACCGCGTCGCACACGGTTGCGAGCACGCTCAGCGCGGCGTTCACGACCTCCGGGCCGACGCCGTCTCCGGGGAGGACGACCACGTTTGCCTTCACGAGCCCGCCCCCGCGCGCGCCAGATCCGGCATCCAGGCGGGGCGCCGCGCCTCGAAGTCGGTGATCGCGGCTTCGTGCTCGAGCGTCAAGCCGATGTCGTCGAGGCCCTCGAGCAGCCGGCGGCGCTCGAACGGGTCCAAGGTGAAGGCGAAGCGCAGATCGCCGCAGGTCACCGTCTGCGCCTCGAGATCGACCGCGACGGTGATCCCGGGTTGCTCGGTGGCCAGATCGATCAGCGCGCGCACCTCGTGCTCCGGCAACTTCACCGGGAGCAGTCCGCTGCCGAGCGCGTTGGACCGGTAGATGTCCGCGAACGACTCGGAGATGACCGCGCGGATCCCGTAATCGGCGAGCGCCCACACCGCATGCTCGCGCGACGAGCCGCACCCGAAGTTCCGTCCCGTGACCATGACGGTCCCGGCTGCGTATTCCTCCCGGTTGAGGACGAAGTCGGGTCGCTCCGCTCCCGACGGGTCGCGGCGCCAGTCATTGAAGAGGTACTCGCCGTAGCCGGTCCTCTCGATGCGCTTGAGGAATTGCTTGGGGATGATCTGGTCGGTATCGACATCGGACCGGTCGAGCGGAATGAGCACGCCGTCCTCGCGACGAAACGGCTTCATGCCCGCGCCGCCGCGACCGGCATGCGGCGCACGTCCACAAAACGCCCTTCGACCGCGGCCGCCGCGGCCATCGCCGGCGAGACGAGATGGGTTCGACCGCCGCGGCCCTGGCGACCCTCGAAGTTGCGGTTGCTGGTGCTCGCGCAACGTTCTCCGGGCTGGAGGATGTCGGGATTCATCCCCAGGCACATCGAGCACCCGGGATTGCGCCATTCGGCCCCGGCGCTCGTGAAGATGGCGTCGAGTCCCTCGGATTCGGCCTGCGCCTTCACCTGGGCCGATCCCGGCACCACCAGGACGCGGAGACCGTCGTGGACCCGCCGGCCGTCAAGCATCGCCGCAGCGGCGCGCAGGTCCTCGATGCGGCCGTTGGTGCACGAGCCGATGAAGACTGTGTCGAGCTTGATGTCCTGGATCGGCGTGCCCGGCTCGAGCCCCATGTACGCGAGGGCGCGCACCGCCGATTCGCGCTCGGCCGCATCCGCGAACGACTCGGGATCGGGGACGTGCCCGGTGACCGCCACCGATTGCGCCGGCGTCGTGCCCCAGGTGACGGTCGGCTCGAGGGTGGCCGCGTCGATGACGATGACGCTGTCGTACGCGGCGCCCTCGTCGCTGTGCAACTCGCTCCAGTCGGCGACCGCCTGATCCCAGACCTCACCCGCGGGTGCGTATGGGCGGCGCCTGACGTACGCGAAGGTGGTTGCGTCCGGGGCGATCATCCCGGCGCGCCCTCCGCCTTCGATGGTGAGGTTGCAGAGTGTCATGCGCTGCTCCATCGAGAAGCCGCGGACCACCGAGCCCGTGTACTCGACGACGTGTCCGGCCGCACCCGCGGTGCCGATGGCGTTGAGCACGCCCAGCGCGGCATCCTTGGCGGTGACTCCGTCGGGCAGGCTGCCCTCGATACGGACCTCCATGGTCTGAGGACGCGTCTGGCGCAGGCACTGGGTCGCCAGCACGTGCTCGACCTCGGAGGTCCCGATGCCGAGCGCGAACGCCCCGAATGCACCGTGCGTCGCGGTGTGCGAATCACCGCAGACGATCACCGTGCCGGGGAGCGTGAGCCCGAGCTCCGGACCGATCACGTGGACGATGCCCTGCCAGCGATGCCCGGCACCGAAGCACGAGATCCCCGAGTCCTCGCAGTTCCTGCGGAGCGCCTCCATCTGCGCGGTGCTCATGGCGTCTGCGCCACCGATCCCGTCGCCGTCGGTGGGGACGTTGTGGTCCATCGTGGCCACAACCAGGCCAGGCCGGCGCACCGCGCGGTGCTCGAGGCGAAGACCCTCGAACGCCTGCGGGGAGGTGACCTCGTGGACGAGATGCAGATCGACGTAGAGCAGGGACGGCTCCCCGGGCTGTTCGGCGACGACGTGCGCCTCCCAGATCTTGTCGAAGAGGGTGCGTGGGGTCATTCGGCGCTTGCCACCCCTGAGACTGCCGGTACCGGGCTTGCCTCCGTGGTGGAGCCCATTGCCGCCATTTGCTCCGGGGGAACCCGCGGCCCCTCCGCAAGCCGTGCGCTCAAGCGATTCAGCGCGTGGACGTAGGCCTTGGCCGCCGCTACGAGAATGTCGGTGTCGGCACCATGCCCGGAGGTCAACGCACCGTCCTGGCGCAGGCGAACGCTCACCTCGCCGACGGCGTCCATACCTTCGGTGATCGCCTGGATCGCGAACTCCTCCAGCTCCGCCTTCACCTGCACCAGCGAGTTGATGGCCCGGTAGGCCGCGTCGACCGGGCCGTCGCCGATGGAAACCGCTTCGTGGCTCACGCCATCGCTGAGCAGCATGCGCACCGTCGCCGTGGCGATCAGATTGGTGCCGCAGCTGACCTGGAGGTGCTCGAGCCGGAACGTCTCCTGGCCACCCTGGCGCTCGTCGGCGACGATCGCCTCGAGGTCGCGGTCGGTGACGTCGCGCTTGCGGTCCGCGAGCTCCTTGAACCGGACGAAGGCGCGCTGCAGCTCCTCGCCGTCGAGCCGGTAGCCCAGCTGCTCGAGACGGTCGCGCAGCGCATGACGTCCGCTCAGCTTGCCCAGCACCAGCGTGGACCCGGCACCGACCTGGCCCGGCTCCATGATCTCGAAGGTCCGGCGGTCCTTGAGCATGCCGTCCTGATGGATCCCGGAGTGGTGGGCAAACGCGTTCGCACCGACCACCGCCTTGTTCGGCTGCACGAGCATGCCGGTGAGCTGCGACACCAGTCGCGAGGTGCGGTACAGCTGCGAGTGATCGAGCTGCGTCGCGACGCCGTATACGTCGTCGCCATGGAGCCGGATGGCCATCGCCACCTCCTCGAGGGCGGCATTGCCGGCGCGCTCACCGATACCGTTGACGCAGGTCTCGATCTGCCGCGCGCCGCCAAGCACGCTGACCAGCGAGTTGGCGGTGGCGAGCCCGAGATCGTTGTGGCAGTGCACCGAGAGCACCACGTCGCGCAGCGCCGGCACCTGCTCGTACATCCATGCGATCAAGGAGCGCCACTCATCCGGCGTCGCGTAGCCGACCGTGTCGGGAAGGTTGATGGTGGTCGCCCCAGCCTCGATGCAGCTGTTCACCACCTCGGCGAGGTACTCGCGCTCGGTGCGGCTCGCATCCATCGGCGAGAACTCCACGTCCTCGCGGAAGGTCTTCGCCAGCGCCGTCATGGCAACGGCTCGGTCGTGCACCTCGCGCTGGGTCATGCGCAGCTGACCCTCGCGATGGATCGGCGAGGTGCCGATGAAGACGTGGATTCGAGCGCGGGCGGCGGGCTCGAGCGCGGCCGCGCACGCGCGCACGTCGGCCTCGAAGCATCGGGACAGTCCGGCGATCACGGCGCCGTCGACCTGCTCGGCGATGGCCTTCACGGCGGCGAAGTCGCCCGGGGAGCTGTGCGGGAAGCCGGCTTCGATGACGTCGACCTTGAGGCGCGCGAGCTGATGCGCGATCTGCAGCTTGTCCTCCGCATTCAGGGCGACCCCCGGCGACTGCTCACCGTCACGCAGCGTGGTGTCGAGGATGACGAGCGACTCGGTCATACTCGCGCCTCCTCGCGGCCCGGCTCGGCCAGCACCTTGTCCATCCCCGGCGCCGTCCTGGCGTTGAGCCAGCCCATCTTCGAACGCAGCTCCGCGCCGACGCGCTCGATGGGGAGATGCTGTTCCTCGTCGCGGTACTCGACGAAGTTCGGCCGTCCGGCTTCGCTCTCCTCGATCCACCGCTTTGCGAAGGTGCCGTCCTGGATATCGGTCAGGAGCTTGCGCATCGTCTGGCGGGTTCGTTGATCGACCACCTTCG
>CAVPTG010000013.1:0-468397 GCA_963708605.1 Candidatus Dormiibacterota bacterium | reverse complement strand
TTCGCCCTGATACATATCGGTGAGCGCGGCCGCCAGTACGGCGGGAGCAGCGACGGTGACAAGAACTGGCTGCTCATCAAGAAGCGCGACGATTCGGTCATCGAGGGATTCGAAGCCATCGACCTCGACGTTTCAGTCAAGACCGGCAGAAGCCTCGCGCAGATCGCCGCCGAGGGTGGCGGTGACCCGCGCGAGATGCGCCGCGCGGCGCGGTTGCGCACCGCCCCGGCCGTCGCCACGCCCCAGGCGGCGCCTCCGGTGCTCGCCCAGGCGCCGCCGCCCATGCTCGCAACCCCGATGGAGCGGCCGTTTTCCAAGGATGGATGGCTCTTCGAGTTGAAGTACGACGGCATCCGCGCGATGGTGACCGTTGCGGGCGACCTGATCCGCATCACCGGTCGCCGCGGCGGAGACGAGACCTCCCGTTACCCCGAGGCACAGGCGATCCGAGCCGGGATTCGCGCCCGTGAGGCGATCGTCGACGGCGAGCTGGTCGTCCTCGATGCCGGCGGACGCCCCTCGTTCGAGCGCATCCAGCAGCGCATCGGGGTCAGCCGTGAGCCCGATGTCCGCCGCGTGGCGGCGGAACACCCGGTCACGTTCGTCGCCTTTGACCTCCTCGAGCTGGACGGCCGCGACCTGCTGAGCACCGAGCTCCGCATCCGCAAGAAGACGCTCCGCGAAACCATCGTCGACTTGCCGCACGTCCTCTTCGCCGAGCACGTCGAGCGCGACGGGACCTCGCTCTTCGAGGTTGCCCGCGAGTCGGGCATCGAAGGCATCGTCGGGAAGCGAGCCGACTCGCTCTATCGTCCCGGGATCCGCAGCCCGGACTGGGTGAAGATCAAGTCCTGGCTGAGCCAGTCCTGCGTGATCGCCGGCTACACGGCCGGCCGCGGCCGCCGCATCAACCAGATCGGCGCCCTGATCCTCGCCGTCCTTGAAGGCCACCGGCTGGTGCATTGCGGTCAGGTCGGCACCGGGTTCGACGAGAAGACCCTGCGCGACCTCCGGGACCGCCTTCGTCCCCTCGAGGTGACGAGGTGCGCGCTCGACGTGACCCCCAGGACCTCCGAACCCGCCACCTGGGTCAAACCCGAACTGGTCTGCGAGGTCCGCTTCGCCGGGTGGACCCGGGACGGCATCCTTCGCCACCCCGCCTACCGCAGCCTCCGTCTCGACCAGCGCCCCGAGGACGCCGTCCGAGAAGTCGTCCTGAAAACGGTGGCGAGCGCCCCCGCCTCAAAGGCGCCTGCCGGCAATGGGACGCGAATGCGACAGGACCCGGACGAGAGCGCTGCACTCAGCACGCTCAGAACGCTCCGAGGCAACGCGCATTGGGAGATCGGCGGCCGGAGACTTCCGCTCACGAATCTTCAGAAGGTACTGTGGCCGGCCGACGGCATCACCAAGCGCGACATGATCGAGTACTACGTCCGGATGGCGCCGTACATGCTGCCGTACCTGCGGGATCGTCCGCTGTCGATGCAGGTGTTCCCCGACGGGATCGATGGAAAATCGTTCTGGCGCAAGGACAAACCAACGCATGCCCCGAAATGGATCGAGTTGTGGACGTACCACGGCGAGAAGACCAAGACGTACATCCTGGTCAATGAGGTGGCAACGCTCGCGTGGGTCGCCAATGCGGGTGTCATCGACCTGCACCCGTGGCACTCGCGATTCGATACGCCCAACGAGCCGGACTGGGCGGTATTCGACCTCGATCCCTTCGAGCCGGCGACATTCGGGGACGTCGTCGACATCGCCAAGCTCGTCAAGGCCGCGCTGGATCACTACGGCATGCACGGGGTGGTCAAGACGAGCGGACAGACCGGGCTGCAGATCTACGTCCCGATCCGTCGTGGTCCGGACTACGCGGCGGTGCGCAACTGGGTGGAGGAGGTCGGCCGGGCCATCGATCAGGCGGCACCCGGACGAGTGAGCTGGGAGTGGGCCGTCGCCAGGCGGACCGGCAGGATCCGCATCGACTACACGCAGAACATCGTCAACAAGACACTGGCAGCGCCGTACTCACTCCGTCCCGCGCCGGGCGCTCCGGTGTCGACGCCGATCGCGTGGGAGGAGCTCGACGACCCTGAGCTCCGCCCCGACCGCTGGAACATCGCGACCATCGCCCAACGCGTCGCCGACAAGGGCGATCTGTTCGCGCCGGCGCTCCAGGCGGACCAGGACCTCCCGGCTCGCCCCTGACACGAGCACGCGCACGCGCCCGGCGCCGATTGCGGGTACATTGCGTCGCGATGCGACGGGCTCTCACTCCGATCCTGCTGCTCGCGTCAGCGGTGGGTCTCGCGGCCTGCGGAACCTCGACTCCGTCCGCGACCGTCATCGAGCCGACCCCCTTCCCGCCGACCCCAGTCGTGACCTCGCAGTCCGCGCCGACAGCCTCGCCCTCGACGCCGACGGCTTCACCCTCCGGGCCCTGCATGCCGGGGCAGTTCGAGATCGCCATCCTCAACACCCAGGGCGCTGCGGGCACGATCTACGCGACCTTCGAGGTTCGCAACGCGTCGACGACGGACTGCACCGAGGACGGCTACGCGAAGCTGCAGATGCTGAACGCCGGAGGCGGCCTCGTGAACACGACCTGGACGAACAGCAGCGCGATGGCGGCTCCGAGCCCGACCGATCTCCCCCCGGGCACCCAAGCACTCGGAGCGCCCGGCGCCAGCGGACACGGGTACTTCCTCGTCTCCTGGACCGACGCGACGTGCGCCGCCGCCCAGGCCGAGCAACCGAAGTTCTGGCGCGTGACGCTGCCGACATCGCGGTTCCAGACCAGCGTCCCCGACATCGACTCGAGCATGGTCTGCGGCGGCGCCATCACCGTGGGACCCATCAAATCGGCTCCCTACACGTGACCAACGCGGAGATCGCCGCTTCCCAATAGAATTCGGGCCATGGCAGTGCTGCTGCTCAACGCCTCGCTGCAGCCGCTCAACGTGATCAGTCACCGGCGGCTGGTGGTGCTCCTGACCAAGGAGCGAGTCGCGTTCGTGGACGAGGTCGCCGAGCGAGCCGCCGCCGAGGCGCTCGCCGGGCGGAGACTGCCCGAAGGCGTCGTCATCGTTCGCCTGCTCCGCACCATCCACGTCCCCCGGCGCCTGCTTCGCCCCAACCGTCGCAACCTCCTGCTTCGCGACGATCACACCTGCCAGTACTGCGGCCGTCTCGGCACCGCGACCGAGCTCACCGTCGACCATGTCATCCCGGTGTCTCGGGGCGGCGCGCCGGATCGCTGGGAGAACGTGGTCATCGCGTGCCGGAAGTGCAACTGGCGCAAGGCGAATCACCGGCCCGAGGAGGTGGGCCTGACGCTGCGCCGCAAACCCGTACCGCTGACGCAGGAGTATGCGCACATCATCTTCCTGCGCTACCCCGAACTGAAAGAGGCGTACGACCGGCTGCTCGCCGCGGCCTGAACCGAGGTTCCTGACAGCCGCCGTCGCGAGGCGCGTGCACAGTGATCCCGCGCCCCTATACTCGATGTCCCATGCCCCGATCCATGTGGCGCGGCGCCATCAGCTTTGGCATGGTGGCGATACCCGTGCGGCTGTACCTGGCGACCGAGTTGAAGAGCGTTTCGTTCCGGCTGCTCTGTCCGAACGATCACACGCCGGTGCGCAACAAGCGTTGGTGCCCCGAGGAGGACCGCGAGATCGGCTGGAGCGAGGCGCTCCGCGGCTACGAGGTGGGCAAGGACGAGTACGTGATCGTCAGCGACGAGGATCTCGACGAGATTCCGCTGACCACGACCCACACCATCGAGATCGTCGAGTTCTGTCCCGACTCGGAGATCGAGGCCGGCGTCTACCTCAAGAGCGCGTACTACCTCGAGCCGGAGAGCGTCGGCGTCAAGCCCTATCAGCTGCTCCGAGAGGCGCTGGAGAAGACCGGTACCGTCGCCATCGGCAAGATCGCTCTCCGCGACCGCGAGCACCTCTGCCGTCTTGCGCTCCACGAGCAGGGCCTGCTCCTCAACACTCTGCACTGGCCCGATGAGATCCGCTCGACGGGCGAGCTGTCGATTCCCGAGCAGGCTCCGGATGTCGCCAGGAAAGAACTCGACATGGCGGTGATGCTCGTCGAGAACATGAGCGCGCACTTCGACCCCTCCCGTTACCACGACGACTACCGCGAGGCGTTGATCAAGGTCGTCGAGGCCAAGATGAACAACCAGCCGATCGAGCGTCCGGAGGTCCACGAGACCGGGAAGGTCACCGACCTCATGGCCGCGCTCAAGGCCTCGGTCGAGGCGGCGAAGTCGCGGCGAACCGAATCCGCCGAGGCTGAGGAATCGGAGTCGGACGAGGCCGAACCGGCCCGCCGGCGCCGGGCGTCCTGAGGCATCGCAACGTCGCGCGTGGCTGGTAGGCCAAGCCTGTCTCGCGCCGCCCTGGCGGCATTCGGCGACCCGTTGCCCTTCCGCACGCCGACGCCACCACAGCTGCCCGGGTACATCCCGATCGAGACGGCGGTCCCGTGCGCCGAGCCGTTCGACGACCACGACTGGCTGTTCAGCGTCGACTGGGATGGGGCGCGGGCGCTCCTCTATCTCGATCCGGGTGGGAGTGTCCGTATCCAGGGGGAGATGGTCGGCGACCTCGGCCGGCGCTTCCCCGACGTGTCCGGCACGGCATCCATCGGCGACGGGCGAGGTGCGGTGCTGGACGGTGTCATCGCCGTCCTCGATCGCGAGGGGCGTCCGGATCTCGCAGGGTTCGGTCGCCGCCTGGCCGCCGGCGCCGGGGCGGCCGCCGAGCTTCCCGCTGTGTATCTGTGCTTCGACGTCCTGCACCTGGACGGGCGGTCGACCCTCGCGTGGCCACTGGATCGCCGCCTCGACGCGCTGGGCGAGCTGACCGCGCAGAGCGACGTTCTCCAGGCGCCGGATCACGTGCGTGGACGCGGGGAGGCGCTCGCGGCTGCCGCGGCCGGCAGAGGCCTGGTGGCCCTGCTCGCGAGGCGGGCGGCTGCTCCGTATCGACCCGGGGTCGCCTCGCCGGATCGGATGCGCATCGCACTGTCGAACCAGACGACCTGCGTCATCGCCGGCATCGTCTCGCGGCGACGCGGTGGGACGCGCCTGATCCTGGGGGAGCATGTGGATGGCAGGCTGACGTTCGCCGGGCACGTGGACGGCCCCCGCGATCGGCTGGTCGAGGGCTGGCTGGCGCAGCAGGCCGCCGCGCTGCGGGTCACGAGCGCGCCGTTGGACGGTGTGCAGCCGGTCAATGCCACGTGGCTCCGTCCTGCCCTCACCGCCACGGTCGGATATCGGGGTCGGAGTACCGGTGGGGCACTCCTGGGACCGTCGCTCCTCGCCGTCCGCGACGACGTCGACCCCGTCTGGTGCGTTCAGCGTCCCGCGGTGGCAGGGCCGGTCGAGCTGCATGCGGGCACCCACTTCTCGCCGACGCTGCTCATGCCACTCCCGCTTGGCGAAACCCAAGTACTGCCCCGGGCCGGTCGATGACCGCCGGGGTGCTCATGTGCCGGCCGGACCATTTCGGCATCGAATACGAGATCAACCCCTGGATGCACATCGCGGTCAAGGTCGACCATGCGCTGGCCGAGGAGCAGTGGAACAGCCTCTATCGGAAGTACCTCGAACTTGGCGTCACCATCAAGCTGGCTGCGCCGGTCGCGGGGCTGCCCGACATGGTTTTCTCCGCCAACGCGGCTGTGCTCTGGGACGACCGAGCGGTGCTGAGCAACTTTCATCATGCCGAGCGCCAGGGCGAGGAGTCGCACTGGCGAGAGGAGCTCGAGCGCCTCGGCTTCGACGTCCACGAGCTACCCCGCTCGCTGTCGTTCGAGGGGGCCGGCGACGCGCTCTTCGTCGGTGACAGGCTGTTCTGCGGCTACGGGTTTCGGACCGATCGCGAATCGCACCGCCCCGTGGCTCGGATCCTCGAGGTCGACGTCGTGTCGCTGGAGCTGGTCGATCCGCGCTTCTATCACCTCGATACGTGCTTTTGCCCGCTCGACGCGACCAACGTCCTGGTGGCCCCCGACGCCTTCGCGCCCGACTCGATGCGCCTGATCCGCGAGCTGGTACCGAACCTGATCGAGGTGCCGGTCGACGTGGCCGCCGGCTTTGCATGCAACGCGATGCCGCTGGGACGGCACATCCTGTCCTCACTGACGATCTCGCAGATGGAGGCGCCGCTGAAGGCTGCCGGCTACACCCCGATCCCCCTGCCCATGGGTGAGTTCCTCAAGGCCGGCGGCGGTGTCAGATGCCTGTCCCTGCCACTGGGGAACGGGGAGCGCGGACCGGCACGTGACGCCGGGTAACACCCAGCGTAGATCCAAGAACCTCTGAGCCTTTTCCCAGAAAACCGCGCGAAGATGGTCGGGTGACCACCACGAACGCGGGAGAGCCGAGTCGAAGTCCTCGTCGTCGACGACGAGCGCGCCATCACGGACCTGGTGGCGATGGCGCTCAAGTACGAGGGTTTCTCGGTGCAGACCGCGGCGTCCGCAAAGCAGGCCCGCCACGCCGTGATGGATTTCCGTCCTGACCTGATGATCCTCGACGTCGGCCTTCCGGATGACGACGGCTTCACCCTCGTCCAGCGAATGATCACCGACGGCATCAAGGTCCCGGTGATCTTCCTCACGGCCCGGGACGCCACGGAGGAGAAGGTCCACGGTCTCACCATCGGCGGCGACGACTACGTGACCAAGCCGTTCAGCATCGAAGAGCTGGTCGCAAGGATCCGGGTCGTGCTCCGGCGCCACAATCCTGACGGCGCCCCGGCGACGGGAAAGCTCGTGCTCCACGACCTGGAACTCGACGACGAGACCCACGAGGTCTTTCGCGCCGGCGCGCCCGTCGAGTTGACGCGCACGGAGTTCCGCCTGCTGCGCTATCTGATGATGAACACCGGCCGCGTGCTCTCGCGGACGCAGATCCTCGACCATGTCTGGGACTACGACTTCGGCGGCGATGCGAGCGTCCTGGAGACATACATCAGCTACCTTCGCCGGAAGGTCGACCAGGTCGAGCCCTCACTCATCCACACGGTTCGCGGGGTCGGCTATGTCATGCGCGTGCCACGGACCACATCGGCGAACGCGTGAGCGTTGCGTCGAAGGAATCTCCGGGACCGTAGATGTCGCTGCAACTCCGACTGCTGCTCACCCTGGCACCACTGTTCATCATCGGGCTTGCAGCCGCCGACGTCGGGACGTACGTGGCGTTGCAGAGCTCGCTTGTCCAGAATGTCGACACGCAACTGCTGGCGATCCAGCATGGCGCAGAGAATGTCCTCGAGAACCCCGGGGGGCAGCAGCCGTTTCCCGGTGGTGGCGAAACAGGGAGCGGCCAGCTCCCTGTGGGAACGTACGGCGAGTTGGTGGACGCTTCCGGCCATGCCAGCGGCGGCGATCTCTACGGCGACTCGGTTTCGACAACGCAATCGCATCCCATCCTGCCGGCAACCATCTACCAGCAAGCGCACAACAACGCAACCCTTATGTTGACCGTCCCTGGAACGGGTACGTGGGAGTCGTACCGAGTTCTGGTCACGCCGGACTCGCATGATCCGGGGACGGATGTGGTGGTCGCGCTTCCCCTCGACGGGGTGAACACCACGTTGAGCACGCTGCTGCTGTTCGAGATCGCCATCAGCAGCGGCATCACGATCATTGTCCTGGTGGTCACCTGGCTGCTGGTCCGGCGCGGCATGCGTCCACTCGAGCGCATGGGGGCGACCGCGCGATCGATCGCCGCTGGCAATCTCGGCAAGCGGGTATCGCCGTCCAACGAGCGCACTGAGGTCGGGCAGCTCGGCCTTGCGCTCAACGGGATGCTCAGTCAGATCGAGCGCGCCTTTGCGCAGCGCGATGTCACCGAGCAGAAGCTGCGTCACTTCGTCTCCGACGCCTCGCACGAGTTGCGCACGCCACTCACTTCGATGCGCGGCTACGCGGAGTTGCTGCAGCGCAACCCGGACATGACCCGCGACGATGTCCTGGTGGCTGTCCGCCGTATCGAGGATGAGACGCGGCGCATGGGCGTGCTGGTGGACGACCTGCTGCTCCTCGCACGCCTTGACCAGGGGCGTCCCCTGGATCGCGCGCCCGTCGACCTTACGTCGATGGTCAACGACGCCGTCAGTGACGCGCGCGCCGCCGACCCGGAACGCGCCGTGACTGCTCAGATCGAGAAGCCGGTCACCGTCATCGGTGACGACCTGCGGCTGCGTCAGGCGGTCGCGAACCTGGTGCGCAATGCCCTTGTGCACACCCCCGCAGGGAGCCCGGTGGAGGTTGCGCTGCTGGCGCAGAACGGACATGCCGAGATCGACGTCATCGACCACGGGCCCGGTGTTCCCGCCGCGCAGCGCGCACGGATCTTCGAGCGGTTCCACCGTTCCGACCCGACGCGCAGCCGCGATCAGGGTGGCAGCGGGTTGGGCCTGAGCATCGCTTCCGGCGTCGTGACCGCGCACGGCGGGCGGATCAGCGTCGACGACACTCCCGGCGGCGGCGCGACCTTCAGGATCGAGCTTCCGGCGCAGGCAGGCACGAGCGATGTCTAGTCAACTGCTCTGGTACACCACGCGCGGCGCCGGCGCCGTCAGCCTCGTGCTGCTGAGCGTCGTCGTCGTCCTCGGCCTGCTTGCCCGCTTGCGCGTCGAAACCCGGGGCTGGCCGCGGTTCCTCAGCGCCGCCGTGCATCGCGACCTCGCCCTGATGACGCTCGTCTTCCTCCTCCTCCACATCGTCACCGCCGTGGTCGACCCGTTCACCCACCTCGGGCTGATCGCAGCGCTCGTCCCCTTCGGCTCGTACTACCGAACCCTGTGGCTCGGGCTCGGGACGATCGCGTTCGAGCTGCTGATCGCGATCGTCGCGACGAGCCTCCTGCGCAAGCACATCGGGGCTCGCGTGTGGCGCGGGATCCACTGGCTCGCCTATGTGAGCTGGCCGGTGGCGGTGATCCACGGCATCGGCACCGGCACGGATGGGACCGCGGTCTGGATGCGCGCGATCGATGTCGTCTGCTTTGCCGCAGTCGGCGGGGCGCTGCTGTGGCGGCTGGTCGCGGCTCCTCCCGACCCGCTCGCCGCCGAACGTCGCGTGGCGGCTGAGCGCGCGTCGTTCGGGGCCGACCGATGAGCATCGCGCTGCTGGCAGGTCCGCCTCCGGCGCAGGGAATGGAGGGCTTTGCCGAGCATCAGCAACGCCTCGGATCGCTGCCGCCCGTGACGCAGCTCATCGACACCATCGAGCGAAGCAACCTGCGCGGCAAGGGAGGAGCCGGGTTCCCGGTCGCCACGAAGTGGCGGTCGGTCGCGTCGCAGCGCTCCGGCACGCCGGTCATCCTCGCCAACGGGGGTGAGGGCGAGCCACTGAGCCGCAAGGATCGCGTGCTCATGGAGCAGCGACCGCACCTCGTCATCGACGGTGCGCTGGTCGCCGCGGCCACGGTGGGTGCGGATGACGTCGTGCTCTACGTGGGGGCCGACCACACGGGCGCGATGCAGGCGATGCACCGGGCGGTCATCGAACGGTCCGCCGCCGAGCGCGCCCGGCTTCGCCTGGTGAGCGCACCGGTCCGCTACGTTTCCGGAGAGGAGACGGCTGCGGTGCATTTCATCAACGACGGGATCGCGCTTCCCACGTCAATTCCACCGCGTCCGTTCGAGCGCGGTATCGACGGCCGTCCGACGCTCGTGCAGAACGTGGAAACGCTTGCCCACGTCGCGCTGATCGCGCGATTCGGTGACGGGTGGTACCGATCGCTCGGCATCGGCACGGCGTCGGGAACCACGCTCGTCACGGTCGGGGGCGCGGTGCCGCAAACCATGCTCGTCGAGATCCCACAGGGCGCGACGGTTGCCGACGCCGTGAACGCGGCCGGAGGCGTCACGTCGGACAGTGACGCGGTGCTGCTCGGCGGATATTTCGGAGGATGGGTCGAGTCGGGCACCGCATGGGGCCTGTCGCTCGACGCCGATCCCCTGCGCCGGCTCGGTTATTCCCTCGGATGCGGCGTGATCGCCGTGCTCCCGTCCGGACGCTGCGGAGTCGTCGAGACGGCGAGAATCCTCGCCTATCTCGCCCACGAGAGCGCGCGCCAATGCGGTCCCTGCACCTTCGGCCTGCGCGCCATCTCGGCGGCGGCCGGACGCGTCGCAGGCCTGACCTCGACGCCGGGCGACCTCGAGCACATCGAGCGGTGGGCTGGACTGCTCGCCGGGCGCGGTGCGTGTCGCCATCCCGACGGCGCCGCGGGCCTGCTCGCGTCCTCGCTTCGCGTCTTTGCACAGGAGTTTCAGCTCCACCACCACGACCGGCGGTGCAGCGTCGTGAACGCTGCGGCGGTGGCGTCATGAGCGATCGCGTCACGCTCGGCATCGATCGCATCAAGTGCGACGGGCACGGCGTGTGCGCCGACCTGGTGCCCGAGCTCATCGAGCTCGACGACTGGGGCTATCCGATCATCCGCGGTGGCGCCATCCCGCAATCAGTTCTTCCGCATGCACGCCGTGCGGTTTCGGGCTGCCCCACGCTCGCGCTTCGCCTGCAGGCTCTCGCCACACGCCGCTGACGTCCCACTGACGGGATACGGCGCTCGCCGTAAGCGCGTCAGCCGTGCTCGTGCTTGAGGAAGAGGTCGAACTCCATGGTGGCGGTGCTGTCGACGGTGACGAAGCCGCCGACATTGGGTGCCTGCATGTTGAACTCGCCCCATGGGAAGCTGATGGAGCCGACCACCTCGATATCCGCGCCGATGAGCCGCGCCTTCGCAGGGATGGTCACGGTTTTCGTGACCCCGTGGATGGTCAGAGCGCCATGGAGCGACACCGCGATCTCGGCGCCCGACGTCGCATCCGCGGGCAGGGTCACCGGCGTCGAGAGGACGAAGGCGGCGTGCGGGAACTGCGCACTCTCGAGACCAAGAGTCTGGATGTGGGTGTCGCGCATCGATTGATCGCTGGTCAGCAACTCCACGTTCACGGTGAATGACGCGGCGGCGAGCGTCAGCGCACGCGCGGACCCGGTGATGGTCGCGCCGCCCGTGATCTGCGACGTGCGACCGACCGCGTCACTGGGTGCGGAGAGGAACGCGAGACGTTCGTGGACGCGATACCCGGCAACTGATTTCGAGCCGACCGTCCAGGTGCCGGGAATCGCCGTCGACGTCAGCGCAGGTGATTGGAGGGTTGCCGCCGGCGACGTGAGCGCCAGCGGCGCAGGCGCCGAGTGACTGAAGAGCACGAAGTAGATGAAGAGCACCCCTGCGGCGCCGACCGCAAGCACCGCGGCGAGCGCGCTGAGCACCCGTGCACGCGCGCGTCGCGGCCGGGGGAACGAGCGACGACGGGTCTTGGACATCGGGCCTCCTTCTCTCGGGACTCTGGGCGGCGCTGCTCAGGGATCCGCGTGAGGTTCCTGTGATTCGGCTCAGAGAACGCCGTGCTTTCACAGCGCCTTCCCAGCGTCCTCGTGGCTGACATCAAGCGCCGGACCGCACGCTGAATCTCATGAACGACCAGCACGCGAAAGCCGCCCCTATCCTGGATATCGCGATCCCCGTGTACAACGAGGAGCGAGTCCTCGAGGCGGGTGTTCGCGCTCTGCACGCACACGTTCGCGCGAGCATCCCTTTTCCCACACGTCTCACCATCGTCGACAACGCGAGTGACGACGGGACCCGGCTCATCGGCATGCGCCTTGCGACCGAGCTCGAAGGCGTGCGCTTCATACACGTGGCCGAGCGGGGTCGCGGCCGGGCGCTCCGCTCCGCGTGGATGTCGAGTGATGCGCGCGTCCTCGCATACATGGATGTCGACCTCTCGACGTCACTCGAGTCGTTTGGCGACCTGATCGCGCCGCTCCTCGGAGGAAGCAGCGATATCACGATCGGAAGCAGGCTCGTGCCCGGCGCGCGCGTCAGCCGCTCCGCTGAGCGCGAGCTCATGTCGCGCGCCTACAACCTGCTCCTGCGTTCCGTCCTGCACACCCGCTTTCGCGATGCGCAGTGCGGCTTCAAAGCCATCCGCGCCCAGGTCGCGCATCACCTGCTGCCGTCGGTTCGCGATCAGGGATGGTTCTTCGACACCGAGTTGCTGGTGGTCGCACAGCGGGGCGGCTTCCGCATTCGCGAGATCCCGGTGGAGTGGGTCGAAGACCCGGATTCGAGCGTGAACATTCCACGAACCGTGCTCACCGACCTGCGCGGCGTCCTTCGTATGCGCCGCCAGGCTCATGTCGCTCGCAACGGGTTGCGAGCCCATGCGGTCCAGCCACAGGAGGTCCGGTAATGCCCGCCCCGAAACGACGCGTCACCCCTGCTGAGCGCGATCGCGCGCTCCGCCTGCGCAGCAAGCTCACGGCATCCTTCGGGGTCGCCGGCGCTGCGGCCGTGGCCGCGCTCGGGGTCGCGGCGTACCACACCAACGCCGGGACCTCGGCGACGAGTGCCGCCTCGACGTCGTCGGTGACGTCATCCACGACGACCGCCACCCCCACGCCGTCCTCGTCGTCCTCGTCCTCGTCAACCAGTTCGGGATCGTCGCTGTCCACCGGATCGGCGAGCTCCGGCAGCTCATCGTCAGCGAGTACTGTCAGCGGCGGCTCATGACCCTTGCCGCGCATCGAGGTACCGCTCTCGGGACGTCGATGCACGTGGTGGTCACCGTCCCCGACATGCTCGGTGCCGCGACCCACGCTGTCGAGGAGGTCGTCGCCGCCATCGACCTGGCGTGCAGCCGCTTTCGCGACGACAGCGAGCTGACCCGCTTTCAGGTTGGCGAAGGGCGGCACGAGGGCGTCGTATCGCCGCTGCTCGCGCAGGCACTCGCCACGGCGATTCGCGCGGCGGAGCTGACCGACGGCGCGGTCGATCCCACGGTCGGGACAGCGGTGCGCAACGCCGGCTACACCATCGACTTCGACGCGCTTCCGGCCGATGGGGCACCCCTGCAGCTCACAGTCTCACCGGTCCCCGGATGGCGACGGCTGCGCCTCTATCCGGCGTCCCGGCGTGTCGAGATCGATGCCGGGGTCGAGGTCGACCTCGGAGCTACCGCGAAGGCGCTCGCAGCCGATCTCGCCGCCGATGCCGCCCTCGCAGCGATGCATGGCGGCGGCGGGGTGCTCGTGAGCCTTGGTGGCGACGTCTCGGTCGCGGGGTCACCTCCCGAGGATGGCTGGAACATCCAGATCGCCGAGGACAGCCGCGCGCCGATCACACCGGACGGCGAGACCATCGCGATTCGGTCCGGCGGGGTCGCGACCTCGAGCACCACCGTCCGCCGCTGGCGGCGGGGCGGCGTGGAGTTGCATCACATCATCGACCCGGCGACCGGGCTGCCTGCCGCGGGACCCTGGCGGACGGTCAGCGTTGTCGCGGGCACCTGCGTCGACGCCAACATCGCCGCCACCGCGGCGATCGTCCGAGGTGCCGAAGCGGCTGCATGGCTCGACCATGCGGGGCTGCCGGCGCGGCTTGTCGACCGGGGCGGACGGATGACCCGGGTCGGTGGCTGGCCGGCCCCGAGGGATCAGACGTCCTGAGCGATCAGCTCCTGGATCTGGCGCTGGTACCGACGGGTGTCGTCGTAGACGCCGTGGGCGGCAACGCTCGCATCGCCCTGGTAGTACCCCGCGAGGGTGGCGGGGATATCGGCCTCGTGCTTGGTCATGAGGTGGCGCAGCAGCATCGCGCCGGCGACGACATTGTCCTGGGCGCGCCAGATGTCGAGGTGCGTCCCCGCAAGGTGACGCGAGACCCACTCGCCGGTGAAGGGCTCGATCTGCATGACACCCACCGCACCGGTGGCTGAGACCTTTTCCTGCCGCCACTCGGACTCGGCCCAGGCCACCCCGCGCAGGAGCCTTGCGTCGACGCCGACATCGGCGGCGACGAAGCTCACCAGCGCGTTCATGCGGGTGAGACGCCCTGGCACAACGAGCTCGTCGCCGTCGGCGATCGGCGCGTTGACGCCGATCCCGTTGGTGCGCGCGAGCGCGGTGGGGTCAACGCCGAAACGCCGGGCGACCTCGAAGACGCCCTCGCCGCGGCCGACGCGATAGGTCTCCGAGTCGTTCGCACCGCGAGCGTAGGCGGGCAGCGTGAGCGAGACATCAGGGATCTGCAGCATCTGACCCACCCGGATCATCTCCGGCGCAGCAATGCGGTTTGCATCGAGGAGCGCTCCGATCGTCGTGCCGTGCCGGACGGCGATGTCCGATGCGGTGTCACCAGGTCGCACCACATACGAGCTGGCGAAAACGCCGGAGGGGATCGTGGCGACGGCGGTTGCGCCGAGCGCAGCAGCGGCAAGACGAGACCTTGTCGGCATCGGGTTCCTCGTGTGGTGGGACGTTGAGTGAGAAGTGGGAACCGGCCACCCGTGGGCGGCGAACGCAGCGTAGGCACAGTAGATCGCTTGCGTCAAGCGTTGCAGCGCGCCGTAACGGTTTCGTCACAACCGAGTCCCCTCCATGTGAACTGTCATCGCGCCGGCTCGAGTGCTACGCTGGGATCGAAAGCCATGCGACCACCGAGCCTGCCGCGCACCTCGCTGCCGACCACTTTCCTGGCCGCGTCCTGTGGCGCTGGTCTCGGCATCCTGACCTTCGTCCTCTCAGCCTGGCTGCACGCGGCGGGCGCCACGGCCGCCGGTGCGCTCCTCGCCGAGGCGGCGCTCCTCATCGCACTGACATGCATCGCGGCATTCGCGCTCTTCGACGGGAACACCCGTCTACGCGGCGCGCGAGTGCCGATCAACCGGGCTTTGCCGCCGTCCTGGTGGCCACGCGAGCCCGACTCCATCTCGCTGCTTGCCGCCTGTGTTGGAGCGCCGCTGGTCATCGGCGCTGGAGCGGCGGTCCTGCTCTTCCGCTGACCTGCGGGCTGCGCTCAGCAGCCGGTCAGTCGTGCGATCCCCCATCGAGCAGCTTCGCGCACCCCCTCGTCCGGGTCGCTCGCAGCACTTCGCTGCAGCGCAGGAAGCGCCGCATCATCCCCGGCATTCCCGAGCGCGATCGCGCAGTTCCGCGCCAACCCTGCGCGTCCCGTGCGAGCGACGGCGGTGCCTCGAAAACGGGCGTTGAACTCGGCGTCGGTGAGCCCCAGGCACTCGACCAGGTCGGGGTGCGGCACCGGACCGCTCAGCGTGCTCGCGGTCGTGACGTCGAGCGGTTGCGGGGCAAGGCGGTGATTGATCGGGCACGCCTCCTGGCAGAGATCGCACCCGAACGCCCAGGTTCCCATCAGGGGTCGCAAGTCGTCAGGAATCGGTCCGCGGTGCTCGATGGTGAGATAGGAGATGCACCGCCGGGCGTCGATGACGCCCGGCGCCACGATCGCCCCGGTTGGACAGGACGGCATGCATGCGGTGCACCTGCCGCACCCGCGCCGTGATGGAGCGTCGACCGGCAGCGGCACCGACACGGCGATGGACGCGAGCAGCACGTACGACCCCGCCGCGAGCGTGATCACCGAGGCGTGCTTCCCCGCGAATCCGACACCGGCCCGCTCCGCGATGGCGCGGTCCAGGGCCCACCCGTGATCCACGAAACGCTTTGCCCGGACGCCGTCGACCCGCTCGCCGAGCCATTCGACCAACGCGTCGCACCGCTGCGCCAGGAGGTCGTGATAGTCGACGGGGTGGCCGCCGTCCTGGGTGCACGCGTATGCCGAGAATCGACCACGCAGGGTCGCGCCGCCGCCGTCCATCGCAGGCTCCGCCCTCGCCGGCTGATATGGCCAGGCGAGCGCGATGATCGACCTCGCCCACGGGTAGCGAGCACCGATGTCCGTGGATGCCTCCACGCGATCGCGCGTATACCAGGGCATCCCGTCCATGCGGCCGGCGTCGATCGCGGCGAGGGCGTGGGCACGCGCCTCGGTGAACGGGCGCATCGACGTGACGCCGAAGGCGGCGAATCCGAGGCGGCTCGCCTGTTCTCGGGCATCCGCCTTGAGACCTGCCAGGTCCATCGTCGAGTACCTCCGCCGTCGATGGTCGCACGGGCCGCACACCGTACGATCGAGGCGTGAACGCGACCCCTGCCGGCGTCCGTCTGCCGCGCCTGCTCTGCATCATGGGATCCGGGGAGACCACCCCGACAATGGTGTCGGTGCACGGGGATCTGCTCTCGCGCCTCGGGCCGCGCCCCGTCGCCGCGGTCCTCCTGGACACGCCGTTCGGATTCCAGGAGAACGCGGCCGACATCAGCGAGCGCACCGTCGCCTACTTTCGCGACCGCGTTGGGTTTCCGATCAGCGTGGCCACGTTTCGCAGTCGCGAGCTCGCGTCGGCCCTCGAATACGAGACCATGCTCGCCCGCGTCGCTGAAGCGCGCTACGTCTTCGCGGGACCGGGCAGCCCGAGCTACGCACTGCGTCAATGGGTCGCCACCGCGGTTCCAGACCTGCTCGCCGCAAAGCTGCGCGACGGCGGCTGCGTGACCTTCGCGAGCGCGGCCGCGGTCGGGCTCGGCGTGTGCTCGCTCCCGGTGTACGAGGTGTACAAGGTCGGTGAGGAACCGCGATGGCTTGAAGGCCTCGATCTGCTCAGCGTCACCGGCCTTCGCGCCGCCGTGGTGCCGCACTACAACAACGCGGAGGGCGGGACGCACGACACCCGTTACTGCTACATGGGTGAGCGCCGCCTGCGCACGCTCGAGGCGCTGCTCCCGGAGGGCGTCGACATCCTCGGCGTCGATGAGCACACCGCGGCCATCTTCGACATCGATGCGGGAACCGTCAGCATCCGCGGGCGTGGCGGTCTGACCTGGCGGCGCCAGGGTGTCTCCCGGCGATTCGAGAACGGTACGACCATGCCGGTGAGTGCACTCGGTGCCGGTCTGGTCTCCGCAGAGACAGCAAAGCCGGCCGCGGTCACGACCGAAAACGGCGACGACCAGGATGTGCTTCCGGCCGCCGGCGTTTCGCCCTTTCTCGAAGAGGTCACCCGGCAGTCCGGTGCCGCAGACCAGGCGCTCGCCGCACGCGACGTCGACGGCGCAGTCGGCGCTGTGCTGGCGATCGACTCGCAGATCCACGAATGGTCGGCGGACACGCTCGATTCCGATGAGCAGGATCGTGCGCGAGAGACCCTCCGTCGATACGTGGTGCGCCTCGGCGACCTCGCCCGTAACGGCGTTGCCGATCCACGCGACCAGGTCGGCCCAGTGGTCGACCGGATTCTCAACCTGCGTGTCGAGATGCGCGGGGCGGGGGAGTACGCGCTGGCCGACAGACTGCGCGACCTGCTGGTGGATGCGGGCATCGAAGTGCACGACACCCCTGCGGGCTCCACCTGGGATGTCGCCACGCCGGCCGGCTGACGGCGCAGGCGGTCAGGCCGTTGCCTCACCCCGGGCTTCGTGATCGACGGTCATCTCGCGCGGACGGCCGAGCCAGTACCCCTGGCCTGCGGTGACCCCGAGCGCGATGAGGCGGTCCGCCGTCTCCTCGTCCTCGATCCCCTCGGCGATGACCGTGGAACCCGAGCTGCGCGCATAAGCGACCGTCGCCTCGATGACGGCGCGTGCGCCGCGCTCATCGCAGCCCTGCGTGATGCTCTTGGCAACCTTGACGAATTCTGGCACTGCCGCCGCGAGCAGCTCCAGCGTCGAGTGACCCTCACCGATGTCGTCGAGGGCGAACTGGAAGCCGTGCTCGCGATAGCTGGCGAGCACCAACCGAAGCCGCTGCTGGTCGGCGATCGATTCGCGCTCGGTGATCTCGAGGACGATCGTATCGGGCTCGCGCTCGGCCCACCGGGCGAGCAGGAGCATGTGGTCGACGGGGTGGAGCGGATCCAGCAGCATCGCAGCCGACACGTTGAGAAACAGCGGATCCGACTCGGGCAGGCGCGACGCCGCGGACATCGCGATCCGCCTGCAGATCCAGTCGATCTCCTTGGTGACTCCGCGGCGGTGCGCCAGCGCGAAGACATCCTCGACCCCGTCGACGGGATCGCGGAGCCCCGGGACGCGCGCGAGCGCCTCCCATCCGATCGCGCGGTGGTCGCCAAGGAGCACGATCGGCTGGAACATCGCCTGGATGACGCGGCGCTTGCTGAGAATCGCGTCGAGCATCTCGCCCGCGTCGCCGCCACCCCGGACGAGGCTCGGCAACGACCGGTCACCCGCGACCACGACCCGGTCGCGGCCATCCTTCTTCGCCTTCGACAGCGCCTCATCGGCGGCCAGCCAGAGCGCATGCACGCCGCCACCGCCCGCCGACACCCCGGCGCTGATGCGCGCCCTGCCGTGCGGCAGCGCGACCCCGTGGAGCGACACACGCATGCGCTCGGCGATCGCCACCGCTTCGGACTCCGTGGTTGCATCCATGATTGACACGAACTCGTCGCCGCCGATTCGGAGGAGCTGGTCGCCGGCGCGAAGCTGCGCGCGCAGGGTTCGGGCGACCTCGATGAGCAGCATGTCGCCGGCCTCGTGGCCGAACTCGTCGTTGATGGGCTTGAGGTGGTCGACATCGATGGCGATGACCGCCGTCGCGCCGGTCAATTCCCCGAGACGCTCCTCGAATGCGCGCCGGTTGCCAACCTTGGTCAGCGGATCGGTGGTGGCATGGAGGGCCTTCTCCTCGAAGAGGCCGGCGCGGGCGACGGCCACCGCGGCCTCGTCGGCGATTGCCTGCACCACGGTGAGATCGTCGACGTCCCAGGCGCCGCGGCGCGCATGCGAGATGAGGACGAGGACGCCGATCGCGCGGCCGCCGGCGGCGCGAAGCGGAGCGGCGATGACGCTTCTCGAGCGCCGTCCTCCGCCGAGATCCTCGAGCTCCTCCTGGCGCGAATGCGGCATCGCCGCATACGCGTGCTTGATATCGCGAGGCGTTCTCAGCAGGCACGCGTCGCCGGTGAGGTACACGCGGCCGATGATGCCGTCTCCCGGCGCCATGATGACCGTCGGTCCACTCGCCGGCGACACGCCTGAGGGGCCGAGGATCAGCGGCAGCGTCGTCAGGCCACCGCCACCGGCGTCGAAGAGCAGGACACGGCCCCAGGTCGCATCCGGATAGGTCTCGTGGCAGCCCCCCAGGACCGCCGCCGCGACCTCGCCCGAGTCGGTCGTCAACCCGAGCCTGCGTGCCACGTCGGCAACTGCTCGCAACCGTCGTGTCTGCGCCTGGTAATGGCGGTCGGTCAGCGACCAGTTGGAGTACGCGAGGACGACCACGCCGACCACGAGCGCTTCGATCTGGATCAGCTGGTTGATCCCGTTGTTGGGCATCAGGCCACCCCACCACCACACCGCGGCAAGCCCGGCGCAGGACGCCACGAGGACGGTCCAGAGCGCCGGCGCTCGAGCCGACGGGTCGACGGTGAGCAGCACCGCGATGAAGCCGAGAACGATGAGCGGCACAGGGTGCGTCAGGCTGTGCGCGGAGAGGCCGAGAACGAGCGTGCACAGCGCGACACTGGTGAGTCCTTGCACCAGAGCCGCGACCGAGGCGCTGACGCGGGCAGCTCGACGCAACCGAATCGTGATCTCGAGCATCACCGATGCGACGATCACAACCTCGGTCTCAACCACCCAGATTCGCGGCGGGAGCGAGGAATCCACCAGTTGCCAGCACGTGATGCCGAGCAGCACCGCCGTTGCGAATATAGGCAGCCAGCGCCGAGCGGCGCTCTCGTTTCGCATAACCCTCTCGACACAAGAGCGTAGAGGCAGGGATGCCGGGAGGATTGGGCGTGACAGGCTTGTATCCGGTTCCTCAGAGGTCAGGGGTTTTGGACCGACACTGATCCGGTGAGCGCCTGACCGACCGTCTTAGTACCGTTCATCGGTGAGAGGACGAGTTGAGCGGCGCCGGGAGATCCGGCCTGGAAGAAGAGCTGCACCGGGGCGCTCGACTGGCTCGTCAGCTCACCCCCGCACGCTTTCCACGTCCCCTGGTGGTCGACGAACGGCTCCCTGTCGATGTTCTGAAAGACGACGTCGACCGGTGTGAGCGGACCGGAGACGAGCGCACCGACGCAGAGCTGTCCGATGACCGGGTCACCGACGTTGTCGATGGAGACGTCCACCTCGAGGCGCTTGCCGGCAGTCGCGGTGGCAGGGATCACGCCGCTGATGTCCCCCATCGCAGGGCCCGCGGTCGCGAAGAGCGGGGTGATCACCCCGAGGAACAGGCCAAGGAGCACGACGCCGACCACCACCAGGAAGACGGTGCGAGGGTTGTCCTTGAACCAGCGTTTGATGGAAGTCAAATCGCGGGGATCAGATCGTCGCCGGCGGCTGATACTCGCCGAAGACGGCCCGAAGCGCCGCGCAGATCTCCCCAAGCGTTGCCTCCGCGCGGACCGCGTCCAGAATGCGCGGCATCAGTGTCGCGTCCGACGACGCCGCCTGCTTGACCGCCGCGAGCGCAACGTCGACCGCGCCCCTTTCCCGCCGAGCGCGGTGCGCCGCAAGCCGTGCGGCCTGCTCGGCCATGGCGCGCTCGTCGGGCCGGAAGAGCAGCGGGGATCCGTCCTCCTCGGTCTCGGTGTACCGGTTGACGCCGACAATGACCTTATCTCCGACCGCGATCGCGCGCTCGGTTCGGTACGCCTCGTCCTGGATGAGCTGCTGCATCCACCCGGCCTCGATGCACGCGACCGCGCCGCCCCGCTCGTCAATCTCGTCGAGGAGCCTGCGAGCCTCACGTTCGAGCTCATCGGTGAGCCATTCGACGTAGTACGAACCACCCAGCGGGTCGACCGTGTTGGTGACGCCGATCTCCTCCGCGATGATCTGCTGCGTCCGCACGGCGATGCGCTGCGCCTTCTCCGTCGGGATGGAGAGCGCCTCGTCGTAGCAGGACAGCGCGAGCGACTGAACACCACCGAGCACCGCGGCGAGCGCCTCGATGGCGGCCCGGACGATGTTGTTCTCCGGCTGCTGCGCGGTGAGTGTCGACCCGCCCGTCTGCGTGTGCGTCCGCAGCATGAGCGAGCGCGGGTCGACCGCGTGAAATCGCTCGGCCATCACTCGCGACCAGAGGCGGCGCAGGGCTCGGTACTTGGCGACCTCCTCGAAGAAATCGATGTGGGTGTTGAAGATCCAGGAGAGCTTGGGCGCGAAGTCGTCCACGTCGACGCCGCGTTCGATCGACGCCTGTACATATGCACACGCATTGGCGATGGCAAACGCCATCTCCTGCGCGGCGGTGCTTCCCGCCTCGCGGATGTGATATCCGGACAGCGAGATCGGATTGAACTTCGGCGCATTGCGCGTGCACCACACGATCAGGTCGGCGGCCAGCCGGAGCGACGGACGCGGCGGATAGATGAAGGTTCCGCGAGCCACGTATTCCTTGAGCACGTCGTTCTGGACCGTCCCCATGATCGACGCCGCGTCGAGGCCCTGACGCTCGGCGGCGACCACGTACATCGCCACCAGCACCGGCGCTGGCGCGTTGATGGTCATCGACGTGCTCACCGCGCTGAGCGGGATGCCCAGGAACAGGTCCTCCATGTCGCGCACGGAGTCGATGGCCACGCCGACCTGCCCGACCTCGCCGGTGCTACGCGGATCATCGCTGTCGAGACCCATCTGCGTCGGGAGGTCGAAGGCGACCGAGAGCCCCGGCTGACCCTGGGCGAGCAGGTAGCGGAATCGTGCATTGGCATCGCTCGCGGTGCCGTATCCCGCGTACTGGCGGATGCTCCAGAGCCGCCCGCGATACATGGTCGGCTGGATGCCGCGGGTGAAGGGCGGCACCCCGGGGAACCCCTCCCGGCGGAGCGGGTCATGGGCGTTGAGGTCGGCCGGCGTGTAGAGCGGGGCCACCGGGATGCCGCTCCCGGTCGCGAACGGATCCTTGCGCTCCCCGCGCGCACGCGCGGGCTCGAGAACGGTGTCCTGCCAGTCGAGGAGCGCCTCGATATAGTCCGGTTCTCCCTCATCCACCGTGACGGACGACGACGCATCCGGTTCGGCGGCCATCGCCGCAGCATATCGCTGTGTCACGAGCGCGCGAACTCGGCGGTCTGCGTCCGGAACCTGTGCAACACTCGCCCGCAATGGCACTTCCGGTGACCACGTCGCTCGTGGAGGATTCTGCCGCCGCGCTTGCAGCCGGTGGGTGGCGATACACGCAGCGACAGCTGTACTACGCGACCTGCGCTCGCGCCGAGACCACTCCCTCCGACGCCACGTCCAACGGCGAGATCGGCCTCGGGGTGCTGTTGATCCTCATCGGGTTGATCTTCATCGGCATCAAGGTCGTCTTCGCGCTCTTCGTCACGCTTGGTGTCGCGCTCATCCTCACCGGCATGCTCGGGCGGATCCGCCGTCCGAGATTGACCGGGCGCCTGCTCGCGCTCTCCCTCGACGAGTTCCGGAGTCGCTTCGGATCTCTCGAGCCGGATGGGTTGCTCCCTCCGGACACCGCCCCGGTTGCATCGGTCGCCGCCGGCACGACCACGATCGTCACGGACTCGCCTGAAACTGCCGCGATGATCTCCGCCAACGCCGAGCGCGCGGAGCTTGGTGCTATCGAGGTGGCGGTGGCGGGTGATGGCTGGACACCGCGCCCGGGGACCGCGGTGATCGTGGTCCACGATGCGTCACCGCGCGGCTGCGCGCTGGTTCTGGATCTCCGTGACCTGGGTATCGACGCCGTCGACGGGGGCCTGCGGCCGCGTGACGTCGATGGGCCGTCACATCAGGTGATCGAGGGCGCCCCGGCACGCCTGCCCCGCGATCTCGGCACGCTCCTGGATCGCGCCGAACTCGACTGGCTGCTCAGCGGCCGGCGCGTCGAGGTTGCCACCCTCCCGCCGGAGGTGGCCCTGGATCGGGTGCGCGCCGCGATCAGCCGGCTTGAGCCTCTTCGCGACGGTGCCCCGCAGCCAGCTCGCTGAGGATCTCGGGGGTCACCTCGGCACCCTTTGCGGCCGCAACCTTGCACGGTGTCACCGCGCGGAGCGTCGCGGTTCGCCGGCCACCCTCGAGCAATGCCCGCTCGCCGAGGACCGCTCCGGGTCCGACACTGGCCACCGGCGCTCCATCAACGTCGACCGAGAGCACGCCGTCCAGGAGCACGTACATCTCGCTCCCGTGGTCGCCCTGGTTGACGAGCGTCGCGCCGGCCCTGACCGTCTCGATGCGGGGCTTGGCGCCACCACGCATGATGCGCGCCGAGAGCTCACGCTCCAGCGCCGTCTCCACCTCGGTGACCAGCGCCGGTGAATCCTCGTCGCCCCACGGGGTGTGAGCCCCGAAAGCGTGCTGATACCAGCTCTTGAAGTCGACCAGCCCCGACTTCTGGCTCAGGTTCTGGTCGCGGTCGTAGACCCAGTGGCGGGGGAACGGGCTGGCGCCGGTCAGCTCATGGCTCCGTGTTCCGTCGGCGCGGAGCGTCAGTGTCAGAGTCGTCCACGCGAGCGGGGCGGCGATCTGGACGAAGGGCGGTCGATTCACCCTGCGAGGCGCCGGGAACTCCAGTCCGTCCCCCACACGTCTGGGTGAAGCGGACCCAGCCGTCGCCGACCACAGGCGCCGGCCGCTTGTCGGGAAACGCGACCGCCGCGAAGGTCATGCCACGGCCGCCGAGGCTGATCGTCGTCGATCCGATCTGCCCGCCACCCGCCTGCCCATGGCCGGCGATCTGGCCGTCGACCACATCGATCCACGCAGTCAGCCGGTTGGCGAAGCGGAAGCGATCCGCCGCCTGCAGCGCCTCGAGCAACTCGATGTGATCGGGGGGCGGATCGTCGTAGTGGGCCAGGCCCATTTCGAACGGGACCTTGGTGACCCCCCGGACAGCCTCGGATGGGATCCACGAGATCGATGTGACAGCTGATTCGATGCGCATTTGGTACCTCCGTGCCGCCGATCATCGGTCGGAGGATGGGCGTGGTCGAGGGTGCACGGACCACAGCCTGCGGTGAGGGACACCCCCACGTATCGTGGTGGCAGCCCCATTTCCACGTTGGCCGCACTGACTACAGTGGGTCCATGCCCCTGGAGCCGTCGATCCGCGTCGTGCTGGCGGACGACAATCTCATCGTCCGGGAGGGAGTCCGCGCGCTGCTCTCCATCTCCGGAGATGTCGACGTGGTCGGGGTTGCGGGCGACTACGACGAACTCCTTGCGGGAGCCGCCGAGCATCTGCCCCAGGTTGTGGTCACGGACATCCGCATGCCACCCGACTTCACCGACGAGGGGATCCGGGCGGCGCGAATCGTCCGCAAGCGCCATCCCGGGACCGGCGTCGTGATCCTCTCGCAGTACGACGAACCCGAGTACGCGATCTCGCTGCTCAGCGAGGGTGCGGCCGGGTACGCGTATCTGCTCAAGGACCGCGTCGCCGAGGGCGATCAGCTCGCGCGAGCGGTTCGCGAGGTGAGCACCGGAGGATCGATGCTCGATCCGCGGATCGTCGATGCGCTCACCCGCCCGGTGAGCGACGCCGGTGGTTTGAGCGGCGACGAGGAGCGGTTGCTGCGCATGGTCGCGGAGGGCAAGCCGATCAAGGCGATTGCGGCATCGCTGCACACCACCCCGACCTCGGTGGGTGATGACATCGAGCAGCTGTTCCTCAAGCTCGCGCAGCAGGCAAGCGCGGGGACGCAGGGTGCGCTCGAGCGCCTGCGCATGCTGCACAGGGTGATCATCGACCGCGAGGAGCAGGGCGAAAGTCTCAGCCGGATGCTGCCCGGCGGGATCGCGCAGCAGATGCGCGAGAACGGCGTGCAGCCGGGCAGGACCGAGCGGCTCACCGTGACCATCCTGATGTCCGACATCCGCGCGTACTCGACGATCGCCGAGGCGTCGGACCCGTCGGTGCTCGCCGGTCAGCTCAACGCGCACCGCGCTGCCATGAACCATGCGGTCCTCGCCGAGGGCGGCACCGTGATGCAGTTCGTCGGCGACGCCGTGATGGCGGTCTTCGGTGCACCGTTTCCGCAGGCCGACCATGCGCAGCGCGCGCTGGCGGCTGCGCTGGCGATGCATGCCGCCCAGGGCGAGGTCAATGCGGGCTGGGAGGCGCAGGGTCTGCCGCCGTTCCTTCTCGGCATCGGCCTCTCCACCGGTGACGTCGCGGCCGCCCTGCTGGGCTCCGAGGAGCGGCTCGAGTACTCATTGGTCGGCGACGCGGTGAACCTGGCGCAACGCCTGCAGCAGTGGGGTGAGGGGGGCCAGACGGTGCTCAGCGAACCCACGTACGATGCACTGGTCGACAGACCGGATGCCGAGCGGATCGAGCCGGCGCTGGTCAAGGGGCGCCACACGCCGGTCGGCGCGTACCGCATCGGATAGCGGTGAGATGAGCAAGCGCACCGCCTCGCCGCCGGGGTGGGGTCTCCGCGTCGTTCCCCCAGTGACCGCCAGGGCAGCGGTAGCAGCATGAGCGATCGCGCAGCGGTGAGGCTTGCGTGGGGCGCCGGCATGTTCTGCATAACAGCGGTGTGCGTCAGCATCGTGCTCGTCGCACTCGACTGGCGCGTGATCAAGTCGCCTGATACCGCGCTCCTCTCGAGCTTCCTGAGCGCGGTTGTCGTGGCGCCGCTCGGGGTGCTGATCGTCAATCGCCGTCCCCATCACGCAATCGGATGGCTGCTCCTTGCCGTGGCGGCGGTGCAGGCCGTCAGCCTCGTGACCACCTTCACCGCAATCAGGGGTCTGCTCAGCGGTGCGGCCACGACGAGCTGGGTCGAATGGCCGGCGTGGCTCGGGGGGTGGATGTCCTTCCTGAGCTTGTGCATGCTCATCGTCGTCGCGCTGCTGTTTCCGGATGGAACGATGCCCACCCGGCGGTGGCGCTGGGTCGGCCGCGCCGTGGCCGCATACTTCGCGGTCGTTCTCATCATGAGCGTCTTCGGCGGCGGCACGACCCAACCGGCGCCGACGTTGCCGAGTATTCCGGCGCCGTTCGCCTTTGCGCCACTGAGCAATCTCAACGGTGGAACGGGAAGTGGCGGACCACTGCAGGCGCTGTGGTTGGGGTTGCCTCTGGCCATCGGCGCTGCGGCGGTGGCGTTGATCGTCCGGCTCAGGCGAGCGAGCGGGATCGAACGCCAGCAGCTGAAGTGGTTCGTGTACATAACCGGCGTGCTCGCCGTCATCGTCGTCTTCGCATTCCTGCTCGGCAACGTCCGGCCCACGTGGATTGCGACAGTGAGCGGCGACGCCGTGACGTATGGGTTTCTCGTCGTGCTGCCGGTCACCATCGGCGTGGCGATCATTGGCTACGGGCTGTACGACATCGACGTGTTCATCAGCCGCGCCCTGGTGTACGGCTCGCTCGCGGTCTTCATCACCTCCGTGTACGTGGGCATCGCGGTGGGGATCGGGACGCTGGTCGGGAGCGGCGGCAGGCCCAACCTGGCCCTTTCGATCCTCGCGACAGCCATCGTGGCGATCGGGTTCCAGCCGGTGCGCGAACGCATGCAGAAGGTCGCGAACCGACTTGTGTATGGAAAGCGAGCGTCACCCTACGAGGTGCTGAGCGAATTCTCCGGCCGCGTGGCGGAGACGTACGCCGCCGATGAGGTCCTGCCTCGTATGTCGCGCGTGCTGCAGGAGGGGACCGGCGCCGAGTCGGCGACCGTGTGGTTGCGCGGAATCGGCGAGCTGCGTCCGGCGTCGACGTTCCCGGCCGTGATGGGGATCCAGCCATCTCTGCCCATGAGCGATGGAGCGCTGCCGGTTCTCGCCGACGCCACCAGGGCGGTCGAGGTGCGCCACCAGGGCGAGCTGCTCGGTGCGCTCAGCGTGACCAAGCGTCGCGGCGAGACCCTGACGCCGATTGAAGAGAAGCTCGTCGACGACCTTGCTCACCAGGCGGGTCTGGTGCTGAAGAACGTCGGCCTCAGCGCGGACCTTCAGGTGCGGCTCGACGAGCTCCGGGCATCACGGCAGCGGCTGGTGCAGGCCCAGGACCTCGAGCGCCGCCGGCTCGAGCGCAATCTTCATGACGGTGCTCAGCAACACCTCGTCGCGCTCAAGGTGAAGCTGGGGTTGGCAGAGATGCTCCTTGATCGCGATCCTGTGAAGGCAATGGCGACACTGGAGCAACTCAAGGGCGACGCCGACGAGGCACTCGAGACCTTGCGTGACCTGGCGCGGGGCATCTATCCGCCGCTGCTCGCCGACAAGGGGCTGGTTGCGGCGCTGGAATCGCAGACGAGGAAAGCGACTGTGCCCGTGCGCGTCCACGCGGATGGCGTTGAACGCTACTCACAGGACGTTGAGGCGACCGTGTACTTCTGCGTGCTCGAAGCCTTGCAGAACGTACAGAAGTACGCGCGGGCTTCGCACGTCGACGTGCGGCTCCACGGAAGGGATGAGAGCCTGAGCTTCGACGTGCACGACGATGGAGCAGGCTTTGACGTGGCGACCGCGAAGAAGGGTGCGGGACTGACCAACATGAGCGACCGTCTTGACGCACTCGGCGGAACGTTCGCCGTGTCTTCGACGCTCGGGAGCGGCACCACGATCCGTGGGGCGATCACGGTGTTGGCTCGCGAGAAGGTTGTCGTGTCATGACCGGGCCAGCCGCGGCGGTCAGGGCCAGGTCGCGGTCGCTGCTTGCGCATCCGCTCGTCGCGTGGTCGCTCGCGGTGATCGCACTCGGGTTGTTCATCACCTTCGGCGCTGTGTACTTCTCGCCGGTGACATCGCCGGCGCTCTTTCGCGCGGGCGGCGGGGCGATCAGCGGATTCTGGCTCTTTCCATATGCATCGATCGTGCCGGTTGGCTTGCTCATCGCACTGCGCAGACCGACCAATCGGATCGGGTGGCTCGCGCTGTGCGCCGCTTCGCTCCTGAGCCTCGGTGCAACCGCAGCTCTGGTGGGCTCGATCCTCTTCGAGGCGCACAGCAGCCTGGCTGGACCGGTACTCCTGTTCTCAGCGCTTTGGAATGCGCCTGGTGGCGGTGTCATCACGTTGTTGCTCGTGATGATGCTGCTGTTTCCGGACGGTCAGCTGCAATCGCCGCGCTGGCACTGGGTGTTGTACGGCCTGCTCGCCGCAGGAGCCGCGGGGGTGGTGCTCGCGGTGGTCAATCCAATGCCGGGAAGTCTTGGGGTCACCTCCGCGCCAGCGCCAGGCGTGGTTCTCCCGGTCAGCATCCTCGCCATTCCCGGCTCCGCCGGCGTGATCGCGACGCTCTCGACGGTCGTGAGTTTCGTGGGCGTCGTTCTGGGCGCTTGCGCGGTCATCTCGATGTTCCTCCGCATGCGCGCGGCCGATGCGGATGGGCGACATCAGATCAGATGGGTGGCGTTCGCGGGCACGATCACGCTGACGACGATCCTCGTTCTCAACATCATCCCCATCGGAAACGCCGGCGAGCCACCACCGCTGTACTTTGCCATCGCAGGTCCGCTGCTGATCCTCGCCGGGGTCGCGGTCCCAGGAGCCATCGGCGTGGCGGTACTCAAGTATCGCCTGTATGACATCGACCTGATCATCAGCCGGGCTCTGGTCTACGGGGCACTGGCGGCGTTCATCACCGCGGTATACGTCGGCATCGCCGTCGGAATCGGAGCATTGGTGGGCAGTGGGGGCCAGCCGAACATCTGGCTGTCGATCGTCGCCACGATCGTCGTCGCCGTGGGCTTCCAACCCGTGCGCGAGCGCATACAGAAGATTGCGAACCGGCTCGTGTACGGGAACCGCGCGACGCCGTACGAGGTGCTCACCGCATTCTCAGAACACGTGGCCGATACATATGCGGCTGATGAGGTGCTGCCCCGCATGGCGCGTGTCCTCCGTGAAGGCACTGCGGCCGAACTCAGCAACCGTCTGGCTGCGCGGCGCGGGAGAACTGCGGCCCGCGGCGACGTTCCCCGAGGCCGGCGCGCTGCGCGAACCGCTGCCGGCGACTGACGGGACGCTACCCGAAATCCCCGAGGCGAGTCGTGTCGGTGCGGGTGGAGCATCAGGGTCAACTGTTGGGGGCGTTGAGTGTCGTCATGCGAAAGGGCGAGTCGTTGACTCCCACCGAGTCGAAGCTGATGGAGGACCTCGCGAACCAGGCGGGGCTGGTGCTGCGCAACGTCGGCCTCGCCACCGAGCTGCAACAGCGCCTCGACGAACTGAAAGCATCGCGACAGCGGCTCGTCCAGGCGCAGGATGAGGAGCGCCGTCGCCTCGAGCGCAACCTGCATGACGGCGCCCAGCAATACCTGGTGGCGATCAAGGTCAAAATCGGCCTGACGCAGATGCTCGCGGCACGATCGCCGGAGAAAGCAAAGGCGACCATCGCGCAGTTGAAGGCAGACGCTGACGAAGCGCTGGAGACCCTGCGCGACCTGGCGCGCGGGATTTACCCGCCGCTGCTCGCCGACAAGGGGTTGGTGGTTGCCCTGGAATCGCAGGCGCGCAAAGCGATCGTTCCGGTGAGGGTGGAGTCCCAGGGCGTCGAGCGCTATGCGCAGGACGTGGAATCGACCATCTACTTCTGCGTGCTCGAGGCCCTGCAGAACGTGCAGAAATATGCCCGCGCAACCGACGTCACCGTGACCCTGACCGCCAACGACGGTCAGCTACGCTTCCAGGTCACCGACGACGGTGCGGGATTCGACATCGTCACGGCACGCAAGGGTGTGGGCCTGACCAACATGGGCGATCGCCTGGACGCCATCGGCGGCGCGCTTGTCATCTCGTCGAAGCTCGGGGCAGGGACAACCATCAGCGGATCGGTCCGAGTGCCGTCGCGCGTGATGGTCGGCGTGTGACGCCGGTAGGTCCGCGCGGCGACCTTCCCGCGCGGCATGCGACGCCGCGCTCACCTGACCCGTGCTACGCGGATCTTGCTGAAGCCCACGCCTCCGCGAGCCGATCGGGGCTGAAGTCGGACTTGGAGATGAACCCGGCAGCCCCGGCTTCTGCGGCGCGAGGCCCGTACTCTTCGGCCTCGTAGGTGGAGAGCACCAGCACAACCACCGGCCTGCTCTCCTCGACCCCGGCCAGGATCTGGCGGGTTGCGTCGAGCCCGCTGATGCCGGGGAGATTCACATCCATGAGGACGAGGTCGGGGCGAAGATCGCGCGCCGAGGTGACCGAATCCTCGCCAGTCTCGACCTCTCCGACCACCTCGAAGCCGTCGGTGAGCTCGACGACCGTCCGCGCGACATCACGAAAGGGTGCCTGGTCGTCGACGATCAACACTCGAATACTCATCGCAGTGTCTCGAACGGTATCCCGATGGCCGTGAAGTGGCAAGCGTACTTGCCCCACACGTCGGGGTGATACAGGCACCCGGTCCCTGCTCACGCCTATCCTCATGGCGTGCCGATCCGTGTGGTCCTCGCCGAGGACAACTACCTGCTGAGAGAGGGCATCCGGCAGCTGCTCGAGACCTCGGATGAGATCGAGTTGCTGGAGTGCTGCGCCGACCTCACGGGCCTGGAGCGCGCGATCGAGGAGCACAGCCCCGCGGTGGTGATCACGGATATCCGGATGCCACCGACCGGAACCGACGAGGGTCTTCGGGCAGCCGAGCGACTGCGTGCCGAGCGTCCCGAGGTGGGCGTCGTGGTGCTGAGCCAGTACGCCGACCCGGAGTACGCGCTCGCCCTGCTCGAGAAGGGCGCGAGCGGTCGTGCCTACCTGCTCAAGGAGCGCGTTTCCGACATCGAGCAGCTCGTCGGCGCGGTACGCGAGGTCGCGCGGGGTGGGTCGGTGATCGACCCGCGCGTGGTCGAGGTGCTGGTCGCCGCTCGCAGCGCGGTGCGCGACTCACCGATCGCTCAGCTGACCCCTCGCGAGCGCGACGTGCTGCAGCAGGTCGCGATGGGGAAGAACAACGCCGGCATCGCCTCGGCGCTCTTTCTCACCGAGCGCGCGGTCGAGAAGCACATCAACGCCATCTTCTCGAAGCTGGAGCTCTCCGAGGAGCCCGACGTGCACCGCCGCGTCAAGGCGGCGCTCGTCTACCTCGCCGCGCAGCACTAGCTCAGTCGCGCTGCTCCGCGTCGCGCGCACCGACCAGGATCGACATGTTGCCCGTCGGATGCTTGTTCTCACGCATGAGCTGATGCGCGAGACCGACCTCGGTGAAAGCGAACGTCTGTGACAGGCAGGGATCAACCTCGCCGCGCGCGACCATCTGGTTGTACGCCGCGCACTCCGCGTCGTTGGCGAAATGCGAGCCCTGCAGACGCTTCTGGCGCATCCAGAGATAGCGCAGATCGACCGCGGCATGATACCCGGTGGTCCCCGCGCAGATGACCACCATACCGCCGTTGTCGCAGACGAAGATGGACGTCGGGATGGTGTCCTCACCGGGGTGCTCGAACACGATTCGCGGATTGCGGCGTTCTCCCAGCACGTCCCAGAGCGCCTTGCCGAATGCGCGCGCGCCGGCAGTCCATGTGGCGAACGCCGCATCATCGCGCCAATCAGGAATCACGCCCCAGTGCGAGAACTCGCGCCGGTCGATGTAGCCGCGGGCTCCAAGCTCGACACAGTACCGCCCCCGTTCCGGACCCGAGGTCACCGCGATCGGGATCGCTCCTTTGGCCTTGGCGATCTGGATCGCCTGCGAGCCGAGTCCCCCGAGCCGCCCCAGATCAGCACGACGTCGTTCTCGGCAACCGTGTGGGGCTGCCACGAGCAGAGCATGCGATAGGCCGTTGCGCCGACCAGCATGCACGCCGCCGCAGCCGCCCAGCTGAGGTCGGGAGATTTGGGGAGGAGTTGATGCGCCTGCACGAGCGTGTACTGCGCGAAACTCCCCCAGTTGGTCTCGTATCCCCAGATCCGGGCGCTGGGCGCGATGATCGGGTCGCCCCCGCCGGTGATCCATGGGTCGGCGGGATCCCAGACGCCGCAGTGCGCGACCACGTGGTCGCCGACGCGAATGCCGTCGACTCCCTCACCCACCGCCCAGACGATGCCCGCGGCGTCGCTGCCGCCGATGTGGAAGTTCTCTGCCTCTCCCGCCTTGCGGCGCGCGGCGATGACATCAACCGGCCGTCCCAGCGCCGCCCATACGTTGTTGTAGTTGACGCCGGCCGCCATCACATACACGAGGACCTGTCCCGGCCCGGGCTTCGGCGTCTCCAGGGTTTCGATCACGAACGCGGTCTGCGGGTCACCGTAGCGCTCGGGTCGGATGACCTGGGCGTGCATCCGCGCGGGGACGTCACCAAGCCGCGGCATCGAGCCGACATCGGTCAGATCCTGAGTTGGCACGGGCATCGGACGATACATGGCGGCTCAGAGATCTTGTCCAGCAGCGCGCCATACAGAGACGAGAGGACAACCCCCGGTCCGAGTCCTCAGGCGTCGGAGCGATAGCGCCAGACCGATGGGAACGCGACAGCCGCCGCACCAAGGCCGACAAGGCAGAGTGCGCCACCGGTGACGATCGCGACCCCGGCGCCGAAGGCATTGGCGACGATACCCGTCTCGACGTCGCCGAGGTTCGGGCCGCCCACGACCACCATGAAGTACAGCGACGTGAGCCTGCCCCGCAATTCCTCGGGCGCGATGCGCTGCATGATCGTCGTCCTGCACACCGCGCTGAAGCTGTCCGCGCCACCGGCGATGGCGAGCAGGAGCAGCGCGACCCAGAGCGATGACGCGAAGCCGAACGCGATGATCGCCACGCCCCAGGCGGCGATCGCAATCACGATGATCCGCCCGAGACGCTTCGACCGAGCGACGCTGCCGCTGGTCAGCGCGGCCATGACGGCTCCCAACCCCGGTGCTGCATAGAGCAGACCCAGACCCTGCGGTCCGGCATGGAAGGTTGTCGCCGCGAGCACCGGGAACACCGCGCGAGGAAGGCCGAAGATCATCGCCGCCAGGTCCATGGCGAATCCACCGAGGATGACCGGCTGACGTCGAGCGAAGCTGAGCCCGCGCAGGATGGCCGCCACCGGCCGTTCGCGCTCGCTCGAGGAGTGGCCCTGCGGGGGCAGCAGAGCGACCGCGGTGAGCGCGGCGCTGAACGTGACCACATCGACCGCGTACGCCGCCGGCAGGCCGAGGTGGGCGATCACCAATCCGCCGATGGCCGGCCCGGCGACCAGCGTCGTCTGAAACAGCACGATGTTCAGCGAGAGCGCCCCTGCGAGCCGGTCCAGACCGACCAGGTTCGGAATGATCGCGGTGCGCGTGGGCGCGTCGACTGCGCCGACGAGTGCCGCAACCGCCACCACCGCGTAGATCTCGAGCAGCGGCGGGTGACCGATGAACGCCCCCAGGGCCAGAACCGCGGAGCAGGTCGCGAGGCAGAGCTGCGTCACGATCAGCACCCGGCGTCGGTCGAAGCGGTCGGCGATCGCGCCGCCACCGAGCGATCCGCACACCAGCGGCACGGCCTGCACGATCCCGAGCAGCCCGACGTCGAGAGCCGAGTGTGTCAGCGAGTACACCTGGAACGGGACCGCGACCAGGGTGATCTGGCGTCCCACCAGGGAGATGAGCTGCCCGATCCACAGGCGGCGAAATGGCCGCAACTCTCGCAGCGACCGCGCGTCCACCGCCAGTGTTCGGAACGCAAGCCCGGTCCACGCTCTGGGTCGCACCGCGCAACGCTATCCTGTCGGCCGATGTCGACGACGCGGGCCCCCGTCGCACCTCAAACCGCATGAGCGTGCGCGATACCTGGAATCCGAGCCGGTACGAACGTTTTCGCACCGAGCGGGAGCAGCCGTTTCACGACCTCGTCGCCCTGATCACCAAGCGGCCCGCCGGTCGCGTTGTCGATCTCGGCTGCGGAACCGGGGTGCTCACCACCGCACTGCATCGCGAGCTGCAGGCGACCGAAACGCTCGGGATCGATTCGTCGGATGCGATGCTCGAACGAGCGCGAACCCTGGATGGGGTGAGATTCGAGCGCGGCGACATCGGTGACTGGCAACCGGCAGCGCCAGTCGATGTCGTCTTCTCCAACGCGGCGCTGCAGTGGGTCGGCGATCACCCAACCCTGTTTGCGCGGCTGAGCGCGATGCTCACGCCGGGCGGCGAGCTGGCGGTCCAGGTGCCGGCCAATTTCGATCACGTCTCACACACGCTTGCCGCCGGCATCGCCCGAGAGGAGCCCTTTGCCACGGCGATGCACGGATATACGAGGACGTTCTCGGTCCTCTCGCCGGAGGAGTACGCCACATTGCTCCATGACCTCGGCTTCGTCGCGCAGTCCGTGCGCCTCCAGGTGTACGGACATGTGCTCGAGTTGCCGGATGCGGTGGTGGAGTGGGTTCGCGGCACGCTGTTGACCGACTACGAGTTGCGACTGCCCGAGCCGCTGTACCGGGAATTCGTCGCCCGGTATCGGGAACGGTTACACGCAGCGCTCGGCGATCAGCGCCCGTACCTCTACCCGTTCAAGCGCATCCTGCTGTGGGGTCGGCGCCCGGCCTGAAGACAGAAGAGGCAGCGCTTGGAGATCAAACCACTCGACCTCGGTCACCTCAGTGTCGTCGCGCATCCATGGCCGGTGCACGGGTACGTGATCCTCCACGAGCAACTCGGCGTGGTGCTCGTCGATACCGGTTGCGGAGGACCCGACGAGGTGCTCCGCTACTACAAGGTGGTCAACCGCACGATTGCCGACGCCCTCGGCGACCACGGCCTCGCTCCCGGTGACGTGACCATGGTGATCAACACGCATCTGCACTTCGACCACTGCGGGCAGAACCCTGCTTTCGCACATGCCCCACTGATGGTTCAGCGCACCGAGCATGAGCGGATACTCCGGGAGCGCGACGAGGTCACCGAGTGGATCGAAGCCTCCGGGATGCAGTTCGAGCTCGTCGACGGCGCCATGGATATCGCCCCCGACCTCCGCATCATCACAACACCCGGTCACACGTCTGGACACCAGTCGGTGGTGGCGACGACCGACCTGGGCGTGGAGCTGTTCATCGGCGACGCCGCGTACACGCGGAGGATCTGGGACAGCTCAGGGACGGGCACCCTACCCGACGGACAGGCGGCCGACATCGATACGTGGCGCGGCACATTCGGCACCCTCAAAGCCCTCGCCCCGGAGAGGGTGCACTTCTGCCACGACGGCTGACCATCACGCCGGGTCAGGCGTCCGGGTCGCTCCCCTCCCACTCCTCGAGGGGCCTCGACCACCAACCCCAGTCAGGGCCGAGCCGCGGACGGTCCGGGAGCGCGATCCGGCCGTTGCACCAGAGGAACGCATCCTCGGGCGCGGCGTCGATCGGCACCCGCATCGGGAAGATGCGCGACACCACCCGCCCGCAGAGCTCGCCGGGCAACTCGAACGGCTTCCCGAGGCCGCGACCGATATCCCAGGTATGAACGAGCAGCTCGTCACAGGAGATGGCGGCGTACCCGGACCGATCGGTGATGCCGGAGTTGTGCCAGGACCGGGCGTTCGGGGACGCATCGCGAATCACCGCCGCGAGCACCGAGATATGCGCTTCGAGATTGTCGAGCAGGGCGTCGACGTCGAGACCGGGATCGACGTCTCGCCAGACTGCGAGGCGTCGCGTCGACCTGCTGGCGAAGTGAGCCGCATACGAGAGTTGTGCGTTGATCATGTGGCGCAGGGTTTCCGTGCAGTTCCACTCGAGCTCGGGAACACGCACCTGCCAGTCGCGACCGCGCAGCGGCCGCAGAAACTCGAGCACCCGGTCGCGCGTCGCCACCACATCGGCGGCCGTGACCAGGTCCCTGGTCATCGAGTCAGGCGACGGCGTTGACGATCTCCTCGCGCAACCCGGGGAAGTTGGCGAGATATTCGCGGCGCTCGGCCTTGAGCCGCCCCACCAGGGCGCGATATTCGTCCATGCGTCCCTGGCGCTCGTACAGCTTCCGTGGCTGAAGGATCTCCGGGTCGTCGAGCCCGGGAAGCGCTGTCGCGACCTCGTATCCGAAGTCGGGATCCGGCTCCCACTCGATCGTCCCCTCAGAGATCGCCTTGACGATGGCGCTCGAGTATGGGATTGAGACCTTCTTGCCGCGCTCATCCTCGTCGGTGCCGCCGACCCGCCCGGTGTTGAGGAGGTAGACCTGGAAGGTGCTGCTGTCCAGGAGCTCGAGGAACCGGTTCCCCTGCTGCTCGTGGCGCAGTGGGAAGAAGGGATTGGTGCCGGGGACGCGCAGGAACTTGCCGGCCTCCTCCTTGCCACCCGCCGACGTGCCTCGCGTCTCGCCGAGCATGAAGTACAGCGCCGCCTGCTCGCGGTTGAGGCGCGCCACGCCAGGGATGAGGTTGTCATTGCGATTGAGGATGAGGAAGTGGTCGACCGACGCCACCTCGCGCGCGTCCTTGTGCCATCCCAGCGCGTCCATGCGGAAGACGGCGCGTCCGTTGGGCGTGTACCCGGTGTCGAAGAAGTCGACGACGCCGTCGTCGTTCTGCGAGACGTTCTCGAGGTACGCCTCCGGCTTGACGACGGCACCGTAGATGCTCGGCTCGAACTGCGGATCGAGCGCGAACGTCTTCGCGAAGCACCCGTTCTCTGTGGCCACGATCCGTCCGCCGGGATACAGGGCGACGAAGTCGTCCTGCACCGGCTTGCTGTCGTTCTGGCGAGTGAATGTCGTGGTGGTCTTCCCGGTGCCGGACAGGCCGATGATCAGCAGCGCCTGGTCGCCGCGCGCGGTCGGAACAACCTTGCAGCCCGCGTGCAGCGACAGCCCACCTCGGTCGTAGGTGAGCTTGTTCCACATGCGAAGGCCGCCCTTCTTGGACTCACCGAAATAGTCGCTGTTGAGCACGCGTGTGACCCCGGCCTCGAGGTCGACGGCGATCACGCGATCGTTGGGGTAACCGGGCGCATCAAGGTTTGGTGTGTAGATGACCGTGAGCACGGGCGCGAATGCGGGTCCGGGCTGCTCGGCCTCGAAGTACAGCCAGTGCTGCATACCGGCGATGTTGGCGTTGGCCGCTTCGATGAACAACCGCGCCGCGACGCGGTACTCGGGATCGTTGCCGATGTATCCGTCGATGACGAGCATGTCCTGCTCGCTGATGTACGCATCCTGGCGCGCCGCAATCGTGGCGCCATCGGCCCTGCTCATCGTCTGGTCGGAGTGCTCCTCGGGCCGGTCGGTGACCACGTAGGTGCTCGCCTTGCTTCGCGACACGACTTTGGTCTGAACGTTGTAGTTGTCGAACTCGGTGTGCCGGGCGTTGGGCATCCGCGCCGTCAACTCGCGCAGCTCCGCAGGGGATGGGTTCCAGCGGATGGTGCGGGCAGCCGGGAGGGCGCTCGCATTGGTGTTGATGACGGCGGACATGACTCCTCCAATATCCCTGGTCACGATCCCCCCGCTCGACCTCGATCATCGTTCCAGGCAGGCTTTCCGGACAGCGCGAGCATAGCAAAGGGATCCTCGACGTGGGCCGAGGTAACGGCTCCTGCCGCGTATGGTTGTAGGCTGTCGCTGATGACTTCAAACAGTCCCCAAGCCCATTGCTGAGGCAACGTCGCTTCGCGAGAAGTCCTGGGTCTTCTTCAACGGTGAGGTCGTTCACTACGCGGACGCCAAGGTCGGCCTGCTGACCCATGGTCTCAACTATGGGACCGGCGTTTTCGAGGGCATCCGCGCCTACTGGAACGAGGAGCGCGAGCAGCTCTTCGCGCTGAGCGTCCCGGAGCACTTCGAGCGCATGCACCAGAACACGCGCGCGCTGCAGATGACCATCCCGTGGAGCGTCGAGGAGCTGGTCGCGGTCACCGTCGATCTCCTGCGCCGCAACGAGTACCGCGAGGACGCCTACGTCCGGCCGCTCTCCTTCAAGTCGGCGGAGATCATCGGGGTGAAGTTGCACGACGTCGCCGATAGCTTCGCGATCGTGACCGCGCCGATGGGCCTCTACGTCGGCAACGGCGGCATCCGCTGCATGGTGTCGTCGTGGCGGCGCATCGACGACGCGATGGCCCCGGTGCGCACCAAATGCACGGGGCTGTACGTGAACTCCGCCCTCGCCAAAAGCGAGGCCCTGCAAAGCGGGTTCGATGAGGCGATCATGCTGTCCGGGGACGGCCACGTCTGCGAGGGCAGCGCGGAGAACATCTTCATCGTCCGCAAGGGCGAGATCATCACGCCGCCGCCCTCGGACAACATCCTGGAAGGCATCACCCGTGCAAAGGTGATGCATCTCGCGCAGGAGGAACTCGGGCTCGAGGTCCGCGAGCGTTCGATCGATCGCTCCGAGCTCTACGTCGCCGACGAGGTCTTCCTGGTGGGCACCGGCGCCCAGGTCGCCCCGGTCATCGAGATCGACCGCAGGCGTATCGGTGACGGCGAGCCGGGCCCGCTCACCAATCGCGTCCAGGATGCGTATCTGAAGGTCGTCACCGGTCGCGACCCGAAGTACGCGGCGTGGCTGACGCCGATCTACTGACACACGGGGGAATCCCCCGTGAGCCCCCTGTCTCAAGGAACTCAGTCCCGGCCGTCCCGGAGACAGCGATCAGGATCGAGCGAGCGCGGCTGCGCAGCCGGAGCAGGTCCCGTAGAAGTCGAGCGCGTCGTGGTCCAGGGAGAACCCGTACCCACCCCTCACCGCGTCGATCAGCTGGTTGACCGCGGTGTCGTCAATCTCCGTGGTCGACCCGCAATGGCGGCAGACCAGGTGGTGATGATGGTTCTCCGCACACGAGGTGTAGACGTGAACGTGACCCTCCGCCTCGAATCGCTGGGCCAGCCCGTTCTCGACGAGGAAGTCGAGTGTCCGAAACACGGTCGCACGGCCGAGGAGCGGGTTCTCAGCCCGGAGCGAGTCGTAGAGCTCCTGCGCGCTGACCGTCCTGCGGGCGCGAGCCAGCGCGCTCGCCACGATCATCCGTTGCAGGGTCAGACGGTGTCCCTGGGCGGCGAGACGGTCCTTGACGGTGGGCGGTGCTGCTGCCGGCACCGGTCTAGGCCGCCCGCTTCAGCCAGCGCTCTGGATGCCTGAGCTCGTCGAGGGTCGGCATCATCTCCGCGGACTCCCAGACCCGATTCAGCGTGCTGAGCCCGGCACGATCAACGACGCCGGCCGCGAAGTGCTCGCCGACCTCGTACTGGCGCATCTTCATCTCCAGCCCGGTGATGGTGAGCACGAGCCGCTCGATGGGCCCTCGCTGGCGGCGGCGCTGCTGCATGGCGGCCTCGAGCCGCTCCGAGCCGCGAATCGCGTCGCGGCCGGCGCGGTGCATGACGAAGTTGCTGTAGCCCTCGAGAACGCTCATCACGGCCTGCACGTGGCGGATGGTCTGCACCTGGCTTCGCACCGTGTCCGGCAGCCGGCGGACCAGTTGACTGGAGGGAAGGAGCGTCTGGCCGTCAGCCGATAGGGCGTCGAGCATCAATCCGCGCATCACGCTCTCGAGATGGTCGCCGAGCCAGGGATGGACCTCGAATTGCCAGGCATGGGTCAACTCGTGGAGGATCAGCCAGGGGCGCAGATCGGTGCCGCCGAGATGCAGGTCGCGCTCGATCCCGGCGATGTTGGGCTCGACGAGATAGAGCGCGCTCGCCTGCCGGCTTGCCCCCGGGACATCCTCCAGCGCGAGGACCGGGTCGTACTGACCCAGCACCCGGCGTGCCATCAAGCCGAACAGCTCACCGACGTAGCGGTCGAGCATGCGCCGGCTCATACCGGTCGCCAGTGATTCGGGAACGCTCGCACGGATACGCTCGACCGGCGCGAGCAGCCGCTGCACCATGTCGAGATTGGCGTCGATGAAGCCCTTGCGATCGAGAGCGACGAATCGCGGGTAGGCGGTGAGCGGCACCTGGCAGACCTCGACCAGCAGGGGCGCGACGCGCGCCGCCATCTCGGTGTAGGCGGCCTCGAGCGCCTCCGCGTTGATCCCGCCACCGCCGCGGACCTCGCCGCTGCGCGACACGGCGATCCGGCGCACGTCATCCCAGTCGACCAGGCGGCGCGGCGTCTGCAGCTGCGGGCGGAGCAGGGCTCGCACCGACAGCAGCGCGCCCGCGCCGACGGCACCCACGGCGAGCGTGCGGCGGATCTTGTCGCCTCGACTGGCAGGACTCATGGATCGATCATACGGGGGGACCGCCGGCCGATCGGAATCTACATCGAGGACCCCGAGCGCCCGTCGATGTAGACCGGGTGCTCGGGAGGCTTGCCCTCCAGCCAGTAGGCGTCGAGGCGCTCGTCGGTCCAGCCCCGCTCGCGGAGGAACGGCTCGTCGAGGATCTGCTGCCCGGTGAGCTGCGGTGGCTCGGTCGTGACGATCTCCATCATGGCGTCGCAGAGGATCTCCGGCGATCGCCACTGGCTGCGGTCCCCGAGGCCCCAGTTGATGCTCGCGAGGCTCTCGATGATGGTCACGGGCCAGAGCGAGTTGCTGGCGATCCCATCATCAGCGTGCTCCGCGGCGATCCCGATCGCCAGCCGGGTCATGCCCATCTTGGTCGTCATGTAGGCGACGTGGCCGGGGCTCGGCGCCGTCGTGATCGGCGGCGAGCAGTTGATGATGTGCCCCCAGTGGTTCGCCACCATGTGCGGCAGCGCGTAGTACGCGCAGAGAAATGCCGCTCGAACGTTGATCTCCCACATCAGGTCGTAGCGCTTCGGCGGGGTCTGCAGGATCGGCTGCCACCAGAGCGCGCCCGCGTTGTTGATGAGGATGTCGAGCCGGCCGAAGCGCAGGACGGCGGCATCGACCATGGCTTTGACCTCATCCTCGTGACGCACATCCACCCGTACCGCGAGCGCCGACCCACCCGCCGCCTCGACCTCCGCCGCGACCGTGTGGATGCTTCCGGGAAGCTTGTCGGTACCGCTCTCCGACTTGCCCGTCACGACAACGGACGCGCCCTCGCGAGCGAGGCGCAGCACCATGGCGCGCCCGATTCCCCGGCTGGATCCCGTGACCACCGCCACGCGGCCGTCAAGCGGACGATGGGGCGCGCTCATCGGCGCGCATCATAAGCGCCGCCGCAGCGATCGCAGCAACTTGATCGCGCCCAGCAGGCTCGTTGCGAGTAGCCCGGCTCGTCGGGTCAGGCGACGCGGGCGGCGATCTCCCCGACGAGATACACGAGCTCGTCGGTGAGCGGTCCCGGCAGGCGGCGCTGGAGGACCTCCAGGACGCTCGTGTAGTACCAGAGCTGCGCTTTGGGATCCGTCACGGTGAACCGCTGCCACACTGCGTCGCCGTCGGTGCGCAGGTCGGTCACGATCGACCGTGCGTTGTGGACCTTGTCGCAAGCCGAGACGAGCAGGACATCGGTATCGGCCTCGGCGGCGAGACGGTGCAGATAGGCTTCCTTCCGCTCCCGCCAGGCCGGCTTCGGCCTCCCGGGGATCGCGACGGCATCACTGCAGGCCATGACGATCCGCGCGACCCGCTCCCCGAACTCCTCCTCGACCACCCGATGGGTCGCCTCGCCGTCCTCGGAATCCTCCACGGCGTCGTGGAGCAGCGCCGCCATCGCCACGTCCTCATCGGCGCCGTTCTCCAGGGCCAGCGCGCAGACGGTCATGACGTGGGCCATGTACGGGATGCCAGTTTTCTTGCGCATCTGCGTCCCGTGTACCGCCCAGGCAAGTGCGAACGCCGCGGCGAACCGACCGGTCAGCGGTGGCGCGGTCTGGGTCCGCTCGGGCACGGCCACATTGTGGGCAATGCCCGCCCCCGAACGAGCACCCGGGGCCCGGGAGCCAGAATGGCGCCGTGCGCTTCTACCTCGGCCATCGACTGCCCGGCGGATTCTGGGGAGGCGTCTCCACTTATGCGCGCCGGCCCCATCGTGCGGCGCGTCAAGCGGCCCACGCGACGGGCGGCATCGGCTGCGTGGGGTTCGTCGTCCTGCTCGTCGTCCTGGCGCTCAGCATCACCTACTGGTACGTCAGCGTCCCGGTGCTGGTGCTCACCGCCGTCGCCGTCGGCATCACGGTGCATCGCCGGCACGTACAACGAGCGCAGGGATCGGCGGTCGTTCCGGCCAGGGCAGGGGGGCCGGTCGCGACCACGAAGGCGGTCGTCGCCGCACCTCCAGCACCGGCGCCTGCGCCACCCCGCGACCAGCGTGTCGCGAGCAGCCCGCCATTGACCATGCCCGCCGACACGTTCAAGGTCGGCTCGCTCGTGCACCTCGAGAAGAACGGGAGGCGCGCCACATACTTCGTCGATCACGGACGGACGCCGGACGAGATCGTGCTCAAGCGCGTCACCGGCACGCCGTCAGCCACTGATGCCTGACGCCGCTCTGCTCGGCCTGGTCATCGATCGGATCGAGACCCATGCCCCGGCCGACGGTGCGGCGGACCTGATCCTTGCGGCATTCCAGGGGCCTGATGCTGTGGATGCCGCGCTTCGTGGCGAGGTCTCGGGTGCGCTGACCTCCGTGGCACAGAGGGCGGTGGAAGCGCCTGCGGCGGTGTACCTGGCCGCGATCGAGGTGGAAGGCTTCCGCGGAATCGGCCCCCCGACCACGCTGCACATCGATCCCGGACCCGGCCTGATCCTGGTGGTCGGGCGGAACGGCTCGGGGAAGTCGTCCTTCTCGGAAGCGCTCGAGATGGTCCTCCTGGGCACAAATCAGCGTTGGGAGCAGCGCGTCAGGGTCTGGCGTGACGGATGGCAGAACCTCCATCACCGACATTCGCGGGTGGCGGCGCGTTTCACCGTCGACGGGCGCCGCCAGCCGCTTGATATCGCTCGTGTCTGGAAGGACGGCGATGGTGTCGACGGCTCGACCCTGGTCATCGACGGCAAGCCGGCGTCGGCGGCTGCGCTCGGGTGGGCGCCGCAACTCGCGGGGTATCCGCCGCTGCTTTCGCACAACGAGCTGGAGCACGCGCTCGACCGCGAGCAGTCGAAGCTGTACGACGCACTCGCTGGCATCCTCGGGCTCGGTGACCTCGCCGCGGCGCAGACGGTGCTGCAGAAGGCTCGGCTGAACCGCGAACACGATGCCAGGGAAGCTCGCGACGCGCTGCCCGCGCTGCGCGCCCTGCTCGACCGAACCTCCGACGAGCGTGCGGCGGTGGTCCGTGCCGCGCTGTCATCGAAGACGTGGGACCTCGAAGTTGTCGCGAGCACGGTCGGCGGTGAAGCGCAGAGCGATGAGCGCAGCGTGTTGCGCAAGCTGCGCGACCTTGCGGGCCTGCCGGTGCTCGACCGTGAGCGGCTCAACACCGTGACCAGCGAGCTGCGTGACGCCCATGCGGCGGCCGAGCGACTGCGCGGCACCGACGCGGGAAGGGCGCACGAGGTGGCATCGCTGCTCCAGGAAGCGCTCGACGTGCACGCGCACGCTGAGGGTGAACGCTGCCCGGTATGCGGCACCGATGGCGTGCTGACGTACCAGTGGCGGGTCCAGGCGCGCGACGAGGTGCTGCGGCTCCGAGCGGATGCGGTGGCGGTGGGCAAAGCGCGTGACATGCTGGGTGATGCGATGCGCCAGGCCCGGCAACTGGTCACCGCACCCCTCAGAACGCTCCGCGACGGTGCCGGTGCGGGCGTCGACATTGCGCCCGTGATCGACCTCTGGGAGCGATGGGCCGACGTTGCTGCTGATGATGACGCAATCACACTGGCCGGCCACCTCGAGACGCATGGGGCGCCGCTCATCGCCGCAGTGGCGGACCTTCGCCGCGCAGCGTCGGCGGAGCTCGAGCGATTGGAGCGGGCCTGGCGGCCCGCGGCTGAGGCCATCGCCCTCTGGCTGCCGATGGGACGGCGGGCGCTGGAAGCCGACCGCGAGGTCTCGCGCCTCAAGGAGGCGGAACGCTGGCTCAAGGATGCGCACGACGAGCTGCGCGATGAGCGATTCCGCCCCATCGCCGGCGCTGTGCAGGAGAACTGGACCGCCCTCCGTCAGGACAGCAACGTCTCGCTCGGCGATCTCCGCCTGCTCGGTGCGTCGAATCAGCGGCGGCTCGCGCTCGATGTCAAGGTCGATGGCGAGGATGGCTCTGCGCTTGGTGTCATGAGCCAGGGGGAGTTGAACTGCCTGGCGCTGTCGCTCTTCCTGCCGCGCGCCTCGATGCCCGAGTCGCCGTTTCGGTTCGTCGTCATCGACGACCCGGTGCAGGCGATGGATCCAGCCAAGGTTGCCGGGCTCGCCACGGTGCTCGCGCGCGCTGCGAAAGATCGCCAGGTCATCGTGCTCACGCACGACACCCGCCTCGCGGATGCCATGAGCGCGCTGGACATCGCTGCCACGGTGATCGAGGTGGTGCGGCGCGAGCAGTCGATCGTGGAGTTGCGTCGCATCCAGGACCCGGTGCAGCGCTACATCGACGATGCCCTTGCGGTCGCGATGAGCAGGGACGTGCCTCCCGAGGCGCTGCGCGTCATCCCGGGTTTCTGCAGGCTCGCGCTCGAAGCTGCCGCTTCACTCGCGGCGACGAGGCGCCTGCTCCACCACGGGATGACGTATGCGGAGGTGCAGAGTGTGCTTGCGCAGCCGACCACGCTCAACATGTGGCTGGCACTGGCGTTGCTGAACGATCCGGAGCGCAGCGGTGACGTGAGCGGGTTCCTGCAGAAGCAGCATCCCTGGGCCGTTGAGGCGGTGAGGGAGTGCAACCGCGGCACGCACAGCGGCAAGCTGTTCGGCGATGCAAAGGAGTTCATTCGCAGCATCGAGCAGCTGACGAAGAAGATCGTGGAGCGTTGAGGTCTGCATGAACAGGGCAGTCGATGCGCACGCGCTGGTTTTGGCCGCGCGCGACCTCATTCGCGACGATGACGCGACGACGGCAGGCCTCTGGCCACGAGCAGCCGCGCTGCTTGCGCGGCAAGGGCTGGAGCTCGCGATGGAGCGGCTCTGGGAGGTGACGGCTCCCGGCCTCGAGCGAACCTCAACCCGATGTCAGCTGCTGTGCGTCGGCGACATGCTCAACGACCGCGAGCTCGGCGGCCGCGCGACGCTCACCTGGCGCTCGCTCTCCAACGCGTGCCATCACCGCGTCTATGAGCTGCCACCGACTGCGAGCGAGCTCAACCTGGCGCTCGAGACCGTGTGGGACCTTGCCGAGTTCAGTTGAACGGCTGCGCGGGAAGATACTGGCCTGAGCGCGTGGTTCTCAGGTCTTCTGAGCGTCGTTGCGCTTCTCGCCTGAACGCTCGAGGAGTCGTCGCAGGGCAGGAAGCACCACCCGGTCCTTCTCCCGATTGGCTGCCTCCTTGCTTCGGATGATGTCATCGAGCGCAGCTACCCGGACGATGATTCCGCCGATGTCGATTGCTTGCGCGCGCTCGGCCAGATCGGCATATCCGGAGGTGCCGGCCGGGACGTAGGTGATGTCGAGGCCGCCAAATGTTGTGGCGAGGTTCCACACCGCGGCGTCTGCGATGGACGGGCCGTCGTGTTCGAAGCGGAGCGTCTCCTGGGTGGAAACGTAGACGCGCGCCCCCATTGCGCGCAGAGCCGCCGAGAGGTGTTCCAGGTTCGAGCGGTCCCGCCTCGGCACGATGTCGACGTCAACCGTTGCGAACGGCGATCCGTGGATCGTGGCGGCGAGGCCTCCGATGAGGATGAAATCCACCTCGTGCTCCACGAGGACCCCGAGCAACTCAAGAGGGTTGAACGGCCCTCCTGCATCAGGCACGGCGCAGCCTCACGAGGTTCACCACGCTCGCAACGCGTTCAGCGGGACTTCTACCGAGTTGCTCCGTGAGCACCCGGTCGAGGTCCGCATCGAAAGGGGTGAATCGGAACTCGAGTGCGAGGCCACACGCAGCAGCGACGGCGGATACCAACTCGACCGTTGGCGACGTCCCTCTCGATTCCCAACGAGCCACAACACTTTGCTTGGTGCCGAGTTCGAGCGGCGAGCTCGCGTTGCGATATCCCCGCTCGGCGCCTCGATTGACGAATGAGGGTGCCGCCGTGCATTTGCCAACATGATAGCAGAACTGCTATCAGACTCGAATTGCCGACGTCCGACGCGGACGGGGACTTAGTCGAGGACTTAGTCGGCTTCTGTAAACTCCTCGCATGACCCAGGTTGGCGTGCATGAGGCCAAGACACACCTATCGGAGCTCCTCAGACGAGTGGCAGCCGGCGAGGAGATCCTCATCCTTCGTGGCGGACAGCCAGCGGCGAAACTGGTTCCAGTTGACCAGGTTGGCAAGCGCGAGCTCGGGACGTGCCCCGAGATTCGAGTAGCCGACGATTTCGACGAGCCGCTGCCTGACGAGCTCATCGATCCCTTCTACCGGTGAGGGTCCTCCTCGACACCAACGCTTGGCTGTGGATGATTGCCGCCCAGGGCCGGCTCAATAGCAACGCACGCGGGCTGGTTCAGGATCGCCGCAACGAGTTATTCCTCTCTGCGGCGAGCTCGTGGGAGATTGCGATCAAGCATGCGATGGGACGGCTGGACCTGCCTTCGCGGCCGGAGGGTCTGATCCCCGAGCAAATGCGAAAGAGCGGAGTGATGGGGCTCGCGATCGAGCATGCGCATGCGCTTCGAGTTCAACAGCCTCCCGGCGCATCACCGGGACCCGTTCGACCGGTTGCTTGTCGCCCAGGCGCAGATCGAGTCGCTCGCCATCCTGACCGCCGATCCGGTGTTCCAACGCTACGAGGTCGAGGTTGTCGCGGCGGAGTGACTTGTACCGCTCCCGTGCGACATGCACATGTCGCTGGCCCGCATGACGCTCACTGTGGAGATCCGTGGCGGGGTAGCGAAGTGGGAGTAGCGATGCTTAGGAAGGTGGAAGCCGCCAATCTCGGCTGCGACGCGCGTGTCGAGGTGGACCACGTTGCCGTCACGGGTCTCTATGTTTACGATGCCGAGCTCGCGACCTACTTCAGCATCGAGGGTTCGAACGCCTCACGCATCGCTCCGACGATTCGCGTGACGCGGCGGAACTCAGGGTGGCGGCTCGACGACGGCAATGCCATCAGCGATGTGGATGCGCCAGCCCTGCTCGTGCACCCGGCGGTGATGGGTTCGGCACAACGAGACCAGATTGTCGAGCTCGGTGGGACCGTCCGGCCAGTGGATGATGTGGTGGCCATCGGTCCACGCCGGGGGCCGGTCGCAGCCCGGAAACCGGCACCCCTGGTCGCGCAGGGTGAGCGCGGTACGGAGGTGGGCCGGGATGGTGCGCGTGCCCCGTCCGACCGCGAGCGGCAGGACCGGCGGGCGGCTGCCGGTCCACCCCGAACCCGCAGCCGGCGGCGCCACCGCCACCACCGTCAGGACCGCATCACAGGCGATGCGCCGGGCGGTCTCGGGATGGATCGGTCCCAGCCCGCGCAGCTCGGCCGGCCAGCCATCGGGGTCACCCCGGAGTGTATCTGCGCTCACCGTGAGGGTGAGATGGGGGCGCTGGCCGTGCACGTCGCGGTGGTCCCCGCAGCGCAGCTGGGTGGCGGCCAGCTCGACCAGGGCGTCGGCCCGGCGCTGCGAGCCGGTCCGGGTCTCGTCCCGGGCCATCCCCTGACTGAGCGCGTCGATCGCGGTCTTCACCAGGGCGCCACCCTCGGCGTCGAGTTCCCCCCGGAGGATGAACACGCCCGCCATAGGTCTGCTCGCAGGCGAACCAGCGCCGCTCGTGGGCGCGGTTGTCATCGGCGAGCACCCCGTCGGGATCGATCCGGAGGCGCGGCTGCCTGGGTGACGGTGCGCATGCCGCCGGGGTCGAGCGTCTCCGCCGCGCCCACCAGGATGTGCTCCAGCGGGGCCACCTGCTCGACGCCGACCTCAGCTGGCGAGCTGGGCGATCATGCTCACGTTGCCCAGGGAGGCGCGCCCGGCACGGGCGCTGTCGAGCGCGGCCGGGAGCTCGCCGAGGGTGCGGGCCAGACGGACGCGAGCGGCGCCCGCCTTCCAGGTCAGGGCGCAGTGATCGCGCACCCAGGACGCGGTGCCGCCCGCCCCGTCCGCCAGCGCACCGTGGGCGCGATCGAAGCGGTCAAGGCGACGCAGGAACTCGGCCTCGAGGCGATCGGCAGCCCGCCGGATGGCGACCAGGTCGTCGCCCAGCGCCTGCGTCGAGAAGCCGTCGACGGGCTCGCCGACGAGTGCATCAACGGCCTCGGTCAGCCGCTGTCGGGCATCCGCTATGGCGAACGCTTCCATACACCATAGTATACCAAACACCTGTTCGCCAGGGCACGGACAATGCGGTGCATGGCAACCGGTTACTGCCATGTTCGGCAATAGCTCTCCGCGCTTCGCACAGCCCTACGTCCACGATTGGAGCCGCCGCAACAACTCGATGACGGCAGCGATCATCCGCATTTCCCCGACGACCTCCGGGGGCTGTGCAGGTTAGCCGCCTGTCGCCCACCCTCAGAGCTGCAGGACCTTGCCGATTTACCTGCACCCCGGAACTCCTTGAGGCGATCAGGCTCGCGGCCCGGGGTCGCGGCCCCGTGCGCAGGGCACTGATGATCGACCCGGCGGACCCCCTGAAGGCCGCGCAACAGCATCGGGCCATTGCTGCCGTCCATCACGTCGAGTGGGCCGAACCCAGGCCATCGCACGTCGGGGTCCGTCGCGACCACCTCGAACCAGCCGCCCTTAGCACTCGCGGCCGCCACCCGCTAGCAGTCAGACCTCCCGAGTGCTAAACTAGGCCCTGGAACCCAGGCTAGAGGAACAACCAGGAGGAACCATGGCCAAGCAATTGCTGTTCGACGTCGAGGCCCGCGCCCATCTCAAAAGAGGGGTAGATCGGGTAGCCGACGCCGTCAAGATCACCATCGGCCCCAAGGGCCGGAACGTCGTGCTGGACAAGAAGTTCGGCTCGCCGACCATCACCAACGACGGAGTCACGATCGCCAAGGAGATCGAGCTCGAGGAGCCCTTCGAGAACATGGGCGCCCAGCTCGTCAAGGAAGTGGCGAGCAAGACCAACGACATCGCTGGTGACGGGACCACCACCGCCACCGTCCTCGCCCAGGCGCTCATCGCGGCGGGGTTGCAGAACGTGGCCGCCGGCGCCAACCCGATCCAGCTCAAGAAGGGCATCGAGCTCGGCGTTGAGGCGATCGTCAAGGCGATCAAAGAACAGTCGACCCCGATCTCCGAGCGCGAGAAGATCGCCCAGGTCGCGTCCATCTCGGCGGCTGACCCCACCATCGGCGAGACCGTCGCCGACGCGATGGAGAAGGTCGGCAAGGACGGCGTCATCACCGTCGAAGAGTCGAAGGGCCTCGAGACCGAACTCGAGCTCGTCGAGGGCATGCAGTTCGACAAGGGCTACATCTCCGCGTACATGGTCACCAATGCGCAGCGCATGGAGGCCGTGCTCGAGGATCCCTACATCCTCATCACCGACAAGAAGATCTCGGCGATCGCGGACCTGCTCCCGATCCTCGAGAAGGTCGTCCAGAGCGGCAAGCCGCTGCTGGTTATCGCCGAGGACGTCGAGGGCGAGGCGCTTGCCACCCTCATCGTCAACAAGCTGCGGGGCACCTTCAACGCCGTCGCCGTCAAGGCGCCAGGGTTCGGTGATCGTCGCAAGGCGATGCTCCAGGACATCGCGATCCTGACCGGTGGCCAGGTCATCAGCGAGGAGGTCGGTCTCAAGCTCGACTCCGCGCAACTCAGCTCGCTGGGCCGCGCCCGCAGCGTGACCATCACCAAGGACGACACCACGATCGTCGAGGGTAACGGCAGCAAGGACGCGATCAAGGGCCGGATCGAGCAGATCAAGGCCGAGATCGACAAGTCCACCAGCGACTGGGACAAGGAGAAGCTCCAGGAGCGCCTCGCCAAGCTCAGCGGCGGCGTTGCCGTGATCAAGGTGGGAGCCCCGACCGAGACCGAGCTCAAGGAGAAGAAGCACCGCATGGAGGACGCCGTGTCCGCCACGCGCGCCGCAGTCGAAGAGGGCATCGTGCCTGGTGGTGGAGTCGTGCTCGTCAACGCGATCCCCGCACTCGACAAGGTGAAGGCCGAGGGCGACGTGCTCACCGGCGTGAACATCCTCCGCCGTGCGCTCGAGGAGCCCCTCCGGCAGATCGCGCAGAACGCCGGCATGGAAGGCTCCGTGGTGGTTGACAAGGTCAAGTCCCTCCCCAAGGGTCAGGGCTTCGACGCCGCGAAGGGCGAGTACGTCGACATGGTCAAGGCCGGGATCATCGACCCGACCAAGGTGACCCGATCGGCGGTTCAGAACGCGGCATCCATCGCCGCGCTGCTGCTCACCACCGAAGCGCTGATCACCGACATCCCCGAGAAGAAGGGAGCACCGGCCGGTCCGCCGATGCCGGAGTACTGATCGGCAACTGATCCGATTCCTAAAAGGGCGGTCCGGGATTCCCGGGCCGCTCTTTTCTTGTGTCCGGCGCTGTGTCTGTTCGGTGACGCCGCGATGACTCGATCAACGATCGGCTACAACCCGGCGACACCGGAAGCCGCACGCGCGGCGGCTGCTTAGATTCGAGCGTCCAACCCGCCTTCCAGAGGTACTTCAATGGGTGATGCGCAGCCAGACCACTCTCCGGCCGAGGCACTCGGCTCCGCATTCCTGCATGTCACGGGGATTGGAAGCCGCATCGCCAAGCGTGAGGCCGACGAGGAGCAGCTCGACGCCCTGGACGGCACGATGCTCACCGACCTCGACCGCGAGTTTCACGAGCGCGGCGAGGAAGCCGTGCCGGTTCTCGATCTGACAGCGGTCATGACAGTCGACCCCGCGTTCACCCCCGACTCGTTTCTGCTGATCGCGAGGGATACGTTCCGCGTCCTGCAGGATTCGCACACCGCCGGTGCCCCGGCCCTCGACGCGGACATCGCGGCCGCGGAGGTCACGGCCGCCGCGGTGGTATCCGGTCGCGAACGAGTGGTCGTCCGCTTCGGGATCAACGGCGCAACGTCGATCAGCCAGGACTGGACCTTCGAGCGCGATCCGTCGGTGGATACCAGCGCCGACGATGAAGACCATGAGGTGGCCGACGGCGGTTGGCTCGTGGCGCATCGTGGATGGCGCCTGACAGGGATCGCCGCCGCCTGAGGGCCCACCGGGTCAAGCGCAGGCGGTGGCGCGGTACGCGGCGTTGCCCAGCGCCGGCGCGAGCCTGCCGGTGACGGTGATCGTCGCGGCGCGCCCCGGTGGCGTGCACCCTCGGGGAAAGACGACAAAGACGCTCCGGGCGCCGGCGGAGATGTACCCGTCGCAACTGGTGTTGTTGCACACGTACGGCTCGAAGCTTCCCGAAAGCGTCGCGGTTCCGTTGGCGCTGATCGATTTCACCGGGTTGCCGAAGAGTCCGGTGAACCCCACGACGAAGAGCACCACGATCACGATCACCGCGATCACCACCACCGGCACGCCCCAGAACGGGCGCCGCCGCCCGACGCCCGGCTCATCGATGACCGCGGCCGCCGAAGCCTGCTCCGGCGCGCTCGGCGGATTGTCCATGGCACTGGTACGGTACCGAAGTCCGCCATGCGGCAGCCGATTGTCTTCGTCACCGACTTTGGGCGCGACGACGCATACGCGGCGGCGCTGATCGGTGCTGTCTGGCGCGTCGATGCCGGTGCGCTGTGCGTCGAGGGCACGCATGGCATACCGCCCGGTGATGTCCTCGCCGGCGCCTACCAGTTGAAAGCCCTCGCCCGCGCGTTCGCCGGCGGAGTGGTCTTCTGCGCCGTGGTCGACCCCGGTGTCGGCACCGACCGGCGAGCCATCGCGATCCAGGCCGGGGACGTCAGGTGCGTGGGCCCGGACAACGGGCTCGTGTCGTACCTCTGGGAGGAGACCGCTCCGGCGGACCGCCGGGCGCTGCGCGTCGATGTCGCATCCGGCGCCTCACCCACGTTTCACGGCCGGGACGTCTTCGCGCCATATGCCGCGGTCCTCGCGTCCCGGGAGCACTTCGACGTCCAGGGCGCTCTCATCGACGATCCCGTCGTCCTGGGTGAGGCGTTTGCCCGGCGACGCGGCGACCGCGTCACGGGGCGGGTTGCGGTGGTCGATCACTTCGGCAACGCGATCACCACCATTCGCGCCTCGGATCTCGATGGCGCCGATGTCGGCCCGGTGACCTGGCCGGGGGGCGGGGTCGCGGCTCTGGTCACCACCTATGCCGACATCGGCCGGGGTCCGGGAGCGTTGATCGGGAGCGCCGGCCACCTCGAGGTCGCAGCGCACAGCACCGCCGCAGCGAGAATTGGCGGCCCGCGCCTCGGCGATACCGTGGAGGTGCAGTTGGCATGACGTCGAGCCCCGGGCCTGAGATGGTTGGCGACCTGACCTCAGAGGAGGTGGCCCGAACTCGATGCCGCGGCCGCGGACGCGGGGGTGTCGAACTCTGCAGCTCATGGAGATCGCCGGATGGCAGGTCGCTCGATGCGCGTGGAGCCACCTGCGTGCTGCCGCGAGCGTTGGCGTTGTCGCCGGGTATGGCAACAACGGTGGCGACGGGCTGGTGGCTGCACGGCACCTCGCGACCTGGGGATGTACGGTACGGGTGCTCGTCCTTGCCGGCGAGGAGCGGGTGTCGGGTGTGGTGCTGGACCACGTCATATCGGCGCGCAAGTGCGGCGTCGACGTCGTCGTGAACGCGGATCCCGACGCGGTCCGCAGCGTGGTCGTTGAGGCCGATCTTGTCATTGACGCGGTGCTGGGCACGGGGTTGCGGAGCGCGCCGCGCGAGCCCCAGGCGAGCGCAATCCGAGCCATCAACGCGTCTGGAATCGCCGTTCTCAGCGTCGATGTCCCGAGCGGCCTGGACGCCACCACCGGCGAGGCCTTCGACCCGACCGTGCATGCCGCCCTCACCTGCACGCTCACCGCGATGAAGCGGGGTTTGCGGCGAGGCGACGCTGCCGCGCACGCGGGAGTTGTCTGGATTGCCGACATCGGTATGCCTGCGACCGCGTGGCGCCGGGCGGGGCTCGAGCGACCCGCCGGCGTCACGGGCGGGGAGTTGGTGCACACTTCGTCCTGATCTCCCCTTGACCGCAGAGGCGAGTCCCGGCTATCCTTCGACCCGTACTCCGCGCCCACAGCGCAAACGTCATGATCAACGTCTCAGCACACATCGCTCCCGAGGCGCGCGAGCTTGCCGCAACCGCACGCGAGCAGCTCGATGATCTAGTCACGTATGCCACGCATCTGGTCAATCACCAGGCCGACGCCGTGGCCTTTGTCGCCGGGGGGATCCACCATGCGAGCCGGTACCCGCCAGCACGCCTTCGGGTCGACGGCCGTGCGGCGCTCTACCGTGCCGTGACCAGAGCCTGCCGGCACGGGCAGCGATTCCCGCCGCGGCCGCAGGGCATCGGCAGGATGTTCCGGCGCGGCGCCGGACAGGTCCGTGTGGAGGTCGAAGAGGGCAACGCGGGTCGAATCAACACTGTCAAGCGGGCTCTCGCGATGCTCGGCTTCGACCGCAGGGCGGCCCTGCTCCTCCGTGACCTCTGCGGACTCGACTATCACGAGATGTCTCGTGCGCTCGAGTGCTCGCCCGAGGCGGCGGCGCGGCTGGTGGCGGCCGCCCGACGAGAGTTCGGTTCCATCTATCGAGAGATCGCCCTGTGAGGTGCAGCCTCCTCGCGCTGAGCAGCTATATCGACACGGAGCTCGATCAGGTGCCTGCGGGTGAGCTCGAGGCGCATCTGGTGGCGTGCGATCGCTGCCGCACCGCGATCGGCCACCTCCGCGAGGAATCCGGGCGTATCGCCGGACTCGCCCGCGTCCACGTGCCCGATGACGCAGTGCACGACCTGTTCATGCAGATCGGTTTGATCGCCGAGGACGACGAGTTGCCCGACGGACCAGTGCATCGCGACCGACCTGCATCTGTCGAGGCGCCGCCGTGGTTCGGCGCCGAGCGGGGAGCCGCGCTGCCCTGGGCGCCCCGGCCGACCGGGCACGATTCCTCCCAGGCCCGCGAGTTGGTCGGCGAGCGCTCGCCGATCGCAGCCATCGCGGAACCCCCCGAGCTGTTGCTGTGGGACGAGACGATCGACCAGATCCCGACAGCTGCGCCTGCGCCGCCGCCGGTGCACCTGGTGCCGGCCCCGAAACCGGCGCCGATTCCCGAGGTCGAGCCGGAGGTCGTCTCGATTGAGCCCTACCCGATTACGACTACCGTCGTCGGTTTCGAAGCGGCGACCGACGCCCACCGCGAGCCCGAACCGGTGGATCATTTCGACCCATACCCGGTCGCCCCCTTGGAGGCCGGGCCGTCGCTCCCCGAGCCCACGTTCAGCGAGCCGCAACCGCCGGAGGTCATGCCCCCAGAACCGCAACCACCGGATCTTTCGACGTCGGCGCCGATGGCGACCCCACCACGCCTGGCCAGCGGTCCGAACGCATTCCAGCGGGTTCGCGACGCGGTCGCGGTTCGCTTCGCGCTTCGCCGTCGTGGCCCGGCAGACCTCAACTCCGGGGTCGAGATCGTCAGTGGGGTGGGTGCGCCTCGATGGGACCAGCGCGCCCGTTCCCGGCACTGGAGCGACAGTCCACCGATCGTGGCCGCCGCCGCGCCCGCTCCCACCGCAGCGGTCATCGAGCCGCGGGCGCCGGCCGTCCACAGGCCGAATCCGTTGAGCAGGCTCATGGCACGCATCAACGTGGCGCCGGCGGTCGCCGATCCAGATGACGCCGTGCCGGATGGGGCACATGACGAGCTCGCATTCGAACCGGATCGCGAGGTCCCCGCGCTCGACGACGCGCAGGCGACCCAAAGCGAGGTCCGGGCGGCGCCCCCGCCCGAGCTCGCCGACGTGCTCGGTGAGGTGGCGAGCCTCGCTGCGCCGCTCGAGCGGCCCCGCACACCGGTTGCCAACGGCACCTACGCGGATCCGCGGTCGTGGATGGACGACACGCCCGGTGAGCCGACCTTCGAGTACCGCGGAGCCGGTGCTGCCCCAGTCCCGGCTGCAGAGCTCGACACCGCGACCGTCGAGGAAGCCGAGATACGGCTTGGCGAGACACAGTTTGGATTGCGGGACGAGGCTGCAGCGCCACCGGCGCCCGGGCGCCACCTGCGGCGTCTGCAGACGAACCGCTCCGGTCGCCGAGAGTGGAATCCAACCCAGCCGGTCACCGGCCGCCACGTGCTCCCGCTCGGCGGACCTGCGGTCGCCGCCGCGGACCGCGACCGTCGCCTCTGGCTGTTCGGCGCAATCACCGTCGCGCTGATGTTGCTCGGACTGCTCATCGGCAGACAGGTCACGCAGACCCCGCTCACCGCGACCCTGCCGCACGCGACGCCGACGCACCGCGCGACCACCACCACGCCACCGACGGCGGCGCCGCTTCCGGTGGCGACGCCGTCGCTCTCGCCCATTGCGATCCTCCCCGCGGCGCCGACGCCGCAACAACTCACCGGGGCCAAAACGCTCGGCAACGGCGCCAGTGGATTCTCCGTAGCCGACGTCCGCTATGGGGAGCACCCCAATGACTTCCGCCTGGTGTTCGACATGGCCTTCCCGAACACGGTCACCGGGGACCCTGCCACCGTGATCGGCTACGACGGGGCGACGACGCTCTACGTGGAGTTCACCGGCGTCAGCGGAGCGTCGAACATCGCGACGATGCCGCCGCACCAGGTGGTCGTGTCAGTGGTGGCGCTTCCGGCGGTTCGCAACTCGGACCGGCTGGTGTTCAAGATCACGCTGACCAAGAAGGTGCCCTTCGACCCCTACTACCTCTCGGGCGCTCGCCTGGTCATTGACTTCACCTAAGCCCAGGAACGTCATCCGGCGGTGGTCGTCGCCTCCTCGTGCGATGCCGGAACGTCGGCGCCGACGTTGGGCCCGCCATGGCGCTCGCGAAGATCGAACTTCAGCACCTTGCCCGCGGGGTTGCGCGGCAGCATATCGATGAAGACAACTGACTTCGGCTGCTTGTAGCGAGCCAGCTTGTCCTGTGAGAACTCGATGACCTCCTGCTCGGTGAGCGACACGCCGTCCTTGCGCACGACCACCGCGCGGACGGTTTCGCCCCAGCGCGGATCCTGCACGCCGATCACAGCGACCTCCTTGATGCCGGGATGCTGGTACAAGGCATCCTCGACCTCTGCGGGATAGACGTTCTCGCCGCCGGTGATGATCATGTCCTTCTTGCGATCGACGATGAAAAAATACCCGTCGGAATCGCGGATGCCCACGTCACCGGTGTGGAACCAACCGTCGATCAGCACCTCAGCGGTGGCGTCGGGCCGATTCCAGTAACCCTTCATCACGTTTGGGCCACGAACGACAATTTCGCCGCGCTCACCATCGGGAACGTCGTGACCGTCGTCGTCGACGACCTTGACGTCCGTGAAGAATGGAGCGATGCCCGCCGAGCCGAGCTTCTGCGATGCCATCGACGAGGGGAGGAAGGACGCGAACGGCGAGGTCTCGGTGAGCCCATAGCCCTGGTTGAAGGGAAGGCCGCGGGCCCCATACACCTTGATCAGCGCCTCCGGAACCGGCGCCCCGCCGCACGACAGCACGCGGATGCTGCTCAGGTCGCGAATGGCGAACTCGGGATGCTGCGCCATGAACAGGTACATGGCGGGCACCCCGAACATCGACGTGACGTGGAACTTCTCGATGTTCTCGAGCACCATGCCCGGCTCGAACATCTGCTCGAGCACGACCGTGGCGCCCTTCAAGAAGGAGAGAAGCGGCGTGACGTTGAGCCCGCCGATATGGAACAGCGGCGCCACCACGAGTGTGATCTCCTCGGAGGTCGCGTCATCTGCGAGCAACGCGTTGATGTTGTTCCAGATGATGTTGCCGTGGGTGAGCATCGCTCCCTTGGGGCGGCCTGTCGTCCCCGACGTGTACATGATCAGAGCGACGTCGCTCATCGCCACCGGGTAGTCGAGGTTGGTGTCGCGCTGATCGTGGAGCAGTGAGTCGAAGCCACGGGCACCGCTCTGCTCGACGGCGCACACGTATTCGCGAACGCGCAGTTGGTCCCGGATCGAATCGACGATCGCTGAGAACGCCTCCTCGTACACGAGGGTGTGCAGGCCGGCGTCGCCGATGATGAAGCTCAGCTCGGGCCCGGTCAGCCGGAAGTTGAGCGGCACGAAGATCGCATCGAGCTTGGCCGCGGCGAAGAGGGTGAAGAAGAAGCGCGGATGATTGAGCCCGAGGAAGCCGACTCGATCGCCGGGGTTCACTCCCAGGGCGTGGAGGCCGTGCGCCACCCGGTTGGTGAGCTGATCGAGCTCCGCATACGTCCAGCGCTCGTCGCGAAAGATCAGCGCGGTGCTGTTCGGGTTGAGCTGCGCACGCCGGCTGAGCGTGAAACCGATGCCCTGGTCGTTCGCCATAGCTGGAAGCCTCCGATTGCCCACTTCGCCGCTGCGCGATTCTCCCATCCACCGCATGGGAGCGTTTCGCTAGGCGGTCCAGCCTCCGTCGACCACCAGGACCGACCCGGTGACGAAGGATGCGGCGTCAGATGCGAGAAAGAGCGCGGCTCCGGCGATCTCGTCCGGGACCGCGTGGCGGCCGAGCGCCGTCTGCGCGAGGATGTGGTCGTGGATCTCGGTGGTCTCCACCAGGTAACGCGCGAGCCTGGTCTCGACGAGACCGGGTGCGATCGCGTTGACACGGATCCCGAGCGGGCCCAACTCGCGCGACAGCGTCCGTGTGAGCGTGATGAGCGCTGCCTTGCTCATGTTGTACGCGCCGGTGAGGGACTCGGGACGGATCCCGGCGACCGACGCCATGTTGATGACGCTGCCGCCGTGATCGCTCATCCACGCGGCAACGGCGTGGCGGGTGAGCCGGATCGGGCCCATCACGTTGACGTCCCAGATCTTCCCGATCGCCCCCTCGTCGGCGTCAAGGATCGGTCCGTACTGTGGGTTGGTCGCGGCGTTGTTCACCAGGACGTCGAGCCGCCCCGCGCGACGCATCACCTCGCCGACCAGCGCCTCGCAGGTCGCGCCGTCGCCAACGTGTCCGGGCACGGCGATGGCGAGCCCTCCCGCGGCGACGATCTCCGCAGCCGCAGCCTCGCAGGCGTCGGCATGCCGGGCATTCAGAGCGACGGTCGCGCCAGCCTCGGCGAGCGCCTTGGCGATGGCCAGCCCGATGCCACGGCTCCCACCGGTGACCAGCGCGACACGGCCGTCGAGAGCGAACCGCTCAGCGACGCCCACGCTCAGTTGAGGCTGGAGGTGCCGGCGTGGTCCTTCGAACGGACCAGCATGCGGTCAAGCAGCGCCGCCTCACGGCGGAGCAGGCGCAGGCACGCCGTGAGCCGCTCCGCGGTACCGTCGGTCTCGAGGAGGCGCTGGCGCTGTGCAGTCTCTACCTGCATCGCCGCCGCGACGAGGTAGGAGAGCAGCTCCGGGTCGGAGGGGAGCCCGAACTCGAAAGGGTCCTCCTGGCCGATCCCGCGGAGCTGTCCCGCGTACCCGCGAAACGCGGCCGTGACCGCAGCTGCGAGACGCTCGGTGTCGTCGACCGCGGCCGGGATGTCCTGGAGGTAGTGCACCGAGCCGACCAGGTATGGCCGCCGGTGTGAGAACGCGTCGATGTGAAAGCGAGACGCGCCCACGACCGTGAGGTTGTAGCCGCCGTCGGGAAGCTCCTCGATCTCGTTGAGCTGCGCCAGGGTGCCGACCTCGTAGGGGACCGCTCCGCCGCCGGTCTCCCGGCCGGAGCGAATCGCGACAACGCCGAACGTGGTCGACGCCCTTCGGCAGTCCCGCATCATCGCCTTGTAGCGCTCCTCGAAGATGTGGAGCGACATCGGCATGTGCGGGAAGAGCACGGTGCTCAGCGGGAACAGCGGGACTTCGATGGCCATCAGATGACGGTCGGCGCCCGCATACCGCCTAGGCGGCTTTGCAGTTCTTGGTGTGCTTGATGATCCGTTCGCGGCGCGGCTCGCCGGGACGGCGACTGTGCCGGAATGCGATCTCCACGCCGATCTCGTTCTGACGCATGAGGTTGTGGCAGATCGGGCACCGGACGTGCGTGAGGATGTCGCGCTGGGAGGCGACGCCCTTGGATTCCTTGATCGTGTTTGCCATGGCTGCTGGGGCTCCTTGAGGGGTGGGCTAACTCGATTGTACGCGGCGTCGGGGTACGATTCGCCGCCGATGTCTGAATACCTCGGCACCCTTCGGCTGCGCCTGATCGGCATTGCGGCGGGCGCAGCGCTGACCGGTCTGGCACTGGGTGCGTGCGGCACGCTGGTCACGGTGAGCAGCCAGATCACTCCCCCGCCGCCGAAATGTTCGACCCCGCGTCCGGTCAGCGCCTCCGACTCGTTCGCGACCGTCGTCGCGCTGCAGCCGGGCGCTTCAGGCCTGCAGTACGGGGATATCAGCGTCGGCTGCGGGAAGGTCGCCACGAGCACGTCCAACGTGAACGTCCAGTTCACGGTCTGGCTTTCTACCGGCAAGCTGGTGATCACCACCCGCGGTGCCAATCAGCCGGTCAACGCGCTGCAACTCTCCAACTCGTCAACGCTCCCCTTCTGGAGGGTGGGCGTCCCCGGCATGAAGGTCGGGGGGACGCGAAGGCTGATCGTGCCGCCGGCGCTGGCGTTCGGTGCAACCGGAAACTCGTCGGCGAACGTGCCGGCCAACGCCACCCTGGTCGTCGACGTCGAACTGGTCTCCGTGGCCTGAGCCGTCCCTGGGCGGGCTAGGAGCGAGCCCTGGTCCAGAGAATGAACAGGCCCAGACACGCTCCCGCGGAGAGCAGCACGAACGCGATCGGGATGCCGATCACCACCGAGAGGCCGGGAGCCGCCGTTGCCAACATGCGGTGTGAAGCATACCGCCAGGACGATCCAGGGCCCAGCCGTCGGGTCAGATCAGGAAGCGACTCCCATGCGGGCGCCGAGCAGTCCCAGCTCGATGTCGTGCATCACCGTGATGCGGAACGCCTGACGCGCCGCGGCATCAAGCTCGGGCGCGATGGTCTCGTTGCGCGGCCGGCCGATCCAGGGCGGCTGGTGGCGGCCCATCGGCTCGCCGCCGACCCGCACGATGACCGCGCGATCGTCCTCCTCGTCGACCTCGATGGACACGTGCTGGAGGACGCCGGTGCTGTCGACGAGCGTCCACGAGCGCAGCCAGACGGGCATCGTGCTGCCCGGAACCCGAACCGGACGGACGGCGCCGCTCACGACGTAGGCGTCCTTGTGGGGAGCATCGGCGGTGAGGGCGATGCGAACCGCGGTGTCCAGCTCACCACCGACCCAGGTGGCGAGCGACGGGGCGCGATTCTCGACATCGGGCAGCATGTGCGTGAAGAAACCGTTCGAGAGTGAGGGTGCCACCGTGGCGTGGCGGCGGCAGTAGGGGAGCCCGAGGACGATCCGGCTGTGCTCGTCGCACCAGGTGGTGGCGCACTTCACCTGTCGACGGTCGACGTAGGTGCAGCGGCAGGTGGCAGGCTTGGAGCACTCGCCGTCGAGGCATTTGCCCAAGGTGTCGTGGTCGCCGCCGCCGGGCCCGCTGCCGCCCGACTGCTTCCTCGCGAGCCGCTGCCACGGCTTCATCTTGTCCAATGTCGGTAACTCCTCGGCATCCACGAAGCGGTGCCAGGACCACAGCCTAGTCGCCTTTCCGCCCCGATCCCGATGAGCGCATCCATCTTGTTACGCCTCGGATGCCGGTCGTGACCTCGCCACGGTCGCTGCGGAACCGTTCCCAAGCGACCGTCCGTTGTTGGTACCCCGTATCGGATTCGAACCGATGGTCTCCGCCTTGAGAGGGCGGTGTCCTGGGCCACTAGACGAACGGGGCCCGAAGGCCCCGGATCATACCAGCGCCCGAAGACGGCTCAGACCTGGTCGGGCGACGCCATCCCCAGCATGTGCAGCGCGTCGGCCAGCGTGGCGCGGGTCGCCGCCACGAGGCCCCGACGGAATCGCCGAACCGAGGCGTCCTCCTCGCGGACGATCGCCGGGGTGTGCTCATAGAAGTCGCTGAACGCTGACGCAAGGCTGAACGCATAGGTGGTGAGCAGCGACGGCGACAGCGCCAGCGCGGTCTCGGTCAGCGCCCGCGAGTACGCCTCTATGCTGTGGAGGAGCTCTCGCTCCGCCGTGTGCAGCGCCTTGGGAATTTCGACGCCCGCACCGTCGTCGCCGACCTTCCGCAGAATTCCGGCGGCCCGTGCGTGGGCGTACTGCACGTAGACGCCGGTGTCGCCGGTGACGCGCAGCGCCTCCTCGAAATCGAACGCGATGATCTGGTTGAGCGAGAACTTGAGCAGGTAATAGCGCACCGCGCCGGCGGCGACCAGGGTTGCGCCGGCTGCGTCGCGTGCGTTGGCGGTGAGGCGCGCGATGGCACGGTCGAGCAGGTCGTCGGCGCGAACCTCGATGCCGCGCCGCCCGCTCAACGCCACGCTGTCGCGCCCCTCCTCGATCTCCACGCCGAGCTCGGCCGCAGCGGCGGGTGTCAGTGCGACCACCTCGTAGCTCAGGTGTATCGAGTTGTCGGCCTCCCGGTCGTGATGCAGCCGGCGCAACGCGCGCTGCACGACGCGCTGCGGGTACGCCTGGCGCGCGTCGATGACGTTGATCACGCGCTGCGCTCCTCCGAAGTGCGCCGGCGGCGCTCCTGGATGCGGCACCGACGACGTCGTCATGAGAGTCGGGTCACCCTCCCATGGCATGTAGGCGAAGTCGCGCCCCAGCAGGCCGAACTTCCAGAGCTGGTAAGCGATATCCTTCGCCGTGTAGGTCGCGATACCGTCAGACTTGACCAGAACCTTGGTGTCGTCGTCACCTTCGTCATCAGCGCCCTCGGCGGGCATCACCCAGCAGCCGGCGAGCCGGCCCGTCTCGACATGGACAATCGCGCCGGACTCTCGCAGCAGCTCGAAGGCCTGCCGCCAGAAGCCGAGCCTGATGATGTCCGACTCCCAGGTGAGCAGGTCGTAGGCGATGTCGAACCGCCGCATGGTGGCGAGGTGCGCGTTCACGATCCGGCGCGCAACGTCCTTGACGAAGACTGCCGTCTCGTTGCCACCCTCCTCGACCTCGTGCAGCACGGCGCGGCGCCGCTCGAGCAGGCCCGGGTCGGTCTCGTAACGCGCCGACACCGCGATGTACACGCGCGAGCAGTACTGGTCGAACGGCTCGTCCGGCATCGGCTCCATGCCGAGCTCGCGGATGCCGACCACGACGTCGGCCACCTGGACCCCGGTGTCATCGATGTAGTTGTTCACCTCGACGGTGTGCCCGGTGCGCCGAAGCACGCGGGCGACGGTGTCTCCGATGCAGGCGTTGCGCAGATGCCCGACGTGCGCGGCCTTGTTGGGATTGGTGGCTGTGTGCTCGACCAGGGTCTTGCCGGCGGCCGCTGCGGCCTCGATGTTCACGTCAACCTTGCCGGTCGTCTCCAGCACAGTCGCCGCGGCGAGCACGGCCCTTGCCCAGGTGCCGTCGTCGAGCTGGGCGTTGACATACCCGGGCGGTGTCACCGTCCACGCCCGCACCCGGGGAACCTGGGCGGTCTGGAGATGCTCGGCGAGCTCCGCGGCTATTGCCGCCGGACTTCGGCGCAGCACCCGGGCGAGGCCGAGCGGTGCGGGCGACGACCAGTCGCCGAACTCGGGGCGAGCCGAACGCTCGACCACCACCTCGAAGTCCCGGTCGACCCCGATGGCGTCAAGGGCACGCCGGACGGCTTCGACGAGCAGCGTCCTGGTGTCGGCCATATCGCGCAAGGGTAACGGGGAGCACGCCCGCGTCCCGACGGGCGACAATGCGCCGCCGTGGAACTCGCGACCATGCGTGATCCCGGCCGCGGGCCTGGGGACGCGCTTTCTCCCTGCCACCAAGGAGCTGCCCAAAGAGTTGCTCCCGGTTCTCGATCGCCCCGTGATCCAGTGGGCTGCCGAGGAGGCGGTGGCATCGGGCGCCGATGAGATCGTCCTCGTCCTCGCCGAGGGCAAGGAGGCGCTGGCGGCCCATCTGCGCCCCGATCCCCCGCTGGAGCGCCTGCTCGAGGAGCGTGGGAAGACCGCCGAGCTCGAGGCCGTGCGCCGGGCCGGGAATCTCTGCCGGGTCACCGTGGCCCGCCAGGGCGCGCCGCGCGGCCTCGGCGACGCGGTGCTCTGCGCTGCCGGGGCGGTGGGGGATCGGACCTTCCTCTGCATGCTCCCCGACGACCTGTCGCTCGCCGACCCGCCGGTGCTCCGCCAGTTGTGGGACGCGCATGAGCGGCTCGGGACGGCCATCCTTGCCTTGATGCGTGTGCCCGGCGACCAGATCTCCAGGTACGGGTGCGCCGAGATCGCCGAGTTGCGTGGCAAGCTGCATCGCGTGAGTGGTCTTGTCGAGAAGCCGCCGGCCGCCGAGGCCAGGAGCGACCTCGCCGTCATGGGCAGGTACGTCCTCACCCCGGCGATCTTTCCCGTGCTGCGCGAGACTGCACCTGGCGCTCTCGGGGAGATCCAGCTCACCGACGCGATCGGCGGCCTGCTGGCGACCGATGAGGTCTGGGGGGTGGAGTTCGAAGGCGAGCTCCTCGACGTCGGAACGCCGGCCGGGTGGCTGGCGACGAACATGCGCCTCGCACGCCGGCATCCCGAATTCCAGAGCGCGTTCGCGAGCGCCACCACGACCGGGGGCACGTGAACGCACTTCGCCGCGAATGGGGCGCGGTCACCTTCGTGGTGACGATCCTGATCGGTGCCGTTGCCGTGGCGATCTCCCTGGGGGTTTCCGCGGCTCACGGCACCCCCATCCCCTCGGCCGCGCCCTGCCCGACGTACACGCCGTACGTGGTAACGCCGACGCCGGTCCCGACCGCGACGCCGAAGCCCACAACGAGTGGCAAGGCAACCCCAACGCCAACGCCAACGCCAATCCCAACCCCGATCGCGACCCCGACCCCGTTCAACCCTGCGTTGCAGGGCTGCCCGACCGCGCCGCTTCCGCCGAGTGCCTCGCCGACGCCGACTCCCAAGACAACCCCAACTGCCGTCGGCGCCACGCCGACGCCCACGCCCACACCCACTCCGACGCCGGTCCCAACCACGCCACCGAACTCCACGCCGCTGCCCACCGCGACCCCGACACCCTCGTCCGGCTGAGCCGAGCCGGCCTCAGAGTGCGAAGAGCAGCCTGCTGCCGTTGACCGGGGTGATCGACGAGCGCTGCAGCTCGATGTCCACCGAAGGCGGATGGCCAGTGTCGATCACCACCGCGATGCGCTCCGAAAGGCGCAGTCCGCCGATGCGGACGCAATCCCGAAGGAACGTGAAGGCCATGGGCCGCACGAGGTTCCAGATGTAGCCGCGAACCGCCTGCGCGGTCTCCGCGGACTCGAGGACGGTTTCACCAGCACGCATGCTCCGGTCCTGAAAGGCAAGCACGCAGACCTGATCGGTGAGCTGCACCGGTGCGGTCCATGAGTACTGGTCGTCGTCGGCCATCGAGCCGACGATCCGATCCTTGTCGCTGAAGAGCGCGAGCCGCTCGACCAGCAGGTGCATCGGTCCGGCAGGTCCCTCAACGAAGAGCGGGATGTCGCGGAGCGGCTCGCTGCGCTCCTGCGCCGGGTAACGCGCGGAGAATCCCAGATCCTCGATGCCACTGAATGGCGCGGGCACCTTGATGACGAGCTCGTCCATCAGCGAGCTTCCCTCAACAGGACGGTCACGTTGCTCATCACGCTAACCCTGTGCCGAATCTAGCACACCGGTTGTGCGAATCGAGGTCGTCGAGTGATTGCTACACTCGCGCGACCATGCCGGCACTCGACGACATTCGAGTCCTCGATTTGACCAGGTTGCTCCCGGGGCCGTTCTGCACAGTGCTCCTCGCCGACTTCGGCGCCGACGTGATCAAGGTCGAGGACACGGCCGGCGGCGATTACCTGCGCTGGATGCCGCCGCTTGTCGATGAGTACTCGGCGATGTTCCACCCGCTCAACCGCAACAAGCGCTCGCTCGCGATCGATCTCAAGAACCCCATGGGGCGTGAGGCGTTTCTCCGCCTAGCATCCACCGCGGACGTGGTCGTGGAGAGCTTCCGGCCCGGAGTGATGGATCGTCTCGGCATCGGGTTTGCCTCGTTGCGCGAGGTGCATCCGAAGCTCGTGCTCTGCAGCATCAGCGGTTATGGCCAGGATGGACCGTTTCGCGAACGCGCGGGCCACGACCTCAACTACGCGGCGGTCGCGGGCGTGCTCCTGCTCGGCAGCGGCGGCGAGAGCGGTCCGCCGATGCCGGGCCTGCAGGTCGGAGACCTCGGCGGCGGCGCCATGGACGCCGCGCTCGCGATCATGATCGCGCTGCACCATGCAGCTCGCACCGGCCGCGGACAGCACTGCGACGTCTCCATGGTTGACGGCCTGATCAGCTGGGCGGGCGTCCACGCATCACAGCTCTTCGCCACCGGTGAGCCACCGGAACCCGGTGGTGGCCTGCTGACCGGGCGCCACCCCTGCTACCGGATCTATCCGTGTGCCGACGGGTATCTGTCAGTCGGTGCGCTCGAGCCGAAGTTCTGGCGCGAGTTCGTCGAGGTGATCGGTCTGCCCGAGCTGGGAGGCGACGGCCTGCTCGACGGCGAAGCAGGGAACCGAACGGTCGCGGCGGTGGAGGCCGTGCTGCGCACGCGGACTCGCGCCGAGTGGGAGCAGGCGCTCGACGGGCATGACGTGTGCGTCGAGCCGGTGCTGGATATCGGCGAAACCTTCGAGCATCCGCAGGCGCTGAGTCGGGGCATGCGCCTCGACGCCGGTGACGGCAGACCGACGGCGCAGTCCGGATTTCCCATCCGGCTCATGGAATCTCCGGCAGCCTACCGGCGGCCCGCGCCCCGGTACGGTGAGCACACCGACGAAGTGCTCCGCGAGGTCGGGTACGACAGCGATGAGCTCGCCGTGATGCGCACCGCAGGGGCGATAGCGTGAGCCAGGCCGAAGGGGCCGCGCCGAGCTCGCGGCACGCTCCCCGAACCACGCGCAGCGCGCAGACGCGTGAACGCATCATCGCCTCCGCCACCGAGGTCTTTGCGCGCTCCGGGTTCCACGGCGCGAAGGTCGCCGATATCGCCGAGCAAGCCGGGATCGCGTATGGCCTCGTCTACCACTACTTTCACAACAAGGAGGACATCCTCGCCGCGATCTTCACCGAGCGCTGGACACAGTACGTCACCTACCTGCACGAGGTCGGCGACATGGACATCGGCTTTCGCGAGCAGATGCGAAGGCTCGTGCACTTCTGGGTCGAGGTGTACCGCCGCGAGCCGGACCTGATGACAGTGATGATCAACGAGGTGACGCGCTCGTATGAGTTCCTCGAGTCGCACGACATCGGTACCGTGATGGTGGCTTTCGAGGCCATCGAGCAGATCATCCGGAGCGCTCGGGATCGGGGTGAGGTGGCGAGCGGTGTCGATCCGCAGCTGGCCAGCTACGTCGTGTTCGGTGCCGCCGAGATGGTGCTCACCGGCTATGTCATGGGGACGTTGCGCCGCGACCAGCCTGCCGCGTTCACCGGCGACGAAACGCAGATGCTCGAAGTTCTCCTTGACGGGCTCGCGCCGCGGCAGGCTACCTGACCGCGGTCTCCCACCAGTCGTCGACCGCGCGAGCCGTCGCGTCGACCCCCCGCGTGTTGTCGATGATCCAGGTCGCGCGATCGCGCTTCTCGTCGATCGGCAGTTGCGCTGCGAGCCGCTGCACCGCAGCCGCCTCGTCGAGTCCGTCTCGCTCGCGCAGCCGCCGGACCTGCACCTCGCGGGGCGCGTACACGAGCAGCACGCCCTCGAAGATCGACTCGCGTGCATTCTCGAAGAGCAGCGGGATGTCAACTGCGACCAGTGGAGCCGGGCCGGCGAGTGCAGCCGCGATGCGATCGCGCATGAGCTCATTGATCCGAGGATGCGTGATCTGATCGAGGTCGCGGCGCGCCTGGGGATCAGCGAAGACGATGGTGCCGAGACGTTGGCGGTCGAGGCTGCCGTCCGCCTGAATCACCACAGGTCCGAATCGCGCTGCCACCTCGTCCAGCGCTGGCTCACCGCGGCGGACCACCTCGCGGGCGAGTTGATCGGCGTCGATGACCGCCGCGCCACGCGCCTCGAGCATGCGATCAACAGTGCTCTTGCCGGTCGCGATTCCCCCGGTGACGCCGATCAGTCGCATCGCCCCGGACCGTACTCCAGTGCCTGGTCCGAAGCGCGGTCAGCTGCCGGCGGGTCCCGCGCACGAGCCGCCATCCGCCCATGACGCGTCGCCGCGGAGGAACAGCAGCATGCCGTGGTCGCGGTTGTCGACGATCGCCGTCCACTCCGGCGACCGAGCCAGCTCATCGGTCAGCGGGCCTGCGCTGTACAGCACCGCTGTGGTGTTGCTCACGTCGAGAAGGTGCAGCGCCGCCGGCGCGGTGGCCGCACCCGCGGCGATGCGCTGGTAGTCGGCAAACACCGACGTGCCGAGCGAGATCGACTCGCCGTATTCGTACACGGACGCGCGCGGCCAGAGCCGGTCGATGACGTATCCCCCGGTGCCATACGTGGTGAAGACGCGCTGCGTCGTCGGGCTGCGTGCCAGCAGCGTAGTCGCGCACGACGGGTACGCGGCGGCGATGCCCTGCGCTGACGCGCTCTGCGCGACGCGTGCGCCCACAACCCCCACACCGAGGACGCCGACGGTGACGAGCGCGATCCCCATGGCCGGCACGGGGTGCCGCGGTCGCGCGATGCCACGCGGCCGCTCGCGCCGCGCGCGGATCGACCCCAGCACGCCGGCAGTCATCGCCATCCACGGCGGCGCCATCACCGCGACGCAGATGGCGGTGTTGCGGACCGACGTGAGCGCGAGCCCTGCCCCCACGGCGGCAAGCGCGAAGTCGCGGAGGTCAAAGTGGCGCCGCAATGCAGGCCGGGCCAGCACCGTCGCGGTGAGCGCCGCGAAGGAGAGCAGCAGTGCCAGAAGGACCCACATCGTTGGGTCAGCGAAATTGGGTGCTTGCCACTCGATGATGCCCTTCTGGCGCTCGGTCGCCCCCGTGGTCGCTGCGAACACGAAGAGTGACGGGCCGTAGGGGTTGACGCAGGCGGCGAGCGCCGATGCGCCAACCGCGACGGCGAGGCGCCTGATGCGCCGTACGGGAGCGCCGGCGCCGAGCGCCCACCGATGCTTGATCGCCTCCGCGACCACGACGATCGCAAGGAAGCCGATGCCGGCGATGAACCCGGCATGCAGGTTCGCCCACAGAAGGAACAGCGGGGGTAGCAGCCAGAGACGCCTGCCACCGGAGCGGAGGTACGACTCGGCGATCCAGAGCGTCCAGCAGATGAGGGCGAACGTGAAGACCTGGGGGCGCGTCCCGAGGACGGGCTCGGCCGCACGCGCAGCGAGCGCCAGTCCCACCACAAGAACGACGGGCCCCGCGCCGCGGAGGCGGCCGCGGAGCAGCGTCGCGAGCATCGCGCTCCATGCAACCAGCCCCATCAGCACGGTCACCAGGAACAGGCCGCCCGCCGCGGCAAGGGCGGCGAATATGGTCTCCGACAGCCATTCGTGTGCGACCAGTGGATTGCCGAACGCCGTGTACGCGAAGAGTTCGCCGGCGGGGATCTGGTGGTGGGCAATGATCCAGTCACCAAGGCGGATGTGCCACCAGACATCGGGGTCGCTCAGTGAGTCGAGCCCCACGCCGCCGGTGAGCACGAGCACTGCTGCGAGGAGCGCCCGACGCGGATCCGACAGCCAGGCCTGGATCCGGCCGCGCCGGTCGAGGGTCTGAGGTGCCGCGGCCGGCTCGGCGGCGCGGATCAGGGTTGCCATGCGAGCGCAGCGTAGGTGCCGCACGGACGCGAAAACGTCTCGCGGCCGGCTGGCGACAGATTCGTATACTCCACGCGATGGCCACCGACACCCGGTCTCCGAAGCGTCGTCAGACCTCAGCGAGCAGCAGTTCGAGGCAGACGCCGGCGCCGGTCGCCGCCTATTCCGGTCACACGATTTCCTGGCGGCACTGCCTGATCGGTCTCGCGGCCGGCGAGGTCGCTCTGCTGGTGATCAGCAACGTCGGGCTCATCGCCACCAACGCGGCCTTCGGCTCCACGTCCAACGGCAACATCGACGGTGGCGTGGTGGGAGTGTCGACACTCCTGGCGGTGATCCTCGGAGGCTGGCTCGCAGCCCGACTCGCCGGGCGTTTCGGCCTCTACCAGGGCATCGTAGTTGCCATCGGCTTTATCGCCGTCGGCGCGATCTACACGTTCTTCCAGGAATCGTCGATCATCGCCGCGTCCCTCGGCACCAACAGCCACCACCTCATCGACCTCGGCCCGATGAACCTGGGCAATCTCTTCAGCGGTGACCTGCTCGCGCTCTTCGGTGGGTCGGTCGGCGGCCTTCTGTCCGGAAAGAGATAGCGACGAGGCATTCGGTACGGCGCGTGAAACGACGCGACGCTCAGGAGATCAGACCCCGACGGCTCCTGCCGGCGCGGGTTGGCCGGAGATGGGGGTTTCGCGGTAGGACTGACCGATGAGATCGACCCGGCCCAGCGACTGGGCGAACTCCAGGCACGCGGCGCGCGTGAACCGGAGGTGCTTTCCGGGTGTGTGCCAGGCGCGCAAGTGACCCTGAGCGACGGCGCGACGTAGCGTCGAACGCGACACACCGCAGAGTGCCGCCGCTTCGCCAGTTGTGAGGATCTCCTCCTCGCGCTCTGCCAATTCCTCCTCCTCCAGACCGTCAGCGTATAGAGACCCAGGCTCGGATCTCAAGGTGCAGTTATACAACGGTTAGGCGAGGTCGTGTGGGTCATCCCGGTGAGTGATGCTGAGAGCGTATCGGCCGAACGTATACTCCAGACGAGGTCAACTGACTCAGCAGCCCGGTTGAGAAGGCGTGAGGATCACCATGAACGTCGATGTCCAGGCAATGGCACGGCGTCTGCAGGGGAGCCTCGGGACAGTCATCGTCGGGAAGGAAGCGGAGATCGAGCTCTGCATCGTGGGGCTCCTGTGCCGCGGTCACCTTCTCATCGAGGATGTTCCCGGCACCGGCAAGACGCTCCTCGCCAAAGCGCTCGCGCGCAGCAGTGGCTGCAGCTTCGAGCGAGTGCAATTCACCCCAGACCTGCTCCCCGGCGATGTGACCGGCGTGAGCGTCTACAACCCGCAGGATCAGACGTTTGAATTCCGCAGGGGCCCGATCTTCGCCCAGGTGCTGCTTGCCGACGAGATCAACCGAGCGACGCCGAAGACGCAGTCGGCGCTGCTCGAGGCGATGGAGGAGTGGCAGGTGACGGTGGATGGCACCAGCCATCCACTGCCCGACCCCTTCATGGTCCTTGCGACGCAGAACCCGATCGAGCTGGGGGGAACATTCCCCCTTCCCGAGGCGCAGGTCGATCGCTTCCTGCTCAAGCTCCGACTGGGATACCTCCCGGCCGACGAGGAGGTGGCGATGCTGGATCGCTTCCAGTCGGGCAGCCCGCTCACCTCACTCGAACCGGTCACCGATGCCGTGGAGATCAAGGCAGCCCAGGAGGTGTGCCGGGGCATCTACTGCGACGCGACTCTCAAGGACTACTGCGTGCGAATCGTCCGGCGGACCCGTGACCACCGCGACGTGGTGCTCGGTTCGTCGCCGCGCGGCACGCTCGGCCTGCTCCACGCGGGACAGGCTCGCGCCGCACTTGCCGGCAGGGACTTCGTCCTGCCCGATGACATCAAGGAGATCGCGGCCAACGTGCTCGAACACCGGGTCATGCTCCGTCCCAACGCCGAGTTGCGTGGCCTGACAGCCTCAGCGGTGCTCGAGGAGGTGCTGGCAACGGAGTCGGTGCCGATGACGGGCCGGCGTCTGGCGTGACCGGCTCCACGGCGAGCGCCCGGAGCGCCCCGTGACCGCGCGCGTCCCGCTGATCGCCTGCGTGGCGGTGCTCGCCTTCTTCGCCGGGATCACCGGCGTCCGTCTGGCATACACGCTGGCCTACGTGCTCGTCCTGCTCCTGGTGGTCGCCTACGTCTGGTCGCGCCTGCTCGCTCGCAAGCTGCGCGTCACGAGGGAATCCCCTGAGGGCTCCTTCATGATGGGCGAGCCGTTCGAGGAGACATTCACGGTCAAGAACGAGAGCGGACTTCGCCTGCCGTATTGCGAGGTTCGCGACGGCACCAAGCTCCCCGGCTACGCGCCCGGCCGCGCTTTCGCCCTCGCCGCCGGCGGATCGGTCACCTGGACGGCGCGTGGCATGTTCAACCTCCGCGGCGTACACCACTTCGGACCGCTCGAGGCGCGCCTCGGGGATCCTTTCGGGCTCTTTCCGCGTCGTATCCGTGTGGCACCGGAGAACGAGGTGATCGTGTACCCGGCGATCCACGCGCTCCTGCACAGCGTTCCCCAGTGGAGCGGCAACGGGGTCGCCGAGGCCCACCGTGGCCAGCCGGTGGATGTGCCACCGGATGTGTCGACCATCCGAGACTACGCGCCCACCGACGGGCTCAGCCGCATTCACTGGGCGTCGACGGCTCGCACCGGCCGTTTGATCAGTCGCACGTTCGACACCGGACAGAGTGCCGACCTCCTCATCGTCCTCGATCTGCAGCGTGGCATTCACGCCGGCTCGGGCATCGAATCGTCTGTCGAGTACGCAATCGCGGTGTGCGCATCGGTGGCGCACGGCGCGATCCGCCGCGGCCAGGCGGTCGGGCTCGTCACCAACTCGCGAAGCGGCGCGAGCTTTGGCGCGGGACGCGGCGAGGTGCAACGGCTCAGGCTGCTCGATTTCCTCGCGCTGGCGACCGACGATGGCGTCCGCAGCCTCGCCGACACGATCAGCAAACACGGTGACGGGTGGCGCGGCCGCGGCGGCATGGTGGTGATCACGCCGAACCGCTCGAGCGACTGGGTGGAAGCGCTCGTCGACAGCGCGACCCGCGGCCAGCGCCATCTCTGCATCTTCATTGAACCGACGTCGTTCGGCGCCGGCGGGCAAGCCCTGCGTATTCCCGCGGCATGGCGGCTCGCGCTCGATTGGTGGGTCGTTCGTCGCGGTGACGTTCTCGGTTCGGGCGAGCGCACGACGGCAACGGGCTGAGCCATGGACGCGTACGTCGACCGCACCATCCAACTCCGCGAACCGGCGCTGCGGAGGGCATCCCGGAACTACGGCTTCGAGATCGCCGCCGTCCTCTGCGTCGCCCTGATCGCCGCCACGGCGTGGGCGGTGCTCGCCGCCGGGTGGGTGCATGGCGGCGGTGGCGCGATCGTGGTGGCGGTGACATCGGTGATCGAGGCGGCGCTCCTCGCACAGGCCCGCTCTCCACGCGTCACCACCGCGATCGCGGCGCCATTCCTGGGTCTCGCAGCGATCGTGCCGACAACACTCGCCGCGATGCCGGCGCTTCCGGGACAGACGGCCGGCGCCATTGCGGGGCGTTACCTGAGCGCGATCTTCACCGGGCTCGCATCGACGCAGGACTGGGACTTCACCGTCGGCCTGTGCGCGATCCTCTTCCTCTGCGGGTACTGGCTTGGATGGATGGTCCTTCGCGAGCACCGCGGCGTCCTCGCGGTGATCCCGGTGTTCTCAGTTCTTGCCACCAATGTCGTCAACGCGGCGAGCCCCGACCCGATCGCGCTGCCCGAGATGATCGCAGTGGTCCTCGCCATCGGCGTGGTCGCCGCCGCATATCTGGGGTCGCTCGGCGATCGGTGGGCGGTGTCGCGCATCACGCCGCTCGAGGGTCTCGGTTGGCGCTTCGGCAGCAGCGCCGCGGCCGTTGCCGTCGTGCTCACGGTCGTTGCATTGGCGCTCCCTCCCATATCGACCACTGACATCTCGGCGCGTCTCTTTCCCCATGGGCTCAGCTTCGGCAACGGCGGCCACGGCAATGGAGTCACGGTCACCGGAGGTGCCGACACGATCGGCTTCAGCCCATCGGTGATCCCGGGTGGACGGCTCAGCAGCCATCCACAGCCGGTCATGACGTACACCGCAAGCACCACTACGCCCTCGTATATCCGGGTCGTGAACGACCCTCAGTTCTCCGACGGAAACTGGTTCCCGGAGAGTCCCAACGCGTGGGCTGGTGATTCCTGGAGCGAGCTGCACTTTCCGCAGGGGTTGCTCCCGCGTGACATCAACCTGGCTGACGGTGGCGTCAGCAAGACCGAATCCGTGGTCACGGCGACCCTGACGATTCAGCCTCATGCGACCGGGGCGACGCCGCTGGTGCCCTTCACCGGTGATCCCGTGTCCGTCAGCCTGCCGGGCAGCGCCGGCGGCCAGGTCGACCCCTCGGATACCGGGCTCTACACCGTTGACGAGGTGACGCTCGACCAGGACATCAAATCGCCGACGACGATTCAGACCAGCGCGTACGTCTCGACTGCCTCGGCGGCGCAGCTCGAGGCGGCGGGGATCAACTACCCGGCGTGGGTCAAGCAGTACGCGACCTTCAACGACGGCTCGACCAACGAGCAGACGATTCGCAGCCTCGCGAACCAGTGGATCGCCGGCGGCCCGACCGATCCCTATGACGAGGCGATCGCCATCCAGAACCGCCTGCGCGACCCCTTCTACTTCCAGTACACCCTCAATCCGCCCCAGGACCCGAACACCGCCGTCTGGCCGGTCGTGTACTTTCTGACCACGAGCCACAAGGGGTACTGCCAGTACTTCGCCTCCGCGATGGGATCGATGCTCCGCAGCCTCAACATCCCCACCCGGCTGGTGAGCGGGTACGGGCCCGGCACGACGCTCGCCCAGAATGAGCGAGGCGGACCGTCCCAGGAGGAGGTCACCACCAGCGATGCGCACAGCTGGGTCGAGGCGTACTTTCCGCACTACGGCTGGATTCCCTTCGAGCCCACCCCGCCCTCGAGCCAGGGCAACTACCAGCCCTTCCCGCGCGGCACAGGGGCGGTCACGGCTTCGCAGACCCCGCCGCCGACGTCCCCGAAGTCGGGGCCGACCCCCAAGCCCGGTAGCGTGAACGGCAACGACCCCACGAACGGCAACACGCCGAAAGGCCGCGCCTCCGTGCCGGCATCGGTGGTCGTCTCGCTCGCGGTGCTCGCCGCCGTCGTCGTCCTGATCCTCGCCCTGGCGCTCTGGATGCTGCTCCCGCGCTCGCTTGACGGGGCCTGGAAGCGAGTGGAGGCACTCGGGGTGATCTCGGGGGTGGACCGGCGAAAAGCCGAGACCCACAGGGCCTTTGCAACCCGCCTGGCGCGAGCTCGACCGCGGGCGGAGTCCGCGCTCGGCGACCTGGCCAGCGTGACCGCGCGGGCCGAGTTCAGTGCGTCCGGCGCCTCGGGACCCGAGCGGGCGCAGGCACTGCGGACCTGGCGTCGCGCACTGTTCCTGGCTACGTTGCGGCCGAGGAAATCTCCAGGCTGAGCAGGTCGTGGGCCACCAGCGCGCCCGGCAGGTGACGGCGCTCCGCCAGGTGGCTCAGCAGGAACCTCGTTCCCGGATTCTCGGTCATCAGTCCGGCCACCTCATCACGCCACAGGTGGCCGCCCGGCGTCGGACCGTCCCATCCGGTGCACTCGCAAACGAAGAGGTCGCATCCCGCGATCGTCCGGCGGAGACCCCCACACAGCTCGCTGTCGCCTGAGAACCCGATCGAGACACCGTTGGCGTCGGTGATGCGGTAGGCAAGCGATGGACCCATGCTGTGCACCACGGCATGGCTCTGCACACGATAGCCCGCGAGCTCGACGTCGCTGCCATCCTGCAGCACCGCGTACTCCGGAGCGACGTTCACGTCGACCTCGTTGCGGATGTGCGAGCCGTAGCCGTCACCGAGCAGGCGCGAGACGTATTCCCGGGTGCCGACCGGTCCACCGACCACCAGCGCCCCGGGGGATGCGATCTCAGCGAACGCTCGGGCTCCTAGGATGGTCGGCAGCGTGAAGCTGTGGTCAGCGTGGAAGTGTGTGAGCAGGATCAGCGTGATGGCGCGGATCGACGTGGTGGCGCGTCGAACCAGGGCCGGAACCGGGGCGCCACAGTCGACAAGGACCCGTCCGTCGACGAGGTATCCGGCGTTGCAGCCGCAGGAGCTGAAGGCGCTGCCGCTGCCGAGGACCGTGAGGCGCATCAGGGAAGATTAGCCGCAGCCTGCACGGTGGTAATAACAGTGGCGTGCGACTGGATAGATTCACCGAACGCTCGCAGGAGGCGCTGACCGCCGCCCAGCAAGCGGCTCAGCAGCTGCAGCATCCGACCGTCGAGCCCGAGCATTTGCTGCTCGCGCTGCTCGAGCAGGAGGAGGGGCTGGTTCCCGCGCTCCTCCGCCGTCTCGAGGTGACACCGGAGCCGCTCGCGGCGCGCCTGCACGCCGCCCTGGAGAACCGCCCCAAGCAGGTCGGCGTCACCGAGCCGACCGTCGGCAACGCGCTGCGCACCGTGTTGATGACAGCGTTCGAGGAGATGAGCCGTCTCAAGGACGAGTACGTCTCCACCGAGCACCTCCTCCTCGCACTCTGCGCCAAGCCCGAGGGCGAAGCCGGGCGTCTGCTCCAGCAGGCGGGCGTCACGCCCGATCGCGTCTACGCCACGCTCGAGGCGGTGCGCGGCTCGCAGCGCGTCACCGACCCGAACCCCGAGGCCAAGTACCAGGCGCTCGAGAAGTACGGACGGGACCTGACCGAGGCGGCGCGGCGGGGCAAGCTCGACCCGGTCATCGGACGCGATGACGAGATCCGCCGGGTCATCCAGGTGCTCTCGCGCCGGACCAAGAACAACCCGGTGCTCATCGGCGAGCCCGGCGTCGGGAAGACCGCCATCGCCGAGGGCCTCGCCCAGCGCATCGCATCGGGTGACGTGCCCGAAGGCCTCAAGGACAAGCGCGTGATCGCGCTCGACCTCGGCGCGATGGTCGCGGGCAGCAAGTATCGCGGTGAGTTCGAGGACCGGCTCAAGGCCGTCCTCAAAGAGGTCACGTCGTCGGACGGCGAGGTGATCCTCTTCATCGACGAGCTGCACACCCTGGTCGGTGCCGGCGCCGCCGAGGGCGCGATGGACGCCGGCAACATGCTCAAGCCCGCCCTTGCGCGTGGCGAGCTGCGCTGCATCGGCGCCACCACGCTCGATGAGTACCGCAAGCACATCGAGAAGGATGCGGCCCTGGAGCGTCGTTTTCAGCCGATCATCGTCGACCAGCCGTCGGTCGAAGAGACGATCAGCATTCTCCGCGGCCTGAAGGAGCGCTACGAGGTGCACCACGGGGTGCGCATCCTCGACGCGGCGATCGTCGCCGCCGCGGTGCTCAGCAACCGCTACATCACAGACAGATTCCTTCCCGACAAAGCCATCGATCTTATTGATGAAGCCGCTTCGCGGCTTCGCATCGAGATCGAACTCGCTGCCCACCGAGCTCGACGTGGTCGAACGTGAGATCCGGCAGCTCGAGATCGAGCGCGAGGCGCTCCGCAAGGAGTCGGACACTGCTTCCCAGGAACGGCTCGGACGGCTCGAGCGCGAGCTCGCCGACCTGCAGGAGCGGGCCCGGGGAATGCGCACGCGCTGGGAGCAGGAGAAGGGCTCGCTCGCCTCCATTCGCGACCTCAAGGAGCGCATGGAGCAGGTGCGCCACGAGGCGGATCGCGCAGAGCAGATGAGCGACTTCGGCCGCGCTGCCGAGCTTCGCTACGGCCAGCTCAATGAGCTGCAGCGTGCGCTCGAGCAGGAGCAGGCCCGGCTGATCGAGATCCAGGGCGATCATCCGCTGCTGAAGGAAGAGGTCGGCGAGGAGGACATCGCAGAGGTCGTCTCGAGGTGGTCGGGCGTGCCGCTCAACAAGATGCTCGAAGGCGAGATGCAGAAGCTGCTCCGCATCGAGCAGGACCTGCACAGCAGGGTCGTCGGACAGGACGACGCGATCACCGCGATTGCCAGCGCCGTGCGCCGCGGACGAGCGGGCCTCGGCGACCCGAACCGCCCGATCGGCTCGTTCATCTTCCTTGGCCCCACGGGCGTGGGAAAGACGGAGCTGGCCCGCGCGCTCGCCGAGCTGCTCTTCGACGACGAGCACGCGATGATCCGGCTCGACATGAGCGAGTACATGGAGAAGCACACCGTCTCGCGGCTCGTCGGCGCTCCACCCGGATACGTCGGCTACGAGGAGGGTGGACAGCTCACCGAGGCCGTGCGGCGCAGGCCGTACAGCGTGCTCCTGCTCGACGAGATCGAGAAGGCGCACCCCGATGTGTTCAACATCCTGCTGCAGCTGCTCGATGACGGCCGGCTCACCGACGGTCAGGGACGCACCGTCGACTTCCGCAACTGCGTGGTGATCATGACCAGCAACATCGGTTCGCATCTCATCGCCGAGGTGCCCCCGGAGGCGGATGCGTCGGTGTGGGAGCGCGTGCGCGACAGCGTCCTCACCGAGCTGCGCGCAAGTTTCCGTCCCGAGTTCCTGAATCGCGTCGACGACATCATCCTGTTCTCGCGGCTCGACCGCACCCAGCTCCGGCAGATCGTCGCCATTCAGCTGCGCGGCGTCCGGGACCGGCTCGCCGCGCGGAAGCTCACTCTGCGCGTGAGCGAGGCGGCCGTGGATGCACTCGCCGAAGAGGGGTACGACCCGACGTACGGCGCGCGTCCGCTCAAGCGGGTGATCCAGCGCCAACTCCAGGATCCGATCGCCATGGCGATCCTCGAAGGACGCTTCAGCGAAGGCGACACCATCCTGGTTGACGCCAAGGATGGCCAGATCGTGATCAGCGGTGCGGAGCCGAGCCCGTCACCGGCGGTTGCCGAGACCGCCAGCGCCTGATCGCGGTCTGCTCCGCGACGGCGCGGCTCTCGCCGCAAGCACCGACCCGCAGAGGATGAGCACGAATCCCACGACGATCCCGCCGGTCAGTCGTTCGTGGAGCAGGAGCACCCCGAGGGTGACCGCAACCGCCGGGTTCACGTACGTGATCACCGTCGACCGGACCGGCCCGATCTCACGGATGAGCGCGAAGAAGATCAGGAACGCCAGCGCGGTGCAGACGATGCCCAGCGTGAGCACGGCTGCGATCACCTCGCCCGACGGCCAGGCGTGGGGCAGCTGGATGAGCGCAGCCGGCCCGTAGGCGACCGCCGCCAGGAGCAGCGAGCTCGCGATCACCCCGAGCGACGGGAGGTCGCTCAGCTTGCGGTTGATGATGTACGGCCCGGTCGCGTAACAGATTGCGACTGCGAGCACCTCCGCGATCGCCCCGAAGGTGGACGACGAGACGTCGAAGCCGACCAGCACGCCGACCCCGGCGAGGCCGACACACAGGCCGAGGATCCGGCGCCAGCCGTGGTGCTCGCCACTTCGCGTGACGAGCCCGATCACCACGCCGATGAGGGGCACCGTCGACACCAGCAGCCCGGACAGCGAGCTCGAGATCCGCAACTCGGCATCCGAGAGCAGCACCCACGGAATCCCCATCTCGATGATCGTGTAGGCGACGATCCACCCCCAGCGACCGCGCAGCGGACGGAGATCGACGCGACTGAGAGCGATCGGGACCAGCAGGAGGGCGCCGAGCGCGAACCGGAAGAAGACGAGATCGACGGGCCCCAGGCCCTCGAGGCTCACCTTGATGAGCAGATAGGGGATCCCCCAGATCACGCACATCGCGATGAAGAGGACCAGGCCGCGTCTGCTCACGGCGAGATCTTCTACGCTGTGCGGCTCCGCATGACACAGCCTCCCCGCTCACGCGTCCCAAGTCCCCTGCTCCTCGCCATCTCGTCGCTCTTCGTCGCGACACTCGTGGCGTCCAACATCCTCGCCGTCAAGATCGCCGACGTCGGACCATTCTCGGTCCCGGCCGCGATCGTGATCTTTCCGCTCGCATACCTTTTCGGCGATGTGCTCACCGAGGTATGGGGCTACCGCGTGGCGCGCACGGTGATCTGGACGGGATTCTTCGCGAACATCATCGTGGTGCTGTTCATTGCGGCTGCGATAGCCATCCCCGCAGACGGGCACTACAGCGATCAGGCAGCGTACGCGCGCGTGCTCGGGGAGAGCCCGCGAACTCGTGCTCGCCTCGCTCACCGCCTACCTGCTCGGCGAATTTCTCAACGCATTCGTGCTGGCACGGTTGAAGGTCGCGACCAGGGGGCGCTTCCTCTGGACACGAACCATAGGCTCAACGCTCGTCGGCCAGGGGGTGGACAGCGCGGTCTTCATCTCACTCGCGTTCGGCGGCCTCCAGCCCTGGTCCGTGCTCATCATCGTCATTCGCGATGTCTGGGTCGTGAAGGTCCTCTACGAAGTGATCGCCACCCCGATCACGTATGCGCTGGTCACAGCGCTCAAGCGCATCGAGGGTGTGGACACGTATGACCGCGACACCAAGTTCGCGCCCATCCCGCTCGCATCGCTGCGTGCGCGGCTGCGCGGAGCAGAGCAATGAGCGAGGAGCTGCACGGCACGCGCGCCATCCGCGAAGCCAGGCTCGAGGCCTTCGACAACCGCGCCCCCGATCGCGACTACACCATCCAGTTCACGATCCCAGAGTTCACCTGTCTCTGCCCGATCTCCGGCTTCCCCGACTTCGCAACGCTGCACATCCGCTACGTCCCCGGCCCACGATGCGTCGAACTGAAGTCGCTGAAGCTCTACATCAACGGCTACCGCAATCAAAACGTGTACCACGAGGACGTCGTCAACATCGTCCTCGGCGACCTCGTAGCGCTGCTCGAACCCCGATACTGCGAAGTCGTCGGCGACTTCAACGTTCGCGGCAATATCAAGACGGTGGTGCGGGCGAAGCATCGCGAAGCGTTGTGGAATGGTGACGTTGACCCCTGGTGGTCCACGGTAGGAAACGGGGCGCTGACTAAGTCGTAGGCGCTGCCCGCCTCCGGCGGGCAGCGGCAGGGGCGGTGCCGCCGGTTACCCGCGCCGCTGCTCAGACTGTCCGCTCCCGCGATCGCGCAAGCAAATTGTCGCGCTCTCTCGGTCGTGGCCAGATTCGCTGCGTCACGGGTGACCGGGGTCACCACCCCTACCGTTCGATGCGGCGGCCCGTTCGCGTCCTATGTCGCCCGCAGTACCCCGTTTCCGAAAGATCCGGGGCATACTGCACGCCAGTCACGGCAGCGCGCCGCGTTTTGCATCCGTTTTCTCCACATCCCAGCACCACATCTCGATGGCCATACACACACTTCCCGCCGGCTGGTCGCTTCTCGCCACGCGTCCGCGTGATGAATTGCACCAGGCACTGCTCACGAGCACCTGCGAGCGCTCGTTTGAGGATGTTCCGGTCGACTGGTGGGATCGCTCAGCGGACGTCTGGCGGCCGACGTCGATCGTTCGCCTGCTTGGGGGCGTGTGGGACGTTGCTCGCGACCTCGAGATCCTCGTGCCCGATACGGGGGGCCCGTCGGCGGCTCGGATCAGCATTGCCCAGGTGCGTCTCTCGCGGCTGCTGACCGCCGGCATCTCGCGGTACTGGGTTGCCCGATATCAGAAGCTGCTGGTGCTTCGGCTCGTCGAGCAGGCAGCTGTGCTCGGCGGTGACCCTGATCCATTGCGGCGGCTCGCGGCCCGGTTGCGCCACCAGGAGTCGCTCGGCTATGACGTCTGGGCGACCGCGTATTCGACGGGCGCTCGTGAGGGTGTCGACCTCCCCCCGGAGGTGCCTCCGGCCACCGACGACAATGGCTGGGAGCCGGCGGGCGCTGACGATTCTGCGGCTGTCATTCACGCCGCGGTGCGCGTTCTTGCCGCCGACCTTCTGCGGCTCGATGAGGCTCTCGAGGAAGCGGGCGCCACGGCGTCCGAAAGGGCTGCGCATCCGCTGCTCGCCGCGATCACGTCACTCCTGCTGCGCTCCCCGGCAACGCCCATGGTCAGCCCAGCGGGATCCGGTTCTCACCTGGCCTGAGCAGGACCCGGACCGCTGCGTCGTCGCGGCACTCGTCACGGACGCGAAGCCAGAGCCTGTCGCCGTCGATCTCGAATCCGGCGCCCGACGGCGCAAGCACGGCCACCACCTGCGGGTCGATGGCACCGACGCCGTCGAATGCGGGAAGCCCCCCGGTCATTGCGACGACACGAGGCAATGCGTGCAACCGGCGCGTCCAGGCGGCAATCGGCACCCGCGGCATCGGTTCGCCGAGCAGCGTCGCCAGCAGCAGCGCCAAGCCGCCGATGTTCGATCGCGCCGGCTCATCGATGTGATCCGACAGCGCCCGCTCGTGGACGAGCCCGGCGACAACCTCGCGGGCCCGAGCGCTCGAATCGTCCGGAGGCACCGCCACCCAGAGCGCTCGCAAGCCCAACCGGGCGCTGAAACCGGCGTCCACGACGATGCGCCCGGGCACTGAATTCGCGGCGGCCTCGATGGTCGTGAGCCGGGAGCCGAGCCCGGTCGGGCTCCCCGGGGCGAGACCCGTCTCCTCGTCCCAGGACCGCGTGGCGCGAAGGACTCGACCGTCGCGAAGCGCGGCAAGTGGGAGCGCCAGGCGGCGGATGCCCAGCTCGAGGGTTGCGGCAAGTTCCCCATCGCCGGTGGCGCGCGGCGGATACACGGTGCCGCCGATGGCGTCCGCCGCGATTCGGGCGAAGCCGAGGCCCCAGCGATCACGCCCGGCGCGGCGCCGCGCGGTCGTGATGCGCGGCGCCGCGCCCGCGTGATGCCAGATGACCCGGAACGTGGTGCGGTCGACCTCGAGCCGGACCGTGTTCGCGGCGTCGTGACGTTCCGCGTTGACGGCGAGCTGGACCAGGACCAGCGCGGCGACCTCGGGCCCGAGCACGGGACGAGCGTCTCCCGCAGCCACCTCCACGCGGAGGCCGGTGCGGGCGGTGATTCCCGCGCGAGCCAGGTCGATGACGTCATCCGTGGTGCCCCACCCGCCCGGCTCGCGCCCGGCGACGAGCCGAAGCGAGCCGGCGAGCATGCGAACCCGCTGCGACTGGGTACCCGTGAGGCTGAGCGCTGCGCTGTCGATGGCGTCGAGCAACCGGCTGAGCAACTCATCGCACTGCGCAGACGCCGGCTCGGTTCGGACCACGAGGCGCACGCTGCGAACCGGGTAGGAGACGGCTCCGGGACCGGGTCCGTCCCATTCGGGAGTTCGTGCCACCACGGCGCCCGCAGCGTCGACGAGCGCCGCGGCCAGCGGGAGCTCGGCGATCTCGGCCAACGTGAGATTCACGCGTCGCCGTCGGGCGCGACCACCTCGGTTGCGCTCACGCTGAGCCGGTACTTGCGGTTGCCGTGACTGACGAGCCGCACCGCCGATCCGTGGGCCTGCAGCCACTCACCGAAACGGCGCACCGCCTTGGTCGCGGTATCCGAGTGGAAGGTCACGATGTCGGGGTGGTGCACCACGAGCCGGATCGCCTCACGGTGATGGTGTTGGTCGAGGGTTGGGAGGTGGACGACGACCGTCCCATCGTGGATGCGGAGATCGCCGACCGTGCGGTCGAGCATTCTGTCGATGCGCTCGAGCAACGAGGCATCACCGTCACGCTTGTCGTGGAGGAGGGCTCGCGGATGCGAGCGTTGAATCTGGCTCCGAACGTTGAACGCGTCGATGTTCTGCGAGTAAACGATCACCGGGCACTCGCGAAGCTCGCGCGCGAGACGCGACAGCACGTCACCGCTGCTCGCGCTGCGATCAGGAGCCTTGCCGAGGTCCCAGTCGATGATCGCCAGGACGGGTCTGCTCGAGTAGCGGTTGTTCTCGAGCAGCGATAGCGCGCGCGACGCGCTCCGCGCACCGAGCGGATGAAACCGCTTGCGCGTGAAGTGGTTCTGCAGCTCATCGAGCGTCTCGGCGTCGTCCTCGAGGATGAGCACCTCAGGGTTCGCTCTCATTGCTGCGACCGGTCAGCGGCCGGCACCAGCGTCATGCATGCAGCGCCGTCGCGCTGCGGAGACCATCCGGCGTTGTGCCGCGCCAATGCGTCCGAGACCGCTCGGAAGTTGCGCGCAGGCAGTGCGAACCCGCTTGGGTAGGCCGCGATCAACGATTCGAGGGTGGCGCCGCGCAACAGCGTGCCGTCCTCGAGCTCGACGCCATTGCCCGGGGCGAGGCGCATGCCGCCGACACTCGCAGTGCACGCACGCCGAACCGCATCGAGCAGGGCTGCCGGCCGGTCGAACGAGCGCGCGTGGCTCGGGAGACCAACAGGAGGATCGCCGAGCCAGTAGGTCAACACCGGATGGTTGCGCAACAGCGATGCCAGCACAGGTGTCAACGTCACCTCGCTGCCGATGACCATCCACGGCCACGGCAGACACGCGGCCGCGATCGCATCGCCGTCGTCGGTGCGCCCGTCCCTGACGACCGCCATGCCGCCGGGCACCGCGTCGCGCACCGCGACCGCCAGCTCGCCGTCGACGGTGATCACGAGAATGGCGCGACCTCGATCAGGCGCGCGCACGCCGAGCATCCACGGAGCGTCGACAGTCCCCACTCCAAACCCCTCCCAGCCAGGTCTCACGAGCGAACGCGAGGGTCCGTGCCCGCAGTCGGCCATAGCCAGTGTAGTGGTGACAGGGGTGGGGTGGGCCGGCAAGGCGGACACGGACACCGTCTAACCATCGAGCGCCATCCCGGACACCGCGCGGACAGACGCAGCGCCCTATGACGTGGCAGACTGAGCGCGGTATGTCGACCTCAGACGCCGGGGAGCCAGCCACCGAACCGGTCCGGCTGGCGCTCACCGGGATCATCCACAGCCCTCTGGTCGATCGAGCTGGGGGCCGGCTCGGCCGGGTGGACGACGTCATTGCCCGATTCGCCGAGGGCGGCTATCCGCCGGTGACCGGCCTGGTCGGCCGCATCGCCGGCCGGCGGCTTTTCATTCCCCGCGACCGGATCGCCGACATGAAACCGGGCCGCGTGCAGCTCGCCGGAGAGGACCTCAACCTCTCCCACTTCGAGCGACGCCAGGGCGAGGTGCTGCTCGGTGACGATGTGCTCGGCCGGCGGCTCATCAGTGTCGATGCGGGCCGGCTTGTGGTCGCGCACGACATCGAGCTGCGCTCCGAGGATGGGAAGTGGGTGGTTGCGGGCGTCGACACTCGCCCGCGAGGTCTGCGCGGCCGGCTCCTGGGCGGCCGTTCCGACAACCCTGGATTCGTCGACTGGGCGGCGGTCGAGCCCTTCGTGGGTCACGTTCCCAGCTCGCGTTTGCTCATGCCACTCCGTCGTCTGCGACGCCTTCACCCCGCGCAGATTGCCGATCTCGTCGAAGCCGCGTCGCACGACGAGGGTGAGGAGATCATCTCGGCCGTGCACGGCGATCCAGAGCTCGAGGCCGATGTCTTCGAGGAGCTGAACACCGAGCATCAGGTTGAGTTTCTCCGCGACAAGTCGGACGCCGAGGCGGCCGCCGTGCTCGCCGAGATGGGGCCCGACGACGCAGCCGACCTGGTCACTGAGCTGGACCAGCCTCGACGCGCACCGATTCTTTCGCTGCTCCCACCGACGCAACAGGCCAAGGTCCGAGCGCTGCTCAGCTATGGGCAGAGCAGCGCAGGCGGACTGATGAGCCCGGACTTCGTGTCGGTCACTCCCGATGCGACAGTGTCCGACGCAGTCGCCGCGGTCTGCGCCGCGGATGTGGTCCCGCAGGTCGCCGCCGATGTGTTCCTGCTTGACGACGGCCATCTCGCCGGCTCCGTGCCACTCATCGAGCTGCTTCGCGCCGACGGTTCGTTGCGGATCTCGGAGCTTGTCGAGCACAGCAACGCATCGGTGAACGTTGACGATGATTTCCCGGAGGTGGCGCGCCGCATGGCCGACTTCAACCTCACAGTCGTTGCAGTCCTCGACGACGATAACCGGGTGATCGGCGTCATCACTGTCGACGATGTCCTGGAGGCCATGCTGCCCAACTCGTGGCGGCGCCGCGCAGAGGCCGACGGGGACTGACCTCGTGCCTCTGCGTCGATCGTGGGTTGTACACTCCGGGTACATCAACCACGTTGTTTGGGGTGCATTCACCACTACATGGACGGCGGCGACAGTCCCCAGTCCCGGCAACTCACGGGCCGGCCCGTCTCGAGGTAGCGAGCAACTCGTGACCTCCTGAGCGGACGGGCCCGCTCAGTCTTGCCGTCATCGACGGTGGGAGGTCCGAATTGACCAAGGAAAAGGCTCGCAAGGCGGATCGCCGAGCGGCGCCCGTCAGAAGGCCGGTGTCGAACGACGCCCATCACGGCGATATCCGTGGCGCCTTCGGAACCATCGGCGAGCACGACCCCTCGGGAGCGCGCACGTGGCGACGGCGGCTCCTGGCACTCGCGGTGATCATCGGCCCGGGGCTCATCGTGATGGTCGGGGATAACGACGCGGGCGGCGTTTCAACGTATGCGGCCGCCGGCGAGAACTTCGGGACAAGCCTGCTCTGGACGCTGCTCCTGCTGATCCCGGTGCTCATCGTCAACCAGGAGATGGTGGTCCGCCTGGGCGCCGTTTCCGGCGTCGGACATGGACGCCTGATCTTTGAGCGATTCGGCAAGGTCTGGGGCCGCTTCGCGGTCAGCGATCTCTTCGTGCTCAACTTCCTCACGATCGCGACCGAGTTCATCGGCATATCGCTGGGCGCCCAGTATTTCGGGATCCCCGCGTGGGTTGCGGTCCCAATCGCCGGTCTGCTGCTCGTCGGTATCACCGTGACCGGGCGCTTCGAAACGTGGGAGCGGCTGATGTTCATCATCCTGTTCGGCAACCTGCTGTGCATCCCGTTGATGTTTCTCTCCCATCCAACGCTCGGTCCGGTGCTGCAGCACTTCTTCGTTCCGGGCGTGCAGGGTGGGTTCAAGTCCGACGGTGTGCTCCTCATCGTCGCCATCGTCGGGACCACGATCACGCCGTGGCAGCTGTTCTTCCAGCAGTCGAACGTCGTCGACAAGCGCATCACTCCTCGGTGGATCCCGTACGAGCGCGCGGATACGGCGATCGGCGCAATCATCGTCGTCATCGGCGCGAGCGCGATCATGATCGCAACGGCGTTCGCGTTCAGCCATAACGGGACTGGTGCGGGGAACGCGAATGCATTCACCAATGCGTACGACCTCGCCAAGGGGCTGGCGTCGCATGCCGGCCCGGCGCTGGGCGCGATCTTCTCCATCCTGCTGATCGATGCCTCGATCGTCGGAGCCAGTGCGGTGACGCTTTCAACGTCCTACGCGTTCGGTGACACCTTCGGCATCAGAAATTCTCTGCACAGGTCGTGGCGAGAGGCGCGCCAGTTCTACGCGATGTTCACGGGGCTGGTGGTTCTGGCGGCTGCTTTCGTCCTCATCCCCGGTGTCCCCCTCGGCCTGGTGACGACTGCGGTGCAGGCCCTGGCGGGCGTCATGCTGCCGAGCGCATGTCTTTTTCTCCTCTTCCTGTGCAACGACCGGGATGTCCTCGGACCCTGGGTCAACCGGCCGTGGTTCAACCTGCTCGCGTCGCTGATCCTGGGCGTGCTGCTGGTCCTGTCGGTCATCCTTGTGGTCTCGACGATCTTTCCGACGATTGACGTTGCGCGGCTGTTTCTGATCCTCACCGCCGTCATGGTGGTCGGCTTACTGTTTGCCGTCTCGATCAACATTCGAGCGCGAAGGGCGATGCCCCCGGATCCGCGAATGCGGGAGGATCGCGAGACCTGGCGCATGCCGTCACTTGCCTTGCTGAATCAACCCGTCAAGTCGCGCGGCCGCTTCATCGCACTGTGCACGGTCCGCGGCTACGCGATCATCGCGATGGTGAGCCTGCTCATCAAGACGATCGTCGCTTCTCGCGGCGGGCACTAGGACGGCATCGTCACTGCCGCAAAGGGGGTGACGCAGGGGCGGCCGGGCGCGTGCTCGTACACGAGTTGCCCGCTCCCCGCGAGGACCGTGGACGCCGACACCGTGCCGTAGACATCGCCATGGATACACGCGGCGTCGACCGGTAAGTCACCTGCCGAGGTGTGATCGGCAAGCATGGCGCGCAGGCCCACGATGACGCTGGCGGAACTGTCACCAGCCGCCAGGACACGCTGCATGCCGGCGCTCAGCATCGCCACCTTGGGGTTCTTCGCATCATCCACATCGCGCGTGGTCAGCACGTGCCCGCCGGGCGCGAGTTCGACGACACGCACCGGGCCCGAGTTCGTCCACGTGGGCCACCAGCGCTCGGTCCTCGTCCACCCACAGCACGTTGACCGGGTTGTAGCGGCCCGGGCCGAGAGCGCGCAGACGCGCTACCACATCCGCACGGTCGGCGGTGAGCAAGCCAACCGGGATCTCGCCCCGCGAGCGGCGCGTGGGATCCGGCGCGACCGGCGGGCCCTCTGCCGAATGGCGGTTGGTCACTGCGCAGATTGCGCCGTCCGCCGAGACGGCGAGCCAGGTTCCGCCCGCCACCAGGTCGCGACCCCCGACGATCAGCGGGCCCTCGCCGAGGACGCCGGGCAGCGCGCTGGGGCGGGCAATGAGCTCGTCGCGGTTCGCCGCCAGCACGATCGGCGCCGCTGCAGCGCATCTCCAGGCAAGGAGGATCGTGCACACCGGCCGAATCGTATGCGGACGGCCGACGCCGGTGTGACCGCTGTGAACGAGGGCTCGCGACGCCGTGACGAGACACCGACTTCCATCTCGGCCGGCGGGTATTAAGACCACAGTTGGATCACGTCAATGAACGCAAACGTCATCGGCAAGCTGATACGCAGCAGACGTCCACGAGGCCGCGCGGCCCTCACGCTGCTTCCCGGCGTCTTCGCGCTCATGCTCGTCGGGGTGTCGGGAGTTGCAGCGGCCGGCGCCAACCCCTCGCCGTCGGCCACGGCGAGCCCCTCACCGACGCCCACGGCAAGGTGGTGCCGTCACCACCCGCATTCCTGCCCGACGCCGACGCCATCACCGACCACCAGTCCCACCTCGACCCCGAGCCCAACCGGCGGTGGCAACAACGGGAACGGCGGCGGTTCGAACTCCGACCCCCACCCCGACCGCGACCACCACCCCGACGAGCACTCCAGCGCCAACCAGCACCCCGGCCCCGACTCCGTCGTCCAAGCCGGTGACCACCGGAGGATCGGGCGGCGGTCACTCGACCGGCGGCGGCTCGACCGGCGCCGGCCCGAGCGCGACCCCGGGTGACAGCGACGTCACCCACGTCCAGCCCCAGGTTGATCCGACACCATTCGCCCCGCTCACCAGCGCGGTGAGACTCGTGACCTCGGGGCAGGGCCTCGACGCGGCCCGGATCCCACCCGTCGAAGCGCTCACGCCGCTGAGCGGCCTCGAGTTCGGCAGTGGTCTGAACCTCGGGCCGATCCTCCTCCTCATCGACATGATCGGGATCGGCCTGCTCGTCTACCTGGTTCGCACTCGCTGGCTCGCCTCCGAGGGCTGAGCCACCGCGACAGGGCCCGCGCCCTCGCCGATCTCCACCAGCCCGCCGGCGATTGCAGCCGCGGTGACCGCGGCGGCGCGCCATGCGGCCTCGGCGAGCGGCGTGCCGCGTGCGAGCTCGGCGGCCAGGGTTGCGGAGTGGGTGCATCCGGTGCCGTGGGTCGCGGTTCCCTCGATCCACGTGACCGGGACCTCGAGGTGTTCCGTGCCGTCGAAGAGCAGGTCCGAGCCCACGCCATCACCACCGGTGATGACGACCGCGCCGGCGCCGCGCGCGACGATCCGCTCGGCGAGCGCTCGGCGGTCACCGTCGCCGCCCGCGAGCACCCGGGCTTCCGCGAGGTTGGGCGTCACCACCGTCGCCAGAGGGAGCAGGGAGCCGATCAGCACCTCGATCGCCTCCGGCTCGAGGAGGTTCGATCCGGTGCTGGCGTGGAGAACGGGGTCGACCACGAGCAGCGTGGGGTGGGCTCGGAGAAAGTCCGCCACGGCCACGATGATCTCGGCCGACAGCAGGGCTCCGGTCTTGGCGGCATCGACCCCGATGTCGTCGTAGACGGCTTCGAGCTGCGCGGTGATGATCCAGGCGGGCAGCGCGTAGGTGGCGAGGATGGCGGTGGTGTTCTGCGCCGTGACCCCGACGATCGCGGTCATGCCATGGCATCCGGCGGCAGCGAATGCCTTGAGGTCAGCCTGGATCCCGGCCCCACCGCCGGAATCGGACGTGGCGATCGACAGGCAGCGCGGCGAGGTCACCCGCCCATCGTAGTTGCAGGCGAGATCGCCCTCAGCTGGCGACCTGGTGCACCGGGTCGGGAGTCCGCGCGATCACCGGGGTCCGCGCGGCCTCGTCGAACACGACGAAGCGATCCTTGCCCTGACGCTTGGCGAGGTACATGGCCATGTCCGCACGGCGCATCAGCTCCTCGGGCTCGGGCGCGTCAGCCGCGTCCTCGACGACCGCGACGCCGACACTCGCACCGATGGTGATCATGGCGTCGCCCATCGGGATCGGCCGCCGCAGGGTTTCGATTATCCGGCCGGCAACAACTGCCGCATCGCTGAAGTGGCGCATCCCGTCGAGGAGCATGCCGAACTCGTCGCCACCGAGCCGCGCGGCAAGGTCGAGCTTGCGCACCTGCACGCGGAGGCGCGCCGCCACTGCACTGAGGACGCGATCACCCACGGCATGTCCGAAGGTGTCGTTGATCTCCTTGAAACCGTCGAGGTCGATGAACATCACCGCCACCGGGCGCTTTGAGCTGGCGAGCTGAGACAGCGAGGTTGCAACCGTCTCGATGAACAGCGAGCGATTCGCAATCTGGGTGAGGGGGTCGTAGAAGGCCCGGCGCGCCAGCTCCGCCTTCTCTACGGACATGGCCTTGATCGCCTCGGCGAGCTGGCCGTTCTCGAGTGCGACGCTGATGAGCCCGGCAACAGTGCTCAGCAGGTTCTGCTCGTGCGTGCCGAACTTCACGCCGCGGGTTGGGTTGAGCAGCAGCAGCATGCCCTGCGGGCCCTCGAGGCCGCGCAGCACCACCACGGTGCCGGCATCGGCGGAGCGCTCGGCGAGTGCCAGCCCGAGCGACTGGTCGCGCGTCATCGACCCGGTCATGATCGCGTTGGTGCGCAGCTCGTTGAGCACCTCCTGTTCGGCGAACGTCAGGTCGGACGTCGTGGCCTGCGCGTGCTCATTGTCGCCGGTGGAGTTGAAGCGCACGGCGGGCCCGCGAACCTCCGGGATCACCACCAGTTCGGCACGCTCGACCCCGAACATCGTGGTGATGCCGTTCAAGAGCTCACCAGCCCGCTCACCGACCTGGCGCGTCGAGTGCAGGATCTCGGTGGTTCGGTACAGGAACTCGTTGCGATCGGCACGACGCTGACTCTCGCCTGCGGCGATCTGCCCTGCGAGCACGAGGATCACCGGTGGAACCAGCGCGAAGGCCAGCACCGGCCGTGTCGCCAGGATCATCAGCGCCACCACGCCGAGCGACGCGTTGGTTGTGGTCGCGATGAGCTGGAACAGGTATGCGCGCGCCACCTCGCCGACGTTGAGCCGGCCCTGCGCGATGGTGGTGCCGGCGTTGAGGGCGATCGGGTACACGAACCAGCCGGCCGCGATCATCGCTGCGGCGAAGGCGACGATGCTGTGCACCGCAAGTGGATCGGAGGGCACCGGCCCGACTGCGTTGAAGACGAGGACGGCGACCCCGATGTACACGACGTCGAGTGCCGCGTTGGCGAAATCCTTGATCCAGCGGATGCGGCGCTGCCGGGTCCAGCTGGCGAGGAGGACACCCACCACGTAGCACGCAAGCAGTTGGTGCGGGTCGACCAGGAAGAGGCCGATCGCGACCGGGATCTCCGTGAGCGAGAGGGTGGAGACCTCGCGATGGACGCGCACCTGCACATAGAGCAGGCTGGTCACATAGCAGATGGACAGTTCCACCCACCAGGGGATCGCCCCCATGATCGTGACCCGGTGGACGTCGTGCAGCGGCAGCAACCACAGTGCGGCGCCGATCAGGCCGAGGAACGCAGAGAAGACGACCAGGCGCTGGGGTCCGTTGAGCCGCCCGATCCCGGAGCGTGCCCGCGCCATGAGAACCGGCGGATGCGCCACCGACATCTCACTCATGTCACGCCACGACGCGGCTGTCCCCTGAGCACCTGCGAACGACCTCCTGTCCGACCATCGGTCCGTCCCCCTAGACCGGCGCTTCGATTGTGTCGCGACATTCGGCTGCGTCAGTCCACGGGAGCGTCACAGCGTGGTAACGACACCGGAACAGCGATGTCAGATCCGAATTGGGTTTGGTCCGTGGACCGTCCGACGCTGTCACATAGCCTCGTGACATGACGATCACAGACGACCGCGCAACCACTCCGACGCCGGCGGCGCAGCCGCCGTCGTACGTCCGCCGCCACCCTATCCTCGCCGCCTTCGGCGTCCTTTCCGGGCTGTCCCTGTTCTCTGCGCTCTGGCCGCTGAGCGCGATCGTGGTCGGCGTCGCGGTCGCGGGTCACGCGACCGGCCTGGATCGCGCCGCACTGCACATGGCGAAGCGTCTCGGCGATCGCATCAGGTCATCCGTACACCATGGCGTTCACCCCGAGCCTGCCCCGACTGCGCCGGCACCATCAGCTCCGGCACCGGCCGCACCGGAACCCGTGGCACCGCACCCGGCAGCGCCCGCGCCGTCAGCGCCGCGGCACGAAGCGCATGCTCCAGCGGCACCGGCAGCCCGATCGCACCGCACGCCGCACCCGCATGCGCCCACCACCCACCGGCACGAACCCGCACGCCGTCCCAGAATGGTTGAGCGCCACGCCGGCTCGAAGATCGACGGTCCCGGGCTCTGAGCCTCGGCCCGAAGGTCAGCCCAGCCGGGCGCGCGCCTCGCGAAGACGCTGCAGCGATTTCTCCGGACCGAGAAACTCCATCGCTTCGATCACGGGCAGCCCGGCGGCGGTGCCGAGGACGGCGACGTAGAGGACGCGAAACGCATCGCGGGGCTTCACACCCCGTCTCTCGGCTACGGCGCGGAGCCGCTCGAGGAGCGCATCGTGGTCCGCGAGCGCGCCCTCCTCGATGGCCTCGATGGCGGCGTCGATCATTGCCACGGCGGTCGCCTGGTCGACCTTCTTCGGTGGGAAGTCGACGCTCGCGCCGAGCGTGACCTCGCCGAGCAGTGGTGCGCAGAGACGGGTGGCATCGGCGAGGGTCACCATCCGCTCGCGGAGCAGCGGGATGAGCTGCCGCCGCGTTTCCTTGCTCGTCCCGGGGAGATGGAACTCGAGCGCCTCGACGAGGTCGTCCGTGCTCATGCGCCGGATGTGGATGCCGTTCAGATCGTCGAGCCGCTTTGGATCGAAGATCGCCGCCGCGGAGTTGACACGGTCGAGCGTGAAGCGCTCGCAGAGCTCCTCGGGTGTGAAGACCTCCTGCTCGTCACCGGACGACCAGCCGAGGAGCGCGATGGCGTTGACGATCGCCGACGGGAGATACCCGAGCTCGCCATACTCGAGGACGTTGCGTGCGCCGCGGCGCTTGCTGAGCTTCTGATGGTCCGGTCCGAGCACCGCCGGCACATGCGCGAAGCGCGGGGCAGCCCATCCGAATGCCGCATACAGGGCAAGGTGTTTCGGGGTCGACGGGATCCACTCGTCGGAGCGGATCACATGACTGATCTCCATCAGGTGATCGTCGACGACCACCGCAAGGTGGTATGTCGGGAACCCGTCGGATTTGAGGAGAACCTGGTCGTCGATGTCCGAGTTTTTGAAGCTCACATGGCCGCGGACCTCGTCGTCCCATTCCGTGATGCCCTCCGGCATGAGCAGCCGCACCACCGCGGGCATGCCGTTCGCGCGTTCCTGCGCAACCTCCGTCTGCCGCGTCAGGCAGCGCCGGTCGTAGCGGGTTGGTTCCGACCGTGCGCGCTGCGCATCCCGCATCGCCGCCAGCCGCGCAGGAGTGCACGAGCACCAGTACGCATTGCCGTCGGCGACGAGCCTGTCCGCGTGCTCGCGGTAGATGGCGATGCGCAGCGACTGGATGTACGGATCGTGCGGACCGCCGACCTCGGGGCCCTCGCTCCAGTTGAGCCCCAGCCAGCTCAACGTCTCGAGGATCAGCGCCTCGGTTCCGGGGATGTAGCGCTCCTGGTCGGTGTCCTCGATGCGCAGGATGAAGTCGCCGCCGGCATGGCACGCGGTGAGCCATGCGAAGAGCGCCGTGCGCACCGAGCCGAAGTGGAGGGCGCCGGTTGGTGATGGCGCGAAGCGGGTGCGAACCCGCGCGTCCGGCACTAGGGCAAACTCAGCGCGGCGCGAAGAGGACGAGGGTCAGGATGGTCCAAGCGAGCAACCCGACGATCAGCATCGGCGCGTCGAGGTTGGAGACCACGACGGCCATGACGCGTGGTGATCCGCCGCCACCGGACGACGTGGCCGCGTCGCCGACACGAATTACGCCGGGCGGCTTGCCGACGTCGGCCATTCCCCACGGTGGAGGCGGAGCCAGGGGGGTGCCGCGCGGGGTGACATGCACCTCCTCGTCCTGACGCCGCAACCGCTCCTCGTAGAGGATGCCCACGATGAGGAAGGTGCCGAGCCCACCGGTCGCCAGGCCCATCAGGATCAGGATGATCCCGAGCGCCGTGTTCAGATAGTCGTTGTAGACGTGTCCCCCCAGCAGGTCGAGGATGCCGCCGACGATGAGCGCAGCGGCCACGAGGCCGAAGCCGAGCGTCTTGCCGGCGATCTCGCGGATTGGCATGCCGCGAGTATACCGGCGTGCTGAGTTCGCCTCGCGACCGGTGACCGAACCTAAGATTGGCGGTCGCGCCCGCATCGTCTAGCGGTCAGGACACCACCCTTTCAAGGTGGTAACCGGGGTTCGACTCCCCGTGCGGGTAGCTGTCAGACCACCGCGGCCGGTGCCGGTGGGAAGACATTCAAATCGATGAGCTCCACCTCGGTCCGGTCGGGCTCCTGGGGCAGTGCTGCGCCGGCGGCACTGAATGCCGCCTGGAGGATGGGGTGCACGCGCTCCTCGAGGAAACGATCGCACAACTCTCGAGACTCCCAGATGTCGATGTATCGCAGGCCGCCGTCGATACGGATAACGGCGTGGAGGATGCATCCGTCCGCCGGTTCGGTCCCAACTCCTTTCATGATCCGCGCGTAGACGTCGGTGGTGATGGGCAGGTCCTGTGTGAACGCATACATCGTGGGCTCCTCCGGGCGCAGTCTGATCCTAGTCAACATAGGATGAATAAAGCAATGCTAGGATAAATCAGTGGCATCTGTCAAGAGCCGCCGCCCGTACCGGTCCCGCCTCCGCGCCGAGCAGGCAGCGCAGACGCGGCTGCGCATCCTCGAGGCCGCGGGCGCGCTCTTTGCCGATCGGGGGTATGCCGCAGTGACCGTCGATGCCGTCGCAGAGAGCGCGGGCGTCGCCACCGACACTGTTTATGCCATTTTCGGCAACAAGCGAGGCGTGCTCTCGGCCCTGGTTGATCTTCGTGTCACCGGAAGCCCTGAAGGGTCTGACGTTCTCACCGGTGAGACTCCGCGCGCGCTCCATCAGCTGACCGACCAGCGGCAGATGGTCGCGGGGTTCGCCGCCGACATTGCCGAGCGCGTTGAACGTGTGCGCCCGATCGACGACGTGCTGCGAAGCGCCGCGGCCATCGACCCGGATATCGCCGACCTGCGCGCCCGTATGCAGGAGAACCGGTTCACCAAGATCGGCGTCTTCACCGAACGGCTCGCGGCGCTCGGTCCCCTTCGCGAGGATGTGGATGCGGACGAAGCCGCGACAACGACCTGGATGCTCACGAGCCCGGAGGTCAACCGGATGCTGCGCGATGTACGCGGTTGGTCGTCGCAGCGGTACTCAGCGTGGCTGTCGGCGACCCTCCTCCGTCTGCTGCTTCCCTGAGCCTCCCCTTCCGCGTCGCATACGAGGCAGTCGCCCGCCTTCGCCCGGCGTCACATGAACCCCCTCGGCCGGCATCGAGACGTGCGGTCGGATCGCGGCGAGCAGATCGCGGGCTTGCTCGAGCCTGTCGATGCCAATCGCGGCCCCGAGCGCGTCAGCCCATGCTTTCTGCCTGGTCGTGATGCGGGCGAGTACCTGCTCGCCTTCAGGGGTCAACGCGAGCAGCTGAGCGCGTCGGTGATTCGGATTGGGTTGATACGACGCCAGGCCGTCGTCGACCAGGACGTCGGCGATCCGCTGGACCGGCTGTCGTGCCATCCCTCGCCTGCGCGCCACCTCGGAGACGGTCGCCGGGTGTTCCGCGATTGCCTCGAGGACCACCCAACGGGCGAGCGATTGACCCCCCTCCCGGGCTAACGCCTCGCCCGCGGCGGTGACGAAGTGACCCAGTCCGGAGACCGCAACGACAAGGGCCGTGAACGCGTCGCCCTCGGCAGTCCGTGGGTTCGGAACATTTGACATCACGATGTCAAGTGGCTACAATTCATGACACCATGATGTCAAAGAAACGGCGACTACGCAAGACGGCAGGACTGGACATGCAGGAGGCTTCGCGATGACTGAAGAAGCGAATGAGGCCCGCGCCACAGGCAGCGACGCCATCGAGCCATTCCACATCGAGGTGCCCGACTCGGAGCTCGAGAATCTGCGATTGCGGCTGGACAACACCCGGTGGCCGGACGAGCTTCCCGGGACCGGGTGGGATTACGGGGTGCCACTCGACTACGCGCGTGAGCTCGTCGACTACTGGCGAGTTGGATACGACTGGCGAGGACAGGAGGCGCGACTCAACAGCTATGAGCAGCACCTGACCCGAGTCGATGGACAGCGGCTGCATTTCCTGCACGTTCGGTCACCCGAGGCGGACGCGTTCCCGTTGCTCCTGATCCATGGCTGGCCGGGCTCCATCGCAGAGTTCCTCGACGTCGCCGGTCCGCTCACCGATCCCGCCGCGCATGGCGGTGATCGGTCGGACGCCTTCCACCTCGTCATTCCGTCGCTGCCCGGGTACGGGTTCTCCGGGCCGACGACGGATGCCGGATGGAATAGCGCACGCACCGCGGCGGCGTTCGCCGACCTGATGCGCCGTCTCGGCTACGACCGGTATGGGGCGCAGGGCGGCGATCTCGGGGCGCTGATCGCACCCGAACTCGGGCACGTCGATGGCGATCACGTGGCGGGCGTCCACGTCAACGCGGCGACTGTGGGGTTCATCCCCTTCGGCGATGTCGATGAGAACGAGCGCGCAACCCTCACCGACCTCGACCGGACGCGCCTCGAGCGCATCAAGGGATTTCTCTCCCCGGCGGGAAGCGCGTACTTTCAAATGCAGGCGACCAGACCGCAGATGATCGGCTACGCGTTGACGGATTCGCCGGTCGGGCAACTCACCTGGGCGCTCGATCGGATGGCCGCCTGGACTCAGGGTCCTATCGCGGACGCGCTCACACGCGATCAGATCCTGACCAACGTGATGCTGTACTGGACGACCAGAACCGCGACATCCGCGGCGCGCATGTACTACGAGAACATGCACGCGCCCATGTCCTGGGGGCGCCCGCCGTCTCCAACGCCGGTCGGCGTCGCGGCGTTCGGAGAAGACGTCGCCATCCGGCGGTATGCCGAGCGTGGCAACAACATCACGCACTGGACCGACTTCGAGCGTGGCGGGCACTTCGCTGCGATGGAAGCACCGGACTTGCTGATCGGCGATGTGCGTGAGTTCTTCCGGGGGCTGCGATGAGCACCGACGGCTCCGCGCCAGGTCAGTCGGCTGTGGTCTCGGCGCCCGTTCGCAGTGGCGGGCCGTCGACCGCGCAATGCAGTGGTTGGTCCACCGATTGTCGCGGCGCTCCCGGGCGCTGGCCATTGCGAATGGTGGCGGCGGCAAGAAGGCCTCCCGCCGCACAGATCACCGCCGCGATGAATGCCGCGTGCTGAAAGCCGGTCTCGAACACGGCGGGGTGCAGGTAGCTGTCGCCGGTGATGCCGGCGACAGCGGGCAGCAGCGCGACCGCCAGCAGGCTTCCGGTTCGCGCAACGGTGTTGTTGACCGCCGACGCAAGGCCGCTTCGTTCCGCGGGCGCGGATGACATCGCGGTCGCCGTGAGCGGCGCCACCGTGAGCGCCAGTCCGAAACCGAACACCAGCACCGCCGGCAGCACCTCGATGAGATAGTTGCCGCCCGCGTTGATCCGCGCAAAGAGGGCGAGCCCGACCGCGACGACGATCGGTCCGACCGACATCTGCAGGCGCGGTCCGATTCGTGCGGAGAGCGCGCCCGATCGCGACGAAAGAGCGAAGAGCATGAAGGTGATCGGCAGCAACGATGCGCCCGCGGCCGTGGGACCGTAGTGCGACACCTGCTGCAGCTCAATGGGCAGGAGGAAGAACATCCCGCCGAGCATGCCGTAGATGAGCAGCGTCACCCCGTTGGTCGCGCTGAACTGGCGCGACTTGAAGATGTCGAGTGGAACGATCGGCGCCCGAACGCGGAGCTCGACGATGATGAACGCGACCAGCGACACGACGCCGACGATCAGGGCACCCACGACCGGGCCTGACGTCCACCGACCACTCGATCCCTGGATGAGCCCGTACGAGATGCCCACCAGCGCGAGGATGGTGAGCGCGCTGCCGGCGATGTCGATGTACCCGGTCGCATTGGGATCCCGCGTTTCTGGAACGTGTCGCATGGAGATGTAGATCACCGCCGCGGCGATCGGCACGTTGATCAGAAAGATCAACCGCCATGACACGGCGGTGATCAGGAAGCCTCCGATAAACGGCCCGATCGCCGTGGCCACGCCGCCGAGGCCGGACCACGCGCCGATGACCCGCCCGCGTTCACCGGGAACGAACGAGGCCTCGAGAATCGCAAGGCTTCCCGGCGTGAGCAGCGCGCCGCCGACGCCCTGCAATCCTCGGGCGGCGATCAGCAGGCCGATGTTGGGAGCGGTCGCGCAGATGAGTGACGCGACCGCGAACCACGCGACACCGATGATGAAGATCTTCCTGCGCCCATATCGGTCGGAGAGCGCGCCCGACAGCAGGATGAGACCGGCAAGGGTGAGCAGGTAGCCGGCCGATACCCATTGCAAGCCATCGATCTGAGCGTGGAACTCCTTGCCGATGGCCGGCTGCGCGATGCCGACGACGGTGGCGTCGAGCTGCGCCATCGCGCTTCCGAGCACTGTCGCGGTGAGCACCCACTTCCCGCGGGCGGTGGAGAGATGCAGGCCGCCGTCCTCGGGGATGGTCGCGACGGCTGAGGAACCTTTTTCAGTCACCCCATTCGACGTCGCCGTAGAAACCCCGCGGCTTGGGGTGACGGTTGTAGGCGGCGACTCCTGTGCGACTGGCGGCGATGGTGGTGGTGGTGCCATGGCCCGGAAGCACAACGGTTTCTTCCGGTAATGGCAGCAACTTGGCGGTGATGCTCTCCATGATGGTTTCCAGGTCGCCGCGCGCGCTGGTCTTGCCCGGGCCGCCGCGGAACAGGGTGTCGCCGGTGATGACCGCGGTGCCGACGCGCAAGGAGATGCTGCCGGGAGTGTGGCCCGGCGTGTGGATGACGCCGATGCGGACGCTGCCGACCGGGACCTCGGCACCGTCGTCGAGCCGTCCGTCGACCCGCTCCGCAGGGATCTTGATCTCGCGGCTCCCCACCAGGACTGGAGCGCCGGTCGCGGCACGCACGGCGTCGTAGGTCATCCAGTGATCGGGGTGCCAGTGCGTCGCGATGACCGTCTGTACGCCGCCCTCCGCCGCGATTGCCGCCAGCAGCGGTTCCTCATCGAGTGGCATGTCAACCAGCGCCGCCACTCCGGCGGCCACGTCGCGGATCACGTACGCGTTGTTCCCGTACGGCCCCATCGGGCCGATCTTGACGATGCGGACACCGCCGTCCTCGAAGACGGTGACCTCAGCGCCGGCCACGCGCTCCCGACTTGGCGGGCGCCTTCCGCGACGCGGCCGGTTTCGTTGGTTCTGCCTTGGCCACCGCCTCGGCGCGAAGCGATGCCTTGAACGCACGCTTCTGTGCCTGATAGTGCTCGCGCTCCGCCACCGTTCTGACGTCTGCGAGGGTCGGCCAGTCGGGAGCGACGGTCTCCCACCCGGCCGGCGTGACTCCGAGGTGTTTGGCGACGACCCCGACCATGATCCGTGCCTTGGCGGCGCCGAAGCCGGGCAGCGCGGCGAATCGGCGGAGCAACTCCTTCGCGTCGCCGGCTTCGGTCCAGATCCTGGTCGTGTCTCCGCCGTACTCGTCGGCGATCACCGTGCAGAGGCCGTGGACGCGTTGCGCCATGCTGACCGGGAAGCGATGCAGCGCTGGCGGCGTCTGGAACGCCCGCTCAACCCTGGCCGGATCCATGGCCGCGACCTCGACCGGGTCGATCGTGCCGAGGCGCTCCCGCATGCGGAGCGGCCCCTGGAACGCCCACTCGATCGGCACCTGCTGATCCAGGCAGAAGCCGATCAGGAGCGCGGTGGGATCCTCGCTGATGAGCCGATCCGCCTCGGGATCGCCCGTCCACTGCAGCTGCAGGGTCGTCGCAGCGCGCTTTGCCACGGCGTGTACGGTAGCGCGCCGCGGGTTGGAACTGAGGCAGTGGCGCGCGACTGCGTACACTCGGCGCATGTCGTGGCTCGGGCGTCTTTTCGGGTCGAAGCCACCGACTGCGCCGCTGAACAGCGTGGTCGTCGCAAGCGACCTCGTCCAGCCCCTGACCGCGGCCGGCGCCGAACTCTCGACAGCGGTCGACGCAGCCCTTCGCGCCTACCTCGACGCACAGGCGAAGGCGCTCGCCGCAGGCGAGCCCGAGCGGATTCCCTTCTGGCTGCGCCGCGACGTCGAGAACACTGGCGACCTCGAGGACGAGCTCCGCGACCGCGTCATCCAGCGTCGAGCGGCTGAGGAAGAAGCGCGCTGATCACGTCCCGGCACGGAGGCTGATGATGCGGGCGCTGGCATTCACGGACGTCGGCATGGTCGAGCTCGTTGACGTGCCGAAACCCGGCATCCAGGAACCGGGAGATGCGCTCGTCCGCGTGACCAGGACGGCGATCTGTGGCAGCGACCTGCACGTGGTCCATGGCCGCATCCCCGGGATGAGCCCGGGCGGCACCCTGGGGCACGAGTTCGTCGGTGTCGTGGAGGCGGTCGACGGCGGCGTGCGACGCTTCGCGGAGGGAGATCGCGTTGTCGGCTCGTTCACGATCCCGTGCGGCGAGTGCTGGTACTGCGAGCGGCGCCTCTTCAGCCGCTGCCCCGACCAGCGCGTGTTCGGGTACGGCTCGTTCTTCGGCGACGTTGCCGGGGCGCAGGCGGAGTACGTCCGGGTTCCTGCCGCCGACCTCGTGCTCCACGCCGTCGCGGACACGATGAGCGACGAGCAGGCGCTCTTCGTCGGGGACATCTTCACGACCGGCTTCGACTGCGCGAGCGAGGCGCGGATCGAGCAGGGTGACGTGGTCACCATTGTCGGTTGTGGCCCCGTCGGCCTGATGGCCATCCTCGGATCGCGGGGCTTCGAGCCGGCGACGATCTACGCCGTGGACACGGTGTCGGAGCGTCTCGACATGGCGCAGACGCTCGGCGCAATACCGGTGAACGCCAACGACGTGCACGTCCCGAGCTTCATCCAGGACCGAACCGGCGGCCGCGGCGCCGACGCCGTGCTGGAGTGCGTCGGGCTGGTTCCGGCGCTGCTCGAGTGCATCGACATCGCGCGCGCCGGCGGGCGGATCAGCGTCATCGGCGTGCACAGCGAGCAGGAGCTCGAGCTGCCACTCAACACCACCTTCGTCAAGGCGATCGACCTCAAGTTCTGCGGCACCGCGAACATCATCGGGCGCTGGGACGAATCGCTCGCCATGGTGTCCAGCGGCGCGGTCCACCCCGAGGCGATCATCTCGCATCGCCTGTCGCTCGACGATGGGGTGCGCGGCTACGCGTTGTTCGAACGGCGCGAGGCCCTCAAGGTCGTTCTCACGCCCTGAAGCGCGAGATCACCCGGTGACCCGACCACCGGTGAGGTCGATGGTGACGCCCGTGATCCATGACGACTGCGGCGTGGCGAGAAAGAGCGCGGCGTCCGCGACATCGTCGACGGTGCCGAGACGCCGCATGGGGAATGCCTGCGCGAGCTGCTCGCGCGCGGACGCGGGCATGAGCGCGACCAGACGATCGGTCTCGATCGCAGACGGGGCAATGCAGTTGATGCGCACACCGTGCGGCGCGAAGTCGACCGCCAGATGCCGGGTCAGCATCACGATGCCGGCCTTGGCGGCGGCGTAGGCGACCGACGCCCCGCCCGGTTGGCGTCCCGCAGTGGAGGACATCGTGACGATGGATCCGCGGCGCCGCTCGATCATGCCGAGGGCGAAGGTGCGGACGGGGATGTACGCAGCGGTGAGATTGATGTCGATGATCGCGCGCCACCGCGTCGCATCGATTTCGCCGATCGGTTCGGGGCGCCCGTCACCACCGGCAAACGCCAGGAGCACGGTCGCGGGCCCGAAGGCCGCCTCGGTACCGGCACGCAGCGCGTTGACATCCTCCTGACTGGTGCAGTCGGCCGCGATGCCGATGGCCCGGCCACCGCTGGACGTGATCGACGCCACGACGGCGTCGAGCGCAGCCCGATCGCGCCCCGACACCACCACGGCGGCCCCGAGCTCGGCGAAGCGGCGAGCCGACCCTGCGCCGATCCCACGTGATCCACCCGTGACCACGACCACCTCGGCACTGAGGTCGGGACCGGGATAGGGGATCGGCGTTGCCATGACATTGACCTTACAGCATGTACGGTGAAAAGGGCAACCAGGTCGACGGTCGGGCAGGGCCGGTCGCACTGCCACCGGCCCCAAGACGTGGTGATGCCAAATTGGCCAAGACTTGCTTGACATGGCACCATTAGTGATGCCATAGTGATGCCATGGACCTCCGCCCGTATGTCGAGACCATTCATCAACAGCTGGCTGATGCCGCGGACGCCGCGGGTGACGAATCCCGATCGCTTGCCGAACGGCTCGCTGCCCCGCTCGACGCGGCCATCCGCCTCGCGTTGCTGGATGCGCTCGGGGCGGCGGTCGAGGAGATCACCCGCGAGCTGGCGCCGGGATCCGTCGAGTTGCGCATCCGTGGCCGCAACCCAGAGTTCGTCGTGAGTCCGGCGCCGGCGGAGCGCGCCTCCGACGACTTCACGGGTGACCGTCGCGACGACACGTCGCCATTGCTGCCGCCGACCGCGGAGGACACTGATGTCGGTGGGATCTCACGGGTCAACGTGCGCATGCCCATTCCCCTCAAGACGAGGGTCGAGCAGGCTGCCAGCAGCGAAGGACTTTCCGTCAACACCTGGCTGGTTCGTGCAGCCGGGTTCGCACTTGACCGAGTCGACGCGAGCGGCCGCCGCGACGGGCGAGCCGCGCCCGGGTCGGGCCGCTACACGGGCTGGGTTCGCTAGCCCCCATACCACTGGAGAAACAGCCATGCCTCGCTTCGATACCCCCGGACCGATCCTCGTCACTGTCGACATCGGTGTCGGTGACGTGCGGATCACAGCGTCCAACCGGACCGACACCTTCGTCGAGGTGCGCCCCAGCGACCCAGCCAAGAAGGCCGACGTGGCGGCCGCCGCGCAGACACGCGTCGAGTTCTCGGCCGGCAGGCTCGTCGTCAAAAGCCCCACGGGCTGGCGGCGCCACTCGCTCCGCGGCGGCGGCGAGTCGATTGACGTGCAGATCGACCTGCCGTTGGGCTCGCAACTCCGCGGCGAGGCGGGGGTGGCCGCGCTGCACTGCACCGGCGCCATCGGCGAGTGCCACTACACCACGGGCGTCGGCGACGTCTACGTCGAGGAGGCGAGGCCTGTGCATCTCAGCACCGGTGCCGGCGACATCGCGGTGACCCGGGCAGGCGGCCACGCCCAGATCGTCACCGGGTCGGGCGCTGTGCGGATCGGGTCGATCGACGGCACGGCGGAGATCAAGGGTTCCAACGGCAGCACCTGGGTCGGTGACATCTCGAAAGACCTCCGGGCGGTCGCCGCCAACGGTTCCATCTCCGTCGACCATTCGCACGCGACAGTGGTTGCGAAGACGGCCAACGGGGACGTCAGCCTTGGCGATGTGGAAGGCGGAACCGTGGTCGCACAGACGGCGATGGGTAGGGTCGACATCGGGATTCGCCAGGGTGTCGCAGCCTGGCTGGATCTCGACACCAAATTCGGCAAGGTGTACAACGATCTCGATTCCGCGGGCCGCCCCCAGCCGGGTGAGCAGACCGTCGAAGTCCGCGCGCGGACATCATTCGGCGACATCACCATCCATCGGGCGGTCGCCACCGCCGCTGCGGCGAGCGCGAGATGAGTGATCAGCTCGCGGTGCAGGTGAGCGGGTTGCGCAAGTCCTTCGGCGACAAGGTCGTCCTCGACGGCGTCGACCTCGCCATTGCCGAAGGGACGGTGTTCGCGCTGCTCGGCCCCAACGGCGCCGGCAAGACGACCATCGTGCAGATCCTCTCAACCCTCCTGCGTGCCGACGCGGGCGATGTCCGTGTCGCGGGCTTCGACGTCAAGCGCGAGCCGCAGGCGGTCCGGGATGCCATCGGCGTCACCGGGCAGTTCTCCGCTGTGGACTACCTGCTGACCGGGCGAGAGAACCTCCTCCTGATGGCTGATCTCCGTCACCTCGGCCGCCGTGACGGTGGTGTTCGCGTCGACGAACTCCTCGTGCGCTTCGACCTGGTCGATGCTGCCGGGCAGATGGTGATGAAGTACTCGGGCGGCATGCGCCGCCGCCTCGACCTGGCGATGACGCTCATCGGCGACCCGCGGATCATCTTCCTCGACGAGCCCACGACCGGTCTCGATCCGCGAAGCCGCCACACCATGTGGCAGATCACCCGAGAGCTCGCGGCAACGGGTGTAAGCATCCTGCTGACCACCCAGAACCTCGACGAGGCGGACGAGCTCGCCGGCCGGATCGCGGTGCTGGACCAGGGCCGCCTGGTGGCCGAGGGAACGCCCGACGAGCTCAAGCGCCGCGTCCCGGGTGGTCGCGTCCGGCTCCACTTCCGCGAGGCCGCCGCGATGACCGAGGCTGCGATCGTTCTGGGAAGGGAAGCGAACGACGCCGACGCGCTCGTCCTCGAGGTTCCCACCGACGGCACGCCGCGCTCGCTGCGAGTCCTGCTCGACCGGCTTGACGAGAAGGCCCTGCATGTCGACACCGTGACCGTGCAGACGCCTGACCTCGACGACGTGTTCTTCGCGCTGACCGGCGCACCGCGCCCAGCGCTGGAGGCCTCCGCATGAGCACGCCGGCATATGCGCTGCGCGACTCGGCGACAATGCTTCGCCGCGATCTTCGCCATTCGCTTCGCTATCCGATGCTGGCCATCAGCGGTCTTCTGGTTCCGGTCTTTCTGCTCCTGCTGTTCGTCGGTGTGTTCGGCAGCACGCTGCGCGCGGGGCTCGGATCAGCGGCACCCGCCGGCGGTCACTACATCGACTACCTCACCCCCGGGATCCTCGTGATCACCGCCGGGGCGAGCGCCGCCGCCACCGCGATCAATGTGTGCATCGACATGAACGAAGGGATCGTGGCGCGCTTTCGCACCATGGCCATCACGCGTACGTCGGTGCTGACCGGACAGGTGCTCGGAAGCCTGACGCGCACCGTGATCAGCGGCGCGCTGGTCATCGCCGTCGCAGCCGGACTTGGTTTCCGCTCGAGCGCGAGCCCCCTGGAGTGGCTCGCGGTCGCCGGACTCTTCACAGGGTTGACCCTGGCACTGACCTGGCTCGCGATCGGTTTTGGCTTGACGGCGAAGACCCCTGCGGGCGCAAACAGCCTGTCACTGATCCCGCAGTTTCTTCCGTTCATCAGCAGCGCCTTCGTGCCCACCACCTCGATGCCCGCCGGCGTCCGCTGGTTCGCGGAGAACCAGCCGTTCACACCGATCATCAATACGCTTCGCGGACTGCTCACCGCGACCCCGATCGGCAACGCATGGATCGTGGCGATCGTCTGGTGCCTCGTGATCACGGCCGTCGGCTACCTCTGGTCGCGTGCGCGCTACGACCGCTACGAGAAGCGATAGCCGGGCGACGGCCGCTGATTCGTCAACGACGCGAGGCGGCCAGGTCACCGCGGGAGACGGTGACCCGGGGGTCAATGACCCCGTAGAGGGCGTCGACCAGGATGTTGGCGACAACGACGAAGGCCGAGGTGGCGAGGACAATCCCCTGCACGGCAGGCCGATCCTGGTTGAGGATCGCCTGGACAACCGCCCTTCCCAACCCGGGAAGGTCAAAGACGACCTCGGTGATGATCGCGCCACCGAGCACGGCGGCGAGGTCGATGCCGAACTGGGTCATGATCGGGGAGGCCGCCGCGTGTATCGCATGCCGGTAGAGCACTCGACGCTCTGAGAGCCCTCGGGCGCGCGCTGCCGTGATGTAGTCCTCGCCGAGCACGTCGCGCAGCGAGCTTCGCCAGAGGCGGACATACGTGGCCGACGACACGAAGGCCAGCGTGATCCAGGGCAGGACCAGGCCGTGCGCCCACTCCAGCGGATTCACCTGAAACGGTGTCCAGCTCAAGCCGGGGCGTGGGAAGAGATCGAGCCCGGGGATGAGGACGCCACAGAACAGGTAGATGAGCGCGATACCGAGAATGAACGTGGGGACGGAGAGTCCGGCGAGGATGAAGAGGGTCGCGCTCCGCGCCCCGACGCTCGTGGAGCGCCGAGCCGCGCGGCTCCCGACCAGCAGGCCGACGCCCATCCAGATGATTCCGGCAGGTATGGCCAGCGAGAGATCGACCGGCAGAGCCCGCAGGATGAGGCTCGTCACCGGCTGACCGCTGGCGTACGAGTACCCGAGGTTGCCGCGGAAGATGCGGCCGAAGTAGTCGAGATACTGCTGCCACAGCGGGAGGTTGAGGCCGAGCGCCCGTCGGATTTCCTGGAGCACCCACACCGGGCAGCCCGGTCTGCACAGCTGTGCCGCCGGATCGCCCGGTGCCACGAAATACGCGACGAATACGAGCGACCAGACCACCCAGAGGGTGACGACGCCCTGGAACGTGCGGCGGATCAGGTACGAGGTCACCGCGGTCCGTCATTGAGGGTGGGTCGGAACGGTGCGCAGCGGCTCAACCGGTTGTGCGGCCGTGTGGGGCGTTCGACCCTGATGACGCGCTTGTCGCCCGAGTGATATCTTTCTGCCCGCTCGCCGCGCGGCAGCACCGGAGATACAGAAATCGGGCCGGGGGAGTACGGGCCATTTCGGAGCTAGGGGCACGCGCCTTTACTGCAAGCGAGGGTCGCCTCGAGAACCCTGGGTCGCTGGCGGGGAGCATCCCAACAGAGGAGTCGCGGCCTTTGGTTCTCGTGCCGCGAGTGAGTGCTGCCCGCGCCGGAGCGCGGAGCAGGCCTCGCGTGCTCCCGCTCCTCGGAGTTCTGGTTTTTCCGCGGGCTTCTGGTCATTCCTTTCGCGTTCATGGCGCCTGAGATCATCGCGCTCGTCCAGGGGCGTCCCGACTCAGTGGCACACGTTTCCGCGTCCACCGCCGATGTCCTCGGCACATCCTCGTTCCTGCTCTTCGTGATGATGCTGGCGGTGACGCCGGTCCACACCATGACCGGCTGGCGCTGGCACCTTATCCTCCGGCGCGACTACGGCGTCGCGATGTTCTTCACCGCGGGCACCGACCTCACGCTCGCCGCGCTCACCACCGGCGACACCTTTTCGGGAGGGCCGCTCGGTCGCATCGCGGGTCACAGCTTTCTCGTGTTCGGGACGCTGTCGGTGTTCCTGCTGATCCCGCTCATGCTGACCGCCAACCGCCGCGCAATGCACTGGCTGGGCGGTCACTGGAAATCGGTGCAGCGACTGACCTACGTCCTGTGGGTGACGATCCTCATCCATCTCGCGTTTCTGTTCGGCTTGAGCTCGTTCTTTCTCGATGCCCTTGCGGTGAGCGTGCCGCTGGCCATCATGCGCGTGCCCGCCATCCGGCGCTGGTGGCGATCGGAGAGGAGGGCACATGCTCGTCGCGTTGCGCGTGTTGGCGTCGCGGTCGCGCTCATCGGCCTGTTCTCTGTCGGCTACGCGCAGCTGGTTCAAGAGCTCGCGACCAAGGGAAGCGCCGCCTTCGTGCAGCGTCCACCGAGCGACTGACGGATGCACCAGGATTCAGCCGACTACTCGCAGCTGAAGCGGCGCCGGCTCCGGGCACGTCGCGTGACGATGACATTGGCGCTGGTGTGCGCTCTCGTGGCGCTCGGGCTCGGCGCGTTCCAGCTGCATGCGGAAGGGTTGAATCAGTTCCTGTATCGCGCGCCCGGCGTGGGCGCCAGCAAGTGAGGACGCCCGCTGCTCGGACGTTGAGTTCGTCGCGTGGTGGTCCCAGGGGATGGAGTTGAACCATCGGTACACGGTTTTACAGACCGCTGCCTTGACCACTTGGCTACCCTGGGTCAGCCGCTCACCGCTCGCGTTCGACCGCGGCAACGGGTAAGGATACGGGCGAGCTGCACCCTCAGCGACGCGTGACCGGCAGCATCGCTCGAAGGTCCGGCTCCTTCAGATAGCGGGTCACGACCGCCAGCGCCTCATCGGGACCTCCGGCAAGGGAGTTGGCGAACCACCCACCGTCATAGGGAGCGTTCACCTCGCGGAGCAGATCCGCGGCCGGCTGGTGCCGGGGTGGAGGGACATCGGGGATGAGCTTGTAGGCAAGGATCACGCGGTTACCCGCCCTGGCGATGCCGACTTCCGCGATGACATCCCAGCGGGTGAGGCTGCTGTACGGGTACTGGCGCTGGACGATGCCGTCGCGGGTCAGCTCGAGGGCCGGGCGCAGCACGACCGCCGTGGTGAGGAGACCGATCAGCGGTGCGGCGATGATGAACCAACCGATGGTTGCGCCGATCAGCAGGCAGATCACGCCGGCGATCTCGGTGACCGCCAGCAGCGGTAGCACGAGCGCGACCGGCCGGCGAGCGCGAAACACGATCCGTCCGCGTCGAATCGTCAGCGACGCGGGGAGCTCCGCGGAGCTGAGTGTCTCGGCCATCAGGATCGATCGTAGCGGTGCCTGCCATCCTTGCCGGATGGTTGGTGGACGCTTGCTGTGATGCTCCTCGACATCGGTTCGGTCCTGGGCGGCATCGGGTTGGCTGTGGTCGCGTTCCTCGTGGTGATCCTGGTCTGCGTGGTGATCCTTCGGCTGCTCGCAGCGATCCTCCCTTCCTACGAGGAGCGCGACGCCGCACGTCTCGCGACGACGGAGCCGATCTCCAGCACCGACGCCGACGCGGCGACCGAGGAGCCGGCGTCCGTCGTCGACGCCGAACCGATGACCGAGGGGCCGGTCGCCGACACCGCTGCGCCCGGCACCCATCGCCCCGAAGCCGACGACCAATCAGCCAGGTAGCCGCGGGGGACTTGCGCTGACAGGCCAGTCCGTTCTAACATTCATAAGCGATCCTTTATGAAAGATTCCTTTATGGGTTCCGACACCCCGTCCCGGCCGCCGCGGCGAGCCCTCCCGGGGAGCATCGCCATCGGCGCCAGCGACCTGTCGGTGCATTTCGAGGGGCTTGCCAACCCCACCAGGCTGCTCATCGTCGAACGGCTGGCCGCCACCTCGGAGATGCGTGTCTCGGAGCTCGCGGACTTCTGCCAGGTGAGCCAGCCCCGGATGAGCTGGCACCTGCGCATCCTCCGCAAGGCGGAGGTGATACGGACCCGTCGCGAAGGCCGTGAGGTGTTCTGCCGCCTCGATCGCGACGCCATTGCAAACCACTTCAAGAGCTTCTCTCGGATGATCTCCTCAGCAGGGGTGCCCACCGAGATCACATCACCAACACCGATACACGAGGGCGTGTCGTGAGCAACAAGGTAAGAGTCGCGATCATCGGCGTGGGCAACTGCGCCTCGTCGTTCGTCCAGGGACTCGAGTACTACAGGAACGCCGATCCGGATGACACCGTGCCTGGCCTCATGCACGTGAACCTCGGCGGCTACCACATCTCCGACATCGAGATCTCCGCAGCATTCGACATCGACCGGGAGAAGGTCGGCAAGGATGTTTCCGAGGCGATCTTCAGCGGGCTGAACAACACCGTGAAGTTCAGCGACGTTCCGAGGCTGAACATCCCCGTGCAGCGGGGCATGACCCACGACGGGCTCGGCAAGTACCTGTCCGAGGTGATCACCAAGGCGCCCGGATCCACGGTGGATATCGCCCAGGTGCTCAAGGACACCGGTACCGACGTGGTGGTCAACTACCTGCCGGTCGGCAGCGAGGCCGCGACCCGCTGGTACACCGAGCAGATCCTCGAGGCGCCGTGCGCGATGGTGAACTGCATGCCGGTCTTCATCGCCCGCGAGGACTACTGGCAGGCTCGCTTTCGCAAGGCAGGCGTGCCGATCATCGGCGACGACATCAAATCGCAGGTCGGCGCCACGATCGTCCACCGCGTCCTGACGCACCTGTTCCGCGAGCGCGGGGTTGAGCTGGAGAACACCTACCAGCTCAACTTCGGTGGGAACACCGACTTCCTCAACATGCTCGAGCGCGAGCGGTTGATGAGCAAGAAGATCAGCAAGACCAACAGCGTGCAGTCGCAGCTGGCGACGCCGATGGCCAAGGAGCACATCCACATCGGCCCGTCGGACTACGTGCCGTGGCTCAACGACCGCAAGTGGGCATTCATCCGCCTCGAGGGCAAGTCCTTCGGCGACGTGCCGCTCAACGTTGAGCTGAAGCTCGAGGTCCACGACTCGCCGAACAGCGCGGGCATCGTCATCGACGCGGTGCGCTGCTGCAAGCTCGGCCTCGATCGCGGCCTCAGTGGCACGCTCGAAGGGCCCGCCTCGTACTTCATGAAGTCACCGCCGCGGCAGGTCTCGGACGACGAGGCACACCGTGCGACTGAGGAATTCATCGCCGGCGTCGAGGTCAACGGAGGGCGGCGCAACGGACGCACCGCCGAGGTCCTCGCCGGCGCAGCGGAGGCGGAGCCCGCCACACCCGCGACGAATTAGCCACCGACCAACCGGGGAGAGCCGACAGCGTTGACGCAGGCCGGCGATGTGGCGGCGAGACCGCGCGCACACGAGCGTGCTGCGCGGGATCCGATGCTGCCGTATTACGCCTACCGAGGCGCCGAGGCCCTGGTCGGCGCGCTCCCCCAGTCGGTGTCGTACTGGCTCGGCGATCGCGCGGCGGACACGCTGCTGGCCACCGTGCCGGACCGGTTCGACGGTCTCCGCGACAACCTCCGCCACGTCATCCCCGGCATCGGCGACAGGGCCCTCAAACGCCTGGTGCGACGCAACCTTCGCAACCTCACCCATTGCTGGGTTGACGTGATGGAGATGTCGTCGCGGCGCACCGACCTGCCGTCGCGGATCGACATGATCGACCTCTATCACTTCGAGGAGGCAATCGCGCGAGGGAGTGGCGTGGTCGTCGCATCGATGCACTTCGGGTCCTGGGAGGTCGGCCTCGCGGGGTGGAACAAGATGGGCGGCAAGATGGCACTGCTTGCCGAGGTCCTGCGACCGAAGGAGCTCTTCGACCGCGTGATCGGTGCCCGGCGCGCCCAGGGTGTCCACATCATTCCGATCGACACCCAGGCGATGCGCGACGGTGATCCCCAGGCCGCCCGGCGCCTCGGCGCGGCGTCGATGCGCGAGGTCTTCAAGGTCTTGCGGTCTGGGGGTGTCGTGGCGATGGCGCTCGACCGCGATCTCATCGGAAACGGCGAGCCACTCGAGTTCTTCGGCAAGCCGGCGCCGATCCCGATCGGCGCGGTGGAGATCGCCATCCGCGCCGGCGCTGCCATCGTCCCGATCCTGCTGTTCCGCAACCGCTATCGCGTGCGGGCGGTGGTGCATCCGGAGATCCGCTACTCGAGTGATGCGCCCAGGGACGCCGAGGTGCGCAAGACTGCGCAGATGCTGCTCGGCATCTTCGAGGACGCGATCCGCTTGCATCCCGAGCAGTGGCACGTGCTTGACCCCATCTGGCCGGCGACCGGGGCGCGATGAAGATCTGCCTCGTCTCCCCGTACGACTTCATGCATCCGGGGGGAGTCACCGAGCATGTCCGGCACCTGTCCGCCAAGCTCCGTGCCCGGGGCCACGACGTGACAGTGCTCGCGCCGTCGAGCCGCGTCGGCGACGACCACGGCATCCCCGGCTACGTGCGCATCGGCCGCAGCGTGCCGGTTCGGACCAACGGCTCCGTGGCGCGGATTGCGCTGTCGTTCCACCTCGTTCGCCGGGTGCGCGCACTGCTCGACGAGAACCACTTTGATGTCGTGCACTATCACGAGCCGCTCGTGCCCTCGTTGCCGATCACAGTCCTGCGGTTTCACAGCGGCGCGAATGTCGGCACCTTCCATGCGATGGCCCGGCGCAACCTCGGCTACTACTACGGCAGGCCGTTCCTCAAGCGCTATTTCAACCGGCTCCACGTCCACGTGGCGGTGAGCGTGCCGGCGCGTGACTTCATCGCACGGTACTTCGAAGGCGAGTACCGGGTCGTCCCCAACGGAATCGACTGCTCACGATTCAACCCGAATCACCCAAAGCTCGAGGAGCTGCGCACGCCCGGCAAGGCCACGATGCTGTTCGTCGGCCGGCTCGAGTTGCGCAAGGGGCTGCCGACATTGCTCGAGGCCTACGGCCAGCTCCGCCGCCTTCGGGACGATGCCCGCCTCGTCGTGGTCGGCGATGGGCCGATGCGCTGGGGATACGAGAGCCAGGTTGCGGCGATGGGCATCCCCGATGTCGAGTTCGCCGGCCGGGTCTCCTCCGAGCTGCTGCCAAGGTACTACGCCTCGGCCGACATCTTCTGCGCTCCGGCGACCGGCGGCGAGAGCTTCGGCATCGTCCTCCTGGAGGCGATGGCCAGCGGAGTGCCGGTGGTTGCATCGTCGATTCCCGGCTTCAGCAGCGTGATCGCCCATGACATCGACGGCGTGCTGGTTCCGCCTCGCCACCCCAAGGAGTGGGCGGCAGCACTTGGCGCGCTGCTCGACGACCCGTCACGACGCACCGCGATGAGCGAGCGAGGACTCGCCAAGGCGCAGCTGTACGACTGGGAACACGTTGTCGACGAGGTTCTCGACGTGTATCGCGTGGCACGCGAACGTGCCGGAGCGAGCACGGTGGTATCCGGTGTTCACGTCCAGGCTCCAGGACTGGGTTAGGTCCGGCGCGCGGCGCGTCGTTCCTGCTCTCCGTGCACTGCACTTGACACCGAACATCCTGACCATGCTCGGGCTGTGCATCTGCGCCGGCTCGGCGGTCCTGATCGCGCTCGGTTTTCTCCTGCCCGGCGGTCTGCTGCTGCTGATCGCGAGCGGATTCGACATCCTCGACGGCGCCCTCGCCCGAGTCACCGGCCGCGAGCAGCGCTACGGCGCGTTCCTCGACTCGACGGTGGACCGCTACGCCGAGGCGATGACCTCGATCGCGCTCCTCTATTACTTCATCTTCCACGGCCACCACACGCTCGAGCCGATGCTGGTCGTGTTCGCGCTCACCGGCTCGCTGCTGGTGTCCTACGTGCGGGCGCGTGCCCAGTCGCTCGGCTTCAACGGCGACGGTGGGCTGCTCGCCCGCCCGGAGCGGGTCGTCATCACGGTCATCGGCCTCGTGATCGCGCCACTGCTGATCTGGGCGCTCTGGATCCTCGCCATCCTCACCAACGTCACCGCCGTGCAGCGGATCTGGGTGGTCTGGCAGCAAGCGCGGCGGACCGCAGCGGAGAGCCGCAGCGCGACGGGTGTGTCCACCGGCTAGACATCTCACGGGAGCGCGAGGTCCAGACGTGGATCCTCGGCGATCCCGTCGCGCCGTACCTCGAAGTGCAGATGCGGTCCGGTGGCATTCCCGGTCGAGCCCACCGTTCCGATGACCTCGCCGCCGAGGACGAGGTCGCCACTCGAGATCAGCACGGTATCGAGATGGCCATAGAGGCTGCTCAGGCCGCCGCCGTGGTCAATGATCACGTGAAGGCCATAGCCTGTGGCGGCGACCAGCACGGTTGCGAGACCCTGCAGCGTTGCCATCACCGGCGTCCCGCGTGCGGCTGCAAGGTCGATGCCCGAATGCCAGTGTCCATCCGGGCATGCGAGGTCGATCGGCTCGAACGCAAAGCTGGTGCAGCCGAAACCCTGCGACACCCACGCGTGGCTGATCGGCTTCACGAAGGTCATGCCCGACGGTGTGCCGTCGATCACACCGCCGGCGACCGCGGTGCCCCCGCACAGTCCGATGGCGACAAACGCGGTGAGAGCCGCGAAAGCGCGAATCACAGCGCAGTCCGACGGCGCACCACGTGGTGCGCCGGCGCCAGCGCCCGGTGCATCGACCGGTTGACGTGTCGCATCGCGGTGCGCGCATGGGTTTCGACGTGAGAGGCCGAGTGCAGCGTCCCTGGAACCTTGAGAACGATCCAGAGGATCGCCAGGGCGAACAGGCTCTCGGCGATGCCACTCCCGGTACCGAATCCGACCGCCATCGCGACCCGCAGGATGATCAGCTGGACCGCCTGCATGAACACCGCGACCATGAAGAGGCGCAGCCACGTGGCGGCATACCGCCGCGTGTCGGGCAGCACCGAGCACAGCGCGGCCAGGGGCGCAAGCACGATGAGGATGTCCAGCATCGCGGTGCGGATCACATACGAGAGGACGAGGATCACCACCGCCACGACAACACCGAGCGCGAAGAGCGCGTGGAACAGATCCTGCGACCCCTGGATGAGCGAGACCGTCGCCGGGCCCATCGACCCCGACCAGGGGAGGGTGTCGATGGTCAGCGAGCCGCCGAGCGACTGCACCACGACACCGATCGCGTTGTTCAGGTCGACCGCCATCTGGATGAAATAGATCGACCCGTGCACCATCACGATCGCCGCCATGACGCGCGGGATCGCGAGGTGGAGCGCGTAGCGCGCGTGACTGGTGTGCTCGAAGATGCTCCGAAGCGACGTGTAGAGGATGACGCCGCCGACGAGGACGTCGGCGATCAATGCCATGGAGCCGTTCAGATGCGCGATCGCCGGGTTCGATGTCAACGGCCGTATGCCGGAGGCCGTCGGATCGACGGTGGTGAAGAGGTACCGGCTCAGCTCGGAATTGAGGTCCGCACGAGCGGTCGCGATGAAGTGCGAGAGCACGCCGGTCAACAGCTGGAGGATCGTGCCGAGGGGATCGCGGATCCCCTGCACGATGCCCGGAAGGGCTTGCATCCGGCAGGCTCAGTGAATCGTCGTCGGGACGCTGGCGATCAGCGCATGGGTCAGCGTGCCCGCCACCTCGACGCCGATGGTTCCGAAGACGATCCGGCCGATCCACTTCTTGGCCTGGGCGACACTCGCCGGGTCAACGGCCACGATCTTGTACATGAACGCGACCAGGAACGCGAGCGCGCCGACGCTGGCCAGCAGGCCCTGGGCGATGAGGATCCAGTTGTCGATGAGCGCCTTGAGTTGAACCACGATGGGCGACCTCCGTTAGATGCGCTTCAAATCGGTCGCCCCTCCGGCCGTTCCGGGCGAACACCCGGACACCCAGCAGACTATACGGATTTGTGTATGTCTGTCAAGCGAGGATGCGCGATTGACATTTGGCGTCCCGTGGGCGGATAGTTCCGATCGCGTCGTTTGGGCGCGAAGCAAGTCCTGGAGGGTGTGAGCCATGGAAGGATTGCGATCAGCCGGCCCCTGGGGGGGCTCCGGGGGTGATGAGCGGGGGTCGCCCGGCTCACCGTCCGTCTGGCGAAAACTGCTGCTCCTGACCGCCGGCGCGGCGGCCATCGTGGGTCCGGTGGCGCTGAGCCCGCTGAGCACGAGCGCAGCGAGCGTGCACCAGCACGTGAACTGCATCAAGGCCTCGCTCTGCACCGAGGTCGCCGACTCCGAGCAGGTCTTCGGGGAGGGCGTGTACGTCGGCCACGATGAGCCGTCGCTGCTCTTCTACTCGAACAAGCCTGGATCGGGGAACCGGTACTCGACACTGCTCACGCTGCCGAAGCAGCCGCCGACCAACCAGACCCCGGGAAAGGCGAGCTACGACTTCCAGCTCCACCCGGCCTTCTGGTTCGGCATGGCGATGTGCGATACGCAGTCGTACCCGGAACTGCTCCACACGTGCACGCCCGACAGCAACGCGAACATCGCCGACCCGGCGGTGACCGCCAAGCACGTCGGAGAGGCATTCATGGAGATGCAGTTCTATCCGCCGGGCTGGGCGCCGTTCAACCTCCCGGGCGGCATCAGCTGCTCGGCAAAACAGTGGTGCGCGGCACTGAACATCAACTCCCTGTCACAGAACCCCGTGACCGGCCAGCAGAACAATGCTGTGTGCGAGTCAACCGCGGGCGAGGAGTACGTGAACTTCGCGTTCATCACGCTGAACGGCGTGCCCCAGGCACCGCCGAACCCGGTGAACGCCACCGCGACCACCTTCACGCCGGATCCGACCAAGGACCTGATGATGAATGGCGGTGACAAGATCTCGGTCAAGATGCACGACACGTCTGCCGGACTCCGGATCGACATCAACGACCGGACGACCGGCCAGAACGGCTTCATGGTCGCCAGCGCGCACAACAACTTCGCACAGGTGAAGTTCGATCCGAACGGTTCGGGCTGCACCGCGATTCCGTACAACTTCCACCCGATGTATTCCACCTCGACCCCGATGACACGGGTGACGTGGGCCGCGCACACCTACAACGTCGCCTTCTCGGACGAGATCGGCCACTTCGACTACTGCAGCGCGGTGAACAGCTATCTCGGCTGCGCATCAGGTGCGAAGGAGGGAGTGGGCGCGAACAAGGAGCCGTCGGATTCGGACGACTTCTACTGCCTGCCGGGAGGCGACGCGACGCTGTATTTGATCGGCGGCTGCGCGAACTCCAATGTCCCCGGGTTCGACGGGACGTCGTACCTCGATGACTGGGCTAACGGGGTGGCAACCAACCGGCCGACTCCGATTCAGTTCACCAGCTTCAAGACCGGTGAAGACTACGGCTCCAATTACACGAGGGCCGGTTTCGAGACCGATCTGCCGCGGGTCGAGCAGGGAATCGCCGGGTGTGATCCGTACAACGCCGTCGGCTGCACACTGCTGCCGACCACGGATGACGGGACGCCGGCTGCGTTCTATCCGTACTACACGATCGACAGCCACGGCGGCACGTGCACCTGGGTGTACGGGAGCACCGTCGCTGGCATGACCACCAACAACTTCGGCAAGAACAACCAGTACGGGACCTACGACACAGGCGTCGACTACACGGGACTTGGTGGCGTTCCGTACGCAAAGGCCGACGACTTCAGGAACATCGTCGCGAACCCCTGCCCCGCCTAGACACTCGGTAGCGACCAGGCTGGGCACAAGCGGCCCGGCGCCCCGTGGCGCCGGGCCGCTACCGGCCCGACACCGATGCAGGTTGGCCCGGCGGAGTCGACATCTCGCGGAGCATCATCAGGCCGCCGGTGCGGAGGAATCGCACGCCGAGTGCGGCGATGACGACAAGGATGGCGACGTTCAGGAATGTGTCGTAGTTCCAACTGATCGCCGTGTCGAACACGATGATGTTGCGGTTGGTGGGGACGGCGCCGGCGACGCCGAAGACGAGGCCAACGATCAAGCCTGCAAGCACCATTGCGGCGTACGAGACCGTGAACAGATAGACGCTCACACGGGCGCCGTAATACTTGCGGTAGATGTTCAGGATCGGCAGGATGACCAGGTCGGCGAAGATGAAGGCGATCACTCCCGAGAAGCTGATTCCGCCCTTCCAGAGCACGGCCGCCAGCGGAACGTTGCCAACCGAACAGACGAAGCTGATCACGGCGATCAGCGGGCCGATGAACGCGCCCCAGATCTGGGTCGCAGCACCGTGGCCGGTGAAGAACACGCTTGACCACACCGAGTTGGGTACCCACGCGCCAAGTGCGCCGGCGATCAGGAATCCGAGCGCCAGATCCGTCCACAGGCTGACCACATTCATGAAGAAGTAGTGGCTGATGGACGTGAGCGCACGCGCCGAGAAGAGCCGGCGCAGGAACGGCCCTCCGCTGACGGACATGTCCATGGCGCCATGACCTTCCATCCTGCCCAGCAAGCCGCGGTCAGCCTGTCGGCGCGCCTGCTCCACGAGGCGGCGGCGCAGCGTGAACCGAAAGATGACGGAGAGCAGCACGATCATCACGAGGCCGCCGCTGAATTCCGCCGCCAGGAATTGCCAGCCCAAAAGGATGAGCAGCACGAGGCCGAGCTCAAAGACCAGATTGGTCGACGCGAACTCAAAGATGACGGCATTCGCGAGCGTCGACCCCTTGCGAAACAGCGTTCGTGCCACAGCAACTGCGGCGTACGAGCAGGACGAGGAGGCCGCCCCAAAGACAGTCGCGAGCGCCACCGATTTCGGCGTATCCCTGCCCAACAAACGCGAGACCGCCTGCTTGGAAACCAGCGTTTCCACGACCGCCGACAACAGGAAACCGAGCGCCAGCGGCCACAGGACCTGCCAGAACATGGCGAGCGACAGCCGGAGCGCCGAGCCGATGTGTTCAAGGACGAACACGATCACGGTCACCGTTCCACGAAGCGCCCGATCGCCTGGCTCAGCTCACGAAGCTTCTCGGCACCGTCACCAGTCTTCACTGCATCGGCGACGCAATGTTCGACGTGATCGTCGAGCAACAGAAGAGCGACCCGATCGAGGGCTGCTTTCATGGACTTGACCTGGGTGAGGATGTCGATGCAGTAGCGTTCGTCGGCCACCATCTTCTGGAGGCCTCGCGCCTGGCCCTCGATTCGGGCCAGTCGCCGCTGGACGTCCCCCTCGTGGACGATATAGCCTGGCACCACGTCACTCTACCCCTAGTGGGTATGGGTATGCATCCTCTCTGCGCGGACGTCTCGGTGAGGCGATAGACTTGCCAGCCGTCAACTCTCCGGGAGGCATATGAAACTCGCCGCGTTCGCTCGCCAACCGCTGCTCTTCGGTCCATCTCCCGTGCATCCCCTCGAGCGGCTCAGCCGGCGCTTGGGGGGCGCCGAGGTGTGGGCGAAGCGCGAGGACTGCAACAGCGGCCTGGCGTTCGGGGGCAACAAGACGCGGAAGCTCGAATACCTGGTGGCCGACGCCGTCGCTCAGGGATGTGACACGCTGGTCTCGATCGGCGGTGTGCAGTCCAACCACACCCGCCAGGTCGCGGCGGTCGCAGCACGGATGGGAATGCGCTGCGTGCTCGTCCAGGAGAGCTGGGTGGACTGGCCCGATCCGGTCTACGACAAGGTTGGCAATATCCTGCTCTCCCGCATCCTCGGCGCGGATATCCGGATGGTGCGTGAGGGATTCGGTATCGGTTTCAAAGCGAGCTGGGAGCAGGCGCTCGAGGACGTCAGAGCTGCCGGCGGGAGTCCGTACCCAATTCCCGCGGGCGCGTCCGATCACCCCCTTGGCGGCCTGGGATTCGCGCGCTGGGCCCAGGAAGTCGAAGAGCAGGAGCGAACGCTCGGCATCTTCTTCGACACCGTGATCGTCTGTTCGGTGACGGGCAGCACGCAGGCGGGCATGATTGCCGGATTCGCGGCCCAGGAGCGACCCCGCCGAGTAATCGGGATCGACGGGTCGGCGAAGCCCACCGAAACCCTCGACCAGGTCACGCGGATCGCTCGACAGACAGCGTCGCTGATCGAGATCGGTCGTGACTTGCGCAGCGACGAGATCATCCTCGATGCTCGCTACCATGCCGGGACCTATGGCATCGCCGACGCGCGGACGGTTGAGGCCATCAAGCTCGGTGCGCAGCTGGAGGGGATGATCACCGACCCCGTCTATGAGGGCAAATCACTTGCGGGCATGATCGACATGATCACCACCAATGAGATCGCACCGGACTCGAAGGTGCTCTACGCCCACCTTGGGGGCCAGCCGGCGCTCAACGGCTACAGTTCGCTGTTTTCCTGATCCGGGGACCTTCCGGAACTTCCCGGAACGGTGTGCGTAGCGGGCAGTGATGGCAAAGACAGCGCGGAGCATCACCTGGAGCGCGGCGGCTTTCGCCAGTGGGGTCCTCCTCGCCGGCTGCTACCCCACCCCTGTGTACACCCCCGCCACGGTTCCAAGCGGCGCCGCCGCGGTGCCGATTCGGTTGCTCAGCGAGCGTGGGATCCTGGAGCAGCCTCCTCCGTACGTGATCGGTGCGACCTCGCTCGCTGCGCTCGGGTCACTCGTCGACGCTCAGTACTGCCCCGCGGCTCGGTGCCGAGGCACCGAATGGGCTCCCATCGCCGGAGTGGGCGGCGATGTCCTGCTCGCCCTTCCGGTTATCGCGGGTGATGAGATCAAGTCGGTGGTGGCATGGCGCACCGGGAGCACGATCATGGTTGCCGAGGGGCTCCTGCGGACCTGTTCTGGTGGCGAGTGCGCGGCACCACTTCAGGCGATGTATCTCGCCGCGATCCCGCGGGTGGCGCTGCCGGACGGGATCGTGACGTTCCAGGTCGCCGGCGAGCCGAGCCGGTCAGCGGTGAACTTGCCCGTAGGCGCACCGACGCCCGCGAGCTGAGTTCCGATCCGTATCCGCCGAACGCGGATCTGCCGGTGCGGTGTCGCGTCCTTCGCGCACCCGGCGCGGCAAAACTTGTACTAATCTCCAAGCCAGCAGACAGCATCGATGTGGAGTGAACGCCATGGCCAGTGAGAAGACCCGGGGAGCCCCAAAGCGCAACGCGAAGAAGCCCAAGGCTGCCGCCATTGCCAAGGCAGCGAAGAAGGCGGCCGCCCAGACCGCGGCCCAGTCGCCCGCCGAGCGCTGACCTGCTCGGACGCGCATAGCCGAACCTAACTGACTTCGGCGGCCATCGAGCGTTTACGGAGCTTGTTGCGCTCGTCCGCGTTGAGCACTCGCTTGCGCATGCGGATGCCCACGGGGGTGACCTCGACGAGCTCGTCGTCGATGATGAAGTCGAGGCATTCCTCGAGCGACATCTTCCGGGGCGGGACCAGACGGATGGTCATGTCCTCGGTGGACGACCGGATGTTGGTCTTCTGCTTCTGCTTGGTTACGTTGAGGTGGATATCACCCGGCCGGCGGTTGAGCCCGACGATCATGCCCTCGTAGACGGGAGTCCCCGGCGCGATCAGGGGCTGACCCCGCTCCTGCAGGGTCACCAACCCGTAGGCGACGGCGACCCCGGGCTGGCTGGCGGTGAGCACACCGGTCCGCGTGGTGGTCGGCAGCGCCCAGGTGCGCTCCCATCCGAGCAACCGCGTCGCCATCACACCGGTGCCGCGTGTCAGGGTGAGGATCTGGCTCCGCAACCCGATGAGCGCGCGCGTCGGCGCGTGGTACGTCAACCGCACCCCGCCGCCGGCGTCGGTGCGCATCGCGGTCATCTTTGCCCCACGCGTGCCGAGCGCGTCGGTGATGGCGCCGACGACGTCCGCCGAGCAGTCGATGACGCAATCCTCGACGGGTTCCACGCGCTCGCCGTCGATCTCCTTGGTGATGACCGCGGGACGCGACACCTCGAATTCATAGCCCTCGCGGCGCATGGTCTCGATCAGAATTGCGAGGTGCAGCTCGCCGCGGCCGCTCACATCGAAGATGTCGGCGGTCGGCCCGTCCTCGACACGCAATGCGACATTGGTGAGCAGCTCGCGCTCGAGACGCGCCCGAAGCTGTCGTGACGTGCTGCTGACGGTTGCCTCGCGTCCCGCGAGCGGCGACTGGTTGACCGAGAATTGCATCCGCAGCGTCGGCTCGCCGATCTCCAGGCGGGGTAGCGCCTCGGGATGCTCGGCATCGGCGATGGTGTCGCCGATGGCGACCGCTGCAAGACCGGAGAGGTAGACGATCTCGCCGGCGGTCGCGGAGTCGACCGGCAGCCGTTGCAGCGCCTCGACCGTGAGGACTGTCGCGATGCGCTCGATCTTCCCGGCACCCGACGCCGTGCAGCACACCACGCTCTGGCCCTGGTGGACGGTGCCCCGCTGAATTCGCCCCAGCGCCAGACGGCCGCTCCAGTTGTCGTGATCGAGGTTGCTCACCAGCATCTGCAGGGGGCCGTCCGGGTCCGCGAGGGGTGGGGGAACGTTCTGGAGGATGGCGTCGAGGAGCGGCTCGAGGGTTGCGCCCGGGTGGGTGAGATCGGCAGTCGCTGTGCCTTCGCGCGCGTTGGTGTAGAGAACCGGCGCGTCCAGCTGCCACGACTCCTTGGCGAGCTCGAGGAGCAGGTCGTGGGTTGCCTCGACCGTCTCGGCGGGCTGCGCGTTGGTGCGGTCGATCTTGTTGACAACGATGATCGGCTGCAGGCCAAGCGCCATCGCCTGACGGAGCACCACGCGCGTCTGGGGCATCGGGCCCTCGGCCGCGTCGACGAGCAGCAGGCAGCCGTCCGCCATCCCGAGAACCCGCTCGACCTCGCCCCCGAAGTCCGCGTGCCCCGGGGTGTCGATGATGTTGAGCTTGACCCCGTTGTAGCGGACCGAGGTGGTCTTGGCGAGGATCGTGATCCCCTTCTCGCGCTCGAGGTCGTTGGAGTCCATGATCAATTCGCCCACCTGCTCGTGGGCCGCGAACACGCGCGATTGCTTCAGCAGCGCATCCACCAGGGTGGTCTTGCCGTGGTCGACGTGCGCGATGATCGCGACGTTGCGTAGGTCTGCCCGGCGCTTTTCGCCTGGTACGAGAGGAGGTGGCACCTCTCGATTCTGACCGCCCGGCGTTCATCGGCCGCCCGTGACCCATTTCAAGAACTGCTGAATGTGAGAGGCGAGGGCGCTTTCGAGCTCCTGCAGCAACGAGTATTGACCCTTAGCGGTCGCGGCCGTGTTGCCGTTCAGCTGTTTGAAGAGCCCGGACAGCGGCGCCGTCAGACCCCCCAGCGGTCCGGTGTTCGCGACCGGCGAGGCACTGGCGAGTGGCAGTGCCGGCCCAGCCCCAGGGGTCGCCGTCGCAGCCGCCGGCGGAGCCCAGCTGATGTAGCGACCGGGCGCCGGTGCCTGTTGCGCCGCGGCATGGACCGCGAAGACCACCACACCTGCGACCGCAACCACCCCGACGGCCGCGCGGAAACGGGGAATACCAAGCATGGGCAACCTCCTGAGGTCCGGGTATCGGTCGCCCCACCGGCCGTGCCGGTTGATCCCGGCCCCCATAGTATACAGATCTGTGTAGGTCCATCAGGAGCGCCGGTACCGGGGCCAGGGAGGAGCTACGCGCATCGGCAGGACCGTTTCCCCACGAGCGCAACCCTATATTCATCGCGTGAATGCGGCCAGGACAGTCCTGCTCTACGCGGTCGCGGCAATCGTCGGCATCCTCCTCGGGCTCGCCGCCGCGCAGGCCACCGTCTCGTGCACGGGGTCGTGCCACGAACAGCCGCTTTTCCCTACCTGGCAGAGCAGCCTGATCGGTCTCGCGTGCGCCGCGGTGGTGGTCGTCGCCTGCGCGCTCATCGACGAGGAATTCGTTCCAGTAACGCGCCAGTGGCTCCGGTCGGCCCGGCGGCGTCCGCACCGCTGAAGAGCGAAGGTGAGACCATTCAAGAGTGGCTGACCCTGTTTCGCTGATCCTCCCGGCGATGGGTGAGTCCGTGTCCGAGGGGATCGTTTCCCGCTGGTTGAAGGCTGTCGGGGACGACGTTGACGAGGGCGAGCCCCTGGTCGAGGTGACCACCGACAAGGTGGACGTCGAAGTCCCGGCGCCCGCAACCGGACGGCTCACCGAGATCGTCGCCGCCGAAGGAGAGACCGTCGCCGTCGGTGCGACCCTTGCGGTGATCGCCCCCGGGCCCGCTGCCACACCGACGGTGCGTCCAGCGCCTGAGCCGGCGAGCGCGGAAACCGAGGCGGCCCCACCCCCACCCAGCCCCGCCGAGCCGGCTGCATCCCGGGCTGCCTCGGACGCCGGCGCGCCGTTCAGCCCGACTGCTGACGAGGACGGCAGCCCAGCGCCCCACGTGACCCCCGACGAGGCCCCGGAGACGGAGCCGTCTCCGCCTCCTGTTTCCACCCCGCCCGCGCCGCCTCTCAATGGCAACGGCTCGGACGTCGACGCGTCGCCGCTGGCGCGGCGCGCCGCCGCGAAAATCGGCATCGACCTGCACGCGGTGCGTGGCTCGGGCCCGGGCGGCATCGTCACCAAGGGCGACGTGCTGGCGGCCAAGGCCGGCGCCGCTCCCCGGCAGGACACGACGGTCCGAGTAGCCGAGGGCGAGCACGCCGAGCCGATCAAGGGGCCGGCGGCAGCGCTGGTCGACTACATGGAGCGAAGCCGGGACATCCCCACCGCGACCTCGTTCCGCACCGTCGGCGTGCACGTCCTCGAGAGTCGCCGGCGCCAGTTGAACAGCGCCCTCGCTGCGGGCGGCAACGCGGGCAAGGTGTCCTTCACCCATCTCATCGGGTACGCCGTCGCACGCGCGGCGGCCGCGAGCCCGGCGATGACGACGCACTTCGCGCGCACCGAGGATGGCAAGCCGGCTCGCGTACCCGGACCCGCGCATCTTGGTCTCGCCGTGGACAGCGTTCGCAAGGACGGCTCGCGTTCGCTCGTCGTCCCGGTGATTCGCAACGCCGCGGACGTGACCTTCAGCGAGTTTCGGGACGAGTACGAACGGCTCATCGAGCGTGCGCGGACCAACGCGCTCGCCGCAGACGAGCTCCAGGGCGCGACTCTCACGCTCACCAATCCGGGCGGCATCGGCACCGTCGCCTCCGTCCCCCGGCTGATGCCAGGTCAGGGAACCATCGTCGCCGTCGGCGCGATCGGCTATCCCGCGGAGTGGCGCGGCGTTCCTGTGGGCAGCATTCGTGACCTCGGCGTCGCCAAGGTCATGACCATGAGCAGCACCTACGACCACCGGGTCATCCAGGGCGCTGAGTCCGGTGAGTTCCTTGGACGCATCGAATCCCTGCTCGACGGCGCGGACGGATTTTACGAGGGAGTTTTCGCCAGCCTTGGCCTGATCATGCCACCCATGGCGGAAGCCCCGCCTCGCGTCACCGCGTTGTCCTGGCCGGCGCCGGCACCGCCGCTCGGACGGGGCGCACCGGATCGCGTCCTGCTCGGCGCGATGCAGGCGGCGACATCGCTCGTCAAGGCGCACCGCACCCACGGCCATCTCGGAGCGCACCTCGATCCGCTGGGCTCGCCGCCCATCGGGGATCCGGCGATGGACCCGGCGACCTATGGCCTGACCGAGGAGTTGATGGAACAGCTCCCCGCGGACCTGCTGCGCGTCTATGTCCCGGGTCACAACCTCGCCGAGGTGCTGCCGAATCTCCGGCGCGTGTACTGCAGCACGATCGCCTTCGAGATCGAGCACATCTCGAGCCACGAGCAGCGCGTCTGGCTGCGCGAGCACATCGAGGCAGGCAAGTACCGTCCCGCGCTCACCGTGGAGGACCGGCTCCGGCTGCTCGAGCGACTCACCAAGGTCGACGCGATGGAGCGCTACCAGCGCGCCGCGTTCCTCGGGCAGAAGACGTTCTCCATCGAAGGGCTCGACGCGCTGGTGCCCATGCTCGAGACGCTGATGACCATGGTTGCGGACGACGGCATCGGAGAGGCGGTGCTGGGTATGTCGCATCGTGGGCGGCTCGCGGTTGTGGCACACGTCGCCAACCGCTCGTACGAATCGATCCTCAACGCGTTCGAGCTCGCATCCGCGCGGCGAGAGATCGCGCGGTTCCAATCGACCGGGGACGTGAAGTACCACGTCGGCGCAACCGGCACGTATCACACCGAGAACGGCAAGGTGATCCTGGTCCGCCTGCTGCCAAACCCCAGCCACCTGGAGGCGATCGACCCGGTGGTCGAGGGATGGTGCCGGGCGGCCCAGACTCAGCGTCGCGCGACAACCCTCCATCTCGATCCGATGGCGGCGCTGCCCGTGCTGATCCACGGGGATGCAGCCTTCGCAGGACAGGGTGTGGTGCAGGAGGTGCTCAACCTGCAGGCGCTCCCCGGCTACACGACCGGTGGGACGGTGCATTTCATCGCCGACAACCAGGTCGGCTTCACCACCGACCCGCAGGAAGGGCGGTCGACCCGCTACGCCTCCGACCTCGCCAAGGGTTTCGACATCCCCATCGTGCATGTCAACGCAGACGACGTCGAGGCGTGCCTGGCCGCGGTCACGTTCGCCTACAACTACCGTCGCGCGTATCGGCGCGACGTCATGGTTCACCTGATCGGGTATCGGCGGTTCGGCCACAACGAAGCCGACGAACCGGCGTACACGCAGCCGCTCATGTACAAGAAGATTCGCCAGCACCCGACCGTTCGCGAGATCTTCGCGGCTCAGCTGATCGCCGATGGTTTGATCAGGCCCGAACAGGTCGAGGAACAGGCCAAGGCGATGTACGCGCGGATTGCCGATGCACACAAGCGCGTCAAGGAGAATCTGGCGGCGGAGCTCGACGATCTCACCCACGAGCAGGTGGTCGAAGAGCCGGACGATCCGATGCTGCGCACGGCGGTTTCCGGCCGTCAGCTCGCAGCGCTCAACGAGCAGCTGCTCACGTTTCCGAAGCACTTCACGCCGAACACCAAGCTCATCCGTCAGATGGAACGGCGCAAGTCGGCGCTCCTCGAGGGTGCGATCGACTGGGGCACGGCCGAAGCGCTCGCCTTCGCGTCGCTGATCACGCAGGGTCACCCCATCCGGTTGACCGGCCAGGACACGGTGCGCGGCACCTTCAGCCATCGCCACCTCGCGTTTCACGATGAGATCAGCGGCGAGGTGTACATCCCGATGCAGCACCTCACCGATGCCCAGGCGACGTTCGAGGTGCTCAACAGTCCGCTCAGCGAGGTCGGGTGTCTCGGATTCGAGTACGGCTACAGCGCGGCGGATCCCGAGACATTGGTCATCTGGGAGGCGCAGTATGGCGACTTCGTCAACAACGCCGAGATGATCGTCGATCAGTTCGTCTCCTCTGCCCGCGCCAAATGGGGGCAGCACTCACGCCTCACGATGCTCCTGCCCCATGGTTACGAGGGCAGCGGCCCCGAGCATTCGAGCGCACGCATCGAGCGCTTCCTGCAACTCTGTGCCAACGACAACATGCGCCTGGCCAACTGCACGACGCCGGCGCAGTACTTCCACCTGCTGCGCAGCCAGGGACTCCTCGGTGATCCGCGTCCGCTCATCGTCTTCACGCCGAAGAGCCTGCTGCGCCTCAAGGAATCGACCTCCAAGCTCGCCGACCTCAGCTCGGGAAGATTCCAGCCGGTCATCGACGACCCGACCGGACCCGAACGTCGCGAGGAGGTGCGCACGCTCCTTCTCTGTTCGGGTCGCATCTATTACGAGCTCAGCCTGGCGCCGCAACGCCAGGAGGCCCCCGACGTCGCCATCGCGCGCGTCGAACAACTCTATCCACTGCCCATCGATTCGATCCTCGACCTCGTGGCTGCATATCCCAAGCTCGAGCGGTTGTACTGGGTGCAGGAAGAGCCGCAGAACATGGGAGCGTGGGGGAGCCTCCAGCGCGCAATCGGCCTGGCGCGTCCGTACGACATCCAGTGGGATTACATCGGCAGGCCGCGCCGCGCCAGCCCGTCGGAGGGGTACGCCGGCTCGCATCAGCTCGAGCAGGAGCGCATCGTCACCGATGCATTCGCAACGTCACGGCGCGGACGCGAACCGTCCGCCGGTGAGCCCGCCCCTGCTGTTCCCGCAACCACGCACACCTCGGCATGACCCAGCGCGTCGTGGTGCTCGGCGGTGGACCCGCCGGCGATGTCGCCGCGCTTCGTGCCGCACAACTCGGTGCGGAGGTGACAATCATCGAGCGCGCCGAGCTGGGTGGGACCTGCTTGAACTGGGGATGCATCCCCACCAAGTCACTGCTCGCGGGTGCCGACCTGCTGCGCAAGATCCGCGACGCCGCGTCCTTCGGCATCCGCGTCCCCGAGCCCGAGGTGGACTTCCCACGCATGATGGAGCGCAAGGAAGAGGTCGTACTGGCCATGCGCCGGGGAGTCGAAGCGGCGTGCAAACGCAAGGGAGTGAAGGTCGTTCGAGCCCAGGGCGTCGTTGACGGCGATGCGGTCGTCACCGGCGACGGACGCCACGAGTTCGATCACCTCATCGTCTGCGTCGGCACCGAGGCGTCCGGACTTCCGGGTATCGACATGGAACATTCGCTGGTCGTGACCTCCGATGGAATCCTCCGCCTGGAGCGCATCCCAGAACACATGCTGGTGATCGGCGGCGGCGTCGTGGGCTGCGAGTTCGCGAGCCTGTTCGCCGCGCTCGGATCGCGCGTCACCGTCGTCGAGGTGCTTCCGCAGGTCCTTGCCGGTGTTGACGCCCGCATCGTCCAGCAGTGGCGTCGCATCGTGGAGAAGCAGGGCATCACGTTTCTCCCCGGACGTGTCGTGGCATCAGTCGACTACGGGGCGGACACGGTGCGGGCTCACCTCGAGGACGGGACGGCCATCGATGCCGACCTGCTGCTGGTCTCGGTCGGGCGCCGTTCACAGACTCGCGGCATAGGGCTCGAGGATGCCGGCGTCGCCATCAATGACCGAGATCACATCGAGGTCGACGAGTTCCTGCGCACCGCGAATCCGAAGATCTGGGCGGCGGGCGACTGCATCGGCGGCCTCCAACTGGCTCACCTCGGCAGCGCGGAGGGCGGACGCGCCGCCGAGAACGCACTCGGTCACGACGTCATGCCGATGGACCGGACCGTAGTGCCATCCTGCATCTATACCCACCCTGAAATTGCCATGGTTGGCTTGAACCCGGAGGCGGCGAAAGCAGCCGGCATCGAGGTGAAGCTCGGCCAGGCCCGCTACCTGGGCAACGGCAAGGCGCTCGGCGAAGGCGAGCCCGACGGCCTCGCCCAGCTCTATGCCGACGCCGCGACCGACCGCCTCGTCGGCGCAACCGTGATGGGCGTCCACGCCGTCGAGATCATCCACGAGGTCGGCGTCGCCATCAGCGACGGCCTCACCATGGACGACCTCGGCTCGATCATCCACGCGCATCCCACCGTCAGCGAGCTGATGATGGACTCCGCCGAGCAAGGCGAGGGCGTCGCGCCGTATCTCAGCTGATGCGTTCTGCCCCGTCCTGCGCCGCGGGGCGGGAGGGGGGAGCCGCGCCCCTGCTCAGACTGTCAGCGCCTCCGTTCGCGCAAGCAGATTGTCGCGCTCTCTCCGGCGCTGACAAATTCGCTGCGTCGCGGCTCCCCCCTCCCGCCCCGAGATCACGCCCAGCTAACGTAACGGCGACGCCGCTCCTCACTCAGTCCGTCCAGCGTGAGTCCGTCGACCTCGGACGCGGCCAGCGTTCTGCTGCGGTGCCGCAGCCGAGGGCGCCGCGCCGAGCGGCTCAGAAGACGCAACTTCCTAAGTTGAGCAGGCCCTCGGAGCGGGAGGGGTCACCCGCGACGCAGCGAATTTGGCAGCGCCCGAGTGAGTGCGACAATCTGCTTGCGCGAGGGAGGGCGCCGACAAGCTGAGCAGCGGCGTGGGTGACCCCTCCCGCTCCGCCACGCAAGGCCTTCTTAGGAAGTAGCAGTCTTCCGCAAACGCTCGTCGCGACGGCGTCGGTTGCGCATGCGCACGGCGACGACGAGGACGCGGCCCTCGAACCAGGTGGCCCAGCCCGTCGCTAGCGCTGCGGCGAGGAGGGTTGCCCCGAGCCAGCGGGGCGTCAGGACGACGATGGTCAAGCCCGCGACCAGGAGGAGCGTCGTGGCTGCGAGGAACGCGACGGTCAGGAAGGCGCGCCAGGTGAACAGGATGGAGTTCCTCACCGCGATGACCGCGGCTTGCGCGTCGATGCGAGCTTTTGGGGTGGCGCCGGGCAGCGGCTGGCCACCCGCGTAAGCGTTCCTCCGGCTGGTCGCGATGCGCCAGAAAAACAGGCTCGCCGCAAGCCGGGCGAGGAGCCGGATGACGATGGCCCACGGCATCTCCCCATGCTACAGTCGCCGGGCGTTTGAACCGTGGGAGCAGCGAGATGATTCGTGCATACGTGCTCGTGACAGCGAGCGCAGGCAGGGCGCAACACGTGGCTGATGCCCTGAGAGGCAGTGACGGCATCGTGATGGTCGACGCGATCACCGGCGAGTACGACGTCATCGCCCAGGTCGAGGCAAGCGACGTCCCGGGGATCGGGCGTCTCATCCTCGATCGGATCCAGTCCGCGGACGGCGTGGTCAAGACGATCACGTGCCTCGCGGTCTGATCCCGGCGTCTCCGCAGCCGTCGGGAGTGCGGGGCTGGGTGGACTAGCCGGCCTCTACGTGGCAGCGCTGGAGCGCCTTCGCGGCAGCGCGCGCTTGCGGAGGTCGTTGACGTTCTGGACGGTCGTCGGACTGGTGCTCGGTGAGGCGGTGACCGCCGACGTGGCGCTGGTGCACGGCCACGGCACGATCACGCTTGCGGTGATCGCGACTGCCGTCTGGTGGGTGGTGGTGACCATCGGTGTGATCGGCGGCGCCGCCCTGCTGCGCACCCCCGACGGGACCCCCGTCGACCGTTACGGGATCCCGAATGGGCTCACGGCGCTCCGCGGCTATTTCTGCGTCCCCGTGCTGTTCATCGGGACGCTCTCGTTGCCGGGGCGACTGGGACTGGCCCTCTGGGGATCGATCGGCGGCTCCGTCGGGCTCCTCGACGCGGTCGACGGCTTCATCGCCCGCCGCTATGGACCCGTGACCGTGCTCGGCAAGGCGATGGACCCGTTCGGCGACGCGATCTACTTCGTCGTCGGGGCGATCGGATCGTGGGCGCTCGGGATCGCTCCCCTCTGGCTGACCCTGCTGATCGTTGTCCGCTACGCAGGACCGGTGCTGCTCACGCCGATCGTCCTGCTCGCCGGACGGCGGCCGGAGCTCGTGCACACCGTCTGGGGCCGGCGGAACACGCTGCTGATCGGCATCGTGCTCTTCATCCTGTACTGGGTCCGGCTCCTCGGCGGCCCGACCGATGTCATCGCGCTGATCATCGCGCTCCCGACACTCGTGCCCACGGCGCTGCTCCACTTCGTGGCGCTCTACCAACGGGTTGCCGCCTCGCCGCGGGCACGGTGACGGCGCCGGTCAGGATCCCGAGGGGCGGAGCAGGTCGCGGAGGTGGAGCAGCCAGCCGGTGGCGGTGAGGCCGTTGGCGACCGGGACGTAGTTGCAGTCGAACCCGTCGGCGAGGATGCGTGCCAGACCGTCGTCGTCGAAGGCGGCGCTCGAGAGGCGTTCGATGTCGGCCGCGGCGGACGCGACCGTGTCCGGCGACGCATCGCGCGCGAACGCATGCAGCGCCGCATCAGGTGTGGCGTGATCCTCCTGCCAGTCCTGGTGGTAGTAACCCGCCAGCAGCTGGGCCAGCGCGGGATACTCGGTCGCGGCGTTGTCAATCGCGATATCGATATCGATGGTGCCGTTCATTGTCATCGCTCCTGATGTCTCTTGTTCCGATGCGGGGATCGCGTCGGGTATGCGGTGACCAGCGTGAACCCGCCGGGCAGCTCGTCGTTGCGGCGCAGCACCAGTCGAACCGATGTCACCTGGGTGGGCACCACGACACCCCGGCTCACCTCGGCGTAGGTGAGCACGTGACCCACGACTTCGCCCATGTCCTCGACGAAGCTGAAGGGCGCACCCTTGTCCCTGCCACTGAGCCAGGCGGCGATGTCCGCGCTGCGACGCGTCACCGCGATGTCGACGCACCGCTGCGCGGTGGCTCGGCTCAGGAAGCGGCCGGCCGCGGCAACGCCCTCGCGAAGGATCCGGCGCATCTCGTCGCCCGGCCGGGTGTCGACGTGGCGGCGCAGGGTGTGACCGCCCCGCCCCTCGTAGACGCTGAGGTCCTCCACCGGGATCCGGCGAGGGCGTGGCCCTGGGGCCGGCCGGTCGATGCCATCGAGCATGTGTGTCCTCCCGCATCTGTCGCTGAGCGGCAGGCGAGTGCCGCGATGAGCCGCAGTGTCTCCGGGCTCCAGGGACACCACGCAGACGGTGAGATTCGCCGGTGGGACGGCCGGGCATAATCACGGCGCAGTGCTCGCAGTCCTCAAGCCGACGCCTGTGCCCGGGTTCGTGATCGGCGACGTGCCGATGCCGTCACCCGCCGCCGGCCAGATCCTCCTCCGCGTAGCCGCGACGTCGGTATGCGGTACCGACGTGCATCTCTATGACTGGAACCCCTGGGCCGCGGCGCGGGTGCGGCCGCCGCGCGTGGTCGGTCACGAGGTCTGCGGTGAGGTCGTCGCCTGGGGTGACGGAGTCCAGGGTCCGGCGATCGGCACCCGCGTCGCGGTCGAATCGCACATCGTGTGCGGCCACTGCGATGAATGCCGGCGCGGTGACTTTCATGTCTGCGAGAACACGCGCATCCTCGGCGTCGATGTCGACGGGGCTTTTGCGACCCACCTGGTCGTGCCCGCGGTCAACGCCTGGCCGGTCGGCGAGGCCGTCGCGCCTGACGTCGCCGCCGCCATGGAGCCCTTCGGCAACGCGGTGCATGCGTGCTCGTACGGCGACCTCGAAGGTAGGACCGTGGTGGTGTACGGCTGCGGCCCGATCGGTTGCGCCGCGATCGCTGTGGCCCGGGTCCAGGGAGCAGCCCGCGTCGTCGGCGTCGACCGCAACGCGTACCGGCTGGACCTCGCCGAGCGCATGGGGGCGCACGCGATCGTTCAGGCCAGCGACGACGCCGTCGACGACGCGGTACGGAGAGCTGCGGGCGGGGCGATCGACTGCGTGCTCGAGATGAGCGGATCGCCTGTCGCAGTTGCGTCCGCGACGCGCCTGGTGCGGCCGGGCGGCTGGATCAGCCTGCTCGGCATCGGTGACGGGCCGGATGTCGTCGATCTCTCCAGCGACGTCGTCATGAAGGGTCTGAGCCTCTACGGCATCGCCGGCCGGCGCATCCCGGCCACCTGGGAGCAGGTCACCGCCTATGTGCGGGACGGCGTCATCGACGTGCGCGCGCTCATCACCCACCGGTTCGCGCTGCACGACATCGACGGCGCCATCGAGCTGATGAAGTCCGGTCAGTGCGGCAAGGTCACGCTCACCCCCGAGTAGTGCGCGGCGTATCGTTGAACGCATGGTGACGAGCGCAGACACGTCGAAGGCCGTCCAGGCACTCGACGCGTCGCTGAACGAGGACCTGGACGCGCTGCGGCGCGATGGGTTGTTCCGTCCCTTGCGCGTGCTCGAGTCGGCCCAGGGCCCGGAGGTCGACATCGCCGGCAAGGCGGTGATCAGCCTGTCCAGCAACAACTATCTGGGCCTCAACACGCATCCGCGGCTCGTGGAGGCCGCATCTCGCGCCGCGCTCGAATGGGGCGCCGGCACCGGTGCGGTCCGCACCATCGCGGGGACGCAGACATTGCACGAAGAGCTGGAGCGTCGCCTGGCCGCGTTCAAGCGCACCGAGGCCTCGCTCACGTTCCAGAGTGGCTACGCGGTGAACGTCGGTGTCATCGGATCCATGCTGGAGCAGGGCGACTGCGTGGTCAGCGACAAGCTCAACCACGCCAGCATCATCGACGGCATCCGGCTGACCAAGGCGGAACGGATCCTCTACGAGCACGCCGATCCCGACGACGCCGAACGCGCGCTCAGCGAAGCACGTGGAAAGGGCTACCGGCGCATCCTGCTGGTCACCGACGGCGTGTTCAGCATGGACGGTGACATCGCGCCGCTGCCGCAGCTCGTGGAGCGAGCCGAGCATTACGACGCGGCGGTGATGGTCGATGACGCACACGCGACCGGCGTGCTTGGCAGCAACGGCCGGGGTACCACCGATCACTTCGGTCTGCACGGCAGGGTCGCGCTCAACATCGGCACGCTGAGCAAGGCGATCGGCGTGGTCGGCGGATACGTCGCCTCGACGCAGATCGTGCGCGATCACCTGATTCACAAGGCGCGCCCATTCCTGTTCTCGTCCTCGCATCCGCCCGCTGTGGTCGCCGCGTGCATCGCCGCGGTCGACGTGCTCGAGCAGGAGCCGCATCTGATGGAACAGCTCTGGAGCAACACGCGCCATTTCAAGAGCGGGCTGCGCGAGCTCGGCTTCGACATCGGGGACAGCGAGACGCCGATCACCCCGGTGATGTGCGGTGAGGCGCCTGTCGCGATGCAGCTCTCGGACATGCTCCTCGAGCGTGGGGTGTTCGCCCAGGGCATCGGCTTTCCCACCGTCGCGCGGGGGAGGGCACGGGTGCGCACGATCGTCTGCGCGACCCATACGCACGACCAGCTCGACCGCGCGTTGCTCGCCTTCGAAGAGGTTGGCACCCGGCTTGGATTGATCGGAGGACGCCGCCAGGCGTAACGCGATGGCACCAACACGCTTCTGCGAGTTGCGTCCTCCGCGGGCCGGGCAGCGCTGACGATGGCGCATCGCACCGCTGCGGAGCTCGAGGAGGAGCGGCTGGAGATCCTGGCCGCGCAGCGCGACCGATCGGCCTTCGCGCCGCTCTACGAGCGCTACGTCGACCAGATCCACGCCTACGTGTACACGCTCACCCACGACATGGAGCAGGCCGACGACATGACCGCAGCGACCTTCGCCAAGGCGATGGAGGAATTGCCGCGATTCGAATGGCGAGGCGTTCCGTACTCGGCATGGCTCTACCGCGTCGCGGGCAACCTGGTGTCGAGGGAGCGCCGCCGCCCCGGCTGGATCGAGCTCGAGCCGCGCATGCTGCCCGACGCCGGCGCCGATCCCGCCCTTCACGCCGAGGAGAACGATCGCGCCGACGAGGTGCGCGCAGCGGTCGCGGGTCTGCCCCACGACCAGCGCCAGGCGATCCTGCTGCGGTTCGGCGGTGATCTTCGCAACCGGGAGATCGCCGAGATCATGGGGCGGAGCGAAGGCGCGGTGAAGCTGCTCACCTTCCGCGCATTGACCGCGCTGCGCCGGCGTCTCGGCGCGCCCCTCCCCTCTGAACGCCTCTCGAGGTCGGGGTCGTGACCGTCGAGGATCGCCTCGACGCGGCGCTCGGGGGTGACATCATCGCGTTTGCCGCCTCGCCTGACGTCTCGCCGCTGGTGGACACCGGCGATGAGGTCCTCGGGGCATTTGCCGGCTGGACTCTTGATCCCGCGAGGCGAGCCGAGATCTACGACGCCGCGCTCGCGATCGCCGACGCAGCCGGGTTCGGAGGCCGCATCCGGGCGCTCGGGCTCGACCGCAGGGTGCAGGCGCTGGCCGGCGGAGCCGTGGTCACCCTGGCAGCCGCGGCCGCGGTCGCCATCGCGCGCGGCCGCCGCGACACCGCAGCGCCGCTGCACGCCTGAGCGCTCCGATGGACGACGAGCCCGAGGTTCCCGACGCCGAGCGCGAGCGCACGCGCCAGCGAGATCGCAAGCGTGAGCGGCGGATGGTGGTCGACAACGCCGGGATCAAGCGCGTCCTCCCGGCGGTCGCTGAGAAACGGCGGAAGGCGGCGCAGCCGCCTCAGGACGAGGTGAGCTGACCGCTCAGGACCTCGGTATTCGACGGAGTCGAGCTGCCCCCGGCGGGTTCCACGGTCGCCGCGAGGCTCTTGTATCCCGCGAGGCTGCCAGGGATGGCTGCAACCCAGCCGCCCAGCTGCGGGCTGGGGCTGAGGAACGCGGCGGCCTTCGGTGACCCCTGGGACGGGATGAGCCAGACCTCGTACGTCTTGGTGCTCGGGAGTGGCTGAAGGCCGTTCACCAACAGCACCGCCGGCGCTCCGCCTGCGGGGACGTCGAGCGTGCCGGTCGCGGTGGTGCCGGACACGGGGTATGTGAAGGTGACCGCGGGTTGCGGATTCGTCCTGCCCGTCGCACCCCAGATCCCGACTGCGATGGCAGCGATGACCGCAGCCGCCCCGGCCACGGTGAACGTCCGGCTCGCCGGGATGGCGTCGATCAGGCGTCGCCACCGCGGTACCGAGCGAGGTGCTGTCGCCTCGGCATAGACCTGGGCCATGAGATTGCGGCGCAGTCGTGCAGGGGGCGGCACCACCTCGAGCGCGGCAGGCAACAGCGATGCAAGCTCGGCGTACTCGTCGGCGGCACGGCGGCAGGCCGCGCAGGCGGCCAGGTGTCGCTCCATGCCATCTCGATCCGACGGCTCGAGCGCACCGACGGCCTCGAGCGCCAGGAGGTCGGCGACCTCGTCGTGGCTCATTGCGTCTGCCATGGTGTCTCCACGCGATCGGCGAGGCTGTCGCGAAGCTTGTCGAGCGCGATCCGCACCCGCCCTTTGACAGTACCGAGCGGCACCTCCATGGCGGTCGCGATCTCGGACTGCGAGTAGCCGCCGTAGTAGGCGAGCTCGATGGTCTGACGCTGCTCGGGCGGAAGCTCGGCGAGCGCCTTGCGAACCTCCTCGCCGCTCAATTCGAGCGCGACGGCCGCCCAGGGATCCGAGATGGCAGGCTCGATGGATTCACCTTCGATGGGTGTGTCGAGCCGCGTTCGGTGACGGTCGCCGCGGAGGCGGTCGATAGCTCGGTTGCGGACGATCGTGCAGATCCACGAACGCAGGGATCCACGGCCCGACTGGAACGTGGAGCCGCTCCGCCATACGGCCAGGAAGGATTCCTGCACGACGTCTTCGGCTGCGCCCCGATCGCTCAGGATGCGCAGCGCGACGGTGTGGGCGAGGCCACCATATCGGTCGTACAAAGCTTCGATCCCCTCGGGCGAGTGGGCAGAGATCGAGCTGACAATGTCGTCGTCACTCAGGTGCACTCTCATGCTCCGACACAGGCTCGGGGGTTGCGCATCTGTTGGTACGCACCCCATGCGGCGCCTGGATCACCCAGGGCGCCTGCCACCTGCACGCGGCAGCATGCGAGGAACCCTAGGAGACTTTGACGCGGCCGCCGCGGACCCGGGCCGCAGTCGACTGGAGGAGGACCGGCTCATCGGGCTGATTGGCGACGATGGCCGCCGCCGCGGGGCGGAGGCTCGTTGCCGCCGGCCCCTCGAAGACCACCTTCACCGCACCGGCGGCCGTGCCCGCCTGGGCAATACCGAGCGCGGCGCTGTACTCATCGAGGGGGAATCGGTGGGTCACGACACCGTCGACCGGGAAGCTCGAGTCACTCAACCACTCGCGGATGGTGCCGAAGGTTCGCTTGCCGTCAGGCTCGCGGCCGTATGAGGCGGCGCCGCGCACGGTGAGCTCCCGCGCCCAGATCAGCGACCACTCGATCTCGTGACGACCGGAGCGCCCGCAGAGCACCAGGGTGCCTCCGGCGCGCAGCAGTCGCACGGCGAGGTCGATGCTGAGCGCTGACGCCCGGCAGTCGAACACGACGTCGACGCCGCCATCGAGGACGGGCAGGCCACCGCCCGCCGGGCGCATCACCCGGGCTTCCATGTGCTCGGCGGTCTTCTGCAGCATCTGCTCCGAGGACCCATGCCACACGCGGTTGGCTCCGATCGATCGGATTGCCATGAAGGCGGCATTGGGGTCGCCGTTGAGCGGTGCGCTCTCGCGGTGGCGCCGGCCCATGCGCGGGCGGGTGGTGCTCCGAGCGTCGTGGAGCACGATGATGTCGAGATCCGGGTGCATGCGGCGCAACACCGCGACGATCAGCCGGCTGAGCGCGCCCGATCCGATCACCACCGCGGTGTCGCCGCGGCGGGTCCAGCGCAGGACCGCGTGAAGCGCGGTGGCCGCCGGTTCGGCGAGGACGCCTCGCTGGTCGGAGATGCCGTCGGCTGGGACGAGCATGTCCTCATGGACCAGGAAGCCCTCACTCCAGCCACCGCCTGCCTTCTCGCTCGATCCAACCGATCGTCCGGAGCAGAGCGATCCGCCACGGTCCGCGTTCTCGCAGAGGTGCGTGTCGCCGGCACGGCAGCGCCGGCATTCGGCCAGTCCCTTGTGGGCGCAGCGTAGGGTCGGCTCGACCAGGACGCGATCTCCCTCGTGCGCCCAGCGGGTTGAGGAGGCGCGTTCGACGACACCGACAACCTCGTGGCCGGGGATGAAGGTGCCCGGCGAGGTATAGGCGGTGAGGATGTTGGGGAACGGATCGCGATGCACGAGGGCGAGGTCGGTGCTGCAGATGCCGGCGAGTGCCGGGCGGATGAGCACCCAACCGGGGCCGGGCGGCACCGGTGTCCTCACGTCGCGCACCTCGACCGGAAGCGACGAGCTCGGTTGCGCGCGACGCCGCCGCCCGCGGCCCCGCCGACCGGAGCCCGAGTTGATCAGGGTCGGATCGACGACTAGCGCCCGCATCGGGCGTGCCAAAGGTTGATATGGCCGCAAACCAGCGCGGCAGTGAACTCTCTCATCGCCTCAGGTTGTGAGGATACCGTTGCTCAGCCCTGCGGTGCAGCATTGACAATGGGTTGTGATGACTGACCAGCCACCGCCTCCCGGCCCGCCACCGGTCGATCTGGGGGCGACTCCACCGGCCTGGGGACCACCGCCGCCGGGCTGGGGATCACCCCCGCCGGGCTGGGGATCACCCCCACCGGGCTGGGGCCAGCCGCCTGCCTGGGGAGCCCCGCAACCCGGGTGGAATCCCGGCCTCATGCCGTCCCAGGTGGGGTCAGGACGCTTCCGATCGATGTCGGTGGGCGAGTGGCTCGACGCCACCTTCACCCTCTACCGGCGCAACTTCGCGCTCATCGCCTCCATCAGCGCCGTGGTGCAGATCCCCTACGCCCTGCTCACCTGGCTGCTCTTCGAGCTGACCGGGGTCGCCACGTTCGTGCGATCGCCCTTCGCCTCCCTGGGCGGCCAGACCATCTCCCAGGCACAGGCGCAGCAACTCCTGAACTCCTATCTCGGCGTCCTCGCCGTGACCCTGGGCCTGCTGCTCCTCAGCCTGCTGATCGTCGTCCCGCTTGGAGAGGCGGCGACCACGCGTGCCGTGAGTGATCGATACCTCGACCGTCCGAGCTCACTGCTGTCCGCCTACCGCGCGGCCTGGGGACGCCTCGGCGCGCTCATCGCGATGATCCTCATCCTCATCCTTGTGTACGCGGGGTCGCTGGCGCTGGTGATCCTGTTCACGGCGTTGCTCGGCGCCGCCGGGGCCGGAGGGCTCGGAGCGCTCCTGGCGGTGATCGCCTTCATCGGTCTGATCCCCGTGCTGGTCATGATCTACGTGCGCACCGTCGTCGCAGTGCCCGCGATCGTTCTCGAGCGGGTGTCCGGGTGGGGCGGGCTCAGGCGGAGCTGGCAGTTGATCGGCGGCCGCTTCTGGCCGACCTTCGGACGCATGCTCCTGCTCGTGCTCATCACATCGATCATCTCGGGGGTGGTGTCGGCGATCTTCCAGGTCCCCGGAAACCTGATCGCGCCCAACAACTCCTTCGTCTTCCAGCAGGTTGCGGGTGCGATCGCCGCCGTGTTCGTCGGTCCGATCACCTACATCGGGGTCACGCTGCTGTACTACGACATTCGGATCCGCAAAGAAGGCTTCGACATCGAGATGCTCGCACGGTCGCTGTGAGGCGCCTGGTCGCCGCGGGCGTCGTCGGCGCTGCGCTCGTCGCGGTTGCCGGGTCGACGGTGACACCGGCGGGCGCCGCGGGGCCGTGCGTGACCATCGAGTACCTCACGCTGCTGGCACGTGCGGAAAGTGCGCTCACGGCTCTGCCTCCGCAGCCGCCTGCGGCCCTCACGGCCGTCACCGAGGCCGAGGATCTTGCACCGTCATCGAGCCAGGCTCTCGCTCCGATCATCGCCGCTCTCACCACGACGCCACCCGACGTCGCGACCTCGATGCAGCGGATCGACCTCATCGTTACCACCCTCGCGCTGCCGTCCGGGTCCGCGTGCCAGGTGGACTCTCGAGATGCCCAGAAGCTTCTCCACCAGGTGTATTCATCGTCCGTTTTTGCCGCTCTCGACCAGAACCAACCACCCTCGATCTTTGCGCGCATCGGCGAGGCCGTCCAGTGGATCCTCTCGCACCTCTTCGGGCTGCTCGGCCAGGGCGGTTCGATCCTGCTCGGCGTCCTCGTGCTTGGTGCCATCACCGCGTTCGCGATCTACCGGCTGCGCGGGATTGCGGGAGGCCGGCGCGCGCGCGCACCGGACGAACCGGCCACCGCCGGCAATGACCCGGATCGCGAATGGGACCTTGCGCTTGCCGCCGCGGCGCGGAGCGACTATCGAGAGGCGATCCGACGCGCGTTCCGCTCGGCATTGCTAGAAGTTGCCGACCGGCGAGCGCAGTTGAACCGTGCGTGGACGACGCGCGAAATGCTTGCGACGCTCTCCACTGACGCAGATCTCCTGGCGGTCGTCGCTCCCGCTGCGGCCGCGTTCGACAAGGCCTGGTACGGCGGAGAGGCGGTCAGCGCAGCTGACTGGGAGGTCGCACGCGCTCGATGTGACGCGGTCCGGCGCGTGGCCCGCCACTCGGCGGGGGCGCCGAGCCCGGGGACTCAGAAGTCAATGAGCCGGCCGCCGCTCTCGGCGATGCTCACGTTGATCGCGGCCCTCTGCATCCTCGCGGTCATTGCGATCAGCAGCGCAATCCCACCCAGCGACCAGGTCAACCCGTCGTCGCGATCGGCCGGCAGCCTGGGCACCCTCGCGCTCTACACGTGGTATTCGGACCTCGGTCTCGATGTCGGCCGTATCAGCGGGAGCTTCGCCCTCAACGCAAGTGACGTGGTCTTCTGCTACGACCCGACCGTCGCGCTGACCACGTCGGACGTCAACACCGTGATGACATTCCTTCGCGGCGGCGGCGACCTGGTTCTGGTGGTCACGCCCGACAGCCTCTCAACCGCTGCTCCGCTGCTGGGCAGGCTCGATGTCAATCCGTCCGCAACGCAGGGGAGCGGCACCGCGACTGTCGCGCTGCCCTTCGACAGCACCGACCGCGTCCATTCGGTCCCGGTCGGGAGCGGGTTGACCTTTTCCAACCAGGCGCCGCTGATTCCCCTGCTGATGGAGCAGAACAACGTCGTGGCGGGCGTGGTCCGCGTCGGAACGGGCCGTGCCTACGTCCTCGGTGACACTGCGCCGCTGTCCAACGATGGGCTCCGGCACCCCGACTCCTCGTACCTCGCGCTCAGCCTCCTGCAGCGTGCGCGCGGGGGGCGGATCAGCTTCGACGAATACCACCACGGCGAGGGAGCTCCAAGCAATGGTGCCGGAGCGATCTTCGACGGGCCGGTCGGCCTGGCGACCTTGCTGATCGGGCTGGTTGCGCTCCTTGCGATCGCGTTGAACGGCCGCCGCTTCGGCAAGCCCGTCCAGGACGGCGGGGACGCAACGGTGCCGAGCGCCGGAGCGTATGTCGCCGCGATGGGACAGCTCTTCGCACGGAGCAGGCAGCGCGGGCCGATCGCCGCACGCTATGCCGACGAGCTCAAACGCAGGGTCGGAAGCGCGACCGGGGTGGACTGGCATCTCGACGACGCGGCGTTCTGCGCCGCGGCGTCGATGACCAACCCACAGGCGGGCACGGGGCTCGCCGCGCTGCTCGCCCACGCTCGGGCGCTCGCCGCCGGGCGACCCGAGGAGAGCGAGTTGCTCAGCCTGGCTCGCGATGTCGACGCCTGCGAGCGTCAGTGGACCGGTGCGCCGGTTGGATGATCGCACGAGCGCGCAGGGCACAATGCCCGGAGTGGCACCTGTGAACGACGCCGCCGCGCTGCGTGGCGCACTCCACGAGACCATGGGGCGAGCCGTGGTCGGGCAGCTCCAGGTCATCGACGGCCTCTACATCGCCGTGCTCTGCGGCGGCCACGTGCTCCTCGAAGGAGTGCCTGGGACGGCGAAGACGTTGATGGCGCGCACGCTGGCCGCTGCGCTCGACGCGCGCTTCACGCGAATCCAGTTCACCCCCGACCTGCTGCCATCGGACATCATCGGCACCAGCGTCTATCGACCCAACTCCGGAAGCTTCGAGTTCCGCGAGGGCCCGATCTTCACCGACACGTTGCTTGCCGACGAGATCAACCGCGCCCCCGCCAAGAACTTCAGTCGGCGCTCCTCGAGGCGATGGAGGAGCGCCAGGTGACGTCGGACGGCGAGAGTCGCTCGCTCGGCGATCGCTTTCTGGTCGTGGCCACCCAGAACCCCGTGGAGTACGAGGGCACCTATCCACTCCCAGAGGCTCAGCTCGATCGATTCTTCTTCAAGCTCGAGGTCAACGTCCCGGAGCCGGCGACCGAGATGGTCATGCTCCGTCGCGTCGACGGGGGGTTCAACGCGCACGACCTCGTGGCAGCGGGGGTTACCTCGATCATCGACAGCACGGCGCTGGCGCGAGTTCGCGCGGAGGTGGCGAAGGTTCGCGTCTCCGACGAGGTGCTTGGCTACATCTCGGCGATCGTCACCGCGACCCGGACCAGTGCCGACCTCTCGCTTGGCGCGAGCCCGCGCGGATCGATCGCGCTGCTGCTGGCCGGCAAGGCGATGGCGGCGATTCAGGGCCGCGACTATGTGGTCCCCGACGACGTGAAGGACGTCTGCATCCCGGCGCTCCGGCACCGCATGATCCGCCGCCCCGAAGCGGAGATCCAGGGCGTGTCCGAGGTCGCCGCGGTGCAGCGGGCGGTGGGCAGGGTCCCGGTCCCGAGGTGACTGCGCCGCAATGACGTGGCGTGGCGCCGGTCTCCTGCTGGTGCCGGTCGCGGTGATAGCAGCCGGAGCGGCGGCGTCAGCAGTGCTTGTCGTCGGGCTCGCGCTCTTCGTAGGGGCGCTGATCTCGATCGCCGTCGACTCACGCCGCGCACCGGGGAGAACGTTGTTGCGCGTCGAGCGCGACTGCAACGACCTGCTCTCGGTGGGCGTCGCCAACCGTGTGGCGCTCTCCGTGACCGCTCGATCCCCGGGAGCCTCAGCCATCGTGTATGAACGAGTCCCGTCGGGCCTGCATGCATCGCGAAACCGGTGGAATCTGCGCCTGCCGGCGCGTGTCGAGTACACGGTCACGCCGGTTGCGCGCGGCGATGTCGTCCTTGGACCGGCCGTGGTCCGGGCGACGGGACCGTGGGGGATCGGCTGGCGGCAGACCACTGTCGCGGCCACCCGCGCCGTTCGCGTCGATCCGAACCTCGCTGCGATCGATGTGTACGAGGCACTGGCGCGTCGAGGTCAGCTCGCCGAGCTTGGACTTCGCACCATGCGTCTTCGTACGGAGGGCAGCGAGTTCGACCGCGTGCGCGAGGCCTTTCCGGATGACCCGTTGCGGGCCATCAACTGGCGCGCCACCGCACGAACCGGGCGCCTCATGGCCACGGAGCTCATCCCCGAGCGTGCCCAGCCGCTGGTGATCTGCCTGGATCACGGCAGGCTGATGGGAATCGGTGCAGGCGAGCTCACCAAGCTGGACCACGCGATCAATGCGGCCCTGCTGCTCGTGCATGTCGCTCTTCGCGCCGGGGATCGCGCAGGGATGCTCGCCTTCTCCGACACGGTCACCAGCACGCTCCCGCCTCGCGCCGGGGCCGCGCAGCTGCGTCGCTTTCTCGACGCCACCCGTCCGATCCAACCGGGCGAGACCGAGGCGGATTACGACGATGCGCTCGCATATTTCAGCCGCTGGCAGACGCGCCGATCGCTCGTGGTCATCTTCACCGACGTGCTCGATCCCGACCAGGGGAAAGCGCTGATCAGGCAGTGCGTCCGTCTGCGTCGCCGCCATCTCCCGCTGGTGGTCACGGTGCGCGACCCGGCGCTCGTTGACGCGGCGACCACCCTGCCGCGCAGCGGTGACGATGCCTACGCGCGAGCCGTCGCCGGCGGGCTGATCGCCGACCGCGACGATACCCTGCGCATGCTGCGCAGCTCCGGCATCGAGACCATCGACGCCGACGCCCGCACGCTGTCGCCGCGGCTCGTGAACCGCTATCTCGACCTGAAGCGGCGAGCGCGCCTGTAGCGCGTCAGGCGCCCGCCACGCTCGACTTAACGGGCGGTGCCTGCGAAGTTCCTTCGAGTTGGCGGGTCGATCAGCAGCGCATACAGGACGATGACCTGGAGTGCGATGTATACGACGAGGACGATGTCACCGGTATTCGTGTTCACGCGACCGAAATCGGCGAGCGCGATGACGATGCTGATGACGTCGAGCACAACGATGATCCAGCGTGCCACCTGTGACGGCCGTCCCACGATGATGCCGAGGATGAGGTCGACGATGCCGATGATCAGAGGTACAACCGCGAACGCGAAGAAGAGAGCACCTGCAGCGTTCACGAATGAGTTGCCGAACTGCGTCGCATAGTTGTCGTATCCCGGGATGTTGTGCAGCGCAGCATGTCCCGCCGCAAGGATGTACACACCGATAGCGATCGACCCCGCTGCCAGCAGCAGGATGAAGATCGCCTTGAGGATGATGATGATCTGCGCGATCGTCAGCCAGAAGGTTCGCTTGTGCACCTTGACGACGATCGGCTGCGGCATCGGCTGCGAGACGTATGGCTGGGCGGGCATCTGGCCGGCGTAGGCATTGCCGGGCGAGTAGGGTCCCGGTGGAGGTGCTGTTGGTGGTGGCCCGCCGGCCGGGCTGAAGCCGGGCGGCTCCGGCGGTAGGCTCCCTGGTGGCTGGGGCGGCAGTGCTGCCACGATTCTCTCCTCCTCGGTAAGGCCGTCTCGTCTGGCGAGTCGGTGGCCGGATTCTAGACTTTGCGCACCACGAATGTGCTGGCGATTTTGTCGTGCCAGCCTTGCTTCCGGGGGTCGAATGCAGCCCAGATCAGCCCGATGTCGAAGGGGATCGAGCTGATCAGGTAGCCGGCAAAGCGGCCCAGCGCTCGGCCGATCCCGATGTTCCTGCCGGTCGCCGCGTCCACGACGTGCAGTCCGAGCATCCGCTGGCCGAGCGTTCCGCCGAGCTGAGACCAGAGGATCACGAAATAGAGCAGCTCGGCACCGAGCGCGACGAGCTCGAAATACTCAATGGAGACTGGGTACGCGGCCTGACAGACCGTGGTCGCCACCGATGCATTGATGGCGACGTTGACGCAGTTGAAGAAGGCGCTCAGCGCCGGTCCATCGACGGCGACGAAAACGACCACGAGCGGAACGCCGACGATGAGCGTGTCGATGACCGCTGCGAGGAAGCGAATCCAGAAACCGGCATAGGCGATGCCCGGCGCCGGGCCCACCTGCGGTCCGGCGTAGTACGCGGGCGCCGGGTACATCGGAGGCGGCGGCGGAAGGTACGACTGCCCTCCATCCCATTGACCGGGCGCCAGAGGCGGGGGAAGCGGCGTCCCTCCTGCGGTCATCGAGGCGGACACTAACAGGCCTGCGGGGTTTGTGACCCTTGCAGCCGAAACGTCACCTCAGACGGTATCGGGCATCGCCTCCACCGCAGCGATGACGGCGCGGGTGATCTGCGTCGGAGTCGATGCGCCAGAGGTGACACCAACCCGGTGTACGCCGCGGAACCAGGCGGGGTCGAGGTCAGCCGCGGTGTCGACGAGGTACGCGGGGCGATGACCCTTTTCGCGCACCACCTGCACCAGGCGCTGGCTGTTGCTGCTGCGTTCGCTGCCGACCACGACGACGCAATCCACGTCATCGGCCGCGAGCACAGCCGCCTCCTGCCGCTCCTGGGTTGCGCGGCAGATCTCGTTGTGCACCTCGATGGTCGGAAAGCGCTCCTGCAGGCGCTCGATGATCGACTGCGTGTCCCACATGCTCAGCGTGGTCTGACAGGTGACCGCGAGTGGACGCTCGTCGGGCAGCTCCAGCGTGTCGACCTCGGCAATGCTCTCGATCAGCGTGGTGTGCTCGGGCGCGATGCCGAGCACCCCGGCAGGTTCGGGGTGACCGCGCTTCCCGATGTAGATGACGTGATGGCCGCTCGCAACCAGCTCGCGGACGAGGTCGTGGGTGCGCGTGACGTCACTGCACGTGGCGTCGACGAGGTTGAGGCCGCGGGCTCGCGCCGCATCGACGACCGCCGGCGAGATGCCGTGGGCCGTGAAGATGACGGTTCCCTCGGTGACCTGCTCGAGGGCCTTCATTCGATCGGGCTCTGCGACGAGCGCGACGCCCGAGTCCTCCAGCTCGCGGGTCACGTGCTCGTTGTGCACCAGGTAGCCGAGCATGGTGACCGGCTCGCTGCCCGCGCGAGCAGCGCCTTCACGCTTGGCGATTCGTATCGCTTCCACCACCCCATGGCAGTAGCCACGCGGCGTGATCCGGACGACGTCCATCGACTCCAGTCTACGCGGGGGTTTCCGCGGGACGGTCGAAGGCGAATCCTGGTCGCCCTCTCCGAGCGCGTCCGGCAAGGATGAGCCAGGAATAGAGGAGGACACCAACCCCTGCTCCGATTGCCAGCTTCGCACCGCCGGGAAGCGAGCTCGGCGATACGAAGGCCTCGAGGGTACCGGCGATGATGAGCAGGCTGGCCGCACCGAGCGCCAGCAGCACCGCTCGCACCGCCACGCGCGCGAGCGCCTCACCCCGGCGAAGCTGCCCGGGCCGGAGGATGGCGTCCCCGAGCATGAGCCCCGTGCCGCCACTGATCACGATCACGCTGAGCTCGAGCACGCCGTGGGGCACGATGAGCGACCAGAACTGGAAGTCGTAGCCGCCGAGGTGGACTGCCGCAGCCACCGTGCCGAGCATCCAGCCGTTGGTGAGCAGGAGGAACGCCGTGGGGATCCCGAGCAACATGCCACCCGCGAAGCAGATGAGCGCCACGCGAATGTTGTTCTGGATGATGAACGCCGCCGCGAACGGCGCGTCCTGCACCCCGGTGCCGATCTGGCCGCGCGCCATCTCGTCGAAGAGCGACGGTGGCACCAGCGATGCGCGCAGGTCGGGACGAAAATCCACGGCGAGCCAGCCCGCGATGAAACCGATCACCATCAAGCCCAGGCTCGTGACGATGTACGGCCATGCGGCGCGAAAGGAACGCGGCAGGGCGGTGGCGAAGAAGGGGGCGATCGCACCGATGCGCCAGGCCCGCCCCCGATAGAGAAGCGGGTGCGCTCTCGCGCAGAGCGTGTTGAGGTATTCGGTGATCGGCGCATCGGGGTGTTCGCGGCGTGCGATCGCGAGGTCGCTCGACGTCTGACGGAGGAGCATGCCGAACCGCTCGATGTCGGTCGCGGACTGATTGCGCAGCCGTCCGCGTTTTGCCGTCTTGATCGCCGCTTCCAACGCGCCCCAGCGAGCCTGGCGCTCAGCGATGAAGGTGTCGAGGCTCATGGCAAGAGTTCATGAGAAGAGTTCATGAGAAGCATTCAGTGATGGATCTGGTCGAGTTGGAGGTACACCCGCTCAATGAAGAGCTCTGGTGGCCAGAGCCGCTCAGGTGCGCCGGGGGGGAGCCCGAGCCGGTCGAGGAGGCGTTTCGCGATGTCGGCCGCGAGGTCGGCGCGCAACTTCGGGCTCAGTCCAGGTCGCGAGAGGAAGACTCGCAGCGCGTCGCGCTCAACGCCGCCGATTCGGTCCAGCCCATCGATCGCCGGTCCGGCGTCGGGGGTTCGCAGGATCACCGGCGGCGGCGCCACAGCGGCGGCGAGCGAGACCATCGCCCGGTCGCGGACCACAATCGTGCCGGCGCCGAGGTCACCGAGACGGCGTGTCTGCGGCTGGAAGAACATGATGACAATGCCGATCAGAACGACGCCGACGTCGACGATGCGAAGCACGTTGCGCACTGCCAGCGCGCCGAAGTCGGCTGCGGAACCGTCGATCCGGATCACCCGCAGTCCCATGGTGCTCTTGCCCGGTGTCTTGCCGCCGGTTACCACCTCGGCCACGAAGAAGTATCCGAAGTAGACGAATCCGGCGAAGAACGCCGCGCCGGCGTCGGCGAATCCCGTGCCCTGCGCGCTGGTCACGAAGACGCTCGCCAGGGCGCCGTAGAGCAATATCGCCACCAGGGTGACCGGTAACGCGATCAGGTTGTCCAGGATCTGTGCCACCAGCCGGCTGCCAAGACCGGCGACGCTGTATCCGAGGGTGACGTTGTCCGACGTCTTGACGCTGATGGTGTCGAGCTGGCTCGAATTCACCGATTCATCGTCGCACGCGCGCCGCCGAGCGCCGTCATCGTCGCGGGACGGTGACCTGCGTGGCTTTCAGTCGATGATCGCGACCGTCTGACCTTCCTGGACCACATCTCCCTCCGCAACGAGGATCTCCTTGACGGTGCCCGAGGTCGGAGTCGTTATCGGGATCTCCATCTTCATCAACTCGAGGATCATCAGCGTGTCATCCTCCTCGACGGCCTGTCCCACCTGGACGACGATGCTCCAGAGATTGCCCACCAGCTCGGCCTTGACCTCGGTCACCTTGCCCTCCTCACACCGGTGGCACGCCGTGCTTTCGCCACGCGCGCCGCTGCCGTTTGGTTTCAGCACCTTCGAGTGCGTCGATGATCACCCGCCTCGTGTCCGCCGGATCGATGATGTCGTCGACCATCGCCCATGACGCGGCGATGTAGGGATCGATGGTCTGGCGTACTGCCGCCGCATAGCCGGCACGCGCCGCCGCCGGGTCGTCGGCCGCGGCGATCTGCTTCGTGAAGAGGATGTCGACGGCTCCCTCCGGCCCCATCACCGATATCTCGGCGGTCGGCCAGGCGACCAGCGTGTCGGGCTCGTAGCCGCGACCACACATGACGAAATACCCCGCGCCGTACGCCTTGCGGATGACGACGGTCACCTTGGGAACCGTGGCCTCGCTCACCGCATAGAGCATCTTTGCCCCGTGCCGGATGATGCCCTGCTTCTCGACCTCGGTGCCGACGATGAATCCGGGAACGTCCTGCAGAAACACCAGCGGCACGTTGAACGCGTCGCACAGCCAGATGAAGCGTGCCGCTTTGTCGGCGGCATCGATGTCGAGCGCGCCGCCCTTGACCATCGGTTGGTTGGCGACGATGCCGGCCGGCCGGCCGTTCAGGCGTATCAGCGCCGTGATGATGTTGCGCGCAAATGTCGGCTTGACCTCGAAGACGCTGCCGCCGTCGGCAACGCGCGTGACGACCTTGCGCATGTCGTAGACGGCGCGTGGGTTGCTGGGGACGATTGTTTCGATGTCGTCGATGCGCCGGTCGCGGCGATCAGCGCTCTCACGCCGCGGCGGCGGCTCGCGGTTGTTGGATGGCATGAAGGAGAGGAAGTCGCGAATCGCGGTGATGCACGCCGCGTCGTCGTCGACCTCGAGATCCCCCACACCGCTGATGTGGCAATGCACCTGGCTCCCGCCCATGTCGTGATCGGTCGTCTCCTCGCCGGTTGCAGCCTTGACAAGACGCGCGCCTCCAAGCGACATGCTGCTGGTGTGCCTGACCATCGGGACGAAGTCGGCCAGCCCAGGGATGTACGCGGTGCCCGCGGCGCAGGGGCCGAGCATCGCCGCCACCTGGGGGACGACGCCGCTCATCTGCACCTGCTCGAAGAAGAGCGCCCCGCTGCCGGCGAACGTGCTCCCGGCCGCCTCCTGGATTCGCGCTCCCGCTGAGTCAAGAAGCCAGATCATCGGGAGGCGGTTCAACATCGCTTTGCGGCGCAGGCGTGCGACCTTCTGCTCGCCCACCATCCCCATGGACCCGGCCATCACCGTGAAGTCGTAGGCCGCGCAGTAGGCGCGCCGACCATCGATCAGCCCCTCACCCGTGACGACACCATCAGAAGGCGTGCGTTCCGGTTCGGTGACCGCGCCGGTCATCGAATGTTGATGGGCGAGCAGGCCGAGCTCAACGAAGGTCCCTGCGTCGAAGAGCAGGTCGATCCGCTCGCGTGCCGTCAGCTTGTGCCGGGCGTGCTGCTGGGCGACGCGCTCCTCGCCACCCATGGCAAGCGAGCGCGCACGCCGATCGGCGAGCGCCGCGGTGAGCGCGTCGAGGCTCGGTGTCTCCGAGCCGCTGCTCATCGGGGTACGAAGGTCAGGCAGCGACGCCGATGATCCGGCCGTCGATCCAGCCGGTCCATCCGTTCGAGCAGATCACTCGCGCCCACGCGCCACGAACTTCAGCGACCTGGATCGGCAAACCGGGCGCGAGGTTGGCAACAACCGGTCCGGAGGGATCGGGAGCGCCCCAGGCGCGCAATCCCTGAGGTGGGACGGAGTGGCTCGGGGCCCATCCGCCGGCAGCCTGCTGCGGCGCTGGCTGCGCCTGGATAGGCTGTGCCTGGTAGGGCTGCTGCATCGGTTGCGGGGTGTACGCCGGCTGGGCCTGAACCGGCTGCGGCGTGAAGCTGGGCGTCGGCAACGGTTGCCCGACCGGGATTCCCGACGGGATCGAGCTCGGCTGCGGTATCGACGGGGACGGCGAGGCCTGGAACGTCGATTCGGCAACTGAGGGCGTTGGGGTCGCCGGCGTGCCGGCGAACGGCGTGGAGTCCGGCTCGGCATCCGCATCGACAGCGTCGGACGCGACGCCGGCCGCTTCCTGGTCGACCACGGCCGCGCTTTCGGCACCACCGATGGCATCGAGCAACGTGCTGGTCCGGGCAAGCTCGGCGACCGCCTGGACGAAGGTGTGCTTGCTCAGCCCGTCGAGGTAGACATAGGTCTGCGCGACCACCGTGGTGTCGGCGCCGGAGTGCTCCACCGACGCGGTGACCGAACCAGGCCGCGAGGCGATCAGTTGATTGGCCGCATCGACGTTGTCGCCGGTCAGGGTGACGCTCCGCCGGATGGTCACGCGGTCGGCGCCGTCAGCCTTGAGCACGATCAGGTCCACCGGCGCGGTGCTCAGGGTTCCTGCCTTGAGCCCGAACGAGAAGTCCGTGCCGGGCTCGAATCGGTCGGAGGCAATCTCCAGGTCGTCATCCGACGAGCACCAGCTGGTGATGCTCTGCTTGACCTCATCAGGTGTCATGGGTTTGATCTCCTCTCCGCGTGCTCGAAAGCTGCGGCGACTATACGGGGTTCACGATGCGCGAGCCGGACGCGCCGCTGCCTCGCCCATCGCGAGCAAGCCGTCCAGCACGTTACCGATCTTATTGAGTGCGAGCGAGAGATGGCCCTCTCCGGGGAGGAGATGCGCGTCTGCCCCGGGGATGTGGGCGGCCAGCCATGCGCCATGGGACATGGGCACCATGCGGTCCTCGCCTCCCTGCCAGACGGCCACAGGAGATCTCTATCGACCCGAGGTCGAAGCCCCATGGGCGGGTGAACGCGATGTCATCGTCACGCCATCCCGCGATGCCGGCCGAGACGGAGCGACCGAGCACGCTCGCCATGTACTCGGCATACCCACCGTTGAGCGCCGCCCTGTCGACATCGCTGATGAGACCTCCCAGCGACGCGGCCACGTCTTCGGGGCGCACGTCGTGGATGGCGGCAGCCTCGCGGTCGAGGTACACCTCGAGGGCGTCGCGGCCTTTCAGGGCGGCGCCGAATTCCTCGAGGTTTTCAGGGCCCATGCCGCCGAGCCAGTCCAGCCCATCCGCACCCCATGGGGCGACCCCGGCAAGTGACGCGGTGGCGAGGACGCGATCCGGCAGCAGTGCCGCGCACGCCAGCGCATGCGGACCGCCTCCGGACTGACCTGCGCAGAAGAACGAGCCGACCTTCAGCGCATCGAGGACCGCCTGCGCGTCGGTCGCCACGTCACCGACACCGCGACCTGGCATGGGCGACGACCCGGCATAGCCGGCTCGCGAGAAGGTGACGAGGCGCAAGCCGCGCTTGGCGAGCTGCGCGACCAGCGGCGGATAGGCCGCCGCCGCCGAGGGCGTCCCGCTGTGGAAGAGGAAGCACCGGCCGTCCTCCGGCCCGGCGGACACCACCTCGAGCTGCCGCCCGTCGGGTGCCTGGACCAGCTGCGTGTGCGCTTCGGAGCTCATCGCCTCATGGTACCGAGCCGTCCGAACACGTGACGACGGTGACGCGTTTCAGGTTTCGAGGTCGTATGCGGTGGCGTGCGAAGGCTGGTACAGACCGATTTCCCCGCCCCCGGGGATGCGCAGACGAGTGAGGCGTCCGAAGCGAGCGGCGCTGATCGGCTCGGAGAACTCAGCGCCTTTCGCGGTGAGCTCCTCAACGGTGCGATCGATGTCGTCGCACATGAGGAAGAGCTCGTGGTGGCCGCCGGGCGATTCCTCGCCGGCAGGATGGACACCCAGCTCGGCCGGAGGCAGCTTGAAGATGAGCCAGCCGCCGTGGATGTCGACATTCGGCATGCCGAGCACGTCACGGAAGAAGGCTCGGGCCCGGTCGGGCTCCCCGGCATACAGCACCGCGTGTGCGGCCGTGATCATCGCGCTCAGTGTCGCAGCAGTGGGTCGAGCCGCGTCGGACGCGCTGTCGATGTCGAATCGGTCGCACTGTGACGGCCTGATAACACCCCGGGCATTCCCGGCGACAGCGGATAGGCTCGCGGAGGTGAGCCGATCTCAACGACCTGCTCGGCTGATCATCGCCTTCGCTGCGGCGCTGCTCCTCGCATATGCGGTCGTCTGGTCGCAGGTGAGCAGCATCGACGTCGGCCGGAGTGATTTCACGGCGTTCTACGTCGGCGGCACGCTGCTTCGTGAGGGACATACCGGGGATCTGTACGACGAGGCCGTTCAGCAACCGCTCCACAGCGCGTTGATCGCACCCGACCGTGAAGGAAACCTGCCGTTCGTCAACACCCCGGTCGCGGCCGCGCTCGTCCTGCCGGCGACCTTCCTGCCCCTCCCCGTCGCGTACCGCCTCTGGGGGATCCTCGAAATTGCGGTCCTCCTCCTCGCCATCGTCCTCGCGGTTCGCACGGTCGAGTGGCCGCCTGGGACTCAGCGGGTCTGGAAGGTCGCCGCCGGGGCCGCCGCGCTTGCCTCAATGGGTACCTGGACGACGCTGATCCAGGCCCAGTGGACGCCGATCCTGGCGCTCGGGATCGTGCTGGCCTACCGAGCGTGGAAGAGCGGCCACGAGGCCACCGGCGCCGCGTTGCTGGTCGCTGCGGCGGGGATCGCGAAGCCGCACCTGGCGATCGGCCTTCTTGCGTTTCTGCTCGGGTGGCGTCGCCGCCGGATCATCCTCGGCGCCATCGCGGGAGCGGGCGGATTGGCGCTGGCCTCGCTCGCGCTGGTCGGTCCGTCGGGCATCGACGGCTTCATCAAGATCCTCGCCGGGTCCACGACACGATGGGTGCTGGCGAACATGCTGAGCTTCATCGGTGTGGTCGGATCGCTTTTCGGCAACGGGCCCGCCGCCCATCTGATCGGCCTGCTCGTGACCCTGCTCGCGTGTGCAGCCGCCGTGTGGCTGGGGGCACTGGTGCGCCGCGACGCAAGGCGTCTCGACGTCGCGCTGGTGGGTGCCGCGGTGCTGTCCCTGATCGCATCTCCGCACGCATACTCGGATGACCTCGTGATGCTGGCGCCGGTCATGGTGATCGGCGTCGCGGCGGCTGCGCGGCTCATGGATCCGGGCGCGCTCCTGACGTTGACCTCACCGGTGAGCCTGGCATTTGGCGCCTGGGGGTTGATCACCCTGGCGGCGTTCGCGGACTTCGCCGATGCCGCGACGTTTCCGCCGGGGCAGCTCGCCGGCTGGGCGCTTGTCGGAGCAGCCGCGCTCGCCTGCGCAGCGGCGAGGCGATCGCAGCAGCCGGTCGGGGCTGCAAATGTGCGGGTCGCACCGCTCGCCGGCGCCCAAACGCGCACGTAGCACCCGCGCGCCACGTGATTGCAGGCTGTGCTTGCACCGCACGGCAGGCTGACCGGGACCTGAGCTTCTGGAAGAGAATCGGCCCCGTGAAACCAATGGATCTGTCGTGACCCCTCTCGCCACCGGCAAGGCTCCGGAGGCATGAGTGCCGCGATCATCGGGTTCGGACTCGGATTCTTCGTTGCCCTGCAACTCGGTCCGATGTCCCTGTTCCTGATCAGGTCCACGGTACGGAGCGGGTGGCACGTGGGGGTGGCGATCGGTTCGGGCATCGCGACCGTCGACGCTCTGTACGCCGCAGCCGGAGCCGGGGGCGCCGCTCCGCTGCTGACCGTTCACCCGCTGCGCCTGGCGCTCGGGCTTGCCGGTGCGATAGTGCTCGTGTGGCTCGGGGCACGAACCCTGTACACCGCGTTCCGTGTTCGAGTCGGTGGAGAAATGGCTTCGGAAATTGCGAGCCCACGCCGCGCGTTCCTGACCGCGCTCGGTGGGACGGCATCCAATCCATCAACGATCGTGTCGTGGGCGGCCATCTTTGCTGCGGCAAGCACAACGGGACTCGTGCACACGACCGCCTCGGCAATCATCTTCGTCATTGGCGTTGCGATCGGGAGCCTCACCTGGGTCACCATGCTCGCCACCGGTGTCGCCGTTGCGGGTCGATCGATGAGCCCGCGTTCGATTCGAGTGACCGACGGTGTCGCCGGCGCAGGGCTGATTGGATTTGGTGGCGTACTCGCGTACACCACTTTGGTAGCCCCGGCAGGAATCGAACCTGCGCGCACGGTTTAGGAAACCGCCGCTCTATCCACTGAGCTACGGGGCCGCAATCCTTAATGCTATCTGGTCGCTGTCATGTTCAACTGCGGCAACGCCGAGTGAGGTTTCGTGCGAGTGTCGTCCGGGGCATATCGATGATCGCGCCGTTGCTGCTCATCTCGTGCGGTTCACCGCCGAGTCCGACGGCCGGCGCGACCGGAACGGCGACGCCGGCGCCGACGGTCGCGGCGACCGTCACTCCCTCGGCGGCACCGGCATCCACGGCGGCGGCGACCGGCGATGAGCTGAACGTGGTGGCGTCATTGGTGTATCCGGCCTGCACTCCGGCCAGCTGCGCAGGCGACGCGATGTTCACCACGTGCGACGCCGCCTCGTCGGGGCCCGACGTGTTCGCTGCGTGTCCGTTGACCGCGAGACTTGTCACCCAGTTGAAAAGCGAGGTGGACGGGGTCGCGAGTGCACCAGACCCGTTGGGGGGCGGCCAGGATCCCGCATGGACAACCCAGTCGGTCACCACGACGCCGACACCAACCGGTGGCATTGCCCACGTGGTGCTGGGATTTGGCGCTGGGACCACGGAGCAGTACGACCTCGTCGTGATCGTCCACGGCAGCCAGCTGCTGGTCGATGACATCTTCTGCACGGGCACCGATCCGACGGCACTTGACGTTTACGCCGCGGGATGGGTCACTCGGTCGGTGTGCAGCGCGCACTGACCTCTTGTGCACTCAATCGCGAAGGAACCGTCGGGAAGGGGAGATTCGAACTCCCGACCTCACGGTCCCGAACCGTGCACTCTAACCTGGCTGAGCTACTTCCCGGCGCCCGGCCCGGATGATACCACCCGCTTCAGCGGGCCCCGAGATCGCCTGCACGGACGTGCCTCGAATCGCATACTGAGGCAATCGCGCGGTGCCACCGCGCCAGGAGTCCAGGCATGGGTCGTATCACCATCGACATGACCATCAACGCTCCCCCGGCTGCGGTGTTCGCTTACGTGGATGACTACCGCAACACCACCAAATACATGAAGGACCTGGTGAAGTGGCAGCCCACCGGCAAGCTGACCCACGGCAAGGGTGCGCAATTCGCCGTCGGGATGAAAGCCGGTCCGACGACGCTGACGTCAGTGGTGGACATCACGACATGGACGGAGAACAAGGCGATCGGCTGGCACTCCAACGAAGGGTTCAAACAGGTCGGTCTCTGGGCGTTCGCGCCCAAGGGTGAGAAGACGCAGGTGACCTTTGACATGGAGTACGAGTTCGGGGGTGGGATTGCAGGCAAACTGCTCGGTCGTGCCGCCGAACCGATCGTGCGCGGCAACCTGCAGCGGTCGGTCGAGGCGCTCAAGCACAACACCGAGAAGGTCGCAAGCTCCAGACCGGCGGCGAAACCGCCCGCCAAAGCCACCACAAAATCTGCAACAAAGACCACTGCAACGGCTGCGAAAGACACCACAAAACCTGCAACAAAGCCAGCAGCACAAACGAGATCCGGGGCGAAGAACTCGTCGAGAAAGCCGTAGAATGGAACGCGTTCCCGGCACAGCGAGCCGGGCGAGGAGCGAGAGCATGACGAGCGACACGACGAGTTCCAACGGACACGAGCCCGGCACCGGCGGCGTGCGGGTCAAGCGCGGCCTGGCAGAGATGCTCAAAGGCGGCGTCATCATGGACGTGGTCACGGCCGAGCAGGCGAAGATCGCCGAGGACGCCGGTGCGGTCGCGGTGATGGCGCTGGAGCGCGTCCCGTCGGACATCCGTCGCGACGGCGGCGTCGCACGCATGAGCGACGTGAGCCTCATCAAGGAGATCATCGCGGCGGTGACCATCCCGGTGATGGCAAAGGCCCGCATCGGTCATTTCGTCGAGGCGCAGGTGTTGCAATCGCTCGGTGTCGACTACATCGACGAGTCCGAGGTGCTGACCCCGGCGGACGAGGAGCATCACATCGACAAGTGGCAGTTCGACGTGCCCTTTGTGTGCGGAGCGCGTGACCTCGGCGAGGCACTGCGACGCATCGGCGAAGGGGCCGCAATGATCCGCACCAAGGGTGAGGCCGGCACCGGGAACGTCGTCGAGGCGGTGCGCCATATGCGCGCCGTGCAGGGCGGTATCCGCCGGATCGCATCGATGCGGCCGGAGGAGTTGATGGCCGAGGCGAAACATCTCGGCGCACCCTTCGACCTCATTCAGGAAATTCACCGGACCGGGAAGCTGCCGGTTGTCAACTTTTCAGCAGGTGGCATCGCGACTCCCGCCGACGCCGCGCTCATGATGCAGTTGGGCTGTGACGGCAACTTCGTGGGCAGCGGCATCTTCAAGAGCACCAATCCCGAGGCCTATGCGAAGGCAATCGTTGCGGCGACGACGTATTACGACAAGCCCGAGGTCATCGCCGAGGTGAGCGCCGGTCTGGGCAAGGCTATGCCGGGGCTCGACGTCGCCTCGATGCCGGCTGGGGAGCTGCTCGCAACCCGCGGTTGGTGAGGCTGCCGCCGCCCTGCAGGCGGCGTACACTAGACATGTGCGAATGACGCGAAGCCTGCCCCGCCAGGGACGGAGCCTTCGCGTCCGCTGAGAGGGAATTGACCATCCTCCGGGTAGGCGTCCTCGCCCTCCAGGGCGACGTCCGGGAGCACCTGATGGCACTCCGCGGTTGCGGCGCGGACGCGTCGACGGTACGCACCCCTGCTGAGCTCGAGAGTGTCGACGCGCTGGTCCTTCCGGGCGGGGAATCCACGACCATGAGCCGCCTCCTCCAGGTCTTCGAGCTCGAGATGCCGCTTCGCGAGCGTCTGGCCGGTGGCATGCCGACGCTCTCGACCTGCGCCGGCCTCATCCTCATGAGCCGCGAGGTGCTCGATGGACGGGCAGATCAGATCGCGCTGGGGTTCCTCGACATCAGCGTCCGGCGCAATGGCTACGGTCGCCAGGTGGAGTCGTTTGAGGCGGACATCCAGGTCTCCGCACTCGGCGTCGCTCCATTCCGCGCGGTGTTCATCCGTGCGCCGCTCATCGAGGAGGCCGGCCCCGACGCCGAGGTTATCGCCAGTCTCGGCAGCAACCCGGTGGCCGTCGCTCAGGGGCCGCACATCGGCCTCTGCTTCCACCCCGAGATGACCGACGATTCGCGCCTGCACCGGCTGTTCCTGGAGCGCGCGGGGGCTGCCCTCGAGGTCAGTGCGGCGTGATCATCCGCTCGGCGTCCTTTCGCGACCTCGCCCGCATCGAGCAGCTGTACCGCGAGGCCACTGAGGACGAGCGCCACGGGGCGCAGATGACCCTGGACAGCCCGGTCCCGCAGGCGACATTGCTGCGCCTGTGGCAGGCGTTGACGAAGTCGCTGTCGTCGCTGGTGCCGATCACCGATGTCTCGGAGGAGATGCTCGTCGCCGAGGACACCAAGGAGGGTGTCGTCGGATTCGTGCAGGTGCAGTCGTTGTCAGTGCGGCCGCGGTCATGGCAGATTCTCAACCTCTGCACGTCCACGACCGCGCACGGGCATTTCGCGCGTGCAGAGCTGCTCGACGGCGTACGCAACCGCGGACTCGAGCACGGCGTGCAGCGCGTGCACGTGCGCCTGCCGCTTGACCATCCGCTCCTCCCCGTCTTCCTCGAGCACGGCTACACGCAATTCGCGACCGAGCAGATTCTCTATCGCGACCAGGCCGCGGCGCAGCCCGAACCGTCGGTGAATACCGCCCTCATCCGGCCCGCCCGCCGGGACGACATGGCGGCGATCTACCTGCTGTACCTCCGTACGACACCCTCGCAGGTCGCCGCAGTCGAAGGACCCTCGCTCAAGACCTGGCAGGCCGGGTATGCGCAGGGCTTGGTCGCCGCCATGGGTCGTGACAACGTGCGTCACCTGGTCGTCGAGCGTCCCGGCATCGTTGCCTGGGCGGCCATCCGGCCGCCGACGGCGGCGCAGCCGGCGAGCCTCAGCATGATGGTCGAGGGTCATGACCCTGCCCTGCGCGATGCCATCATCGACGCGGTGCTTGCGGAGCTGCCCTCAGGACCTGCATCCTGCGTGCTGCGCCACTACGACTCCGAGCTGATCCGTGCGCTCCAGCTGCGCGGGTTCGCCGTCTACGGCACCCAGCTGCTGCTCATCAGCGAGCTCGGCGAAAAGGTGCGCATCAATGCGCCGTCGCGACGCAAGAAGCCGGTGCTGGTCCAGGCCGGGATCGCGCGCAGCGTCCCATCAAGCTCGCCTTCCGTTCCGCTCCGCGTCCTGTCCACGAGCACGACCACACCGAGGAGACAGAGATCGTCGCCCAGATGATGCCCTACGGATCCTCATGGGAAGAGGAGCTCAACCTGCTCTTCGCAGCCCTGCCGCCCCGCATCGCGTCTGCCGCGCAACGTCTCTCCCAGGGACGAGGCGATCTCCTCGAGGTCGTGCTCGACCTCGGCCGCGAGCCCGAAGCGCGGTTCACCGACGGTGAGGCGATCCTCGACTCGGCAAATATCGGGAACGCCGAGATCGATTACGTGACCGAGCACGTCGGCCTCTTTGGTGACGACAACCGCGCCGGCATCGAGCGCACGCTGCACCGCATCAGCGCAATCCGAAACCGCAAGGGCACGATCGTCGGGCTCACGTGCCGGGTCGGGCGCGCGGTCACGGGAACCATCGACATCATCAAGGACATGGTCATCAGCGGCCAGTCGATCCTGCTGCTCGGCCCGCCGGGTATCGGCAAGACAACCATGTTGCGCGAGTGCGCGCGTGTGCTCAGTGATGAGTGCGGCAAGCGCGTGGTGATCGTCGACACCTCGAATGAGATCGCCGGCGACGGCGATATCCCGCACCCGGGCATCGGCCGGTCGCGCCGGATGCAGGTGCGCACGCCGGCGCTCCAGCATGCGGTGATGATCGAAGCCGTCGAGAACCACATGCCGCAGTGCATCGTCATCGATGAGATCGGCACCGAGCTGGAAGCCGTCGCGGCGAGGACCATTGCCGAACGCGGTGTCCAGCTCGTGGGCACCGCACACGGCTCCAACATCGATTCGCTCCTGGTCAACCCGACGCTCAACGACCTGCTCGGCGGGATCCAGACGGTGACACTCTCCGATGAGGAGGCACGGCGCCGCGGGACGCAGAAGTCCGTGCTCGAACGCAAGTCGCCGCCGACCTTCGACGTGCTCATCGAGATCCAGGAACGCGATCGGGTGGTCGTGCACGCACCGCTTGCGGAGACAGTCGACGAGGCGTTGCGCGGGAGGGTCCGGCCGCCTCAGCTGCGCACTCGCGACGAGGCGGGCGCCATCGTCAGCCGCGTCGATACGAGCGCGGCCGCGACCCGGCCCTCACCGTTCGAGCCCGCTCCGTTCCAGGGCGGCGCGCGTGGTGGCAGGCGAACACGTGAGCGCCGGCGGCGGTTCGATGTCGACGAGTACATCGCCGGTCAGCAGCGACGCGAGCGAGAGTGGGAGCCGCCCGCACCCGCAGTTCGCGCGGGACCGCCGCTCTCGATCTTTCCCTACGGGGTCTCACGCAACTATCTCGAGCAATCGCTGCGCGAGATGCGCCTTCCGGTCCGGATCCAGCATCACGTCGACGACGCCGACCTCGTGCTCACCCTGAAGAACTACTACCGGCGTCACGACTCCCCGGTGCGCGCCGCAGAGTCGTCCGGCATCCCGATCCACGTGCTGCGCAGCAACACCGTGGCGCAGATCAAGGGAGCGCTCGCACGCGTGTACGGCGTCGAATCACCTGCGGAGGCTCCCGATGAAACCGAGCCGGCGATGCAGGATGTCCTCGAAGGGATCGAGCAGATGCAACGAACCGGTAACGACGTCGAGCTCACGCCACAGAACGCATACGTGCGCAGGCTGCAGCATCAGCTCGTCGAAGAGCACGCGCTCACCGCGCGCAGCACCGGTGACGAACCCAACCGCCGAACTCGTCATACTGCGACCCTCGGAATGAGCCGTTCGGGCGAGGGGCCCGACGGCGGGGGAGTGGTGATCGATATGGGCGCATGGCGTGGCTTCTTCATCTCGTTCGAAGGGCTCGACGGTGCAGGAAAGAGCACGCAGGTCGCGTCCCTGGCCGGCGCGCTGCGCCAGCAGGGCCATGACGTCGTCACGGTGCGACCGGACGAGACGCATCTCGGCGAGATCCTGCATAGTTTCGTGCTCCAGCACCAGCGGGGCCCGGCACTGGAGGCCTGGGCCGAGGCGCTGCTGTTCACGGCCGAACGCGTGCAGCTGCTGCACGAGACCATCCTCCCCGCGCTGCGGCGTGGCGCCGTCGTGATCGCCGACCGCTACGCCAACTCCACGATCGCCTACCAGGGTGGCGGGAGAGGCATACCAACAGAGGACCTGCTCCGACTGCACGCCGCCGCATGTGGCGACGTCTGGCCAGATCTGACCCTCTACCTGGCGATACCTGCCTCGACAGCGGCTCAACGCCAGCGTGCGCAGCAGCTCCCGCTCGATCGCTTCGAGGTCGCACCGGAAACCTTCCACGCCGCCGTCGAGGCCGCGTTCGAGCAACTGGCGGCGCAGCATCCCCGCAGGTTCGTGCGCATCGATGCGACGCGTCCCGCGATCGTCGTGTCGCGTGACGTGGAAAAGGTGATCGTGCAACGACTCCCGGCGCCGGCGCCCTCGTCACCGCCGATACGGAATGCCGGCGGTTTTGAGCCGAGCCCCTACGGGAGCGCGCCGGTCGGCTGATCGGCCGACAGCTTGACCGGGTCGTCGAAGCTCGGTGAAAGCAGATAGGTCGCACTGGTGATGAATAGCGGCGAGACGACGAGACGGTCGTCGTTGAGCCACTGTTTCGGCGTATAGCCCTGCACCGTTGCAGCCATCGAACCGGTGCTCATGTCGACGATGGTGCTGGTGTAATGGCCGCTGCCCGGCATGCCGATATAGGCTCCGTAGCTCCGGGTGCGCCGGCCGGTCCCGTATCCCGAACCGTCACAACCAGTGGGGACGCCGGGGCGCTACTCCCCGGCGACGCTGAGCACCACGTCATCGGCCGGCACCACGCGCTCAACTCGGCTGCCGGCGAGGTGAACGCGAACTCCGGGAATGCCGGGGGCGCCGGGGTCCCACCCGAGTCGATGCAGTTCTCGCGCCTCGCCCCAGGTACGCGCCTGGCGCTGCTGGCGGCCGTCGGTGAAGGACATCGTCCCGGGCCGGGTCGCGAAGCCGAAGCCGACCTCGCCACCGCTGGTGAGAAACGCGTGCACATCAGTGAGAACGGTTCCCGGGTCGAAGAGTTCCTCGGCACTCGCGAGCGCCACGGCCAGGCTGGGCATGCCTCCCGACTTCGCGGCCTCACGGACCCCCGCTCGCTGCGCGACCGACTGCGCGCGCTCCCGCCGTCGCCGTTCGGTGGCGAGCTCCGTGGCACGAGTGCGGATCTCGCGAAGATGCTGCTCGTAGGGAGCCATGGCCGCGATGGTCGCGCGCTCGGCCGACTGCAGCTCGGCTACCAGGGCAACGATGCCGTCCTCGCTCAGCTCGCGGAGCGCGTCGGGCTCGACCCGGTCGCCGAGAGGGGGAAGCTCCACCGGTACGCACTCTACTCGCAGCCCGGTCGCACATCGCGGCGCGTCCGCGTGCGTTTGCTGTATGACGCACGCAGCCGTCATCGAATCGAGGGAGGCACAGCTCGTGGGTCAGGTTCTCCATGACGTCATCCGCGTCGAGCGCGAGGGCGCGGTTGTCACCCTCACCATCGACCACGCTCCGGCGAATGCGGTCAACGGCGATGTCGTCAATGGCCTCGCCGAGGGGCTCGCGAGCGCGGAATCCGACGAGACGTGCCGTGCCCTGGTCATCACCGGCAGCGGACCGAAGTTCTTCTCAGCCGGGGCCGATATCAAGGGATTCGGCGCCGGCGCCGACGCCGTCGGGAAGGCGACCCACCTCACCCTCGCGATCGAATCGTCGAGGCTGCCGGTGATCGCGGCCGTCAACGGCATCGCATTCGGGGAGGCTGTGAGCTGACCCTCGCGTGCGACGTGCGGATTGCGTCGCGGACCGCGCGATTCGGTCAGCCCGAGATCAAGATCGGCATCATCCCGGGCTGGGGCGGAACGCAGCGGTTGCCACGGCTGATCGGCGCAGCTCGTGCCGCCGAATTGCTGCTCACCGGGGACCCGATCGATGCGGAGCGCGCCCTCGCTCTCGGTCTGGTCGCCGAGGTGGTCGAGCCTGACGACCTTCCGGCGGCGGCGCAACGCTGGGGACAGCTCCTGGCTTCGCGAGCCCCCCTCGCCATCGCCGCAACCAAGCGAGCCATGCACGCCGGATCGAGCCTGCCCATCGAGGCAGCGCTGGAGGCGGAGCGGCGCGAATTCGTCGACCTGTTCGCCAGCGACGACGCCGCGGAGGGCATCAGCGCATTCCTGCAGAAACGTCAGCCGGAGTGGAAGGGGCGCTAGTGTCCGCGGCTGTGACCGCGATCCTCAGCCCGATCGCGCTGGTGGTTCTCGCCGCCGCGTCGCTGATCGCGACCGGATTGCGGTGGCGAAAGCTGCTCGGCCTGATGCGCCGCACCAAGCGACACGAGAGCCGTCGCGATCATCCCCTGGCGCGCGTACGCGCCTTCTTCGTGTACGTTGTCGCCCAGGGACGGCTGCTCAGGTGGCCGCTCGCCGGTGTGCTCCACGCCTTCATCTTCTGGGGCTTCGTGGTGCTGCTCACCGCGATCGCTCAGGGGATCGTCGAAGCGCTCTGGCAGGGATTCCAGTTCAATCAGCTCCCCGGAAGCGGCGCGATCGCATTCCTGCAGGATCTCTTCTTCTTCGTGGTCATCTGCGGGATCACGCTTGCGCTGTTCAACCGCCTGGTGATCAACCCGAGCCGCTTTCGCGGGAGCCATCGAGGCGACGCCATCCTCATCCTCGCCTGGATCGGCGTGCTCCTCATCTGCATGGAGCTCAACTACGCAACGCGTATCGCCGAAGGTACGCCCGAAGCGCTCGGTCAGTGGCGGCCAATCGCGTCTGCGCTCGCGAGCATCTTCCGGCCGCTCGGCGCGGGCAGCGACGCGCTGATCGTGCTGCACGGCATCTTCTTCTGGGCGCACCTGACGCTCGTGTTCGGATTCCTCGTATATCTCGGGTACAGCAAGCATCTGCACATCATCACATCGGTCCCCAACGTCTTCTTCAAGAACGAGGGACCAAAAGGGGCGTTGCGCAGCCTCGATATCGACGCGGTGATGAACGCCGAGAGCGAGGCCGACCAGCATTTCGGGGCCGGAGCGCTCGAGCACTTCTCGTGGAAGGACACCCTCGACCTCTACACGTGCACGGAGTGTGGGCGCTGCCAGACCCACTGCCCCGCTTACAACACCGGCAAGCCGCTGTCGCCCAAGACGCTGATCACCGATCTGCGCGACCTTGCGTATGAGAACCTTGCCGGAGGCTACGCGGCCACGAAGCACGACGCGCATGTCGCTGCCGAGAGCGGGGCGGAGGCCCGTACCAACGGCGCGGTGATGTGGACGAGCGGTGACCATCACCCCGGCGCCGTGCACGATCTGCCCGGGCATTTCCAGCCGTCGTGGCTCTCACCCGATGACGTCGCCGCAGCCGTTCCCGAAGGCGGCCCGCGTCCGCTGATCGGCGGAACGATTCTCGAGGAGACACTCTGGTCGTGCACCACCTGCGGCGCGTGCATGGACCAGTGCCCGGTGCTGATCGAGCACGTTCCCAAGATCATGGACATGCGCCGTCATCTCGTCCTCGACGAGTCGCGCCTGCCGAAGCAGGCGGAGTTGGCGCTGCGCAACATCGAGAACGTCGCCAACCCGTACGGCCTCTCCCACCAGTCGCGAGCGGACTGGGCGAAGGATCTCGGCGTGTCCTTCATCGCTGACAAGCCCGACGCCGAGTACCTCTACTGGGTCGGCTGTGCGGCCTCGTTCGACGAGCGCGCAAGGACGATCGCCGCGGCATTGGCGAAGATCCTGCATGCGGCCGGGGTGGACTTCGCCATCCTCGGCACCGAGGAGAAGTGCACCGGGGATCCCGCGCGCAGGATCGGCAACGAGTACCTGTTCCAGGAGCGAGCCAAGGAGAATGTCGAGGTGCTCAAGCGGCACAACGTGCGCAAGATCATCGCGTCGTGCCCGCACTGCTTCAACACGTTCGCCAATGAGTACGGCGACTTCGGTGGCGACTACGAGGTCATCCATCACACCCAGCTCATCGATCGCCTGTTGAAGGAAGGGCGGATCACCCTCGACGCAGCCAGGGCGCAGGAGGAGACGATCACCTACCACGATTCCTGCTACCTCGGCCGTTGGAACGACATCTTTGCCCCGCCACGCGAGATCCTCGAGCGGATCCCCGGTCTCAGGGTGGTGGAGATGGCGCGAAGCAAGAGCGAGGGCATGTGCTGTGGCGCCGGTGGCGGCAGGATGTGGATGGAGGAGGGTCAGCCGCGGGTCAACCACCGCAGGGTGGACCAGGCGGTCGACACAAAAGCCACCAAGGTCGCCACCGCGTGCCCGTTCTGCCTCGCCATGTTCGACGAGGGGATCTCCGCCAAGCAGATCGGCGACACCATGGCGGTCGATGACATCGCCGTCTATGTCGCGCGCTCTCTCAAGGACCCTGTCGTCGAATGACAGCGCGGTGCCGGCCCGATGCGGCACCGTTGGTCAGATGGGGCGGGGCACCCGCTGGTTGTGCAGCGTCTGAAAGCGCGCCCCGCAATCGGCGCATTTGAACCCCGGCTGGTCATAGCCGGTCTGACGATCACCGAAGGTCAGCGGCACCAGGCGCGTCCCCTCGCAGCGGACACACGGAGGATCCACCGGCACGACGAGAACGCGACTCATGGCAAGAGGATGGCAGGTCCAGGCCGGTGGCGCACGGGCCGGCAGGCAGGGCACACTTGGCTGCCCGGCTGGTGCCGGGCCACCCGTCCAAGGAGGCAGCACGTGGCAGACACCGAGGTCGTCGACGCATACAGCCCCGAGTGGGCTGAGGCCTTCAAGGCCGAGATCAACAGCTCGCCGGTGTACAAGCAGGCGGCGGCGAGTTGGGAGGGCACCGTCGGCCTGGTCGTGCTCGCCGAGCCCGACAAGAACTTTCCCGAGGATCGCGGGGTCTTCCTGGATCTCTGGCACGGCGAGGCGCGTGACGTGCGCGTCGGAACCCGGGAGGACGCCCAGCAGGCCAAATTCGTCATCACCGGCGCCTACTCGCGCTGGAAGCAGGTGGCTCGGAAAGAGCTCGACGCCACCAAGGGAATCATGCTCGGCCGCCTCAAGCTGAAGGGCGATTTCCCGACGATCGTCCGCTACACGAAGGCGTCGCAGGAGCTGACCAACTGCACCACCCGCGTGCCGGTCAGGTGGCCGGACGAGGCATGACCGGATGAGCTCCCCCGTGCCCGACGGCGCGGCGCAGGGCCGTCTGCTCGTCGTGGGAGCAGGCACCATGGGGGCGCAGATCGCTCAACAGGCCGCGCTGAACGGGATCGACGTCTCGCTCGTGGACGTCGACGGCGACCACCTGAAACGAGCGATGGTGGGGAATCGTCAGTGGCTCAACCGGCGCGTCGAGAAGGGCAAGCTCGAACGTGCGGACGCCGACACCGCCGCGAGCCGTGTGACCGCGACCACTGACCTCGCCGGCGCGGCGTCCGAGTCCGCCTGGGCGATTGAGGCCGTGGTCGAACTGCCATCGGTCAAGCGAGAGATCTTCGCCGAGCTGGATGCGCATCTGCCCGCTCGAGCGGGCATCGCCACCAACTCGAGCAACATCGTGGTGTCGCGCCTGGCGGATGCGACTGCGCGTCCTGAGCTCTGCTGCAACATGCACTTCTTCCACCCCGTACTGGTCATGGACCTGTGCGAGGTGGTGCGCGGGCCCGAGACCTCCGACGACACCTGCGCCCGAGCCGTCGCCTGGTCGAGACGGATGGGCCGGACGGCGATCGTCGTCGAGAAGGAGATCGACGGTTTCATCGTGAACCGCATCCTCGGGGCCGCGTCCCGCGAGGCGTTCTCGCTTCTCGAGGGCGACGTCGCCTCGGCGGAGGACATCGACATCGCGGTGCGCAAGGGCCTCAACTGGCCGATGGGCCCCTTCCAGCTCGCGGACTTCTCCGGCCTCGACACGGTGCTGACCATCCGCCGGGATCGGATGGAGCGCGATCACGCGCCGGGTGACGTGGCCACTGTTGCGATCCTCGAGCGCATGGTCGCTGACGGTCGCCTCGGCCGCAAGAGTGGGCGCGGCTTCTACGACTACGCGGTGGACCCGCCGGCTCCCCTGCCGCTGCCGGACTGAGCGAGGGCGACCCGTGCCCCCGGTCCGGCGCGGGTGCTCGTCATCGGAGCCATGAGGGCGCCGATCCCGATGGCCAGCAGAGCGAGGGGAACGAGCCTGCCGGGAGGGGCACCGGCTGCGTTTCCGGTATCGACGAGGGTCAGCAGTCCCAGCGCCGCCCACGCGGCGATCAACCGGATGGAGAGGAGCCCGGGCCAGGGTCGCGCGTCGACGGCGGCCGCGCGCGCGAGGGAACAAGCGAATACCGGAGCCAGGATCACCAGGTCGTGGGGAAGGAGATGCGGCGACGCGAGCAGCGAGAGGGCCGCGGCGCCCGCGAGCGAGAGCTCGAATGCCCCGGGGGTGCCGCGCGTGCGCGATCCGAGCACGCCGCACCCGAGGAGCGCGATCACCGAACCCAGGATGCCCACGACCACCGCGTCGGTGCCGCCCCCGAGCCAGGAGGCGACCAGACCCGGGAAGCCGAGCGTGCTCGCTCCCGGGGTGTTGCCGGCCGCGAACCCCAGCGCGGACACGAAGCCCGCCATACCGGCCGGGCCGACCAGGGCCAGCGACACAGCGGCGGTCAATGCGCAGCCCGCGGCGGCACCGCCGAGCGCGCGCCAGTCGCGCCGGGCGACAAGCCAGACGCCCAGCCCGATCGCGAGGTGGGGTTTGGTCGCGGCGAATGCCAGGGCCAGCCAGAAGCCCGCGGATGCCGATCGTCCCCGCCGCCAGGCGGCATAGGCGACCGCCAGGCCGAGGGCGGCGATCCCGTCGATCTGGCCGAGCAGCAGGAACGCGTAGGTGCCGCCCACCGCCAGTGCCATCAGCAGCGTTGCCAGGCGGGCCGGGCCTCCGATGCCGGCCGGCCAGGGCCCCGCCCGGATCGCCACCCAGACGGCCAGACCCAGCAGCAGCAGTTCGATCACCGACCACACACGGAACGCGGTGCCCGGGTCGAGCGCGGTGAACGGAAGGGCGAGCAGCGCCGTGGTCGGCGGCGCGATGAACGGGAGGTTGATCACGGTGCCGGCCGGGAGCAGGGTCAGGTGCCGCGCGTGCTCGGCCGGCTGGTCATAGAGGTGGGCGCCGTCGCCGCTGCGCACCAGCAACGCCGCCACGTACGAGGCCGAGAAGTCGGTCCCCCGCTCGCGCAACGGGGTCACCTGCGCCCACGCGATCACGTAGTACGCAAGAAGGACGGTGCTGACGGCGATCGCGATGGTGACCGCGCGACGGGTTCTCACGGCCTCTGGACGCTAGCATCGAGCTCTCGGAAGCGAACGCGGCGTTGCCGTATTGCTTCCTATACTCGGCCGACGATGGCGAGCGCATTCACGAGGATCGACCACGTGGGGATCGCGGTCGCCGACCTCGGCGTCGCGGTGGCGGCGTATGAGCGGCTCACCGGCTCGGCGCCCTCGCACCGGCAGGTCGTCGCATCCGACGGGATCGAGGCGGTCATGTTCGAGGTGGGGCAGTCGCGAATCGAGCTGCTCGGCAGCACGGGACCGGGGTCGAAGATCGCCGGGTTCCTGGCCAAGCGGGGGAGTGGCCTCCACCACGTCGCCTACGGGGTCGACGACGTCCAGGCGAGCCTCGACCACTTCGCGGAGCTGGGCCTCCAGCTCCTGGACACGTGCCCCCGTCGCGGCGCCGCAGGCAGGCTGGTGGCATTCCTCCATCCGTCGGCGGCGAGCGGGGTGCTCACCGAGCTATGCCAGCCGGACCAGGAGACTGCCGGGTCGCACTCGTGAGCGACCAGCCCGTCGCGGAGCCCGGCAGCAGCGCGGAGACGGAATCCGGCATCCCGGTCGAGCCCTTTTACGTGGACCAGCCGGACGAGCCACCGCCACCAGGCGAGTTCCCCTACACGCGGGGCATCCGCGCCGATGGCTACCGATCACGTCTGTGGACGATGCGCCAGTACGCCGGGTTCGGCAGCGCCGAGCAGACCAACGAACGGTTCCACTACCTGCTGCGCGCCGGCCAGAGCGGGCTCTCGGTGGCCTTCGACCTACCGACGCAGATGGGCTACGACAGCGACGATCCGGTGGCGCACGGCGAGGTCGGCAAGGTCGGCGTCGCCATCGACTCCATCGAGGACATGGAGCTGTTGATGCGCGGCATCCCCCAGGACCGCGTGACCACGTCGATGACCATCAACGCGCCCGCGTCGGTGCTGCTGCTCCTCTACGAGCTCGCGGCCGAGCACAAGGGGATTGCCGCGTCGACGCTCGGCGGCACGATTCAGAACGATATCCTCAAGGAATACGCGGCGCGCGGAACGTACATCTACCCTCCGCGCCAGTCCATGCGGCTGGTCACCGACACCTTCGCATATTGCGCGAAGCACCTCCCGCGGTGGAACACCATCAGCATCAGCGGGTATCACATCCGGGAGGCCGGCGCGACCGCCCCGCAGGAGATTGCCTTCACGCTGAGCAACGGCATCGCCTACGTACAGGCTGCGATCGACGCGGGTCTCGACGTCGAGGACTTCGGACCACGATTGAGCTTCTTCTTCAACGTCAGCAACGACTTCTTCGAGGAGGTCGCGAAGTTTCGGGCCGCAAGAGCGCTGTGGGCCGAAGTCATGCGCGAACGATTCGGTGCGGCCGGGGAGCGCAGCCTGCAGCTGCGATTCCATGCGCAGACGAGCGGCGCGACGCTCACCGCACAGCAACCGCTGAACAACGTGGTGCGCGTCTCGTTGCAGGCGCTGGCCGCGGTGTGCGGAGGCGCGCAGTCCCTGCACACCAACAGCTACGACGAGGCACTCGCGCTCCCCTCCGAGCAGGCGGCGGAGATAGCGCTGCGCACCCAGCAGGTGATCGGGCATGAGACCGGTGTTGCGAACGTCACCGACCCGCTCGGTGGATCCCACCTTGTCGAATCGCTCACCCACGACCTCATGGACGAGGCTCGAGCGCTGATGATGCGCGTTGAGGAGCAGGGTGGCGCCGTCGCGGCGATCGAGGCGGGCTTCTACCAGGAGCAGATCCAGGAATCAGCCTATCGCCATCAGCGACTCGTCGAATCCGGCGATCGGGTCATCGTCGGTGTCAACCGGTTCACCGAGACGTCCCAACCGACCGTGCCGATCCTGACGATCGGAGCCGCCCTGGAAGCGGCGCAGATCGAGCGTCTGGCGAAGCTGCGCGCGGCGCGATCGACCGCCGACATGGAGCGCGCGCTGGATGCGCTGAAAACAGGTGCGCAGGGAACGGCCAACCTCCTTCCCCTCATGCGCACCGCGCTCGAAGCTCGTGCCACCGTCGGCGAGGTCTGCGGTGTGCTGCGCGAGGTTTTCGGCGCCTATCGTCCCCCGGTCACGGTGTGAGCCCGAGGCGCGATGCGATCCCCTGGTAGCCTGACGCGGTGACCAGACAGGCGCGCAAAGGCGTTCCACCCGTCGGCGCGAGCGATTCGGTCGCTTCCGCCGGCGTCCCCGCATCTCCGGATGCGGACGGAGCATCGACGGGTGGAGCGGGCGGCGGCACCGGCAAGAAGATCAACCTGCTGCGCAAGCGCCGCTATGACGCGGTCCACCGCGCCGGCGCCGCCGAGCGCTCGCAGCACGCCAAGGGCAAGCTCACCGCACGTGAGCGCATCGACCGCATGCTCGACCCCGGGTCGTTCACCGAGCTCGACATGTTCGCGCTGCACCGGACCACCAATTTCGACATGGACGAGCGGAGGATTCGGGGCGACGGGGTGATCACCGGCTGGGGAACCATCGAAGGCCGGCAGGTGTTCGTCTTCAGCCACGACGCCTCGGTGTTCGGAGGCTCCCTCGGCGAGGTCTTCGCTGAGAAGGTGACCAAGGTCATGGACCTCGCCTTGCGGACGGGCTGTCCGTGCATCGGCATCAACGACTCGGGCGGAGCGCGCATCCAGGAGGGGGTTGTCTCCCTGGCAGGATATGCGGAGATCTTCTATCGCAACGTGGAGTTCGAGCGGGGTGGTCCCGCAGCTCTCGTTGATCGCGGGACCGTGCACCGGCGGTGCCGTCTACTCGCCGGCGATGACCGACTTCATCTTCATGGTACGCAAGGTCGGCTACATGTTCATCACCGGCCCCGACGTCATCAAGGTGACCACCGGCGAGGAGGTCACCTTCGAAGAGCTCGGCGGGTCGGACGTGCACAATCAGCGAAGTGGCGTCGCGCACTTCATCGCCGACACGGAGGATGAAGCCTTCGCGCAGATGCGCGAGCTGCTCTCGTATCTGCCGCAGAACAACCGTGACAAGCCGCCATACCGCCCGACCCTGGACGATCCGCTTCGCGAGGACCCCGAGCTGCAGACGATCATTCCCGACAACCCGAACCAGCCGTACGACATGCGCAGCGTGGTCACGCGGATCGTCGATGACGGCCGCTTCCTCGAGGTGATGCAGTACCACGCCGAGAACATCATCTGTGGCTTCGCGGAGACTCGACGGCCATCCCGTCGGTGTCGTCGGCAACCAGCCGCGCGTGCTCGCGGGTGCCCTCGACATCGCCGCCTCCAACAAGGCCGCACGCTTCGTGCGCTTCTGCGATTCGTTCAATGTGCCGCTGGTGACCTTCGTCGACGTGCCCGGCTTTCTCCCCGGCACCGACCAGGAGTACGGGGGCATCATCCGGCACGGCGCCAAGCTTCTCTACGCGTACTGCGAGGCGACCGTCCCCAAGCTCACCGTGATCACGCGCAAGGCGTATGGCGGCGCATACGACGTGATGTGCTCCAAGCACATCCGTGCCGACTACAACGTGGCGTGGCCGACGGCGGAGATCGCGGTCATGGGTCCACAGGGTGCGGTCAGCGTCATCTTCAAACGCGAGATCGCGCAGGCGGACAACCCCAAGCAGCGATCAGACCAGCTCATCGACGAGTACCGGGAGCAGTTCGCCAACCCGTACTACGCCGCGGAGCGCGGCTATATCGACGACGTGATCGAACCGCGCCAGACGCGTGGGGCGCTCATCGCCGCGCTGCGCATGGCGCGCGACAAGCATGTGGAAACACCGAGGCGCAAGCACGGCAACATTCCGCTCTGACGGTCAGCGCGGATTGACTTGCCGTCCGCCGGTGCGCGGGGCGGAGTCCTTGAGGCTCGCGGACAGCGGGACGTACGCCTTGGCGTAGGCCAGGTCGGTCCGGCCCTGCGCGTGGTGGATGGCCGGAACCGCGGCGCGGACCAGAAGCACCTGCAGTGCGGCCGCAACCGGCACCGCGAGGATTGCGCCGATGAGGCCCTGGATGGCTCCGCCGACAAGGAGGGCGAGGACAACCCCGAGTGCCGGCAGCGACACGACGCGGTTCATGACCATGGGCACGACCGTGTTCGCGTCGACGAACTGGATCACCATCAGGACGACGAGCACCAGGATCGGGTACTCGGGGCTCACGGTGAAACCGAGCAACACCGCCGGGATCACGCCGATGATCCCGCCCACCATCGGAATCGCCGCCGTGACGCCGGCGAAGATGCCGAGGATGACCGGGTCGGGAAGCCGGAGCAGCCAGCACACCACGCCGACCACCAGCCCGAGCGCAAGGCTGTTGATGGCCACCGCGCGGAGGAAGCCGCCCATGCGGAATCCCATCTCGCGAAAGATGTCGACGATCAGGTCGTGATGAGCTTCGGGGAACAGATCGACGGTGAACGACTTGAGGCGGTCGCTGCTCACCAGCCAGAGGAAGCCGACGACGAGCACGAGCACGAAGTCGACGATGATGCTGAAGATCGTACCGCCGATGGCGAGCAGGATGTTTCGGGTCGCATCGATGAACGTGCTCACCTGCTGGGCGACGTTGACGTTGAAGTGAAACTGGTGCTCGACGCCGGTGAACCAGTTGAGAAAGTCCTTCTGGTAGGCGGGAAAGTTGGTGGCCAGCGACGAAGCCTCGCTGACGATCGGCTGCACGAGCAGCAGCACCATGATCGCGATGAACGCGAGCACGCCGGCGTAGACGATCAGGATCCCTACCGGTCGTGGAACCCGCCGGCGACGCAGCTCATCGACGAGGGGCCGTATCCCCTCCGCGAACACGATCGCGACGAGCACGACGAGGACGATGCTGATGATCGACGCGAGGAACGCGACCAGCGCCACCACGCCGAGCACGATGAGCGCCGCGGTGACGAGGGTGCGCACCGAGATGACGTTGACGCCTTCGCGACGGGACGTCCTCTGCGGCTCGGTGGCGACGCGGTCGGAAGCCGCCCCAATGCGAGGTTCAGCCGGCTCAGGCGCCGGACCTTCGTCTGGTTCAGACCCGACGACGAGCTCTGCCAACCGGGTCAGCCTACCAGCCTCCGGCTGCGGTTGAGACGTGGGCTTTGCGTACCCTGTCGGGCGTGAGCAGCCTCGAGACTCGTCCCATTGGTGGAGGGGCTCTCCAGGCGACCGTGGTCGGACTCGGTTGCAACAACTTCGGCCGCCGCGTCGACGCCGAGGGCACGGCGCGTGTGGTCCACGCCGCGCTCGAGGAGGGGATCACCTTTTTCGACACCGCCGACATCTACGGAGGCGGGCAGAGCGAGGAGATGCTCGGCGCGGCGCTCAAGGGGCGTCGCCAGGACGTCGTGATCGCCTCAAAGTTCGGACATTCCTCCGGTGGTGCGGGGCGCGGGGGATCGCGCGAATGGATTCGCGTCGCCGTGGAAAACAGCCTCAGACGCCTCGACTCCGACTGGATCGATCTCTACCAGCTCCACACCCCGGATCCTGCGACGCCGATCGAGGAGACGCTGGCGACGCTGACGGACCTGGTCAGCGAGGGCAAGATCCGCTGTGCCGGTTCGTCCAACCTTCTCGGGTGGCAGATCGCGGATGCCGACTGGACGGCGCGCACCCGAGGCCTCACCAGGTTCGTGACCGCGCAGAACGAGTACAGCCTCCTCAATCGGTGGGTGGAGGGAGCGGTGATTCCGGCGTGCGCGCACTTCGACGTTGGGATGATCCCCTACAGCCCGCTTGCCAACGGCCTGCTCACCGGCAAGCACCGGCGTGGTCAACCTCCCGTGCCGGGCACCCGCCTTGCCTCGGTGCCCGGAGCCAACGCGAGCCGCTGGCTCACCGACGCGAACTTCGACGTCGTCGAGGCGCTGGAGGGCTACGCCCGGGAGCGCGGCATCTCGCTCCTCGAGGTCGCGATCGGGGGTCTCGCCGCGCAACCGCAGGTGGTGTCGGTCATCGCCGGGGCAACCTCAGTCGAGCAGGTGCAGGCGAATGCCCGAGCCGCCCTGTGGCGTCCCAGCGCGGCCGACCTCGAGGAGCTCGACCGGATCGCGCCCCGTCGATGACCCGGCCCGCTTTCTCTAGACTGGCCCGCCGATGAAGCTGCTCGAATACCAGGCAAAGCAGCGGTTCGCGGCAGCCGGTATCGCGGTACCGCCGGGCCGGTTGGCGCGAACGCCCGAGGAGGCTGCTGATGCCGCCCGCGAGCTCGGCCGCATCGCGGTCAAGGCACAGGTGCCCATCGGCGGCAGGGGCAAGGCGGGTGGGATCGCCGTCGTCGACACCCCCGAGGAGGCGCAGCGCGAGGCTGCGCGCATCCTGGCGATGGACATCCGCGGCTACCCGGTGCGGAGCGTCTGGTGCGAGACCGGGCTCGGCATCGAAGCCGAGCTCTACCTGGGGATCACGCTCGACCGCGATCGCCGGCGGCTCGTGATCATCTTCTCGGCAGCAGGTGGGATGGAGATCGAGCAGGTTGCCGAGGAGGCGCCTGAGCGCATCGCCAAGCTCTGGCCGGATCCCTTCGCGGGACCGCAACCGTTCGAGATTCGCCAGCTCGCCTTCGCGGGATTCGCACACGCGCCCGAGCTTCGTAGCCGGGTGCCAAAGCTGGTGACCACCCTCGTTGGATTGACGACCCGGCTGTACGCGGTTGCGGCGTCACTGGATGCGCTGACATGCGAGATCAATCCGCTCGTGCTCACGCCCGACGGCGCGCTGGTGGCCGCGGACGGGAAGCTCGAGATCGACGAGAACGCCGACTCCCGCCACCGGGACATCGCCGAGGAGCTTGCTCGCGATGAGAGCGGAGACGACGGTCGCACTGGCGACGACCCCTTCGAGGTCGAGGCGCGCAAACGAGGCCTGACCTACGTGCACCTCGACGGTGACATCGGATGCATCGGGAACGGCGCCGGCCTGACCATGAACACGCTCGACCTCGTGAAGCAGCACGGAGGCGAGCCCGCCGACTTCCTCGACATCGGCGGCGGCGCCAACGCCGAACGCGTGCGCAACGCGCTTGAGATGGTGCTGCTCGACCCCAAGGTGCGCGGCGTGTTCATCAACATCTTCGGCGGCATCACCCGGGGCGACGAGGTCGCTCGCGGGATCATCGCGGCGCGTGACGAGCTGCACATCACCAAGCCGCTGGTGGTGCGGATGACCGGCACGATGGAGGAGGAGGGACGGCGGTTGCTGGAAGCCGCAGGCATCGTGCCCGCCAAGACGGCCACCGAGGCTGCCGCCACCATCGTCGCGCTGACGCAGCGGGAGGGGAGGGCATGAGCGTCCTTGTCGATCGGTCCAGCCGGGTGCTGATCCAAGGGATCACCGGGCGCGAGGGAAGCTTTCACACCGCACAGATGCGTGCTTTCGGGACCAACATCGTCGCGGGCGTTTCGCCGGGCAAGGGCGGGAGCGACCAGGAGGGGGTTCCGATTTTCGATACCGTAGCCGATGCTGTTGCAGCGACCGGGGCGGACGTCTCGGGAATCTTCGTTCCGCCTGCATTTGCGGCCGACGCGATCATGGAATCGGCGGCGGCGGGCATCGAGCTGACGGTGTGCATCACCGAGCTGATCCCGGTTCACGACATGATTCGCGCACGCGAGTTCGTGATCCGCAGCGGGCACCGGTTGCTCGGCGCCAACTGTCCGGGCATCGTGACCCCCGGGCAGTGCAAGGTGGGCATCATCCCCAACCACATCAATACGCCCGGTCCGGTCGGGATCGTCGGGCGCAGCGGCACGCTCACCTATGAGGTGATCCAGGGTCTCGGGCAGGCGGGGATGGGACAGACCACGTCGGTCGGCATCGGTGGAGACCCGGTGATGGGCCTCAGCTTTCCCGATGTGCTGCAACTTTTCGCGGACGATGGCGAGACCAGGGCGGTGGTGCTCATCGGCGAGATCGGTGGATCGGACGAGGAGAACGCCGCGGCCTGGATGCGCGAAACCGGTTTCGACAAGCCGGTGGTGGCATTCATCTCCGGGCGCACCGCGCCTCCGGGAAAACGCATGGGCCATGCCGGTGCGATCATCAGCGGCAACACCGGCAGCGCGCAGAGCAAGCTGGACGCCCTGACAGCCGCAGGCGCGGACATCGCCGACACGATCGAGGACGTTGTCCGGTTGACGGCGGTGAGGCTGGGCACGCACCCGCGCTGAGCGCGTGCCCGCATAGCTAGTCCCGAATCCGGAGGACGATGATCGCGGCGATATACGCCAGTCCGGCGATGGCGCCCAGCCAGTCGTAGGGCTCGCCGCTGTGGCCGCGCGCGACTTCGACGATGAAGGCAACGATGACGGCGATCAACAGCGCCAGCCCTGCGACGGCGGTCGCCTTCAGGTCCAGCATGGCGAAACGCTCGTCGCGGCCATCACCCCGGAGCCCTCGGATGGTCTCGCTCCGGCCCCCGAGCAGTACCGCGGCTCCAAAAACCACCATGACGCCAAGGCTCCAGAGTCCCCAGCCGAGCTGGTGGCCGGCGACGTTCGCCACCAGCAGCACCAACCCGATCGCCACGCAGAACGCGGGCACCGTCCACCTCGAGTGCATCACGTCAGCCCTTCTTCCCGTTCTCGTCGACATGGAACATGTCCTCCACCGTTGTGCCGAAGAAACGGGCCAGCGCGATCGCCAGGGGCAGCGAGGGCGTGTAGCGCTCGGTCTCGATGGCGTTGATGGTCTGCCGCGAGACACCGAGCGCATCCGCAAGATCTCCCTGCGAGAGGCCTCGTTCTGACCTGATTTCCCGGACTCCGTTTCGCATGATGTAAAGCCTACTTGACACCCCCCACGGATGTCAAGTCCGCTTTACATGGCCGCATGGATGCAGTCCATCCCGCCGCGCTACCGTTAGCTTCGAGTGAACTTCGATCTGAGCGACGAGCAACGCCATATACGCGACGTGGTTCGCGACTTCGCCCAGACGGAGATCGCGCCGGCAGCCGCCCACTACGACGAGACCGGCGACTTTCCCTACGACCTGGTCGCCGGCATGGCCCGGCTCGGGCTCTTCGCGCTGCCCTTTCCCGAGGAGATCGGCGGTGCCGGCGGGGACTTCATCTCGTACTGCCTTGCCATGGAGGAGATCGCCCGAGCCGACGCCAGCTGCGCGATCACGCTCGAGGCGGCAGTCTCACTGGGCATCTCGCCGATCGTGAAGTTCGGTTCGCGAGAACAGCAGCGGTGCTGGCTCGAGCCGCTGCTCGCCGGTGAGCGCCTCTGGGCATTCGGGCTCACCGAGCCCGACGCCGGGTCGGATGCCGCTGCAACCCAGACGCGCGCGATCCGCGACGGCGATCAGTGGGTCATCAACGGTCGCAAGGCCTTCATCACCAACGCGGGCACCGATATCAGCGCGGGGGTGACCATCACCGCTGTCACGGGCTCTCACAACGGGCACAAGCAGATCAGCACCATCGCCGTGGAGCGGGGAACTCCCGGGTACTCGCAGGCGCCCAAGTACCGCAAGCTCGGATGGCACGCGTCCGACACCCGTGAATTGATCTTCGAGGATTGCCGTGTGCCGCTCGGTAACATCGTCGGCACGCCCGGGCAGGGGTTGACCCAGTTTCTGCAGATCCTCGAGAGCGGGCGCGTCGCCATCGCGGCGCTCTCGGTCGGCGTCGCCCAGGCATGCCTCGATGCGTCGCTCGCCTACTCGGCGGCACGGCGCCAGTTCGGAGTGCCGATCGCGACCTTCCAGGGCACGCAGTTCAAGCTTGCCGACATGGGGACGCAGATCGAGCTGGCGCGGCTCATGACCTGGCGCGCTGCCGCCGCGATTGACGCGGGCAAGAGCCCCGCCCCCTATGCGTCGATGGCCAAGCTGCACGCTTCCGAGGTGGCGACCGCGTGTGCCAACCAGGCCGTGCAGATCCACGGCGGGATGGGATTCATGGAGGAGTCCCCGGTGGCGCGCCTCTATCGCGACGTCAAGATCAACGAGATCGGCGAGGGGACCAGCGAGGTGCAGCGCATCCTCATCGCCCGCCATCTGCTCCGTCCGTTCGAGGTTCTGGAGGCCGACCGTGCCAACTGATGCCGTCATCGTCGCCGCGGCGCGAACGCCGTTCGGCAAGCTCGGCGGTGGGCTCGCGTCGGTGCCCGCCGTCGACCTCGGAGCTCGTGTGATCCGCGAGGTCCTCGAGCGCACCGGTACAGACCCGGCCGCCGTCGACCAGCTGATCATGGGCATGGTGCTCGCGGCCGGACAGGGCCAGGTGCCGTCGCGTCAGGCAGGGCTTCGTGCCGGCCTTCCGGCGAGCGTCTCGTCGTTCACCGTGAACAAGGTCTGCGCGAGCGCGCTGAAGGCGGTGAATCTCGGCGCGCTGCTGATCCGCGCCGGCGAGGCGGATGTTGTGGTTGCCGGTGGCATGGAGTCGATGTCGCGTTCCCCGTACCTGCTCGAGGATCAACGGTTCGGCAGCCGCTTCGGCGATCGGGTCGCGGTCGACAGCATGATGCGCGACGGTCTCTGCTGCCCCGTCGACGGTGTGCTCATGGGCGTGCACGGCAGTGATGTCGCGTCCGAGCTCGGCGTCACGCGTGAGGAGCAGGACGCGTGGGCGTTCCGCTCGCAGATGCGCTATCAGGAAGCGCTCGCGGCGGGGAAATTCGCAGACGAGATCGTGCCGGTGAGCGTCAACGGTTCGACGGTTGGGCGCGACGAGCAACCGCGGGCGGACACGACGCTCGCGAAGCTCGCGGCGTTGCGCGGCGCCTTCGGTGACGGGACCACCGTCACCGCGGGTAACGCACCGGGCATGAACGATGGAGCCACCGCCGTGCTGCTGATGAGCGCGCAACGCGCGCAGGCCGAGGGGCTCACCCCGCTCGGCACGTGGCTCACCTACGGGGAGTTCCGCCGCCGAGCACCCCTACCTGGCGACCGTCCCAGCACTCGCGATCGAGGCCGCGCTTGCCAGGACCCACGGTGAGCTGGACGCGGGCAGGCTCGACGTGGTGGAGATCAACGAGGCGTTTCGCGGCAGTGGCGATCACGAGCACCCGGATGCTCGAGGTCGATCCCGAGCGGGTCAACGTCAACGGCGGCGCCATCGCCATCGGCCATCCGATCGGCGCCAGCGGAGCCAGGATTCTCATGACGCTCCTCTACGAACTGCGCCGTCGCGGCGGTGGCTACGGGGCCGCCGGGATCTGCAGTGGGATCGCGCAGGGCGAGGCCACGCTCGTCCGTGTCGACTGACACCGCCAGCCGGTCCCTGTCAGCGCGCATCGCTGCCTTCGTGCAGGACGCGATCGCGCCCATAGCTCCGGCTATGGCGCGTGGCGACGGTCCATCCCCGAAGCGCATCGTCGAAGCCGCAGGTGAGGCGGGGCTTGCGGGTATCCTCACGCCCGACGCCCACGGCGGCGCGGGCGGCAGCCACGCCGACTTCATCGAGCTCATCGAGACCGTGGCCCGTGCCGATGCGAGCTGTGCGGTGATCCTCGACGTGCATCTCTCGGTCGGCACCGAGCCACTCCTCGTTTTTGGCAACGATGACCAGAAGTCGCGGTACCTGCGCCGGCTCGCGCGCGGCGAGTGGCTGGCCGCCTTCGCGCTGACCGAGGCGGCAGGGGGCAGCGACGCGTTGGCGATGCGAACGCGCGCGCACCGCGACGGCGACACGTACGTGCTCGATGGCGCCAAGGCCTTCATCACCGGCGCCGGCGACGCAGATCTCTACATCGTCATGGCCCGCACCGGCGAGGGCGCGCATGGGGTCAGTGCCTTTCTGGTCGAATCCGCGATGCCGGGTGTCAGCACCGGTGCGCCGCTCGCGAAGATGGGGCTGCACGGTTCCTGGACCGGTGAGCTCGTCCTCGACGGCGTGCGTGTTCCTGCGGCGAATCGCCTCGGCGACGAGGGGGTTGGATTCACGGTCGCGATGTCCGCACTGGACAGCGGCCGGGTCGGTATCTCGGCGCAGGCGGTGGGCATCGCGCAGGGAGCGCTCGACGCGGCGCTCGATGCGTCACGGCACCGCCGCGACGCCGGTCAGGAGTTCGACGCGACGGCGATCGCCGACATGGAGGTGCGCACCGCGACGTCCCGGCAGCTGACTCGCCATGCCGCGGCGCTGGTCGACGCGGGACAGCGCGTCACGCTCGATGCGGCGATCGCGAAGCTCTATTCGACCGACACGTGCGTCGCGGTCGCGCACGCGGCCGTCGAGCTGTGTGCCCCGGAGTCGGGGGCCGATGACCACCCTGCGGCGATTCGTCTTCGCGATGCGAAGGCATGCCAGATCTACGAGGGGACCAACCAGATCCAGCGCGTGGTGATCGCGCGCCACGTGCTCAACGACTGACTTGGCTGCTTGGTAGCATCACGCGCATGGACATCCGCCTCAACGACGAGCAGACCATGATTCGCGACACCGTGCGCGACATCGCTCGCGAGCGCATCGCGCCGCGTGCCGCTGAGATCGACCGCAGCGGCGAATTCCCTTGGGACGTGGTCGATCTCTTCCGCAAGCACGATCTGTTCGCGCTCCCGTTTCCTCCCGAGTACGGGGGTCTTTCCGGCAGCGCGCTCACACTCAACGTGGCCATCGAGGAGGTGGCCAAAGTCTGCGCGACCAGCGCGTTGATCCTTGCCGTCCAGGCGCTCGGCGGCTACCCGCTCATGATCGCCGGGACCGCCGAGCAGAAGGAGCGACTGCTTCCGGACCTTGCCACCGGAGCCAAGCTCAGCGCATACGCGCTCAGCGAGCCCGGCGCCGGCAGTGACCCGGCGGGCATGGAGACGCGCGCGGAGCGTCACGGCGATGAGTACGTCATCACCGGCAGCAAGCTCTGGATCACCGCCGGCGGTATCGCCGACACAATCACCGTCTTTGCCAAGACGAATCCTGATGAGCGCTCCAGGGGCGTGAGCGCGTTCGTCCTCGAAGATGCGCAACACCTCAAGGGATTTGCGGCGAACACCATCCACGGCAAGCTCGGCATCCGCGGCAGCAATACCGCCGAACTCCACTTCGACGAGGTCGTCGTCCCTGCCGCCAACCGTCTCGGCGAGGAAGGGGACGGCTTCCGGATCGCGATGCAGGTGCTCGACCGCTCACGCCCTGGCGTGGCGGCGCAGGCCCTGGGGATCGCACAGGGAGCGCTCGACTACGCGGTGGGATATGCCAGGGAACGCAAGCAGTTCGGCAAGGCGATCGCCGAGTTCCAGGGCATTCAGTTCATGGTCGCGGACATGGAGGCGCAGACGGCCGCGGCGCGGGCGATGGTGTACTGGGCATCGCAGCTCATCGACGACAAGAGCCCGGACGTGGGCCACTTCGCCGCGATCGCGAAGCTGCTCGCAGCGGACACGGCGATGAAGGTCACCACCGACGCGGTCCAGATCCTCGGTGGCTACGGGTACGTGAACGAGTATCCGGTCGAGCGCATGATGCGCGACGCGAAGATCACCCAGATCTATGAGGGGACGAGTCAGATCCAGCGTGTCGTGATCGCCCGGGATCTCCTGCGGGCTTGATGTGACCCCTGTACCAAAGAGAGTCAGGAGCGGCGCTGGCGCAGAACGTAAGTGTGCGCGAGCTTGTCATGCCAGCCCTGCTTGTACGTGTCCAGGCCAACCCAGATGACCCCGAGACAGAGTACCGAGACGCTGAGCACGTAGCCGAGGAAACGGCCGACACTCTGAAGGGCGGAGATGCGTGTGCCGGTGGTGGCGTCAATGACGCGGAGACCGAGCAGATGCTGGCCGAGGGTGCCACCGATCAGCCACCAGGTGAGAACGAGGTAGATCGCAGCGATCACGAAACCCGGCAAGGTGTTGGCGAGGAGAAAGTAGTTGGGGGTGGCGGCGCACGTGCCTCCAGACACTGTTTGAGTGCATGTGCTCAACACCTGGGGGAAGAGGATCGATATGGGCAAGCCGAACGCGAAGGCGACCACGAACGAGTCGATGAACCAGGCGCCGAATCGAATCCAAAACCCGGCATACGTCTGCAGCGGGGGAGGCAAAGCCGGCCACCGAGGCGTTTCCGGATAGAACGGCGGGCGCGGCGCCGATCCCAGTGACGAAGGCGGCGATACGCTCACCCAGGGAGTATGCGCTGGAGCTGGGAGTGGTTTATCCCGTCAACCCCTTCAACCACAGCTCCATCGCCCGACGACTCTGAGCGGGGTGACTGAGAAACTGCTCTCCAGGGTCGCATTGATGGTTCCGGACCGACCCTCGGGGTCAACGACGGTCAGGCTCCCGGCGACAGACGTCCACTCGTGGCCTTTGTCGTCACGAAACGCAACCGTCGAGGTGATTTCGTCCAATGCATAGAGACGCTGTCCCACGAAATCGGTCAGATTGATCGCCAACTTGTAGTGGTCGGCGGCACTCGTCAGATTGAAGATGGCAAGGACGCCCACCGCCGTTGCGTCGCAGGAACGGGTGGCGGAATCGATGGATGCACATGCGTCGAGTGCTCCTCCAAGGGCCAGTTGGTCCGGTTCGCAGGTCAATAGCGCAGGCGGTCTCGCGACCGGCGGGACGGTGTGGTTGACCGGAGTCGTGCGGCCGGCTCCAGTCGCCAGCAACGACCCGCCGCCGACGGCGACCGCAACCACGACGAGCATGAGCACGACCCTCACGCGGGACGGCTTGGTGTAGATGCTCACATCGCTCCTCGGCCTTCCAGGCAGCGCCGCGCGGCGCTACATCGTGAGAACGACCTTCCCTCGCGCCTGCCGCTGCCCGAGGAGATTCAGCGCGGACGATGCGTCTTCGAGGGAGTATGTCGCACCCACGATCGGGGCGACGACGCCGGACGCGATCATCGCATCGAGCTCGTGCTGCGTCTCCGTGAAGAGCGAGGGTCTGACGCCCAGAAAGGCTCCCCATGCGGCGCCGACGATATCGATGTTCCTGAGCAGAACCCGGTTCACCTGAACGCTCGGGATGCGCCCCTCGGTGAACCCGACGACGATCAGGCGGCCCTCGGGTGCGAGGCATCGGACGCTCTGGTCGAATCGCTCCCCGCCAACCGGGTCGAGGATGGCGTCGACACCGAGGCCGTCGTTCTGCGCCCGCAGTGCCGCCACCCAGTCCTCCTCCGCGTCAAGGACGTGGTGCGCGCCGGCCCGCTCGGCGATGTGCATCTTGTCGGGGCCGGCGGCGATCGCAATGACCTCGGCCCCGAGCCCGCGCCCGACCTGAATGGCGGCGGTGCCGACCCCACCCGCCGCGCCATGGATTGCGATGCGGTCGCCGGGACGGATCCGACCCCGGCGGGCCAGGGCGAAATATGCGGTGTGGTAGTTCATGACGAAACCCGATGCGGCTTCAAAGGTCAGCCTCTCGGGGATCGCGAGCGTCAGGGCCGGTTCCGCGAGTGCCACGTCAGCAAATCCGCCGAGCATCGTGAACGCCATCACCCGATCGCCGGCGCTGAATCCCGAGCCCTCGGGAGCGGAGCGAACCCGTCCGGCCACCTCGACTCCCGGCACGAACGGGAGCGGCGGCTTCATCTGATATTCGCCGCGCGTGAGCAGAAGGTCGGGAAAGCTCACGCCTGCGGCGGCGACTTCGATGACCACGCGAGCCGAATCCTCCGGCTCGTCGACCTCGACCAGACGCAGCCCTGATGGGCCTTCGAGACCCTGAACCTGCTGTGCCCGCACTTCACGCCTCCGTCCCGCTTATGGGCGCAGATCATGCCATTGTCGGCTCCTGATCAGCGGAACCTGGGGTACCCTTCTCCCGGGCGGCGGGTAACCGGAAGCTGACACCAGCGTTTCACTGCAAGGGGAGCCCAACGTGGCGCGCCGGCCCCGCACGCTGTACGCGGGGGTCAGCACTCACCTCGGAAATCGAGAGCAACACCTCAACCATGGCAACAATCAGCAGATCATCCGTTCGCAGGCGACGCCGGTCGAGCTACGACGTGATCCCGAACTGGGTCGCGCGCAGGCGCGCCGTGGTGGCTGTCCTCGTCATGTTCTCGCTGCTGGTCGTTGCCGGTGGCATCTACGGTGTGCGCCTCTCGCTGGCACTCGCCAAGACGTTCCACACCAACCCCATCAGCGCCGTGGTCGGTGCGCTGCAGGGAGGCCACGGCTCGGCGATCGACCATCAAACCAAGACGTATCAGCGAATCAACGTCGTGCTCTACGGCTACGGCGGCGATCAGCACTCCGGCGCATTCCTCACCAACTCGATCATGGTCATCTCGATTCAGCCGTTGCAGGGCCGTGCCCCCGAGGTCGCTGAGATCTCGGTCCCACGCGACTGGATGGTGACCATCCCACTTCGCAATGGCAAATCGACGCAACAGCGAATCAACTTCGCGTACGCGGCCGGCATGCTCGGTGAGGGACCCCAGCCGGCGAGCGCGGTGAATGCGGGAGCTGCAGTAGCCGATCCCGTGCTCGCGAACGTCCTCGGCGCCGGCATCAACTATTTCGTCGGCGTCGACTTCAATGCCTTCAAGCAGGCTGTCGATGCGGTCGGCGGGATCAACATCGATGTCCCGACCGGCTTCACGGACTACCAGTATCCCGCCGGGGAGTGCGACCTGGGCAACTGCGGGTACGAGACCGTGCGTTTCAAAGCGGGCATGCAGCACATGAACGGGGCGACGGCTCTCATCTACGCCCGCTCGCGTCATGGCAACAATGGACAGGGATCGGACTTCGCGCGCAGCCGCCGGCAGCAACAGATCATTGTGGCGCTGAGGTCGCAGATCGAGAGCATCGGTGGTTTCGGCAAGCTGCCCGATGTCATCAACGCACTGGGGAGCAACGTGCTCACCAACCTCACCATCGGCGATGCCGAATCCCTCTACGGCCTCGTCAATGGTGTCAATCCGGCATCCATCGAGCACATCAGCCTCGATGACACCAACTTCCTCTATGACTGCGGATATCCCTACCGATGCGGCAGTTACTACCTCTTCACCAACGACCGCAGCTACACGTCACTCCGGCATTTCTTCCAGGACATCTTCCCGGCGCCCGCAGCGCTCGCCGACGGCTCGACGGTGACGTTCGTCAACGCGAGCGGGCGCAACAACAACGCCACCACCCGCTGGGCATCGGTCATGCACATGCTGGGCTTCTCCACCAGGGCCGGCGGCACCGTGCCAACCCGACCGGTCACCCAGGTGATCGACAGCAGCGGTGGCAAGGACACCGCCGCCGCCCAGTGGCTGGCCACGTTCTTCGGCGTGAGCGTCACCACCGAACCGGCGCCGACCGCCCCCGCGACCACGCCGCCCGCGACGCCCGCGGCGGCCCCTGCGGGGGGTGTGACCGTCATACTCGGCAGCGCCGAAGAGCAGGCCTTCCTCGGTGATCCCGGGGTGGGTCAGTAGCCTTCCTGACACTGTAGGGGAGCGTGGGACAGAGAATTGCCATCCTGACGGGCGGGGGTGACGCACCAGGACTCAACGCCGCCATTCGCGCGATCGGCAGGCGCTCGCTCGCTGCCGGTGACTCGCTGTTCGGGATTCGCAACGGATGGGCCGGGATGATCGGAGAGGGCGACGTGACCAACCTTGACCGCTCGAAGCTCTCCGGCATCTTGCAGCTCGGCGGCACCATGCTGGGCAGCTCGCGGGTCAACCCGATGAAGCTCGAGCATGGCATCGACGAGGTGCTGCGCAACATCGAGCGGCTGCATCTCGACGCTCTGGTGGCCATTGGCGGCGATGACACGCTGAGTGTCGCGGCGCGACTCGCCGAGCAGCAGGCACGCGTGGTTGGTGTGCCCAAGACCATGGACAACGACCTCAGCATCACCGAGTACTGCATCGGGTTCGACAGCGCCGTGAGCGTGGTCACCGAAGCACTCGACCGGCTCCACACCACGGCCACCTCGCATCACCGCGTGATGGTGTGTGAGGTCATGGGACGCGACACCGGATGGGTCGCCGTGATGGGAGGCCTCGCCGGGGGTGCTGACATGATCATCATCCCCGAGTTCAGCGTCACCGTCGACGAGGTGGTCGCGCACCTCGAGGTGCGCACGCGAGCCGGAAGCGACTTCAGCATCATCGTCGTGGCCGAGGGCGTGGAGATGGAGGGGCTGCAGTCGAAGGACGAAGCGGAGGGCGCGCGCGACGCTTTCGGACACGTCCAGCTCTCGCGACGCGGCGTCGGCGAGAATCTCGCGCGCATCATCGAGGAGCGCACCGGACATGAGACACGTGCCACGGTGCTTGGACATGTGCAGCGGGGCGGTTCACCCACGGCATATGACCGGATCTGGGCGACGCGTGTCGGTGCCAAGGCATACGACCTCGTGGTCGAGGGACTCTTCGGCGAGATGCCGGTGGTCACCAACGGCAGCGTCGACGTCGCCAGCATCGCCGATGTCGTCGCCGAGCAGCGACGCGTCCCCCGCGAGCTCTACGAGCTCGCCCAGATCTTCTATTAGCCCGACCGACGCTACCTGGACATCACCGGCACGCTGCTCAGCGGTGACCAGCTCGGCGGCGAGGACGCATCGAAGTCGAGGTTGGTGGTCACCAGCAGTGGTGTTGACGGGGCGACGCTCGATGCTCCCTTGATCCACCAGAGCTCGAAGTGCCCGGTGGCGTCGGCGGCGTTGTAGTAGACGAGCCCACTGCCATCCGGCGCCCAGACCGGGTCGGCGCACTGGCAGTCGCTGACCAGCGTCTTCGGTATTCCCAGCTTCCCGTTGGTCAGCGTCGCGACCTCGAGCCGCGTGCTCTGGAGTCCCGTGCCGCCGATGCAGATCATCGCGACCTTGGTGCCGTCCGGTGACGGAGCCGGCTGCCCGCAATCCTGCGCGGGCGTGGTCAGGACGACCGGTCTGGCCAGCGGCTTCACCTGCATCGCGATCTCGGAGTAGGCGTTGCCATTGCCGATGGCGAATTTCGAGTAGATGACGGAGCCGTTGGCCAGCGGCGTGGGGTCGACATCGCCGCCCGTGAACGGATTGGAGTTGGTGAGCAGTTTGCTCGCGAGCTTGCCGGTCAGGGTTCCCGACCACACCGAGAAGTCGACCGCCAGGGTGCTGGAATTCTTCGGCTCGTCGTAGCTGAAGTAGATGGTGCTGCCGTCGGCGCCCATATGCGGATAGAACATCCAGTTGTTGAGATAGACCTTGTCGATGTGCGGGTTCGAATTGTTGCTGAGCTGCCGGAGGATCGCGCCAGAGCCGCTCAGCAGGTAGAGGTTGGAGTATTCCGCGGCGCGCAGCACCGCAACAATGTTCTGCGAGTTCGGAATGTAGGCGGGCTGCATCCACGAGCCGCCCTTGGTCGAAAGGTGCAGATCGGTGAAGTAGCCGTTGCTGAGCCGGTAGATGTGACCGTTCTGGGCGAGGTACAGCGTCCCTGGGAGCACGACCTTGGGGCGCGTCGCGGTGGGGACGAAGACCGTCGCCTCGCTGGGAATCTTGTGTTTCCGCGATGCGATCAGCCGGTTCACGCCAAAACCGAACCCGGCCATGAGCGCGAGCAACACGATCACCGATATGGCGCGTCTCATCCTCGACCCCTACACCGCGGGGAAGTACTGATGCGTCTCGGGAAGGATGAGATTCCAGTTCGGCAGCAGCACGCTCTCGGTGCCCTTCTCGCCCGGCACCGTGTAGGGAGACGAGAGGATGACCTGGTGCACGTTCTGCAATTGCACGCTGCTCGCGATCGGGAGCAGCGAGGCGATCTCGCCGATGCTCATGTCGGTCGAGAAGTCGTTGGCCATGGCGGTCGCGATGTCCGGCAGGTCGGCGATCCCGAGCAGCTTCGCCTTGGCACGCAGGGCGAGCAGCACCTGCTGCTGGCGCTGCGAGCGCCCGAAGTCGCTTCGGAGGTCGCCGTGTCGTGAGCGCACGTACATCAGCGCCTGCATGCCGGTCATGTGCTGCGGACCGGGCAGCACCGCGACCCGCTCGTATGCGTAGGGGTCCTTGCCGCTCAGGTCCGCGGGGTAGAAGTCGTCCATGACCGGGTTGGTGGCAACGACGTCGACACCGCCAACCTGGTTGATGAGGTTCACCAGCCCGAGCAATCCGATCCACGCGTAATGGTCGATGTGGATGCCGAAGTCCGCCTCGACGGTGGCCACCGACGCGCTGGCTCCCCCGTGCAGATAGGCAGCGTCGATCTTGGCGCTGCCGCCGCTCGAGAGTGGCACCCACAGGTCGCGGGGAATGGATTCCATCACGACCTGCCGGGTCTTCGGATTCACCCTCGCCAGGATCATCGACTGGGTCAGGATGGTGCCGCCGAACTTGGCGTCATTGTCAGAGCCGAGCAGGAGCACGGTGAACGGCTGCCCCGGCGCCGCCTCGGCCGTGGGGACCGCGGCCGCGGATGCCGACGGCGCGGCCGATGCGGTGGCTCCAGGCGCCGGCGTCGCGCGGATGATCGTGTGCCCGGTGTCCTCGAAGGCGGTCACGATCGCCGGCATGAAGTACGCGACTGCGCCCAGCGCACCAGACAGCACAAACCCGAGGGCAATGACGAATCCGACCAGGAAACGATTGCGCCTGACGTGATGCCGGCGCAGCGATGCGCGTTGTCGTCTCACCTGAGGCTTTATAACGAACTCGGCTGACGTCAGGGTTACGGTGGGTGGGATGACCTCGGAGCGCCGGTAGACTTCCCACGATGCCCGAAGCCCAACTCGCCGAACGCCTCATGGCGGGCGACACGCGCGCGCTGGCTCGCGCCATACGGATGGTCGAGGACCGGGATCCCGGGATCGCCGACCTGCTCCGTCAGGTTCGCGAACGTGCCGGCCTGGCTCGCGTCGTCGGGGTGACCGGCCCCCCGGGGAGCGGCAAGAGCACCCTGTGCGACCAGGTCATCGAGCGCTGGAGGGCCGGCGGACACCAGGTCGGCGTCATCGCTGTCGATCCGTCCAGCCCCTTTACCGGCGGGGCGATCCTCGGCGATCGGGTTCGAATGGTCCGGCACACGCTCGACCCCGGCGTCTTCATACGCAGCATGGCGGCCCGGGGGCATCTCGGAGGGCTCGCCGCCGCTGCCCGCGAGGCGATCCGCCTCCTCGACGCCTCCGGCCGCGATCGATGCCTCCTCGAGACCGTCGGTGTCGGCCAGTCCGAGCTCGAGGTCATGGAGACCGCCGACACCACCGTGGTGGTCACGACCCCTGCCAGCGGCGACGCCGTCCAGATCATCAAGGCGGGCATCCTCGAGATCGCCGACATCTTCGTGGTCAACAAGGCGGACCTGCCCGGGGCGTCCAAGGTCGTCCGCGACCTGAAGGAGCTGGTCCGTCACGGGGCCAGGCGCACCGACTGGTCACCCCCCGTCCTCACCACCGTCGCCGAGTCCGGTGCGGGAGTCGACGACCTGGTTGCGGCCATCGATCAGCACGGCGACGCGATTGCTGCCTCCGGTGAGCTCGAGCGCCGCCGGATCGCCCGCCTCCGGGCCGAGGTCGAGGCGATCGTGGTCGAGCGAGCTGCCGAGCGCGCGCGAACCGCGCTGCATGAGGGGACAATGAGTTCGAGAGCTCGAAGGCGATCTGAGCCGGGTGGACCCGTACGCCCTTGCCGAACGCATCCTCAACGGGCACAGCACAGAACCCAGGAAGCAATGACCCAGACAATCGACCGGGCGGGAGTGCCGCCCGCAGAGCCCGACGTGCCGCGGCCTCGCGAGGCGCCCCCGATTCCCCCGGACACGCTCGGGGGACTGCCACTCGCGACGTCGTACGGCCCCGACAACTCGGCCTTCGACGTCGAGCGCGATCTCGGTGACCCGGGGTCGTATCCCTACACCCGGGGCGTGCACCGGACCATGTACCGGGACAAGGTCTGGACCATGCGCCAGTTCGCCGGATTCGGCAGCGCGCGCGACACCAACGAGCGTTATCGCTTCCTCCTCGACCAGGGCCAGATGGGACTGTCGGTCGCCTTCGACATGCCGACGCTCATGGGTCACGACTCGGATTCGCCTCACGCGCTCGGAGAGGTCGGACGCTGCGGCGTGGCGATCGATTCGGTGGAGGACATGATCACGCTGTTCAGCGGTATCGACGTCGGAGCGGTCACCACGTCGATGACCATCAACTCCCCGGCACCGATCCTCTTCGCCATGTACCTCGCGGCTGCGGACGAGCAGGGGATTCCCTACACGAAGCTCGGCGGCACGCTGCAGAACGACATCCTCAAGGAGTACATCGCCCAGAAGGAGTTCATCTTTCCCATCCGGCCGTCGATGCGACTGGTGACTGATGTCGTCGAGTTCTGCACGCGCAACGTCCCGAGCTGGAATCCGATATCGATCAGCGGATATCACATTCGCGAGGCCGGCAGCACTGCGGCACAGGAGTTGGCGTTCACGCTCGCCGACGGTTTCGCCTACGTGGAGGCGGGCATCGAGCGCGGCCTCGACGTCGACGAGTTCGCACCGCGCCTGTCCTTCTTCTTCAACGCGCATATCGACTTTTTCGAGGAGATCGCCAAATACCGAGCCGCGCGGCGCATCTGGGCGCGGCACATGCGCGAGCAGTACGGCGCCAGGGACGAGCGTTCGCTGAAGCTCCGCTTCCACACCCAGACCGCCGGGTGCTCGCTCACCGCGCAGCAGATCGAGAACAACGTGGCGAGGACGGCATTCGAGGCGCTCGCGGCAGTGCTCGGCGGCACCAACTCGCTCCACACCAACTCGATGGACGAGGTGCTCGCACTGCCCACGGAAAAGGCGGCGCAGATCGCGCTGCGCACGCAGCAGATCCTCGCCTACGAGACCGGGGTCCCGTCGGTCGTCGACCCGCTCGCCGGCTCGTGGTTCATCGAGGATCTCACCAATCGTATGGAGCAGGCGGCCGAGGACTATTTTGCGGCCATCGCCGAGCGCGGCGGCATGCTCGACGCCGTTGCCGAGGGGTTTCCACAGCGCGAGATCGCCGACGCGGCATTCCGCTACCAGAGCCAGCTCGAGACCGGAGAAAGAGTCATTGTTGGCGTCAACGTGTTCGAGCACAGCGTCGACCTGGTGCAGCCACCGACGCTGGTGATCGATCCCAATGTCGAGATTGAACAGGCCGCGCGGCTCAGGGAATTGCGCGAACGCCGCGACAGCACCAGCGTCGCCACCCGGCTCGATGCACTGCAGGAGGTCGCGCGCGGCACCGAAAATCTGATGCCGGCGATCATCGACTGCGTGCGGGCACGCGCCACCGAAGGTGAGATCGTCGAGGCGCTGCGCACGGTTTTCGGCACCTACCGGGAGACGCCCGTTTTTTGACCTTTCCTTAACCCCTCCATAAAGGCGAGGTGGCTAGGCTCAGCCGGTATCGTGGGAGCCAAGCACATCCTGGTGGTCGAGGACGAGGAGGTCATCCGTGAGACCCTCCGGTTCAATCTCGTGCGCGAGGGATACGAGGTGAGCCAGGCGGCCAACGGGATCGAGGCGCTCGAGAAGGCGCGCGAGCTGCGCCCCGACCTGATCGTGCTCGACCTCATGCTCCCGGAACTTGGCGGCCTCGAGGTGTGCCGCATCCTCCGTCAGGAGACGACCACTCCGGTGCTGGTGCTGAGCGCCCGGGATAGCGAGCTCGACAAGATCGTCGGCCTTCGCGTCGGTGCCGACGACTACATGACGAAGCCGTTCTCGCTGGCGGAGCTGACCGCACGGGTGATGGCGCTCCTCCGCCGCGCACAACCCGCCGCCGAGGAACGCGGTGTCGTCGAGGTCGAGGAGTTCGGTGACTTCCGATTCGATCGCGGCGCGCGATCGGTTCGCGTCGGCGACGATTCACTGCGCCTCTCGCCAAAGGAGTTCGACCTGCTGTCGTTTCTCCTCGCCAACCCCGGAAGGGTGCACTCGCGCGAGCAGCTGATCCGGCGCGTCTGGGGTCCAAAGTTCTTTGGCGAGCGCAAGACCGTCGACGTCCACGTGCGCTGGCTTCGCGAGAAATTCGAGCCCTTCGAGGCGCTGCCGTTCAGGATCACCACGGTCTACGGAGTCGGCTACCGCCTGGACCGCATCGTCGAGCAGCGCGAACCCGCGGCGCCCGACGTCGCCGTCATCGGACGGCGCTGACGGCCCGGGAGTCGGCCCTGCCTATACTTGCCGCTCCCCACCGAGTTCGGACCAGGGAGAGGGTCGCCTTGGAATCGCCGCTCGCCGTCATCGACATCGGGTCGAACTCGGCCCGAATCGCGGTTCTCCGGCTCGATGAGTCCGGTCAACTCGACATCATTGCCGATGCCCGAACGTCGCTCCAGCTGGCTCGTCACATCGATGCTCGCGGCCGGCTCGAGGCGAGTGCGGTGACCGAGGCTGTGGCCGCGGTGCGCGATTTCCGGGCTGTGGCAGCAGCGGCCGGGGCTGAGCGGACCGTCGCGGTCGCGACCGCCGCAATCCGCACCGCCACCAACCGGGACAGCGTGCTCGCCAGGCTCGAGGCGGACACCGGCCTGGCGATCAAGGTCATCGACGGTGAGGAGGAGGCCCGTTACGCATTTCTCGGCGCCGTGCATGGTCTGCCGATCGACACCGGCTACCTCATCGACGTCGGCGGCGGGAGCTTCGAGCTCGCCTACTTCGAGCGCCGCCGCGCGTTGCGCTGGTGGACGTTCGAACTCGGCGCGCTGGTGGTGACCGACCAGTTCCTGGGCAGCGACCCCCCGCGAGCGTCTGAGATCGCCGCGCTTCGCGACCACGTGACCCAGACGCTCCGTGATGCGGGGGTCCCGGTCCTCCCCGAGGACGGTGGCATGGTCGGGACCGGGGGCACGGTGCGGAACCTCGCCAAGATCCACATGCGCTCGGTGGCTCACCCGATCGCCCGGGTTGACGGGTACGTCCTGCAGCGCCGGGAGGTTCGCGAGCTGACGTCGCGGCTGGCCGCGCGCAGCGGATCCTCGCTGCGAACGGTTCCGGGTCTGTCCACCGATCGTGCCGATTCCATCACCGGCGGCGCGCTGGTGGTCATCGCCGCGATGGAAGCGCTCGGAGCTCGAACCCTCATGGTCTCGGGCCACGGCCTGCGTGAGGGCATAGCGCTTGCTGAGCTGAATCTGCCGCTTCCCGAGGTGTGGCAGGTCCGGCGTTCGTCGGTGGCCGCGCTCGCCTCACGGTTCTCGACGTGGGACGCCGGCCGGGCAACCCGCCGGGTGGAGATGAGCCGGGCCATCCTCGGCGTCGCCGATCCGACCATGACCGCGGAGATGCGGGAGGTGCTCGACCACGCGACCACGCTGCTCGACGTGGGCCCGAGCATCAACTACTACGACCGCTGGAGCCACGCCGCCGGGGTGACCGCCTCCGCCGACCTCCAGGGGTTCACCCATCGCGAGGTGGCCCTGATCGCGACCACGCTGGCCCGCCTGGGCAAGGCGCGCAGCAACCTGCCGCGGTACGCGCGGCTCTGCACTCGCGACGACATCAAACGCATCGACAAGCTCGCGGTGATCCTCGAGCTCGCCGACGAACTCGACCGCCGCGTCAACGGCGGGGGGCCACCGACCTTCCGCTACGACGAGCGTCGCAACCGGGTGGTGGTCTCCACCGGCCTTCCCTACACCTGGGAGCCTGAGGACCTGGCCCGGCGCTTCCGCACCCGGATCGGCCGAACGCTCAGCCTGCGTCCAGCAGAGACCTCTGGAGACCGTACGCGGGGGGCGGAATCTCCAAACGGTCGATCGACTGGTAGAGGTCCTCGACGAGCGTGATCAGGATGGGAGGGGCCTCGCAGGCGAACATGAGCGCCTCGATGGTTGCCACCTGGCGGCGCATGCCCTCGACGGTGTCGATCCGATCCCAGTGCGTCGATGCGACGTGCTGCACGGCATCGAGTATGCGATGAGCCTGCGCCGTAAAGGGATTGTGAACTGGCTATGGTGCGGGGGCGATGTGGTGGTGCTTGCGGGGGGACAGTAGAGTCCTGTGCATATGAGCGAGCCATTGCTGCACCCGAACCACCCTGTGCTCGCCGATGAGCTGACGCACCTGCGACACATCGTCGCCGACATGGGCGAGCTGGTCGACACCGCCATCACCCAGGCCACCAGCGGCCTGGCCGAGCGGGATGTGAGCCTGTGCGCGCGCGTCATCGCCGACGACGCTCTGGTCAACGACCGCCAGCGCGAGCTTCGTGAGCTTTCCTTCTCGCTCATCGTGAACCGGAGCCCCGAGGCCCGCGAGCTTCGCGAGATCATCGGTCTGCTCAACATGTCATCCGAGCTGGAGCGCATGGGCGACCACTGCGTGAGCATCGCCAAGCTCGCCCGCAACCTGGCCGACCTGCCGCCTCTGGAGACGTACGTCGACGTCCCCAAGATGGCCGCCTACTGCAGCGACCAGGTGCGCGGCATCCTCGCCGCGGTGGTCTCGCGAGACGTCCTGCAGGCGCGGCGCATCGCCGCCGGGGACGACCGGGTCGACCGGATCTACCACCGGCTGTTCGACGACCTGATCCAGCTGATGACCGAGGACAACACCACCGTCTTCCGGGCCACCAACCTGGTGTTCATCGCCCATCACCTCGAGCGCATCGCCGATCGCGTCACCAATATCGCCGAGGACCTCGTGTTCCTCAACTCCGGCGCGATCGAGGAGCTCGGCTGATGGCGGTTTCGGAGCCCGCGGAAGCGCGTGAGGAGGCTGTGCGGGCCGAGCGCGAGGGTCTGAATCGTCCCGTCGACCTCGGCAGCCGGCATCGCTACATCAACCGGCACCTGAGCTGGCTCGACTTCGACACACGCGTCCTCGAGCTCGCCGAGGACACGCCCCGTGCCCTGCTCGAGCGGGCGAAGTTCCTGGCCATCTCGAGCAGCAATCTCGACGAGTTCTTCCAGGTCCGGGTCGGCGGGCTGATCGAGCAGCGTCGCGCTGGTGTGGCAGCGCTGAGCCCCGACGGCATGACCGTCGACGAGCAGCTCTCCGAGATCCAGCGCCGTGCCATCGACCTCACGGCGCGCCAGATGCGGGCGTTCCGAGCCATCGTCGAGCGCCTCGGCGAGGTCGGTCTGCGCTTCTCGAACTACGGGTCGCTCGACCACGGCGACCGGGAGCACGTCGACGCGGTCTTCGAGGAACGCATCTTCCCGGTTCTGACCCCGCTCGCGGTCGACCCGGCGCACCCCTTCCCGTACATCAGCGATCTGTCCCTCAACCTGGCGGTTGTGGTCGGTGCGCCGCGGGGAAGCGAGCAGCGGATCGCTCGCGTCAAGGTCCCACCGCTGCTGCCGCGATTCGTGGTCATGCCCGACGGTGAGCGCTTCGTCCCGGTGGAGCAGGTCATCGCAGCCCACCTCGACCGCCTCTTCCCGGGCATGCGCGTGGTCGGCCATTACCCGTTCCGGGTGACCCGCAACGCCGATCCCGCCCTCGAGGAGGAGGAGGCCGAGGACCTCCGGACCGCGGTCCAGGAGTATCTCCGCCGGCGCCGTCGCTCCCCGCAGGTGGTGCGCCTCGAGATCGACGACACCATGACCGAGGAGGTGAAGCGGCTCCTCATGCGCGAGCTCGAACTCTCCGGAGAGGACGTCTACACCGTTGCCGGGCCGCTCGACCTGAGTGGCCTCTGGGGCCTCTACGAGGTCAACCGGCCCGACCTCAAGGAGCGGCTGCCCGCCCCGGTGATCCCGCCCGCCCTCGCCAAGTCCACGAGTGAGGACGGTGAGGTGGACATCTTCCGCGTGATCGACGAGGGCGACGTCCTCGTCCACCATCCGTACGAGTCCTTCGCGAGCAGCGTGGAGGCGTTCATCGACCAGGCGGTGAGCGATCCGGACGTGCTGGCCATCAAGCAGACGCTCTACAGGACCTCCGGCCCGGACAGCCCGATCGTCCGCTCCCTCATCCGCGCGGCCGAGTCGGGCAAGCAGGTGGTCGCGCTGGTCGAGCTCACCGCGCGGTTCGACGAGGAGGCGAACATCACCTGGGCCGCCGAGCTCGAGAAGGCCGGCGTCCATGTCGTCTACGGCGTCGTCGGCCTCAAGACGCACGCCAAGGCCACCCTGGTGGTCCGTCGGACAGGCACCGGCATCCGCCGCTACTGCCACATGGGCACCGGGAACTACAACTCCCAGACCGCGCGCCTCTACGAGGACATCGGCCTCCTGTCCTCCGATACGGAGCTCGGCGAGGACCTCACCGACCTGTTCAACTATCTGACCGGGTACAGCCGACAGCGCCAGTACCGCCGCCTGCTGGTCGCCCCGGTGACGCTGCGGAGTGGGATCGTCGAGCTCATCCGCACGCAGACCCACGCCGACGGCCGGATCATCATCAAGTGCAACCACCTGATCGACCCGGAGGTCATCGAGGCGCTCTACGCGGCGTCGTGTGCCGGCGCGCGAATCGACCTGATCGTTCGCAGCTCCTGCGGAGTGCGTCCCGGGGTCAAGGGGATGTCCGAGAACATCTGGGTGCGCTCACTGGTCGGTCGCTATCTCGAGCACTCGCGTATCTACCACTTCGGTGACGACCGCTGGTACATCGGATCCGCCGACCTGATGGGGCGGAACCTGGACGGGAGGATCGAGACGGTGGTGCCGGTGATCGACCCTGGCCTCCAGGCGCGACTAGCCGAGGTGGTGGACGTGCTCCTCGCCGACGACGTGCTCGCTTCCGAGCTCAACCCCGACGGGAGCTGGCACAAGGTGCCGACGGTTCGCGGCCTCGACGCACAGGAAGAGCTGCACAGGCTCGCGGTCGAGCGCATCGCACGGTGACCGCCCCGGAAGGGACAGAGCTGGGACGCGCACTCCGCCTTGAGGTGCCGATCACGTTCTCGCCCGAGCCGCTCGACGGCATCGACGAGTCGGCGGCCGTGATCGCCGAACCGGCTCGCAAGCTCCGGACAACGCACTGGGACACCGCCGATCTCCGCCTGGCTCGTTGGGGGGTCTCCCTCGAGTTCTCGGCAGACCCGGGCTGGGTGCTGCGCCTTCCGCCGACCGGCGAAGGGATGGCCGCGCCGGACGGCGCCGAGCTTCACTTCGACGGCGGCCCGGATCGGCCCCCGGACCGGGCGCTGCAGCTCGTGCGCGTATACGCACGGCACGCGGCGATCGAGTTGGTCGCCCGTCTGGTCACCCTGACCGTGGAAACGGTGTTGCTCGACACCGTCGGGGCGGTGCTCGCGCGCCTCGTCGACGACACCGTCTCGGTGTATTCGGGCCCCCGGATCACCCAGCGCTTTCGCGAGATCGAGCTGTTCGGCGACAGTGGCCCGCTCCTCGACCTGATCGCGACCCGGTACCAGGCCGCTGGTGCGCAGCCGTCGCGCCCGCGCGCCCTGGTCGCCAGAGCGCTCGGGCTGGTCGGCACGCCGCCGCCGGAGATCGGCTCGGTCACCCTTGGCGGTGCGGCCACCGCGGGTGACGTCGTGAGGCGCTCGCTGAGCACGTCGGTGATCCGCCTGATCCGTCACGACCCGGGTGTCCGACTGGGCGTCGATGCAGAGGACGTCCACCAGGCTCGGGTGGCGACCCGCCGCCTGCGCAGCGACCTCCGGACCTTTCGGGCGCTCCTCGATGAGTCCTGGGCCGAAGGATTGCGCGACGACCTCCGCTGGCTGGGCGGGGAGCTCGGACGAGTCCGAGATGCCGAGGTCCTCCGTGACCGCTTGCGCGCGGCGGCTGCGACCCTGCCGCCGGCCGACCGGCGCCCCGCGCTGGCAGTCGTCGCGCCCCTGGGCACGCAGGTGGGGTCGGCCCGCCGGCACCTCGTCAACGCCATGGACACCGACCGCTACATCGAGGTGATTGACCACCTGGTGGCGGCGGCCCGCGCGCCGGTGCTCACGGAGATGTCGGCATCGCCGGCACGGGAGGTGCTCCCCGGACTGGTGCGCAAGCCGTGGCGATCCCTGAGATCGGGTGCGCTCGGCGCCCGCGGCGACGTTCCCGACGAGCAGCTCCACGATCTGCGCATCAGGGCCAAGCGCTGCCGCTACGCGGCCGAGGCAGCCGCCGCGGCGACTGGCAAGAATGCCGCGAAGTTCGCGCGGGAGGTCGCAGCCCTCCAGGAGGTGCTCGGCGAGTTGCACGACGCGGTGGTGGCCGAGGCGTGGCTGCGCGATCGATCCGCTGCCCCTCGAGTCCACGAGACGGCGCTCTTCGCTGCGGGTGAGCTGGTCGCGCAGCAGCGGGACGCGGCGGCTCGGGCTCGCTCGGGCTGGCCGGCCGTGTGGAAGCGCGTCGAGGAGGGATGGTCGCGTGCCTGGCGATGAGGCCACCAGCTACCTCGTGCGCCACGCCAAGGCGGGATCACGCGAGCGCTGGACGCGGCCGGACCGCGACCGGCCGCTGAGCGAGGCGGGGCGGATCCAGGCCGTGGCGCTGGCGCGCATCCTGGCTCCCACCACGCGGAGCATCGTGTCCAGCCCCTACGTCCGCTGCGTGGAGACGGTGGCTCCGCTGGCCGAAGCTGTCGGCCTGCCTATCGAGCAGGATGATCGTCTGGCGGAGGGTGCCGACCCGTCCTGGGCGATCGGCCGGCTCGCGTCGGCTCCCGGCTCCGTGCTCTGCACCCACGGCGATGTCATGGCAGCGATCGTGACCGACCTGGCCGACAGCCACATCCCGATGACCGGCGGCATGCAGTGGGCCAAGGCAGGGACCTGGGCGTTCAGCATCGCGGGCGGACGCATCGTCAGAGGCCGCTACCTGCCGCCTGACTGAGGCTCCCAGGCTAGACCGTCGCGGTCGCCGGCCACTCGGATGAGCACGCAGGTCCAGGTTCGAAAGGGACGCCATACCTCGGCGAGGCTCTCGAGCTGGGCAGGGGTCGCCGGCCGCTCCAGCCCGTAGAAATGGCCCGCGTACGACGGGATGCGTGGCTCGCCGAGGGTCAGGATGTCGGTCGCGCCGGTCGAGCGGAGCAGGATCAGCCCGGCGTACATGGGGCCAATCCCGGGGAGCTGTTGCAGCGCGCCCATCGCCTCGTCCGGCTGCATCGCCAGCAGCCGGGCCGGCTCGAGCTGGCCGTCGAGGGCCGCCCGGGCAAGCGCGTGGAGACGCTCGATGCGCTGGGGCTCCAGGCTCGGGAAGGTCTCAACGGTGAGCAGCTCGCCGGGGGTCGGGAAGGCCTCTCGCTCGCCGCCGGGGAGCAGGAACACCCGGCCATAAGCCGCGGACAGGCGTTTGCGAACCGCGGTCGCCTGGGTTCGGTGCCTGCGCTGGCTGAGGATGGACCAGGCTGCGGCCTCGTACGGCGAGTGAAACAGCACGGGGCGGAGCCCCGGGAATTCCGATTGGAGCCGGCCGATCACCGGATCCCGGGCGCCGACCTCGGCCCAGGCCGAGCCCGACTGGTCGAGGGACAGCACGCGGCTTACCTGGTCGACGACCCGGTCGGGATCGGCATCGCCGTAGGTGCGGCAATGCAGAACGCCATTCGAATCCTGGGTGACGAAGGCGGCCGCGTGATGCTCCAGGTCGTCGGCGACAAATGCCAGCGACATGGAATCCCCATCGGGCTTCGGACGCCCGGTGTTCGGTCCGAAGCCGAAACCGGCCGCGGCCGCCAGGGAGAACGCTCCATCCGGCGTGATGGTCAGCTCCCGCTGTGCCTCGGTCACGTCACGCTCCGCTAGTGGCGAAGACGGAGGATCAGGTTGATGACCACGGTGAGGACCACGCTGACCACGATGCAGAACGCCACCGGGAAGAAGAACGAGAAGCTCCCGCTGCTCACCGAGATACTGCCGGGCAGCTGGGTCACGCCGGCGCGGGTCAGCAGGATGAGGACACCGCCGATCACCAGGATCACCGCGCCCGCGATCAGGAGGAGCTTCCCGACGTCACCGAGTGCCATGACAACACTCTAAGGTAGAGTCCGCGAAACGCATCCACTTCAAGCAGGTCCGGAGAGGCCGGCAAGGGATCGCGGCGCCGCTGCGCGGCCGCCCTTGCCCGAACCCGTCCGGGCTGGAGGGCGAAGCGCCATGACGGCAACGACTGCGCGAAACCGGATGCTCGGCCACGTGATCTCCGCCGAGCAGTTCGATCGCGACCTGCTTGACGTCCTCTTCCGGCGCGCCACCGCCCTTGCGGACGTTCGCGACGACCGGCTGGCGCACCGAGTCATGGCGACGCTGTTCTACGAACCAAGCACGCGGACGCGCCTGAGCTTCGAGTCCGCGATGCTCCGTCTCGGGGGCGCCGTGATCGGCACCGAGGCGGCGCGCACCTTCTCCAGCGCGATCAAGGGCGAGACGCTCGAGGACACGGTGCGCATGGTCTCGACGTATGCGGATCTCATCGTGCTGCGCCATGACGAAGCCGGGGCGGCGGCGCGAGCCGCGAGCGTCGCGTCGGTGCCCGTCGTGAATGCCGGGGACGGCCCGGGCGAGCACCCGACACAGGCACTCCTCGATCTCTACACAATCGAGCGCGAGCTCGGCCACGTCGAGGGGGTGCGGGTCGCCTTCTGCGGCGATCTTCGCTTCGGCAGGACCGCCCGATCGCTCGCGCTGCTGCTCGCGCTCTATCCGGGCGTGCGGCTGGCCTTCGTCGCCCCGCCGGTCATCCAGGTCGGCGGCGACATCCTCGCCCGGCTCGAGGCTCGCGGGGTTGAGTGCACGCTTGCCGAGCAGCTTACCGACGTGCTCGACGACGTCGACGTGGTGTATCAGACGCGTGTCCAGAAGGAGCGCTTCACCGACCCGCTCGAGTACGAGCTGGCCCGCACCGCGATCCGTATCGACGGCGCGATCATGCGGCAGCTCTCTCCCACCGCGATCGTGATGCACCCTCTGCCCCGGGTCGACGAGATCGCGCCCGAGGTGGATGCCGACCCGCGGGCCGCGTACTTCCGGCAGGCGGCGAACGGCGTCGCCATCAGGATGGCCCTGCTCGAGATGCTGCTCGCATGACCGGCCTCGCCGAGCGGCTCGACGACAGTCCACAACTGCTCGACGCCGGAGCGGTGCAACGCATCACCGTGCGGTTCGCCCATGAGATCGCGGAGCGGCACCCGGCGCTGGAGAACGTCGTCCTGGTGGGCATCCCGACCCGGGGCGTGCCGCTCGCTCGGGCCGTCGCCCACCAGCTCGTGTGCCTCGGCCACGCCGTCCCGCCGGTGGCCACCCTCGACCCGAGCGCGCACCGCGATGATCGCCCCCGCCCGACGGCGCCGAGCCCCGCTCTGTACGACGTCGAGGGAGGCTCGGCGCCACGCATCGACGGCGCCGTGGTGATCGTGGTCGACGACGTCCTGTTCACGGGGCGCACGCTTCGTGCCGCCCTCGACGCCCTGGTGGATTGCGGGCGCCCTGCGGCCGTCGAGGTGCTGGCGCTCATCGATCGCGGCCATCGCGAGCTGCCGCTCCGGGCCACCTACGTCGGCAAGAACGTGCCCACCGCTACCGGCGACCGCGTCTTCGTGCGACTCCGCGAGGTTGATGGCGTCGACGGTGCGTGGCTGCGCCGGAGCGTCCTGCCGTGAACGCGATCCTCAGAGGGGTGCGGGTCATCGACCCGCTCGGCCGGTTGGACGCCGCCGGTCAGGACGTCTGGCTGGATGGGGGCAAGATCCTGGCCATCTATCACCACATCGACGCGGCAGGCGTGCCGGTGGTCGATCTCACCCCGGCCGAGGGCGACGAGCCGTGCGTCCTCTGCCCTGGATTCATCGACCTCCACACCCACCTCCGCCAGCCCGGTGACGGCGAGGCTGAAACCCTGGAGAGTGGAGCTCGCGCTGCAGCGGCGGGTGGCTTCACGCACATCGTTGCGATGGCCAACACCACCCCGCCGATCGACACGCCGGAACGGATCGCCGAGGCGCGCCTCGCCGCGAGCAATCTGCCGGTCTCCATCCTGCAGATCGGCGCGCTCACTCGTGGGCTCGACGGCGAAGAGCTGGTCGACATTCGCAAGTGCATCGAGGCCGGTGCGGTCGCGCTCGGAGACGACGGACGCAACGGCGTGTCGCCGCGCCAGCTGGCCATCGCGCTGGCGGAAACCGCGCCCCTCGCCCGCGCGGTGTTCGTGCATCCCGAGGATGAGGAGATGATCGCCCAGGCGAATGCGACGCAAGGCCCGGTCACGCGCAGCCCGATCCGTCCCGTCGAGACCGAGACCCGCGCCGTCAACCTCGCGATCCGTGCGCTATCACATGCGCGCTCGGGTCATCTGCACCTCCAGCACCTGTCCGCGGAGGGTTCGGTCGCCTCGCTTCGGCGCGCGCGTCATCAGGGGCTCGCGGTGAGCGCCGAGGTGACGCCGCACCACCTCTCAATGTGGCTGCCGGTTGCGGAGGAACCCGACCCGCAGTCCCTGCGCAAGATGAACCCACCGCTGCGTGCCGAACGTGACCGGGTTGCGCTCGTGCAGGCGCTGCGCGAAGGTCTCATCGAGGCGGTCGCGACCGATCACGCACCGCACCCCGCGTCCGAGAAGGCGCTCGACTACGATGACGCGGCGCCGGGCCTGATCGAACTCGAGACCGCGCTCGCCACCTGCATCACCATCGGCGGCATGGGCGGCGAATGGCTGGGGACGCTTGTCGAGCGATTGACGGTTGGGCCGCATCGGATTCTCGGACCCTCGTCGGGTGTCCACGAGCCGCGGCTCAGAATCGGCGAAGCGGCGACGTGCACGCTCTTCGACCCCAATACGGAGTGGACCGTCGGCGAGACGCCACTGCAGTCGCGTTCGCGCAACACACCGCTGCTCGGCGCGAAACTTCGCGGCACCATCCTGCTCACCATGGCCGGTGGGCGGGTCATCCATCAGAACCCGGCGCGCGTGCCCATCCTCTCGGAGCAGGTCACCAATGTCTGACGTTCGCGGGCGTCTCGCGCTCGAATCCGGTGCGACGTACGAAGGGATCCTCTTTGGTGCGCCGTTGGAGCACGAGCAGAACGGCGAGGTCGTTTTCAACACCTGCATGACCGGCTACCAGGAGGTGATCAGCGACCCCTCCTACGCGGGTCAGGTGGTGGTCATGACCTATCCGCTCATCGGCAACTACGGCTGCCGCGACGACACCGCCGAATCCGACCGTGTCCAGTGCCGCGCCCTGGTGGTGCGCGAGCTTTCCGCGGACATCGGGCATCCGCGCGGCGAGCGCACCCTCGAGGAGGAGTTGCGCCGCAACGGGATTCCGGGCCTCCGTGGAGTCGACACGCGCGCGCTGACGCGTCACCTCCGTGACCATGGCACGCTGCGCGGCGTCATCGCCGCGGTGCCGGCGATGTCTGCCGCCGAGCAGGTGGAGGCGGCGCGATCGGCGCCGTTCGTGAGCGACGAGGACCTGGTCGGCATGGTGTCGATCGACGAGCCCTGGCGCCGGTACTCCGAGCCCCTCGACGTGACGCTGCACCGCGGGGTTGAACTCTCCGGGAGCGCGAACGCGTGGACGGGGATGCGCGTGGTGGTCGTCGACTACGGCGTGAAGCTGAACCAGCTGCGCGCGCTGTGCAGCCGCGGCGCCGAGGTGATCCTGGTACGCCAGGACGCGACCATCGAGGACGTGCTGCGTCACGATCCGCATGGGGTCGTCCTCTCCAACGGACCCGGCGATCCCTCGCGCCTCCCACATGCGGTGCAGCTGTGCCGCGATCTGCTCGAACGCCGCATGCCCCTGCTCGGCATCTGCCTCGGACATCAGATCCTCGGCCAGGCGGCCGGCGCCTCCACCTCACGCCTCGGGTTCGGACATCACGGCGGGAACCACCCGGTCCGGGACGCCGAGACCGGCGCCGTGTACGTCACCTCGCAGAACCACGAGTTCCAGGTCGATGCCTCATCGCTGCCTGAGCAATCCGGCTGGTACGTCAGCGAGCGCAACCTCAATGACGGCAGCGTCGAGGGACTCCGACATCGTGAGTTGCCGGCGTTTTCGGTGCAGTACCACCCGGAGGGGGCGCCTGGGCCCCAGGACCGGGCGGGAGTTTTCGACGAGTTTCTGCGGATGTGTGTGGTGGGACGGGAGGGGGGGACGGACCGGCTTGCTCAGACAGCGCTCTCGGCGGAGGAAACGGAGCTGCCGAAGTGTGTGCTCGTGATTGGGTCGGGGCCGGTGATCATCGGGCAGGCTGCAGAGTTCGACTATGCGGGGACGCAGGCGTGTCGGGCGCTGCGGGAGGAAGGGATTCGCGTCGTGCTGGTGAACAGCAATCCCGCGACGATCATGACTGACGATTCGTCGGCGGATGCGGTGTACGTGGAGCCGCTCACGGTTGATGTGCTCGAGCGGGTGATCATCGCGGAGCGGCCGGATGGGTTGCTGGCGACGCTCGGTGGGCAGACGGGGTTGAACCTTGCGGTGGCGCTGGATGATGCGGGGGTTCTCGAGCGGCACAACGTCAGGGTGCTGGGGACGGGGCTTCGGGCCATTCGGACCGCCGAGGACCGGGAGCGGTTCAAGGAATTGCTCGTGGAGATCGGTGAGCCGGCGCCCGAGTTGGCGACGGTCGCGTCGCTTGCTGAGGCACGCGTGCTGCGCGAGCGCATGGGGTTGCCGTTGGTGGTGCGACCGGCGTTCACGCTGGGTGGGACCGGCGGCGGGCTGTGCGAAACCGAGGAGCGCTACACGGAGACGGTGCTGTCGGGGCTTGCGGCGTCGCCGATCAGCCAGGTGCTCGTGGAGCGCTCGGTGGCCGGCTGGCGGGAGATCGAGTACGAGGTGATCCGTGACGCTTCGGGGACGTGCATCACGGTCTGCAACATGGAGAACCTCGATCCCATGGGCGTGCACACCGGCGACTCGATGGTGGTCGCGCCGGCGCAGACGCTCACGGATCGTGAGCATCAGCAATTGCGCAGTGCGGCGCTGCGCATCATCAACGCGCTCGACATCCAGGGCGGGTGCAACGTGCAGTTCGCGCTTGCACCCGATTCGCACGAGTACCACGTCATCGAGGTGAACCCGCGCGTGTCGCGCTCGTCGGCGCTTGCGTCCAAGGCGACGGGCTTTCCGATCGCACGCGTCGCCGCGAAGATCGCGGCAGGGCGGCGGCTCGACCAGATCCCCAATGCGGTGACCGGCAAGACATGCGCAGCCTTCGAGCCCGCGCTCGACTACTGCGTCGTCAAGATCCCACGCTGGCCGTTCGACAAATTCCCGGAGGCCGACCGGCGGCTCGGGACGCAGATGAAGTCGACCGGCGAGGTGATGGCCATCGAGCGGTCCTTCGAGGCAGCCTTCAGCAAGGCGCTTCGCTCGCTCGAGCAACCGCAGCCGGATCCGGCGGTGCTGCACGAGCCGGTGCTCATCGACGTTGCCAACGACCGGCGCGCGGCAGCGTTGCTGGAGGCGCTTCGCGGCGGGGCAACGCCCGAGGAGTTGACCCGGCGCAGCGGCATCTCCTCGTGGTTCCTGCGCCGTCTCGGCACCATCGTCGCCTGCGAGGAGCGGTTGCGCTGGAACGGACTTGATGACGAAGCGCTCGCCGTCGCCAAACGCGCCGGCCTGACCGACGCGCGCATCGGAGCGCTGACCGGTATCGCCACCGAGACGGTTCGCGAACGCAGGCGGAGCGCCGGGGTGCATCCGGTCTTCAAATGCGTCGACACCTGCGCCGCCGAGTTCGAGGCGGCGACGCCGTACTACTACTCGACCTACGAGACCGAGGACGAGGGACCCGCCGCGCCGGCGCCTGCTCCGAACACCGTCGTGGTGCTGGGCAGCGGTCCGATCCGCATCGGTCAGGGCATCGAGTTCGACTACTGCAGCGTCCACGCCGCGATGGCACTTCGCCGGCAGGGCGTGGACGCGGTGATGGTCAACAGCAATCCGGAGACGGTGAGCACCGATTTCGACTGCAGCACGCGCCTGTACTTCGAGCCACTCGACGAGGAGGCGGTCAGCGCGATCATCGAGGAGGAGCAGGCGTCCGGCGTGGTGGTGCAGTTCGGCGGCCAGACCGCTGTCAACCTCGCCGAGCCGCTGGACCGAGCCGGTTTCACCATCCTCGGAAGCAGCATCGCGAGCATCGATCTTGCCGAGGATCGCCGCGCATTCGAAGCACTGATGCGCTCGCTGTCGATCGCGCAGCCGCAGGGCGCTGCGACCACCGACGTCGACGAGGCGCTGACGATCGCCGATGACATCGGCTTCCCCGTCCTGGTGCGGCCGTCATACGTGCTGGGCGGGCGGGCGATGGAGATCGTGCACAGCCGCAGCCAGCTGCAGCGCTATCTGGAGGCGGCGATGGCCGCGCTCCCGGCCGAAGGCGGACGCCGCCGCGGTGCGGTGCTCATCGACCGCTACCTCTTCGGCACCGAGGTGGACGTCGACGCGATCAGCGATGGCGAGACCGTCGTGATCCCGGGGCTCATGGAACACGTGGAGCGCGCGGGCGTCCACAGCGGCGATTCGATGGCAACCTACCCGGCTCGCATCCTCGGCGATGACGTGCGCGCGCTGATCGTCGACGCGACGGTGCGCATCACACGCGCGCTCGATGTCCGCGGCCTCTGCAACATTCAGTTCGCGGTCCATCGCGGCATTCCCCACGTGCTCGAGGTGAATCCACGCGCCTCGCGCACCGTCCCATTCCTGAGCAAGGTGACCGGAGTTCCCATGGTCGAGCTGGCCACGCGTGTCATGCGCGGCGCCAGGCTCGTCGAGCTGGGATGGTCGACGGGGCTCGTACCGGCGCGTCCGCTGGTGGCGGTGAAGGCGCCGGTCTTCTCCACCGTCAAGCTGATCGACGTCGACACCGCGCTCGGGCCGGAGATGAAATCAACCGGCGAGGTCATGGGCATCGACACGGACCTCGGCGCGGCGCTCGAGAAAGCGTTCGTGGCTGCGCTTGGCCAGATGCCCACCAAGGGCGGCGCGCTGTGCAGCGTCGCCGACGTCGACAAGGCAGAGGCGCTGCCGATCGTCGCGCAGCTCAGCACGCTCGGGTTCACCATCTACGCGACTGCGGGCACCGCCGCCGCGCTGGCGAGCGCGGGCATCTCCGCTGTGGCGGTCGGCAAGATCGGCCACGGGCGGCCCAACGTCATCGACGTGATCGAGGACGGACGCGTGTCCCTCGTCATCAACACTGTCTCGAACTTCAGCACCGACGAACTCGACTTCCGGGCGGATGGTGGCGCTGCCGCGGCGGTTGGGCGCACCGTGAAGGATGGCTATCGCATCCGCCTCGCCGCCGAGCAGCGCCGCATCCCGTGCTGCACGTCGCTCGATACCGCCGCCGCGCTGGTCGATGCCATCGGACGGCACACGTCGCGCAAGAGCGTCCGCGTCGCGACCGTTCGCGAGTACCGCGACGGCGTGGTGCAGGCGGTGTCGTGACCGCGGACCTGAGCAGGGCCGCCCTCGAGACCGGTGAGGTGCTCGTCGTGGAGCGGCTCGGGGGCGGTCTCCTGGAACTGGTCGCGCGGCTTCCCCATCTTGCCGCGTCGGCAATGCCGGGAACCTTCGCGCAACTCCGGTGCGGAGTGGGGACGACACCGCTGCTCAGGCGTCCGTTCAGCGTTGCGTGGACGCAGGACGACACCTGTGGCTTCGTCTTCGAGGCCGTCGGGGCGGGAACCAGACTGCTTTCGGAGCTGCAGCCCGGGGAAAGGCTCGACACGCTGGGACCGCTCGGACACGGGTTCAGCGTGGTGGACGGCGGGCCGGTCGTCTGCGTCTCGGGCGGGCTCGGATGCGCACCCTTCCCGCTGCTCATCAACGAGTTGCGCCGCCGCGGTGTTGAGGACATCCTTGTCTTGAACGGCGCGCGCACCGCCACCCGCCTCTACCCGGCCGAGCGCTTCGCGCGTCCGGCCGTTCCGGTGGTCGCCGAGGCAACCGACGACGGCACCCGCGGGCACCATGGCCGGGTGACCGACCTCCTCGTCCAGGCGCTGGCCTCGCGTCCCACGGCGCTCTACGCGTGCGGGCCCAACCCGATGCTCGGCGCGGTGATGCGAACGCTGCTCGAGTCGGGAGCCGAACTGCCGCCAACGCTCGAGGCGTCGTTGGAAGCCCCGATGGGATGTGGCTTCGGCACGTGCCTCGGATGTGCGCTGCCGGTCCACGGCGACGATGGTGGCAGCGCCTGGCGGCTCTGTTGCACCGACGGTCCGGTCATGCCCATGCGCGATGTCGACTGGGAGGAGCTCAGCGAGCTTCCAGGAGCCGACGTCGCGTGACGGAGGGCGAATTCACCCGGGTCGACCTCGGGCGCGGGCTGACGCTGCCCAATCCCGTGGGACTTGCCAGTGGCACCGCTGGATACGGGTTCGAGCTCGAGCAGCTGATCGACATCGACCGGCTCGGCGCGCTCTACACGAAGGGCACAACGGTGCTGGCACGCCAGGGCAACCCACCACCGCGAGTTGCCGAGACCGGCGGAGGAATGCTCAACAGCATCGGGCTCCAGAACCCCGGTGTCGACGCCGTTGCCGCCGGCTACGCGCCGCGATGGCGCGGATGGACGGTTCCCGTCATCGTCAACGTCGCCGGTGGGTCGATCGATGACTACGTGCACTGCGTGACGGTCCTGGAACCGGTCGCGGAGGTGGCCGGCATCGAGCTCAACATCTCCTGCCCGAACATCGCCCAGGGGCTCGATTTCGGCCGCGATGCGGTCGCCGCCGCGCGCCTCGTGGCCGCCGTGCGAAAGGTCACCGAGCGCTGCGTGATCGTGAAGTTGAGCCCCAACGTGACCGACATCGCCGCGGTCGCCCGGGCCGTCGAGGACGCCGGAGCGGACGCGGTGTCGGCTGTCAACACCTACATCGGCAGGAAGATCCACCGCGCGAGCGGGCGATCGGTTCTGCCGCTCGGCACCGGCGGGCTCAGCGGCCCCGCCATTCAGCCGCTGGCGCTCGCTGCGGTGGCCGCGGTCTGCGATGCGGTGCGCATTCCGGTGATCGGCGTGGGTGGCATCGTTGATGCGGCGTCGGCGCGCGACTTCCTCATCGTCGGCGCCAGCGCTGTCCAGGTCGGGACGGCGACATTCGTCAACCCGGAGACCGCCCTGCAGGTGCTTGACGGTCTCCGGGATGAGCTGACGACTGACGGGAGGGGGGACGGACCGTTGGCGAGTTCGCGTAGCGCTGTCTGAGGAAGACGGTCCGTCCCCCGTTCACGGCGGAGCTCAGGCCGGTGTGCCGGCCTCCACCGGCGTCGGGCTGAGGTGCCCGTTGAGTGACATGACCTCTTCCGACGGCAGCATGTCGATCGCCTCCTCGCCATGGAGCAGCAGGTCACCAACCTCGAGCTCCCTGTCGGTCATGCGCAGGGGCACGATGAGTCCGACGAGCTTGATGACCACGAACGTGGCCACCGCGTCGTACACGATGATGAATCCGAGGGCGAGCGCCTGCAGACCGAGCTGCTTGGCGTTGCCGTACACGAGGCCGGTCACCGCGACCGATGCGGTACCCGCGCTTCCCACGTACACGATCATGTTGGGCGACGCGAGCACGCCGGTCATCAGGCCGCCAAAGGCTCCCGCAACACCGTGGGTGTGGAAGACGCCGAGTGTGTCGTCGACCCTGCCGGTGAACAGCTTGGTCTTGCCGAGCAGGTTCATGGAAAGCCACGGCAGGACGCCGGCGCCGATGCCGATGATGAATGCCGCGTAGGCATTGACATATCCGGCTCCGGGGGTGATCGCGACCAGGCCGGCGATCATGCCGCTGATCATGCCGAGGATCGTCGGCTTCTTCAGGAAGAAGATGTCCATGATCATCCAGGTCAGCAGGGCCGTTGCCGTGCACAGGTGGGTGTTGAGCACCGCGGCGGATGCGTCGGCATTTGCGAAGTACGGATCACCGCCGTTGAACCCGCTCCAGCCGAGCCACAGCAGACCGCCTCCGGCCACGGCGAGCATGATGTTGCTCGGCCGGTTGTTCTGGCGGTCCTTGAGGAGCCGCGGCCCGATCACGGCGGCGGCGACGAACGCTGATACCGCAGCCGCAACGTGGATGACGTACCCACCGCTGTAGTCGACTGCTCCGAGAGCACCGAGCCAGCCACCACCCCAGAGGCTGAAGGCGCCAACCGAGTACACCAGCGTGATCCACAGCGGGACGAAGAGCGCCCACGCGCGGAAGCTGATGCGTCCGAGCAGCGCACCGCCGAGGATGATCACGGTGATCGTCGCGAATACGAACTGGAAGTACACGAGCGAGGACATCGGGAACCGGAGCGCCGGGATCAGCCCCGTGAGCAATGGGATGCTCGCCTGCTGCTCGAGGTCGGACGCACCCGCCACCGGGTGCGGTATGCCGACGAATGTCGTCGCGGCTCCGCCGATGTGCAGCGGGCTGCCGAAGCTCATGTCGTACGCGAAGAACATCCAGATGACCAGCGTCATCGCGAAGGCGTAGACCACCATCAGCGCGGAGTTGACGGCGAATTTGCGCTTCATCAGCCCTGCGTACAGAATCGCGAGGCCCGGGATGCTCATGATCCCGACCAGCGTCGCCGACGTGAGCTGCCACGCGGTGTCGCCTGGATTGAGCCAGGTTGGATCCGGGTTCAGGGCCGAAACCATAGTGCTACCTCACCTCTAACGCTGCGGCTGGGCATGTGTGACGACATGCGCGATGCAGGCAACTCTGTCAGAGGTGGGCACGTCGTTCTTCGGCCGTGGCGCACAGATCGACGGCCGCTCGTCTGTACAGTGCGCACAACTCACAGTGGTCCAAATGCACAGGAGGGCCGCGCCGCCGCGGTCGGTCAGACGGCCGTTCGGAGATACTTCGGGAAGGGACCGGCCGTGTCGGTCGCCGCCATCCGGAGCGACGGGATCGCCGCCGACATCGCAAAGTCTCGGGCGGTCACCGGCCTCCCGGTGAAGTACCCCTGAGCTCGGTCGCAACCGAGGAGGGCAAGCAACTCGAGTGTGGCCAGGGTCTCGATACCCTCGGCGACCACCAGCAGCCCGAGCGCATGCCCGAGCTCGATCGTCGCGCGCACCAGCTTGATGTCCTGCTCGCGGCCGGCGGTGCTGAGACCACTGATGAAGGTGCGATCGAGCTTCAGCTCCGTGATCGGCAGGCTGCCGAGATATGCGAGCGAGGTGAACCCGGATCCGAAGTCATCGATCGAGACACCGACGCCGAGCGCCCGAAGATCGTCGATGGCCGTCTGGCACGCAACGAAGTCGCGAATGATCGTCGTCTCGGTGATCTCCAGGATCAGCGATGCCGCCGGGATGCTGTGGCGTCGCAGTGACGTCCGGACCAGTTCGATGAACCCGGTATCGAGAAGGTTGGACGACGAGACGTTCACGGACATGGCGATGCGGGAGCCGGCGGCACGCCAGACTGCGCATTGCGTGAGTGCCTGGTCGAGGACGAGCCGGGTGAGCGGGCCCATCAGGCCGGCCTCCTCCGCAAGGGGCAGGAACTCGAGTGGCGGAATCATCCCAAGACGTTCGTGCGGCCAGCGCACCAGGGCTTCGGCGGCGACCACCTCGCCATTGCGCAGGTCGACCTGGGGCTGATAGTGGAGGATGAGCCGCTCGCCCTCGACGGCGGCGCGCAGCTCCTCGACGAGCGCGAGGCGATTGCCGCCATCGTCGATCGACGGGGTGTACACCTCGTATGCCTTATGGGCGAGCTTGGCTCGATACATGGCGACGTCGGCACACCGCATCAGGCCGATACTGTCGCCCGCGTCGGCGGGCGCGACTGCGATGCCGATGCTCGCGCTGATGCGGACGCTCACCCCGTTGAGGACGAAGGGCTGCTCGAGCAGCGCGGTCAGGCGCCGCGCGAGCCCCGCCGCATAGCTGGGGTCGCTGTCGACGAGGACCGCTCCCAACTCGTCGCCTCCGATCCGCACCAGGACGTCGGATGCGCGCAGCGAGCTCATGAGCCGGGGCCCCAGCTGCTTCAGCAGCTCGTCTCCCGCGGAATGGCCGAAGGAGTCGTTGATCTCCTTGAAGTGATCCAGGTCGACGAAGAGGAACGCCAGGCTCCGGGGCGGAGTTGAGGGATCGGCCTGGTCGTCGAAATAAGCATCGAGAAGGGTGGTCAGCTGGCGGCGGTTCCCCAGCCCGGTGAGCTCGTCGGTAACCGCCTGCCGGTGACGCTCCTCGGTCAACGATCGCAGACCTCGAACTGAGAGGCCGAGGCGAACGCCGACCACGGCGAGGGTGGCTGTGGCGAGCACCACGGCAACCTGGATCACCTGGTGCTGGACCGCGCCGAGGAACAGGATTACCAGCCCGGCCAGGGCACCCCCACCAGGGAGCACGAACCCCGGGAGCTTGCCGCCCTCGAGCAGATCGCGCCGTCCTGGCGGCACCCAGACCGAGATCGACATGAGGGTAATCGCGGTCGGCCAAGCGATGCCGTTGAAGACGACCCCGACCTGCGCTGTCGAGCCGAAGAGGTTGAACGTGTCGCCGACGCCGTTCACCGCGCATGCGGTCGCAAACAGCAGCCAGGGGAGGCGCCGTCCAGGAAGGATCGCGGTACCGCCCACCACCAGTGCGAGGAGGAGCACGTCCCCGATCGGGTAGACCAGGTCGACGGCCCAGATCGGTTGCACCTCGCCGCTGACGGACCTCAACACGGCATGAAACGCGAATGCGGCGCAGACGGCCGCCGCGCCCAGCCCCGCGATGGCTCCGTCCAGCCACGTCGCCGGCAGCAGCCGCTTGATCTCACGGCGGAGCATGAGCACGATCGCCGCGTAGGCCAGCGGGTAGAAACATACGTAGAAGGCGTCGGCGAGACTGGGGATCCCGACGTCGGCGCCATTCCAGCCCTCTGCGGTGATCGCCACGTCACCGAGCGCCCAGGCCATGACCCCGGCGCCCAGGGTGAGTGGTATGGCTCGCCCGGGCCGCTTCGTGAAGCCCCGCGCCAGGAGCAGCGCGGCGAGAATCAACTCGTACGCGGCCACGCCCCAACCGTCGACCCAGGGCCAGCTGTCATCCGGTGAACGCACCATGAGCGAGACGATGTATGCGGTCAGCAGGATGGACATGACCGCATAGACGGCCCAGAGCCACGTCGGAGCCCGCCCCGTTGCTCTGAGGAAAGTCGGGGGTGCCCGCCTTTCGCGAGGGCCCGCGGAACTCACTCGAGCAGCTTTGCCGATCTCGTGTTGAATTCCGGTTGCGACCGTGGAACGACAATGACCTCAGGTCGCTAAAAATCCAGACAGCGTGCGGGCCAAATGCGCGCATCCAGGAGATAGAGAATGCCGGAGGTTCGTCGCGTTGAGATTGGCGTCGTCGATACCGAGGCCCGCCTCGTTCGGCTGCTTCCCTTGATGCGGGGTTATTGCGATTTCTATCGCGTCCAGCCGTCCAACTCGGCCCTGCTCCTGATGGCACGCTCGCTGATGGCGGATCCAACCCACGAGGGGGTGCAGTTGATCGCCTCGGACGGTGGGGAGGACGTGGGGTTCGCCACCCTGTTCTGGAGTTGGGAGACGACGACCGCGGGCCGGATCGGGGTCATGAACGATCTATTTGTCGTCGCCTCATCGCGGGGGCGCGGGGTCGGCTCCGCCCTGGTCAGCGCCTGCCTCGAGCGCTGCCGGCAGCACGGGGCCGTCCGAATGACCTGGCAGACGGCACCCGACAACCTTGACGCGCAGGCGGTCTACGACCACCTCGGCGCCACTCGGGAAACCTGGATCGACTACTGGCTCGGCACCGGCATCGCCCTGCGCGGGGAGGGTCTACCGGGCCGGGTCTAGGTCGCGGCTATTTCTTCGCGGCCTGGTAGTACGGGTTCGCCCCCTGGGCGTGATCGGTCGTATCCCGGACGTCGGTGATCTGGGGAAATCGCTCGAGGATCGCCACGCGCACGCCCTGCCCCAAGGTCACCTCGGCCATGCCGCAGCCCTGGCAGCCGCCACCCATGTGGATGAAGGCAACGCCGTCGCTGACGTCGAGCAGATCGATGTACCCTCCGTGGCTCGCAACCGACGGGTTGATCTCGTCATCCAGGAGTTGCTGCACGTCGCGGGCAAGGTCGTCGAACCAGAGCGGATTCGGGTTGTCCACCGTCAGAGCGCCACGCGCGCGGTCGGCGTCGATGGTGACGCCGTCAAGATATTGCGCCGACGCCACCGGCATCGTGAAGCGCACCCCCGAGGGGCCTTCGACCACCATCTCGCCGTCGCGCTCGTCACCGGGATTGACCAGCGACAGGTCATAGGTGAACGCACCGGCCTGCCGTCCGGTGATCGCGATTCGCACGCCTGCTTCCGGCTGTTTGCGATTGGCGCGGACCTGCTCGATGCGGGTCAAAGCGAAGTCGGTGATTGCGATTTTCGGTTCCTTCAACGCACCACCATGGTACGTCGGTTCGAATCGCCGGCGTAGGCTGATCCGATGCCGCGGGTGATGCTCATCCTCCCCACTGCGACGTATCGCGCCACGGCATTTCTCCACGCCGCCGAGGGTCTCGGTCTGCAGGTCGTGGTCGCGTCCAACGAGGCGCCGACCCTCGCGTCGCTGATGGAGGGACGCGTGCTGACGCTCGATCTTCGCCACCCCGCGGAGTCGGCCGAGCGCGCCGCGGACTTTGCGAGCCGATGGCCGATCGACGCCGTGGTGGGCGTCGACGAAGGATCGGTGCTCACCGCTGCAACGGTTGGAGAACGTCTGGCGACGCCGACCCGGAATCCGGTGGAATCGGTCGCGGCCACGCGCGACAAGCGCCTGCTCCGCCAATGCCTGACCGAGCACGGGATGCCGCAGCCTCGGTTCGTGGCACTCGATGTCGACGCCGGCGCCGCGGACATCGACTCAGCAATCAGTGCTGTCGGTCTGCCGTGTGTCGTCAAGCCGGTTGACCTCGCGGCCAGTCGCGGCGTGATCCGCGCCGATGACCGGGCCGCCGCAGGTGTGGCCGTGACGCGCGTCGCGTCACTGCTGCGCGAGATCTGCGCGGGCGGGTTGGTGTCCCCGATGCTCGTGGAAAGCTACGTGCACGGTGGTGAGGTGGCCCTCGAAGGCCTTGTACGCCAAGGAGTTCTCGAGGTGATCGCGATCTTCGACAAACCCGATCCGCTGATCGGCCCGTTCTTCGAGGAGACGATCTACGTGACACCGTCGCGGCTCGCTGACGCGGGTCGGGCTGCGGTCGTCGACGCCGCACGCGATGCCGTGACCGCGCTCGGCCTGCTGCACGGCCCGGTCCACGTGGAGATCCGCCTCGCGGACTCCGTACCCACGGTCATCGAGGTGGCTGCACGCTCTATCGGTGGGCTGTGCTCGCAGATCATCCGTGTGGAATGCGACGACGCACCCGGGGAGACACGGTCGCTGGAAAACATCATTCTTCGCGAGGCGTGCGGGCTCGAGTTGTGCGCAGCGCATATGGTCGACAAGGCGTGCGGCGTCTTCATGCTGCCCATCCCGGCCGCGGGGATACTGCACGGGATCGGTGGTGCAGATCGCGCCGAGTCGATTCCCGGCATCACGGGTGTCACGCTGTCGATCCCCGTCGGGCAGCGCGTGGTGCCACTGCCGGAGGGCGACCGCTATCTCGGCTTCATCTTCGCCCGCGGGGACACCCCCGAGGCGGTGGAGGCCGCGCTTCGTGAGGCGCAGGCGGTGCTTGATGTCGACATTCGGGAGATGCCCCCTGGAGGAATCGAACCTCCCTCAACCGGTTAAAAGCCGGCTGCTCTACCGATGAGCTAAGGGGGCCGGACCCAGGATTGTATTGCCGGTCATGCGCCACGCCCTACCATCGAGCTTGTGACTGACGAAATCCCCGGCTTTCCCGAGCGGTTTCCGGTCCGCGACGACGGGGCCAGAAGTTGGCGCTACAAGGCGGTCTCGCTGACCTGCAGGGTCTCGCTGCGCGGGTTCTTCGGGCGTGGGCTCCATGTCGAAGACATGTCCAAGGTGCCGGCGCAGGGCCCGCTGCTGATCGTGTGCAACCACCTGAGCAACATCGATCCCTGGATCTTCGGCGGCTTCGGACCGGGCGTTCTCTACTGCATGTCGAAGCGCGAGCTGTTCAACAATCCGATCATCGCCTGGATCCTCGCCGGGTGCAATTGCTTCCCGATCGACCGCGGCTCCGCCGACCGGCGGGCCCTGCGAACCGCCCTCGACATCCTCTCCAGGCGGGGCCGTCTGCTGATCTTCCTCGAGGGCACCCGCTCATCGACACCGGGCATGCGCCGGGCGGAGGCGGGGGTCGGATTCCTGGCGCGACGTTCAGGCGCCTCGATCCTGCCGGTGGGCGTCTGGGGCACCGAAGCAGCCCTTCCTCGTGGTCGAAAGTTCCCCAGGCGCGTGCCCATCCACCTGAGCGTCGGTCCCGCCTTCACGTTGCCGGACCGGATTCCCGGAGAGCGGCGTGACGATCAGGCGGTGGCCGATCTCATCGGATCGCGAATTGCCGAGCTTCTGCCGCCCGCGTATCGCGGGGTGTACGCCTCGCTGCCAGAGGCTGTGGCCACGCCTCAGGCGAGGTAGAAGCAGCCGGGCGGCTCAGCGGCCCCGGCGCGTTGCCGCGGGCTTTGCCTGGGCTGACTTGGCGGGTGCGGAGGCACGTTTCGCAGCCATCGGACGCTGATGCGCTGCCGATTTGGCGGCGGCGCGCTTGGCCTTGGCGGCGGACTTGGCCACCGGCTTGGCGCCGGATTTGGCCACCGGCTTGGCGCCGGATTTGGTCGCCGGCTTGGCGGTGGACTTGGCTACGGGTTTGGCGGTGCTCTTCGCTACGGGCCTCTTGGGTGGCATGGTCTTGGCCTTCGCCACCGGCTTCGCAGTCGATTTGGCCGAGGCCTTCGGGGCAGGAGCTTTGGATCGCGCCGCGGTCTTGGTGACCTTGGCTGCCGGTTTTGGCCTGACGGCAGCCGGAGGCTTCACCTTGGCAGCGGACTTGGCCTTGGTTGCGGGCTTGGCCTTCACTGCGGGCTTCGGCTTCGCCGCGGGCTTCGGCTTCGCGGCGGTCTTGGCTGCGGGCGCGGTCCTGGCCGCTGAAGGGCTCTTAGCCGCGGCCGGGCTCCTGGCTCCGACCGAGCCCTTGGCTGCAGCCGAACCTTGGGCCGTCATCGATTTTGTGGCCGCGGCAGGCTTCGGGGCGGGTCTCGCCGCCGCGGGCTGCGCCGGCTTCGGCGGGGTCGCCGTTTTCGATGCGGTCGCCGCGGATGGCGTGGCGCCGGCAGGTCGTGGTGACGCGCTCGCCGGTGCCGGGGCTGGCAGCTCCGGCCGCTTGGCGGGCGCGGCGCCGGGCTTGGATGGCGCTGCCGCCGCCTCGGCGGGCTTGGGCTCGGGCTCGACCGCCGGCGGTGCCGACGCTCCGTTGGCCGCAGGGCGAGGCCCTCGGTCGCCCACGCGGACGGGCTCCACCATGAGCAGGGTGAGCTCGGCGTGCCGCTCCGGGGTCTCGGCGGTCTCCAGGCAGGTGAAGGCGACCACCTCCTTGAAATCGCGGTGGCGGTCGAACCGGACGATCGCCGTCTGGCTCAAGACCGTCTCGACGATGCCGGTTGACCCGACCGGGTAATCACCGATCGGGCTGCCCGTGCGGGGGCGCGTGTTCGAGATGAGGATCACGTGCTCACCGACCCCGAAGGGCGGAGGCGGCTCCTCCCGCGCGCCGGGTGGTCTCCCGGGCGTGGGCGACGGGCGGGGAGCAGGCGCGACGACCACGGGCGCAGCCACGGCGACGACCTCCTCCTCGTCATCGTCATCCTCATCGTCGTCGACTTCGACGACAACTCCGATCTCGATCGCGATGTCGTCGGTGTCGTCGTCATCGTCGTCTTCTTCGACGACCTCGAGCACCTCGGCTGCGGGCGTGTCCGCCTCGTCCGAATCAGTGTCGACGGTGGGGTCGCTTGGTTCTTGGGGCATTCAGGCTCGTATGTGATGGATCGGTAGACTGGGTGCAGATGATCGCGCGATCCACGGCGATCCCGCTGTCGCAACATACCCAGCAGCGGCTCCTTGAAATCCTCCCGGGCGCGCTCACCTGGTTCGCGCTGCTCGTCCCGGTGGTCACCGCGTTCGCAATTCGGCTGAACGACCCCGGGATGCTGTGGATCCTCGGCCTCGGCGCGGTCCTTCTCGATGCCTACTGGCTGGTGCGGACGACGGTGACCGTTCGCGGCGTCCGGCAGACGCTCAAACGGCTGGAGAAGACCGAGGTCATCGACTGGTGGCATCGCTGCCAAGAGCTCGAGACATCGCTGCCACAGGGCGCGCCTGCCCCGTCCGAGGTGGTGCAGTGCGCGCTCATCCCAACCTACACCGAGTCGTATGACATCCTCCGCGCAACCGTGGAGGCGCTGGCGGCGCAGAACTATCCGCAACATCTCCGCGTCTGCGCGATCATCACCCGCGAGACCGACCTGGGCGGCATCGAGAACGTGGCCAGGCTGCGCGCGGAGTTCGAGGGCTCATTTCGACTGTTCCTGCACATCAAGGATCCGCTGCTGCCCGGCATCGTGGTCGGCAAATCGGCGGCGATGGCGTACGGCGGCCCCGTCCTCAAGGCGGCCTGCGACGAGCTCGGTCTCGACCCGGCACGCACCATGGTCACCGACCTGGACTCCGACTTCCGGCTGCATCCGCAGTACTTCGCGTACATGGCGTTCCATTTCTGCTCGGTACCGGACCGGCTGGTCTCGATCTGGCAGCCCGTCCCCATCTTTCTCAACAACATCTGGCGAGTCCCCACGGCGGTGCGCGTGATGGCCACCGCGACGACGCAGTGGCAGATGTTCCTGCACCAGCACCCGCGCCGCCTCGTGATGTTCTCCTCGTACTCGATGTCACTCGACCTGCTGACGAGCGTCGGCTACTGGGACGCGGACGTGATCCCCGAGGACTCGCGGTTCTTCTGGAAGGCGTTCTTCCAGACCGGCGGCAAGCTCAACACGCGGCCCGCATTCCTTCCCGTGTACGGCGATGCGCCGCGCGCGCGCGGCTATGCCGCAACTCACGCATCACAGTACAACCAGATCAAGCGTTGGGCCTGGGGCGCGACCGACATCCCTTACGTGACCTCGCGAATGCTGCTGCACCCGGAGATTCCCTGGCGGGTGCGCGCTCGGCGATATTCGAACCTCATCTTCAACCATCTGACCTGGGCGACGCTTCCGTTGCTGCTCTTCTTCGGGGGTGCGCTGCCAGCGTTCATCGACCTCGATTACAGCCTGTCGTCAACCTCGGCACTGCTTGGCAGTCTCAGCGCGAGCATTCTCACCATCACGCTGCTGAACACCCTGCTGCTCGTGCAGGTTGACTATCGCATCAGCCCAAAACCGCGGGAATGGCCGTGGTGGCGCCGGCGATGGGCGGAGCTGCAGCTCTTCACCTACCCGGTGGTCGGACTGGCACTGAGCGTCATCCCCGCGCTCGAGGCGCAGACCCGGCTGATGTTCGGCGCGTACCTCGAATACCACGTGACCGAGAAGGAGTAGCCCGCCTCCGCGATCAGCGCTCGATAACGCTGCGATAGATCGAGCCGGTCATCTCGGCCGCACGGCGCCACGTGAAGGTTGCGGACCAGGCGAGGCCCTCGGATCGCCGCCGTTCGCGCTCCGCCGGATCGCCCAGGAGGCGGTTGATCGCCGCTGCCATGGCACCTGCATCGCCGTCGTGCACCATGGTCGCGGCTGGACCGCTCACCTCCGGAAGCGAGGAATTGTCGAAGACAACCGCGGGTGTGCCGCACGCCATCGCTTCCAGCGGCGGCAGTCCGAAGCCCTCATAGGCGGAGGTGAAGGCGAAGACCTCCGCCCCCGTGTACAGGGCCACGAGGTCGTCGGTGGTCACGTGGCCGATCACGCGGGCGTGCTCGGCGAGACCGGCACGAGCCAACTGGTCGGTCACGAATTGGGTGAAGGTCCCCTGATCGCCGGCGATGACCAGCGCCACATCGTGGTCCCGGCGAACCCGGCTGACCACCTCGGCGAGGAGCGCGATGCGCTTGCGAGGGTCGAAGGTGCCAACCGCGAACAGGAACTTCCGATCGAGGCGCAGCCGTGCGCGAAGCCGCTGCACGGCCTCGGGCGAGGCGGGCTGGAACACGGGCGAGATCCCCTCCGGGATGACGGTGACCCGTCGCGGATCCGTCCTGGTCAAGCGGAGCACGTCACGACGGGTCGAGTCCGAGACCGCGATCACGGCATCGGCTCGGCGGAGCAGACGCAGCCCCGGCAGCCGCGCCCTGCGGACCCACGGATAGTCGCGTGGCATCACAAACGGGATCAGGTCGTGGACGGTGACCACCACCGGGAGCCGCGTGCGAAACGGCTGTCCGAACTCGATGGCGTGATACAGATCGGCTTTGGAGCCGCGGAGCGCGCTCGCCACGAACGCGAGGTCCGCGATCGGCTGCAGGGTGGGGTGGATCACCGGAATCCGGCGCGTGGACGGCCGCAGCGCGATCGAGACCTCGGCAGGCGGTTCCTGGTGAGCGGAGAGCAGCAGGCTCACCTGGGGCGGGTCGTCCAGCTGGGCGAACCCCGCCAGCAGGCCCCGCTCGTAGCTGCCGATCCCGCGAACGGAGGAGGCTCCCTGGAGCGGGCGCCCATCCATCACGATCCTCACCCCACGACCCTCATCGGGAAGGGCTCGTTGGGGAGGGCACGGCCCCAGAGTTTGTCGGATAGACTGGCTCCGGTGACGATTCAAGAGCGGGACGTGGTGGAACGTCTGCGCTCACTGATACGTGATGTGCCCGATTTCCCCCGGCCGGGAATCGTCTTCAAGGACATCACCCTGCTGCTCGGCGACGGGATCGCGTTCCATGCCGCGATAACCGCGCTGGCCGCACCTTACGTCGACCAGAACGTCGACATCGTCGCGGGGATTGAGTCGCGCGGATTCATCCTCGGCGGCGCGGTCGCGGACCGCCTGGGCGCGGGTTTCGCCCTGGTCCGCAAGGAGGGGCGGCTTCCGTCGACGCGGATTTCGCAGGCCTACACACTCGAGTACGGCGAAGCCGTCATCGAGATGCACTCGGATGCGATCGAGCCGGGTCAGCGCGTGCTGATCGTTGACGACCTGCTCGCCACCGGTGGCACCGCCGGCGCGGCGGGCGCACTCGTGGATCGCCTGGGGGGAGACATCGTCGGCTTTGCCTTTTTGATCGAGTTGAGCGCACTCGGGGGATCGGCCGCGCTCGGCGGGCGCCCGTACACGGCCCTGTTGCATACGAAGACAGATGGAGGAATCGCGTGACCAACGTGCTGAAAGTGGCGGAATCCGATGTCGCCGACCCGAGCCTGGCGGACGAGGGCCAGCGCCTCATCGACTGGGCGGCGCGGGAGATGCCCGTCCTCCGCATCATCCGCGAGCGTTTCGCTCGCGAGCGCCCGCTCGAGGGATTGCGTCTCGGCGCCTGCCTCCACGTCACCAGTGAGACGGCGAACCTCGCGATCACGCTCAAGGCAGGTGGCGCTCACCTGAGCCTCTGCGGGAGCAATCCCTTGTCGACGCAGGACCCGGTCGCGGCGGCGCTGTCGCGACGGCACGGGATTCCGACCTACGCCGTGAAAGGCGAGGACTCGGCCCGCTACTACTCGCACATCCAGTCGGTCCTCGACACGCACCCGCAGGTGACCATGGACGACGGCGCAGACCTCGTCGCCGAGCTGCACAAGGGTCGTCGCGAGCTGCTCGACGAGGTGATCGCGGGCACTGAGGAGACGACCACCGGCGTCATCCGGCTCCGTGCGATGGCACAGGATGGCGCGCTCAAGTTCCCGATCATCGCGGTCAACGAGGCCCTCACCAAGCACCTCTTCGACAACCGCTACGGCACCGGACAGAGCACCATCGACGGCCTCATCAGGGCCACCAACGTGCTGCTCGCAGGCAAGACGTTCGTCGTCTGCGGCTACGGATGGTGCGGCCGCGGCCTTGCCAGCCGTGCAACCGGGCTCGGTGCGCACGTCATCGTCACCGAGGTGGATCCGACGCGAGCGCTCGAGGCGGTCATGGACGGCTATCGCGTCATGCCGCTTGCGGAGGCCGCTCCGAACGCCGATATCGTGATCACCGTGACCGGCGACATCAACGTCATCGATCGCGGCTCGATCGAGCGCTTCAAGGACGGCGCGATCATCGCCAACAGTGGCCATTTCAACGACGAGATCAACCTGGCCGCGATCGATGACGTGTCGGTCGAGGTCACCACCCCGCGCACGTTCGTGCAGTCGCACCGCCTGCGTGACGGACGCACCATCCACGTGCTCGCCGAGGGCCGCCTGCTCAATCTCGCCGCGGCGGAAGGACATCCGGCGGCGGTCATGGACATGAGCTTCGCCAATCAGGCGCTGTGCGCGGAGCACATCGCCAGGCATCACAAGGAGATGGCGCTCGCCGTTCACGACGTGCCCCAGGAGATCGACCGCGAGGTCGCGCGCCTCAAGCTGCAGGCAATGGGCGTGACCATCGACACGCTCACCGAAGAGCAGCAGAAGTATCTGGCGTCCTGGGAATCAGGGACCACATAGGCCATGGCGCTCAACATGCCCTATCGACCCGAATTGAGCGTGCTCGGCAACGGCGTCAGCCTGCTCAACGCGCCATCGAGCAGCCGGAACTCCGGCGTGTTCCTCATCGTGCGGGCCGGCTCACGCGACGAGACGTCGGAGACCTCCGGCCTCGCCCACTACCTCGAGCACATGTTCTTCAAGGGCACCGAGCGTCGCCCCACGACCAAGATCATCTCGCGCGAGATCGACCGTCTCGGCGCGAACACCAATGCGTACACCGATACCGAGGAGGTCGCGTACTTCGCCGAGGGTCCGGCGACCGCGATGCTCGAGCTTGCCGACGTCATCTGCGACATGCTGAGCCGGCCGCTCTTCGCCGCCGAAGAGGTCGAGCGCGAGCGCAACGTCGTGCTCCAGGAACTATCGATGCGCCTCTCCGACCCCGACGGGTGGATCTGGGACCGGCTCGGCACCGTCGCCTTCGGCGGCAATCAGCCGATGTCGTGGTCTGCTGCGGGCTTTCCCGCGGTGATCGAGAAGGCGACGCGCGAGCAGCTCACCGAATACCACAAGGCGTTCTATGCACCCAAGTCGATGTGCCTGGTCATCGCCGGTGGCGCTACGTTGAGCCAGGACCAGGCGCTCGAGATGCTTGCGGACATCCCGCAGGGCAAGCCGCGCGCGCGCAAGAAGGCCAGGTGGGGTCTCGGCGATCGCCACACGGCCAACGTGCGCCCGGCGACCGCCCAGGAGGAGCCGCAGGTGCACATGGTGTTCGCGGTTCCCGGTATCCCGGCGACCGACCCGCGACGTACGCAGCTGTCGGTGATGACCCACGTGCTCGGCGGGGGCATGTCGTCACGCCTGTTTCAGACGGTCCGGGAGCGCAACGGCCTCGCGTACAGCATCTTCGCGCACCATGCCGGCTTTGACGACACCGGGCTCTTCGCGATCGCGACCGCGACGCGGCCCAAGGACGCGCGCAAGGCCACGAGCCTCGCGTTCAAGGAGTTCCGCAAGATGGCATCGAAGCGCGTGGCCGCCGACGAGCTTGCGGCTGCGAAATCGGCGATGGTCGGCAGGCTGCTTCGGTCGACCGAGACGGCAATCGCGAGCGCGCGCTTCTACGGGACGCGCTGGCGTGCCGGCCTGCCACTCGAGACGCCGGATGAGCGCGCCGACGCGATCATGAAGGTCACCGCCGCAGACGTCCAGTCCGTAGCGGAGGTGATTGCGTCCGGCATCGCCGACGTGCGGCTCGCGCTGGTCGGTCCGACCGACCAGGGCGAGGAGTTGCTCGCGGCGGTCGAGTTCGACGGCCTGACCGCTGCGGTCGCGCCGAGGGTTCAGGACCCGAGCAGTGCGTCGTCGAGAGCGCCGGCGACACGTTCGAGGTCGCGCGCGCTGAGGCCGGGGTGCACCGGCAGCGAGAGACAGCGCGTGGTGTATTCGCGCGCCAGTGGGGTGTCATCTCGATGGACGTTGCGACGGCCGCGGTACGCCTCGTGGTCCCACACCAGTCCCGGGTAGTACACCCCCGTATCCACGCCCGCTGACGCCATCGATGCGGCGACGCGGTCGCGATCGATGCCGGGCTCGAGCAGGATCGTGTACTGATGCCAGACGTGGCCACGCCCTTCGGGAACGCGAGGGGTCGTGACCTCCGAGTCATTGCCGATCAGCGAGGTCAGCAGCGCGGCGTTGCGGCGCCGAGCCCGCACGATCTCGTCGAGCCGTTCCATCTGCGGGATCGCGATCGCCGCCGCGACATCGGTCATCCGCCAGTTCTGGCCGATCATGACATAATCATAGCGGGATCGCATCCCCTGGTTGCGCATCGTACGGAGCCTTTCGGCGAGCATCGAATCGTCGGTGGTGATGCAGCCGCCCTCGCCGCTGGTCACGTTCTTGGTTGCATAGAAGGAGAAGCAGCCGATCCCGAAGCTCCCAACGCGTCGCCCGTCGATGTCGGCGGCATGCGCCTGTGCGGCGTCCTCCACGATCGCAAGGCCGTGCGCGGCGGCGAGCGACATCAGCGGGCGCATGTCGGCGGGGAGCCCATAGAGATGCACCGGCATGATCGCCGCCGTCCGCGGGCCGATCAGCGCCGCCACCGAGTCGGGATCGATGGTGAAGTCCTCGCGGATGTCCGCGAAGCGCACCGACGCGCCGCTGCGCAGGATCGCGTTGATGGTCGCGGCGAATGTGAACGGTGAGGTGATCACCTCCTGGCCGGGGCCGATGTCGAGCGCTGCGAGCGCGGCATCGAGCGCCACTGTGCCATTCGCGACCGCAATCGCGTGCGCGGTACCGGCCATCTCCGTGCAGAGCGCCTCGAAGCGTCCCACCATGGGTCCCTGCGCCAGGTGACCGCTGCGCAAGACCTCGAGGACCAGGTTCTCCACCTCCGGACCGAGCCGGGGTGCGGAGATCCGGATCCGAGTCTCGACCGGGGCATGGACGGCGATCACGACGATGCCACCTCGCGGGCGCCGCCCATCAGCCGCCGTTCGTCGGCAATCCGCCGGCGCAGCGTCAGGAGGCCGGCCGCCATGGCAACGGAGTCGCGGATCGGCGAGACCGTCGACCGGCCCGACGCGGTGTAGACCACCGGGATCTCGATGGGCGTGATGCCCTCGTGGACCGCCCACAGGTTGATCTCGGCGCCGATCAGGTAGTCGCCCGCGCGCAGGCGCGGGAGCAACGCCTGCGCCAGGGAGCGCTGGATCAGCACCGACCCCTGCGTGTCGAGGTTGAGCCCGATGAGTTCGGCGCGCAGGAGGCCGAAGCCGGCAGACATGGCGCGCCGGACCGCCGGCGTCTCGATGAGCGAGTCGCGGTGCGTCTTCGATCCCATCACCAGCGGCGGCCGCGGGCTCAGCCCGAGGTAGCCGTCAAGATCGGTGAACCCAAAGGGAAGGTCGGCGGCGGTGAGGACCAGGGCTTCGCCGCGAGCCATCGCCATGCCTCGCCGCCAGGCGAATCCGAGGCCCTTGGCGGAGGTGGTGACCCGGACCGACACCTCGTCGCTGTTCAGGGCCGCTGCCAGGGAGAGGCACAGGGGGCCCGATCCATCGGTCGAGCCGTTCTCAACCAGGATGACCTCGGAGCCGGGCAGATGGCCGAGGCGCGCGATCAGCAGGCGCACCGTCCTGCGCAGCTCGGCTATCTGGTTGTGCACCGGGATGACGTAGGTGATCGTTGGTTCGGTCATGAGCACTCCTCGATGGCCGCGGCGACCTCGTGAGCCGGCAGAATCGAGTTGCGCTCGACGCATGCATCCGCGCGTCCCGAGACCAGGTCGAGGAAGTGCGCGAACTGGAGCGCGAGCGGCTCCCCGGTGTGGCGGACGAATGGGATGTCGACCACCGTCTCGGCCCGATATCCGGCGGCTTGGCCGTGGCCCACTCCCTGGGCGTGGGCTCGGTGGCGGTAGACGGTGAGATCCTGGCGGAGCAGGTCGACGTCGTACAGCGCGGTCGCCGTGGCGACCAGCTGGGAACGGACCTTGCGCTGGCTCGCCCGGCTTGCCGAGAGGGTCGCGATCGCCCCGCCGGAAAACTGGAGCAGGCAATCGGCGACCTCCATGATCGAATCGCGGCCGGCGGTGCTGGTGGCACCGCAGACCCGCGACGGCCGCCCTCCGCCCATGTAGCAGAGCGCGAGGTCGATCTCGTGGATCAGGAGGTCGAAGACGACGCTGAGCGTGCTTCTCGGCGTCTCGGGGGAATGGCGGAGACCGACGATGTGGACCGGCTCCTCGTCGAGCAGGCTGCGCATGGTCGCGACCACCGGGTTGAAGCGCTCGACAAACCCGCACATCAGCGGGACTTGGCGGCGCTCGGCGCAGGCGACCAGCGCCCGCGTGGTCTCGAGGTCTGGTGTCACCGGCTTCTCGACCAGGATCGGCGTGCCAAGCTCCAGCAGCGACCGCGCCGCGCCCTCGTGGAAGGCGGTCGGGGTCGCGATCACCACCGCGTCGCAGCCGGCGGCCGCGTCGAGGTCCTCGGCGAAGGCACAGCCGAGGCGCTCCGCGAGGGGGCGCACCCGCTCGGGATCCGTGTCGATGATCACCGCGAGGTCGGCGCTCTCCGACTCCGCGATGACGCGCGCGTGGTTGGCCCCCATCGCCCCGGCACCGACCAGCGCAATTCGGGCACGAGCACCCATGGGCGCAGTCTCAGCCCGGCGGACCTCCCAGGTCGGAAATTAGCAGGTCCGTTTCGAGAGCGCCGCGCTCTCGCAACAGGGGGAGCAGCAGGGCGGCCATGACCACCGCCGAAGCCACCGCGCCGCAGAGCAGACCAAGCTCGACGCGAAGGAAGAGCGATGAGCCGGCTGCGGTCACGACGAAGAACACCACCGCGCCGACGGTCCACCCCAGCGCGACCCGGCGGTACTCGGCGAGCGAGATCAGGACGTAGCCGAAGATCTGGGTGAAGATGAAGCCGATGCAGCTGGCCGAGAGGAGGGCGAAGTCGAGGTCGCTCAATTCGAACCCGTGGCCGAAGAGGATCCGGGTCACGGCCGGGCCGAGGAGACTGAATCCGACGATGGCCACTGCGCCGAGGCCGGCCATGAGCAGCAGCAACCGGGTCAGGAGGGCCTGGAACTCGCGATGTTTTTCGCCGCTGGCAAGCGTTGCGAGCCTGGGGAGCAGCGCGGACTGGACCGCCTGGAAGAGAAAGATCGGGACGTAGGCGACGATCCTGCTCAGCTGGAATTGGCCGGCCGCGATCTGCTGCCGGGGGGTGGCGAGCAGCTGCACGGCGACCGCGCCGACGCTGAGCAGCAGCTGGGTGAACACCGAAGCGATCAGCAGGAAGCCGAGCGCGTGCGTGATCTCGCCCCAGGGCGCGGGTGGCCCGGGACGGAGCAGCCCGCGCCGGCCGGCGGTTGCCAGCGCGATGGCGACGAAGGACGCCACGATCATCGAGATGCCGTACGGGCCGGCGGTCTTGACGCCGATCACGGCGAGCGCCGCCGCGAACAGGACGCGAAGTGCGCCTTCGCCGCCCAGGAGCACGCCGTAGGCGCCGAAGCGCGCGTTCCCGGCCAGCGCGCCGCGCGCGAGGAACTCACAGAGATATGCGACGAAGCCCCCGATCAGCCCGGCGAGGAGCGCCCCGTCGCCTTTGAAGACGTGCTGGTCGATCGGGCTCGCCGCGAGCAGCGTGGCGACGATCAGCACCACGGCCAGAATCCCGCCCAGCAACGCGGCGCGCATGAACACCGGGCGCCCACCCTCGCCGCGTACCCGCCTCGCCGCGATGGCCCGTCCCGTCTCCTGCTCAAGAGGAAGGAAGAACCCGGGACCGCACACGAAGAGCAGCGCCCAGAAGACCGAGAGCGGGGCAAACCGCGCGGTGCCGAGCGCCCGCGCCGCGACCACCAGGAACCCGTACTGCATGAGCCCAGCGAGCCCGAGCCCGACCGCAACCGGGACGGTTCCGACCGGCAGCGGCAGCGCGCGCAACCGATCGACGAGCTTCATGACCTGGCTGGGATCGGAGACACCCCTAGGGGTAGATGCCTCGTACCGCCGTCGCGTCGGCGACGCGCTTGACCGCCACGAGGTACGCGCCGAGCCGCAGCGACACGTGATGGCGATCGGCTTGGTCGCACATCTGATTGAACGCTTTGGTCAGGATCTTCTTGAGACGGACGTTGATCTCGTCCTCCTCCCAGAACAGCGACTGGAGGTCCTGGACCCATTCGAAGTACGACACGGTGACGCCGCCGGAGTTGGCCAGGATGTCAGGGACGACGGTGATCCCGCGGCGCTCGAGGATGCTGTCTGCGTCGGGGGTGGTCGGCCCGTTGGCGCCCTCGACGATGAGCCGCGCCTGGATCCTTCCTGCATTGCGCGCGGTGATCTGATTCTCCATCGCTGCCGGGACCAGGACGTCGACCTCGAGCTCGAGCAGCTCGGTGTTCGTGATCGGCGTGCAGCCGGGGAAATCGCGCACGCCGCCGTGCTGCTGCCGGTAGGCGAGCAGGGCGGGAATGTCGAGACCGCTCCTCGAGTAGATACCGCCAGTCACGTCCGCAACTGCGCAGATGGTGAATCCCGACTCATGCATGAGTTGCGATGCCCAGCTGCCGACGTTGCCGAAGCCCTGCACGGCGACGGTCGTCTGCGAGATCTCCATGCCGAGGCGCTTGCATGCCTCGATCGCGATGATGTTCACACCGCGTCCGGTGGCGCTCGGCCGGCCCTCGCTTCCGCCGATCTCCAGCGGCTTGCCGGTCACCGACGCGGGGACCGAATAGCCCGCCTGCATCGAGAGCGTATCCATGATCCACGCCATGATCTCGGCGGTCGTGTTCACGTCCGGCGCCGGGATGTCCGACTCCGGTCCCACCAGCACGCTGATCTCTGCCGCGAACCTCCTGGTCAGACGCTCGAGCTCGCGGTGGCTCAACGTCGAGGGGTCGACGGCGACACCGCCCTTGGCGCCCCCGTAGGGGAGATTCGCCAGCGCGCACTTCCATGTCATCCACATCGCGAGCGCCTTGACCTCGTCGATGTCGGTCGCCGGATGGAAGCGGAGACCGCCCTTGGCCGGGCCGCGAGTCACGTTGTGCTGAACGCGGTATCCCTCGAACATGCGGACGCTGCCGTCGTCCATCTTCACCGGGAAACGCACCACCAGCTCCCGTCGAACCTCTCGCAGAACAGCGCGCAACCCCGGTGAGAGATTGAGGATCTCGGCCGCGTTGTCGAACTGGCGCTGTGCGTTCAGCCAGGGAGAGTCCACCACCGCCGGCGCGGCAACTGTGCTCACGCCGACGAGCCTAACAGGCTGACCCGCGGTTGGACGCAGCGTGGTGAACCCTGGCGCCGCATCTATACTCCCGCGAATGTCCGAGAACTCGGAGGTCAGCCCCAGGGATGCAAGCGAAGCGATCGCGAATGGCGCGATGCTCGTCGATGTGCGCGAGAAGTCCGAGTACGACGACGTGCGCATCCCGGGGTCGGTGCTGATTCCGCTGGGCGAGCTGCCCGCGCGTCTCGCCGAGATTCCGGCTGATCGCGACGTGTACGTGCACTGCCGCATGGGCGGCCGGAGCGCCCGCGCGGTCGACTACCTGCGCACCTTCGGGCGCCCGAACTCGTACAACGTCAGCGGGGGGATCGAGGCCTGGGAGGAAGCGGGCCTTCCCGTCGAGCACTGACCCGGCGGTCTCAGCGGACGGCGAAAGCCGTTGAGCCGAGGAGCGCGCCTTTGTAGGTGATCGTCACCGTGTACTCGCCGGTCGCGAACGTGCCGCCGGCAGCGGTGAGCGGGATGACCGTCGCCCCCGACTGGCTGAGGACGTAGTCGTTCTGGATGATGGTGTGGGCCGGTACGCCCACGGTCACGACGATGTGGACCGGAGCCTGCCCAGCGGGGCCCCCGGAGTTGACCTCGATGTCGACCACGGAGGTTTTCGCGGGGAACGACACCTGGGTGGCCGGTCTCGTCCCAACCCCAGCGGGCGCCGACGCCAGAGGACGCACGCCGGTCAGGAGGATCTGCGTCGAGGACCGGGATGGGTTCGCGACGGCCGCCCCGCCGCTCAGGAGGTGGATCGCGACCACCGAGACGAGGATGAGCGCGACGATGCTCGATCCGGCGACGGCCAGCGGCATCCTCGAGCGGTGGTGTTCCGGGGGCGGTGGCGGCGCCGCATGCGGCGACCCCAGGAAGGTCGCGCCCTCCGGGACGCCACGTTCGAGGATCGTCGTGGCAATGGGTTCCATGGCCGCCGCCAGTGTCCAGGCACGACCTACCGACTCGACGGGCGGCTTCGGAGCGATGGGTGCTTTCGTCTCGGTCGCCGGCGTACCCAGCCGCGAGGCGACATCGGCGACGCCGTCGATTGCGCTCGCCAGCCGGCCAAGGAGCAGCGCCCGCTGATCAGGCATTGCCGGCCCTCGCTGCGGGGCGCGCTGGGAGGTGGGGCGAGAGATCGCCCGATGCAGGGTGAGTGGCGCGCCAGACGATCGCGGCGGCGCCGACAAGGAGGACCAGCGCCACGGTGCTCTCGTTGATGGGAACGAGCGGATTGAACAGCGACGCCGCGGTGTACGCGGCGAGGACTCCCAGCGTGAGCGCCGGGGCGCGGGGCGCTAGGACGGCGACCGGGACTGCCAGGAGCATCAGGCTGTAGTCGCCGAGGTGCGGAGCCACACCAATTGCGGCTTGAGCAGCAAGGGCACGAGGAGCAGGCCCGCGATAGCGGGGCGGCGCCGGTCGAGGGCCTCGACTGCGAGGGTCGCCGCGAGCAGCATCAGCCCATCCGACTGCCCGAGGAGGATCCCGGTGCCGGCCTCGAGCGAGAAGACCGCGGTCACGACGAGGCAGGCCGCGAGCGGCCCCCCGAGGTGCCGCGCCACACGCCGCGTGAGGATGGTGGCCGAGAGTGCCATCGCCACGACGTTGAGCGCGATGAACAGGTCGGTGCCGGTCCGGAGCGGCAGCGCGGCGAGCGGCTGGATGAGCCACGCCGGCAGGGCCGGGTTCACGAACGGCACGGGAAACGTCGCGCCCGCGGCCGGCATGTACCCGAGCAGCTGCGCCTGAGCCGCCGCCAGGGAGCCCACGCAATAGACGCACGACGATCCCGCGTGAACCACCCGCCCGGCGGGTGCGATCGCGAGATAGTCGACGGCGGAGCCGCCTCCGAACGCGGTGTGCAGGTCGGCGATGGATCTGACCACCAGGTACACGGCGCATATGGCGGCAGCGCCGATGACCCATCGCCACCTCGAGAGTGCGCTGACCATCCGCGACCCAAGCTACCAGAGCCAAATCGAATTGGAACCCGATGTGCGAAACCGTCACCCGGGAGATACGCCCCTCGTTCTCGCCTATCAGCTGAGCGTGGGCTGGGAGCGGGAGGGGTCAGCCACGCCGCTGCTCGGCTTGTCAGCGCCCTCCCTCGGGCAGATTTTCGCACTCACTCGGGCGCTGCCAAATTCGCTGCGTCGCGGCCGACCCCTCCCGCTCCCAGCCCATGCTCAGCCGTAGGATCGGTCGGTGGTCGACCCCATCTCCCTGCCCGCACTCGCTCCGATCGCCACGGTCGTGGTCCTGCTCGAGGTTGCCGCGGGGACGACGGCAGCCGCGTACGCCGTGGACCTGGTCGGCAAGGTGGGGCGCGGGTTCGTCGGCACGACGTCGCTCATCTGCGCCGCTCTGATGGCCCTCGACCTGCTCATCGAGGCGCTGCTGCCGTCCGGCACCGCCCTGCTCGGCACCGCATTGCCTCCCGGCGCGCAGGCGTCGCTGTTCCACTGGTCGATCGCCTTCGCGGTCGCGCTGCTCGGCTACGCCTTCTTCTGTTCGGTGATGACCGACGCGGCCCGCCGTGTCGTGGGTGCCGTGACGATCGGGTTCGGTGCGATGGCAATCGCCAAGGCTGCGGCCGCGTTCGGCCCCTCGCTCGGCGGGGTCGGGACAGCGGTCGTCGCCTTCGTCCCCGCAGCACTCGTGTCCGGCAGCGCGCTCGCCGGGATGCTGCTCGGCCACTGGTACCTGGTTGCGCCCAACCTCTCGTTCCGCCCGCTGCGGCGCGCGATCGACATCGTGTTCATTGCGGTGGCCATCCAGGCGGTCGCGATCGTGCTCGTGGTCCTCAACTCAGGCTCGACGGTTCGAGGCGAGTTGCTGTGGTCGGGTGACGCCATCCCCTTCTGGCTGCTGGTGGTCGGCTCCGGGATCGTCTTCACGACCGGCGTGGCATTGCTGACCCGGCATTTCGCGCGGATTCGGGCCAACCAGCCGGCGACGGCGATGCTCTACGTGCTGATCATCAGCGTGGTGATGGGAGTCGTCCCCGCCCACCTGCTCTTCTTCGTCACTGGTGCGCCGATCTGACCAGGACGTCCTCGGTTTCATGCGCCACCTGCCACCGGCCGCGCAGCTCGAGCAGGCCCTGGTGACCGTCACCCAGGTCGTTGACGTGAAAGGTCGCCGCCGGATCGATCCAGTCGTAGATGTCCGACCCGCCGACGTCGTGGACGGACACCTGGACGAGGTACCCGCCCGCAAGCAGTGGCAGGGGGTCGATCGTGTAGCGCACCGAGACCGTATCGCCGGCCAGCTTGCCCGAGATTGTGACGTTGTCGAGCAACGTGTTGGTGCTCGACAGCAGGAGCCCATCGGCCCGCCGGATTGCCATACCGCACACGAAATCGCCGACGGTGCGGTGGACCCGCAGGTTCATGCTGAGGGTCATCTCGCCGCCCGTGTCGAAGCGCCTGGTGTTCTGACCGCTCCCGTTGAGCAGACCCACGGAGACGAATCCCACCGCCGGCGACCGTCTCGGATCGCCCTGGGAGAGCTCGACCGGCAGGTCGCGCTCGACCGCCAGCGCATGGTCCGCGACCAAGCGGTGATATGTCGCGACCACCTCGGCGGCGGGGCCGTCCGCGACTATCGCACCCTGGTTGAGCAGCAACACGCGGTCGCAGTATTCCTCGAGAGAGCCGAGGTCGTGGCTCACCAGGACGATCGTCTTCCCCTCACGCTTGTACCTGCTGAAAGTGTCGAAGCATTTCTCCTGGAAGCCGGCATCACCGACCGCCAGCACCTCATCCATGACCAGCAGGTCGGTCTGCGCAAGGATCGCGACGCTGAATGCCAGGCGCACCTGCATGCCTGAGGAGAAGTTCTTGAGCTTCTGCTCCGCGAACTCCTCGAGCTCGGCGAAGGCCAACACCTCGTCGACCTTCTCCCGCAGCTGAGGCCGGGTGAGGCCGAGCATCGCGCCGCCGAGGAAGATGTTCTCGCGAGCGGTGAGCTCCGGGTTGAAGCCGACGCCGAGCTCGAGAAACGCGGAGAACTCGCCGTTGACACGAGCGTAGCCCGAGTTGGCTTTGTAGATGCGGCAGAGGATCTTGAGCAACGTGCTCTTGCCGCACCCGTTGGGGCCGGCGATGCCGAGGAATTGCCCGGGCGGGATGTCGAAGGAGATATCCCGCAGTGCGACGAGATCGCGATATCGCGACGAGCTGCGCCAGTGCGTCACCCGGTACTTCAGCGTGCTGCTTCTGTCGAGCGGGACGCGGAATCGCTTGCGGAGATGCGAGACCTCGACGACCGGGTTCACAGTGATTCCGCGAATTTCGGCGTCAGCCGGTTGAACACCACGAAACCGACGATGAAGATGACCACACTGAGCAGGATCGGGATGACGATGAGCCCACCGACGTAGTACGCCATCGTGTGCAGGGACGGGTTGACCAGCGCATACCGGAGGTCCGTGACGATCTGGGCGATCGGGTTCATCCCCGCGACCACATACAGGTTCGGCAGCTTCTCGCGAATGAGTTCGAAGGGAATGACGACCGCCGAGCCGTAGAAGAGCACCAGCGACAGGATCTCCCAGATGTGGCCGAGGTCTCTGAAGAAGACGAACAGCGATGACAGGAGCATCGAGAGGCCGAGGACCAGCACGATCAGCTCCAGGAAATAGACCGGCGCGAGCAGGCTCCTCCAGGTGAGGTCCAGGTGACCGAGCGCGAGCGTGATGACCACCACCAGCACGGTGTTGATCGCAAACGTGAGCAGGGCGCTCGTGGTCGAGGCGAGGACGAGGATCCAGCGCGGAAAGTACGCCTTGCGGATCAGGCCACCGTTGCCGGCAATCGCGTTCATCGCGGTGGTCGTCGCCTCGGTGAAGAAGGTCCAGGCGACGATGGCGATCAGCAGCTGGACGGCGAAATCCGGGGTGCCGGCGCTCGCCTTCAACAGGACGCTGAAGACCAGGTACATGATCCCGAACAGCATCAGCGGCTTGATCAGCGACCACACGTAGCCGAGTGCGGAGCCGGTGTACTTCAGCTTGAAGCTGGTGATGGAGAGCTCCCGGACGAGGTTGACATTCCTCTGGAAGACGCTCTTGGGGCGCTGGATCGCTTCGAGAGTGCCGCTCTCCTGCGCGACGACGGTCATGTCGGAATCTCCAATACGAATCGCACGTGAATGACGTCCAGCTCGAGTTCGAGCATAACCAAGCTGCGGCGAATCGTGGGCACCGCGCATACCATCTGCGTTCGATGCACCCTGCAATGGCCGAGACGATGACGCCGGAAATCGGCCCGTGACCGCGCCCGGCGACGAGACCGGACGGATCGCCGAAGAGTTGCTGGCGGCGCGCCGCCACATCACCGAGCTCGAGGCCGAGCTCCAGGCGCTCAGGGCCGAGCTTGCCGCGGCCACCGGCAGCGCGTCGGCGCGCATCGCCCTGTCCCTGGCGCGCAAGGCGAGAAGGGTCGTGCCTCCCGAATCACGCCGCCAGCAGGCCCTCCACAAGTCGGCGTCCAGGACCCTGACGCTCGTCGACAAGGGCCCGTCCGCGCTGGCCGGGCTCATCCGTCGCGACCGCGAGCTGCGCCGGGCAATCGGTGTTGCGGATACCGCGGCTGCTCGTCGCCGTCAGTACCGCCGCTGGCTCGCCCTGCACACGCCGGGACCTGAGGAGCTGGCTACCATGCGCCGCATCTCCGAGCGTGATGACGGTGCGCGTGTCATCAGCCTGGTCATGCCGGTGCACAACCCCGAGCGATCGTGGCTCGAGGAGGCGATCGCATCCGTGCTCGGGCAGGCGTATCCGCACCTTGAACTGTGCATTGCGGATGACGCATCCACACAGTCGCACGTGCGCACCGTGCTCGACGCTGTCACCGCCGACGCTCGCGTCCGTGTCGTCCATCGCGACCAGCGCGGCGGTATCGCAGCGGCATCGAATTCGGCCCTCGCACTCGCGACAGGAGAGTTCGTCGGATTCATCGATAACGACGACGTGCTTCGACCGCACGCGCTGTACGCGATGGCAACGTATCTGCGCGAGCATCCCGATACCGACCTGGTGTATTCCGACGAGGACAAGCTGCTGCCGGACGGCAGCCTCGGGTCGCCGACCTTCAAGCCCGACTTCTCGCCCGACCGCCTCCTCGCCGAGAACTACGTCAACCACTTCACGCTCGTCCGCCGGACGCTCGCGATGCAGGTCGGCGGATTTCGCGAGGGTTTCGACGGGAGCCAGGATCACGACCTGATGCTTCGGGTCACCGAGCATGCGGCACACGTCGGGCACGTGCCGGATGTGCTCTACGCCTGGCGCATGGTGCCCGGATCGACAGCGGTGTCGGCCGGGTTCAAACCGCTCGCTCAGGACGCCGGCCGTCGCGCGGTTGCGGATGCGCTGCAACGGCGTGACCTCGAGGCACGCGTTGACCTTGGTCCGAGCCCCGGTCTTTACCTTCCTCGGTACGCGCTGGCGAGCACGCCACCGATCGACGTCATCGTCGTCGCGCGGACCGACGGTACCGACGCCGCCGATTGTATCGCCAGCATCGAGCAGCACACGACGTATGCGAACCGACTCGTCACGTCAGTGATCGCCGGCGATCACACGCCGGCGGCGATCAACAGCGCCGTACGAGCGTTGACCGGCGAGCACATCATCCTGCTCGACGCCTCGACGCGCGTGATCACCGCCGAGTGGATCCACATCCTGCTCGAGTTGAGCCAGCGCGCGGACATCGGAGCCGTCGGCCTCCGACTCCGCTATCCCGACGGGACCGTTGCGCACGAGGGGATCATCTGCGGACGGCTTGGACTGGCCAGCAGCGTCGACCAGCATCTGCATGTGATCAAGGAGATGAGCGCCGTCTCGGGTGCGTGTTTGATGACCAGGCGCGAGGTCCTCGACCGGGCAGGTGGTCTCGACGAGCGATTTCGGCGGGCTTTCTGGGACGTCGACTACTGCATGCGGGTTCGCGCACTCGGTCGACGGGTTCTCTGCACGCCACTCGCGGAGCTGACGTGGGGTGAGGCAGCGCGCGCCGATGGTGGTGACATCGCCGGACAGGATGCGCGAACGTTTGCCGAACAGTGGGGAGGCGTTGACGACATCGCTGAGCCGTATCTCAACGTCAACGTGCTCTGGCCCACCCCCTTGAGTCTTCGCCTCGACTGACTCGGGAGCCAACTCTCTTGCGTCATCGTCGGTCGTTTTCGAGATCCGGGGTTACACTGTGCCGGCGAGGGGATCACCTGCATCGGGACGGAGGCGCGGTACGTGAAGGTTGGGCGGCTGACGAGTTGGATTTTCTGCGCGAGTATCGTTGCTGCGCTACCGGTGATCGGATCAACGACCATTGCGGCCGCAAGTCCTACGACGTCGTCTCACGCAACCCCGTCGCATCTCAAGCCCTTCCTGGCCGAGACGGCGCAGGCGCGTGCTCTCGCTCATACCCATGGTCTCAGGCGCGGCACGACCCAGGCCGTGAAATTCCGCGCGATGGGAAAGGTCGGCGCGACTAAGCGGTCAGTTACACCACTGGTATCCGCACAGACGGAGACACTGTCCGGACCATATCTGGGCCCGGCCCAGGCACAGGACATCCGTGCAGGCGGTGGTGACCAGGACGTCGCACCGCCAGACACTGACCTCGCGGTCGGGCCAAGCAACGTCGTGGCCGTTGCGAACTCAACGATTGCTGTGTACGGACGCGGCGGTGGTGCGCCCACCACCGCCGACCTCAACACGTTTCTGTCCGTCGACAGCAGTCACAGCAGCACGGATCCGCGCATCGTCTACGACGCCGCGTCAGCGCGCTGGTGGCTGACCGATACTGAAGCCCCCAACATCTTCAATTGCAGCAGCTTCGCGGCGCCAGTGCTGGTCGCGGTGTCGGCGTCGTCGAACCCACTGCCCTTCAGCAGTTGGATCGTATACACGCTACCCTTCGACCCACACCTCCATACGCTCCTCGGCGACCAGCCAGGGTTGGGGATGTCATCCAACGTTGCCGCGGTCACCTGGAACGACTACGACTGCAGCGGCCAGTGGCTGGGAAGCGAGCTCGACATTCTGCAGAAGTCGGACCTGGAGCACAACACCGGGATACACGGCGATTCACCCTGGACCAGCTTTAACGCCTTCGCACCGCAACCGGTCCAGTCGTTCGGATCGATCACCACGCAGTACGTGGTGACGAACGAATCCGATTGCGCTCCCAATGTTTGCGCCACCCCCGTGGCCGAGGTGGATGCGTTCACAGGGACACCGGAAGCTCAGAACGTGGCAGTCGCAGCTTCGGATCCGGTCATGACGCCGACGCTCGTGACCGTGAGTGGGAACAACGTGTACACGCCGCCGGCGCAACAGAACGGAACGAGCACGACGATCCAGACCGATGACGACCGGTTCCTCAACGCCGTGTGGGAGAACGGCCATATCTGGACGGCCGATGACACGCAGTGCACGCCGTCGGGCGACACCGCGCCGCGATCGTGCCTGAATTATCTCGACATCACGGCGAGCAACACCGGGGTGGTGAGCCTCTCCACAAACCAGATAAACAACGTCGGTGTCCTTGGTGGCTACCTGTACTACCCGGCGGTGAGCATGGACTCATCCGGGAACGTCTTCACCGTCTTCGATGAGTCATCCAGCACGACATTTCCGACCATCATGAGCGCGACGATCCCGTCTGGAGGATCGGCACTGAGCGCCTTTCACACTGTGCAGGCAAGCGCCGGCTTCTACAACCCGCCGTCGTTTGCATGTGCAAGCATCGCGTCGACGAACGCATGCCGCTGGGGCGACTATTCAGGCGCTGCCCAGGATCCAGCGAATCCGAAGGATGTCTGGGTCATATCAGAGGCACAGGACGGACAGACGTCCCCGGCGTGTGCACTCGCAAGTGATTGCTGGGGAAGCTACTTCACAGACCTGACGCTGGCCGGACCGACGATTACCGCTCTGAACCCGTCGCTGGGGCCGCTGACGGGCGGACAGACTGTGACGGTGACTGGATTCGACTTTGGCAACGCGAATGACACGACGGCCACGTTTGGCGGAAGCCCGATCAGCATCAGCAACGTGACTCCGACGTCCTTCACGTTCGTGACTCCCGCCGGCACCGGCGTCGTTCAGGTCCAGGTCACCGACTCGCTGGGGACGACTGCCATGCTGCCGTACACCTATATCGGCCTGGCCAACTACACACCGCTGAGCCCCTATCGGATCCTTGACACGCGCCACAACGGACACCCCGTGCCCCTCGGGCCCGGTGCCATCCAGCCGCTTCAGGTGACCGGGCTCACCGGAACGCCCGTACCGCCGGACGCCACTGCAGCAGTGCTCAACGTCACTGAAGTGAGCGGATCGGCGTCGAGCCTGCTCACCGTCTACCCGTTCGGCACGGTGAGACCGAACGCGTCCAACCTCAACTTTGCCGCGCATACCGTGATCGCCAACCTGGTCACGGTCACGCTTGGCGCGCATCTCGGGCAGGGATGGATCGACATCTACAACGCAGCCGGCAGCGTCAACGTCGTCGTCGACGTGGAGGGGTATTTCGCAGCTCCCTCGCCACCGAGCAGCCCGGTGGGACTGTTCCATCCGATCGCGCCGACGCGCGTGTGCGACACGAGGAGCGGCTCGCCGACGCCGGCCTGCAGCAGCCACGGAGCCTTGGGTCAAGGCGCCTCGATGATGATCAACTTCGCGACCACCGGTGGAGTGCCGGGTGATGGCACGGCGTCGGCAGTTGTGGTCAACCTCACGGGCGTGGCCGGGAGCTCCTTCACGGCGCTGACCCTGTTCCCGCCGGTGAACGGCCGGTGTCCATACGGTGTCGGCACCAGCTCGCCTCCGGCCTCGACGATCAACCTCACCGCAGGAGCGGTCCAGGCAAACCGCGCGATGGTGGCCCTGGGGCCGGCAACGTCAGGCGGCGTGAACGACGCGATCTGCGTGTACAACGACCTTGGGGTCATCAACGTGGTGATCGACGCCAACGGCTGGTACGGAAGCATGACCGCGAGCGCACCCGGGTACCAGTTCCAGGCGCTCCCGCCAACCCGGATCTGCGACACCCGGTTGTCCACCACGTCCTGCCTCCCCGAGGGAGCCATCGGCGCCAACCTCAGCCACAAGATCCCGGTCGCGGGCGATCAGGACATCCCGGCCTTCGGGAGCTCCACCACGGTGGTGGCGGTCATCGCCAACCTGACGGCGATAGCTCCCACGACGAAAACGGTCCTGATCCTCTACCCCTCGGACCTGCCCCACGCGCCGAACGCGTCCGATCTCAATGTCGAGGCGGGCGCCGTTCTGCCCAACCTGGCGGTGGTCAAACTCGACACTACGGCTGGCCCGTTCGAAGGCGATGTCTCCCTGTACAACAGTGCCGGAAGTGTCAACGCCGTCGTCGACATCGAAGGCTGGTTCCAGTAGCTGAAAGCGCATGTCCGGCGCGACTCCGGCCGGTCCGCCGATCACCCGTGCACGCTCCGGGTGGTCGGCGCCAGCCGGGTCGTGGCACCGCTTGTCTTGTATAACTGTGCCCGCACCGTCAACGCGATGATCGATTTCGAGGGCTGGTCTCAGTAGCTGTGGCATGGATGAACGTGCTCCCCGAGATGGAAGGGGTGCTCAACGCAATGGCCTCGCGGCCACTCGCCGACCGCCTTGGCGCGATCGACGGCGTGATGATCAAGACGTTCAAGAAGTGGACGGATCAGCGCGGCTACTTCATCGAGCAGCTGAAGCGAGGCGATCGTGACGACCAGGGGCGTCCGTTCCTCCCCGACCACCCATTCGCCCAGATGTCACGCAGCCTCGCCTACGCGCGCGGCGGCAATCCCCCGGAGCTGATCAAGGCATTCCACTGGCACAAGCGTCAGTGGGACTACTGGGACATCGTTCAGGGCGACGCGCGTGCCGTGCTCGTCGACCTGCGCCATGACTCGCCGACGGTGGGTCGCGTGCAGTCGGTGATGCTCGGCGAGAACGCGCCACGCATGGTGGCCATCCCGCCGCTGGTGGCGCATGGATATCAGTGCCTGTCCCGGCGTGACGTGATCCTCAACTACTACGTCACCGAGCCATACAGCGCTGAAGATCCCGACGAAGGACGGATCGCGTGGAACGATCCTCGCATCGGCTTCGACTGGACCATCGAGAACATCTGACGTGCGGCTTCTCGTGACCGGCGGAGCCGGCTTCATCGGTAGCGAGTTCGTCCGGATGACGCTTCGCGAACATCCCGACGACAGTGTGGTCGTCCTCGACAAGCTCACCTACGCCGGCAACGAGCGCAACCTCGACAGCGTCCGGACCAATCCGCGATTCCGGTTCGTGCGCGGCGATATCTGCGACGCGGCGGTGGTCCGCCAACTCGCTGCGGACGTCGACGTCATCGTCAATTTTGCCGCGGAGTCACACGTCGATCGATCGCTCGAGGCACCGGGGCAGTTCATCCTCACCGACGTCTACGGCACCTTCGTGCTCATGGACGCGGCCCGCGAGCACGGGCACGATCGATTTCTCCAGGTGAGCACTGATGAGGTCTACGGCGAGATCAACAGCGGGCTGAGCGTCGAAGGCGATCCGCTCCATCCGCGCAGCCCGTACAGCGCGAGCAAGGCCGGCGGGGAGCTCCAGATCCAGGCCTATCGGACGTCGTACGACTTCCCGGCGATCGTCACCCGCGGCTCGAACACCTACGGCCCGTATCAGTACCCCGAGAAGATCATCCCGCTCTTCATCACCAACGCGATCGACGATCGGCCCCTGCCGATCTACGGCGATGGCGGCGCGGTTCGCGACTACCTCTACGTCGAGGATCACGCTCGCGGCATCGATTGCGCGCTCCGCGATGGCGATCCCGGCATGGACTACAACATCGGCGCCGGCGGGGAGACCGACGGCATCACGGTTGCAGATACCGTGCTGCGCCTGCTCGGCAAGCCCAGCTCGCTGAAGCAATTCGTTCGTGACCGGCTCGGCCATGATCGCCGCTATGCGCTCGACTCCACGCGCCTTTCCGGCCTCGGATGGCACCCGACGGTCTCGTTCGAGACGGGCATGGAACGCACCGTCGCGTGGTTCGTGGAGCACGAGGAGTGGTGGCGACCGCTCAAATCCGGCGAGTTCTGGGAGTTCTACCAGCGCAACTACAAGCCGGTAAAGGCCGGCTGATCCCTCGGGAGGCGTCACGCCGATGCGGTATCATCGAACGCCGAAAGAGATCAAACGCGCCAACACTTCGTTGGTGCTGGCCCCACGGGATGGACGCAGGTGGCCGACACGGCTCAAAAGAAGCGCGCGGTTCTCAAAACAGGCAGGGGATCGATCGAGTCGTTGCGCACGGTAGTCGTGATGCCCGCGTACAACGCGGCCAAGACGTTGGAGACAACGCTGGCGGGCATTCCTCCGGGCGTGGTCGATACGATCATCCTGGTCGACGACGGCAGCCGCGACGGGACGGCCGCGCTGGCGGCATCACTCGATCTTGTGGTGATCTCGCATCCCCACAATGCCGGCTACGGCGCCAACCAGAAGACCTGCTACATCGAGGCGCTTCGCGACGGCGCTGACGTCATCGTGATGCTCCACCCTGACGGTCAGTACGATCCCGCGATCCTCGACGACATGGTAGAGGTCATCCGCAGGGGAGAGGCGGATGTCGTGCTCGGCTCGCGCTTTCTCAATCCCGGTGGCGCACGCGCGGGCGGCATGCCGTGGTGGAAACGCATCGCCAATCGCTTCCTCACCGGATACGAGAATCGCGTGCTCGGACTCGGCCTCACCGAGTATCACACCGGGTATCGCGCGTACAGCCGCAAGTTCCTCACGACGGTGCCGTTCCTGCGCAACTCCAACGATTTCGTCTTCGACACGCAGATCCTCACCCAGGCCGCATCGTTCAAGTTCAAGGTGGCCGAGGTGCCGGTGACCACGAAGTACTTCGACGATGCCTCGTCGGTGAACTTCAAGGTCTCGCTGATCTACGGGCTCAAGACGGTCTGGACGGTCAATCGCTTCATCCTCCATCGCCTTGGGCTCCGCTCGCGCCGCTACTCCCGCTGATCGGAAGTCCGCACCGCGTAGACGGCAATCGTGGCGCTGCGCCGCGCAGCGGCAGCAATCGGTGCGATGACCACCGCGGCCGCGGTGAGCGGTACGGCGAGCCCCACCGCCAAACCCGCCTGCAGCCGGCCGCTCTGTCCGCGCCTGAGCCTCGCCTCAGGTCGCCGGAGCACGTCGTAGAGCAGGTTCGGCGGGAGCCCGAGGCGGTTCTCGACCGTCTGGATGAAGCTGAAGAGATCGTACTCCGGGACGAGGTAGCTGACCTTGGCAGGGCGGAAGCCGGCGTCCCTCAGGATCGCGGTCAACGTGGCCGGGGTGAAGTGCACCAGGTGCCTCGGCACGTCGAGGTGGAACCACTTGGCTCGTCCGATCCTCGCTTCCGGGGATCCAAAGTTCGGCACGGCGACGAGCAGCACGCCCCCGGGACGCAGCAGCCTGGCGATCCCCCGAATGGTCTCCCGTGGCGCGCGGAGGTGCTCGGCGACATGCCAGAGGACCACGGCATCGTAGGTGGCGCCGGCCGCGACCAGCTCGTCGACGTCGACCGCGCTGACGTCGAGATGGAACACGTCGCGTGCCTGCTGCGCCGCCGATGGGGAGCGCTCGGTGCCGCGCACTCGCCACCCGCGGGAGCGCATCTGGTTGATGAGCACCCCCGGCCCGCACCCGATGTCGAGGACGCTCCCGCGACCGCCGGCGAGCCGCTCGATCGCCCGGATCCGGCTGCGATGGACCATGGCGAGGACGCTGTCCAGGCCGCCGCGATATCGTTTGGTCGTGCTGTGGTAGCCCTGCGGGTAGTAGCCGTCGAGCTCCTGCTCGGAGGGCGCCGGGGCCGTCTGCGCCAGGTCGCACCGGCGGCAGCGAACGATGCGGAAGGCGTCGCCGGTGGCGGGATCCCGGGCGCCGAAGAGGGTCTCGGTCTCCTCGCTGGGATGGCCGCAGGCAGTCGGTGCGATCACTGGGCGATCACGATGTCGCCCGGCCGGCCCGAGCGGGCGCCCGGATCGACCAGCGCGAGCGCGAGGCCCGCGAGGATCAGGACGCCGCCGAGCACGGTGGCTAGCGACGGGACAGCCGCGAGGATGAGCAACGCGAGCACTGCGGTGAGCGGTGGCTCGCCGAGGAATGAGATGGAGACGAGGAGGACTGGGACATGGCGAAGTGCCCAGTTGTACACGGTGTGGCCTCCGAGGGTGCAGACCACAGCCAGTCCCAGGCACGCAAGCGCGACCCGCGGCGACGGGAGGTGGGCGACACCGGCCGCGCCGGCTGTCAACGCCGCGATCACGCAGACCACCGCGTAGACGATCGCCGAGTATCCGGCGACACCGAGATCCGTCCGCACGCTGCGCCCGATGAGCAGGTAGCCGGCCAGGCAGAGTCCGCCCGCGATGGCGAGGAGGTCACCGCCGAATGCGGTGCCCCCAACACGGAAATCGCCGGCGCACGTGACCACCATCCCGATGATCGCGAGCCCGACGCCCGCCAGCATCTGTCGGGAAACCCGTTCTCCCAGCAGGCGTTTCCCGAGTGGCGTCACGATGATCGGATGCAGTGACACCAGCAGGACGCTGGCAGCGACCGACGTGTACTTCAGTGATGCCGTCCACAGCAGGAAGTGACCCGCAAGGAACACGCCGCTCACCACCACCAGCGCGAGTTGCGCAGCGCCGTGTGGGAGGACACCGCGCCGGGCGTCGCGGAGGACCCAGGGCGTCAGCAGGACCGCGGCCATTCCCATGCGCAGCCAGACGATCGTCGCCGCATCATCGCCGGCCGCTTTGATGAGGATCGCCGAGAAGGAAACCGCAACCGTGGCTGCGACCAGCGCCCACCCGGGTGAGGGAGTGCGCGAGCGCGCGACCACGGCACTCATCGGTGACGCTCGCGGTCCCGTGCCTTCTGCAGCGCCGAATATCCGCCAAGCACCTCGCGGATCCCGCCATCCTCGATAGCCCACGTCCGGGTTGCAACCGCGTCGATGAGCGCCCGGTCGTGGGTCACCAGCACCATCGCGCCCGGGTACTTGACGAGGGCCGCCTCGAGCACCTCCTGCGCAGGGATGTCGAGGTGGTTCGTCGGCTCGTCGAGCAGCAGGAGATTGGTCTCCTCGATGGCGAGCTTGCCCATCATCAGGCGCGCGCGCTCTCCGCCGCTGAGGGCACCCACCAGCTTGAGCGTGTCGTCGCCGCTGAAGAGCAGCGAGCCGAGCAGGGTTCGCGCGCGCTCCTCGCCGACAGGATGCGTCGCCAGCAGATCCGCCAGCACGGTCCGGTCGTCCTGACCCGCGGGGACGTCCGCTGCGCCGTGCTCGATCGACTGCCCGAGGTCCTGCCGGTACAACCTCCGAACGCTCCGAGGGCCGAGGGTGAGCGTCCCCTCGAGCGGCGGAAGGTCACCGGCGAGCGTGTGCAGCAGCGTCGACTTGCCGCTGCCGTTCGGTCCGATCACGGCGATGCGCTCACCGGGCACGATCGTCAGCGGCGGCATCATGAGCAGCGGTTCGTCCCGCCCGATGATGAGACCGACACCCTTGAGGGTCACGCGCGATGCCGGCGCGCTCGCGAACCGCAGCCGAGGCTTGCGGTCAACCGTGGGGGGCGTCACGCGCTCGAGACGGTTCAGCCGCGTCTGGCGACCTCTCGCCTCGCGCGCCCGCTGCCCCGCCTTGTATTTGCGGATGAACTCCTCCTGGTGATCGATGTACGCCTTCTGCGCGGCGAACTCGCGACGGCGCCGTTCGCGGCGCTCGACCCTCAGCTTGGTGTACTGCGTGTAGTTGCCCGGGTACTCCTCGATGGTTCCGCCTGCAACCTCGATCACCTGGGTGCACACGTTGTCGAGGAAACGGCGGTCGTGGGATACGAGCACGAATGCGGTGGACACACCGCGCATGAAGTCTTCAAGCCACTCGATCGCGGCAAGGTCAAGGTGGTTGGTCGGCTCGTCGATGAGCAGGAGGTCCGCGTCCTGCACGAGGAGCTTGGCGAGCTCGAGTCGCCGCTTCTGTCCGCCACTGAGTTGCGAGGGATGGCGCTGCTGTGTCTCGGTATCGAGGCCGAGGCCGCCGAGCGCTTCGCGCGCCGTGGCCTCGAGCTCGTAGCCACCCTGGTCGATGTAGCGGTGCTGGACGTCGCCGTAGCGAAGCAGCAACTGCTGAGCGTCGGGACGCGTGCTGTCGGCGAGCAGCGGCTCCAGCGTGGTCATCTCGTGGTGCATCGCCGCGAGGTCCTCGCGCGATGCCATCACCTCGTCGAGGATGGTCTCGGCGACCGGCTCCGGCGCATCCTGCGGGAGGTAGCCGATGCGCAGCCCGCGCTGCCACTCGATCTCGCCGGCGGTCGGCTCGAGCGCGCCATTGATGAGTGACAGCAGCGTGGTCTTGCCCGCGCCGTTGGCGCCGACGACAGCGATGCGCTGGCGTGTTTCCACGCGGAACGTGACCCCTTCGAGGATGCTCTCGGCACCGAAGGCGACACCCACGTCGCGAAGGCTGACCAGGGACAAGCGGCTACTGCCCCGTCGCGCCCTCGCGGGCGATGATGCGCCGCACGATGGCGACCGACGACGCGTACGTCGAGTCCATGCCGAAATAGGAGAGACCGCGCGCCCCGAGCGTGCGGGCCTGTGTGTACGGGGTATCGGATGCGTAGTGGATGACCCCGAAATCGATGGGCAGCTTGGAGAAGTTGACCGGCTCACCGGTCGGATAGCGGACGGGCTGGGTCATCTCGTACACGGCACTGCAGTATGGACCAGCCTCCATCTCGACCACGGTGAACGCCTCGCGATAGTAGAAGTCGAGGTAACCGCGGTTCTGCAGGAACGTCCCCTTCACGCTCACCGCGCGTTGATTGTCGAGGCCGCTGCCGAAGCGCAGGTACGGCGCGATGTCCGACACCGAGAAGGCATTGTCGAGCCAGTACGTCGAGCGGCTGTGCTCGTCGTGTATGACGCTGCTGATCATCACGTCGCCGACGTCGGCGTTCAGGGTCGCGGCCTTGCCGAGGACGTACACGCCGCGCAGGTCGACGGTTTCGGCAACCTCGCGAAGGATGTTGTACGCGGCGAGCCCGAGGGGGTAGTCGATGTTGACGATCACCGCCCGGCTGGCGGCGAGCGCGGCCGCATCGATGGGCAGCACCCGCTCATCGCAGTTTCCGGGCGTGACGCGGTCGAGTGGGATGACCTGGGCGGCGACATCGAGCGCGGTCCGGCTGGTCACGCTCAACGAGCCCGCTTCGCGCTCCTCGCGTCGGAGTGCCGCTCGTTCGGAGTCGGGCAGGAGCCGGAGCCGCTCGCGCGCCGCGTAGTACAGGAAGTTGTTCCAGTGCCCCTGTAGCGGTGCCGTCGCGAAAGCGCTGCAGCTCGTCCCGCAACTCGCCGCCACCGTCGCGATCGACGGCTGCGGCGAGCTCGTCGGCATGGCGGGGCGCCACCCCGGTGAGCAGGTTGGCAATAGCGTGGGAGTTGCTGCTCACGAAATACACCGGCCGGTCGAGCAGCGACTCGGAGCGCATCAGCCCGGTCACCTGCTGCCACCAGCGTCGGGTCACGCGCGCGAAGCCGACCTGGGTGCCTCCGAGCATGCGCACGCGCAGGGCCATGCCGTGCTCGGCGATCTGTGCCAGCCGGGCGCCGAATGACGCGGCCCAGATCTCGTACAGCTGGAGCCAGTCGTCCTCGAGTCCGCCGCAGGCCGCGGCGAGCTCACCGGGGGTCGCCTCTTCGACGTGCTCGATCCCGGTCCCCTTGAGGGCGATCTTGAGCTTGTTCACCTCGATCTGGAGCGCGACCATGGTGGGGATCAGGTCGTCGACATCCGAGGCGCTGGCGATCAGGACCGCGAGGGTGCCGTCGCCATCGTCGTACCAGCGCCGCCGCCGCCCGGGGGCGCTGACCTCGGTCCACTCGTTGAAGGGTCGGAATCCGCGCTGGGCGAAGACTTCGGCGGACTGGCCCATGATCACGAGCCGGGCCCGGAAGATCGCGTCCGGGAGCCGCCTGACCGCGTAGAGCAGTGCGCCGAGATCGAGCTCCATGGCCGCGGCGAGCGGATGCAGGCTCGATCCCATCGCCTTGTGCGAATGCTCGAACACTCGGAGCTGGGTCTCCCCGCTGCTGCGCAGGATCGTCGTGTAGGTCCGGTGGTAGACCTCGACGGCGTCGACCAGCGCGGTCTCCTCGAGCGATGGCTCAGTTCGCGCCTGGCCTGACAGGGGAGCCTGCGGGACGGGCCCGCGTCCCAGCTCGTGCAGCACCATTGGCCCCATTGTCGCCGCTCGCCGTACGGCGGGGACATCGTGCTGGCTATCCTGCCCCGGCTGTGGGTCGAATTGCCGTCACCGGGTCCGTCGCCTTCGACACGATCATGGAGTTCGGAGGGCGCTTCGGCGACTTCATCCTGCCCGACAAGACCAACGAGCTCAACGTCGCGTTTCTCGTGGAGCGACTCGAGAAGCGCAGGGGCGGAACCGCCACGAATATCTGCTTCTCGATGGCGCTGCTCGGCGAGCAACCGCTGCTCTGCGCCGCGGTGGGCGGCGGTGATTTCGTCGAATACGCCGCCGCGTTGGAGTTCGAGGGCGTGGACACGTCCGCAGTGCTCACCAGCGACGAGGTCGGCACCGCGACCGCGTTCATCACCACCGATCGGGACGGCAACCAGATCACCGCGTTCTACCCGGGAGCGATGACGCGCGCGGCGGGCGTCGACCTGATGGTGCTCAGCGACATTGCCGAGGTGGTCGTCGGCGCGGATGACGCCGCGGCCATGGCCCTCCACGTCGAGCAGGCCGGCGCGCTGGGCGCCCGGCTGGTCTTCGTACCGGCGCAGCAGATCCCCGCCATGCGCGATGAGGACCTTCGCCGCGGACTCGCGAGGGCATGGCTTGTCGGGGGCAACGACTACGAGTTCGAGATGATCCGGGAGCGAACCGGTCTATCCATCGCCTCGCTCAGCGCGGAGCGCACGGTCGCGGTCACCCGCGGGGCAGCCGGCAGCGAGCTCCACAGCCCCGAAGGCATGACCGTGATCCCCGCCGCACCGGTGAGCGAGGTGGTGGATCCGACCGGCGCAGGGGATGCCTACATCGCAGGCCTGGTCGCGGGTTTCCGGGCCGGCGCGTCGCCCGAGGTTGCCGGCCGCATGGGGTCACTTGCGGCGGCCTACGTCGTTGAGCAGCACGGGCCCCAACGGCACCGCTTCGACATGGCGGGGTTCCGCGAACGCTACGCACTCGCGTTCGGTACCAGCCTGAACCTGCCGTCCAAAACAGCGGCGTAGAGTCGATTGGTATGGAAGACGCAGTCATCGTCAGCGCCGTGCGGACCCCGGTCGGCACCTTCGGCGGTGCATTCACCGATGTGCCGGCGACAACGCTCGGGGCGATCGCCGTGGAGGAGGCGCTCCGCCGCGCGGGCATCGATTCCGTCGACGAGGTGCTCATGGGCAACGTGCTCCAAGCGGGCCTCGGTCAGAACACCGCGCGCCAGTCGGCAATCGGCGCCGGACTTGCTGAGAGCGTTCCGTCGACAACCATCAACAAGGTCTGCGGCAGCGGGCTCAAGACTGTCGCACTCGCTGCCCAGGCGATTCGCGCCGGTGATGCCGAATGCCTTGTGGCGGGCGGGATGGAGAACATGTCGCGCGCGCCGTACCTGATGGAGAACGGCCGCTACGGCTACCGCCTCGGACATGGACAGCTCGTCGACGAGATGATCCGCGACGGACTCTGGTGCGCCTTCGATGACTGCCACATGGGCAGCACCGCTGAGAACATCGCCCGGGAATACGAGGTGAGCCGCGAGGATCAGGACTCGTTCGCGGCGGGCTCCCAGCAGAAGGCGGAATCCGCAATCAAATCTGGGCGCTTCAGAGACGAGATCGTGCCCGTCCCGGTGCAGCGGAAGAAGGAAACCGTCCTCGTTGACACGGACGAGCATCCGCGGCCCGGTACGACCGCCGAGTCGCTTGCCGCACTGCGCGCCGCCTTTGCCAAGGACGGCACCGTGACCGCGGGCAATGCCAGCGGTATCAACGATGGTGCCGCCGCAGTCGTGGTCATGAGCGCGTCACGCGCGAAGGCCGAGAACCGCGTTCCCCTGGCTCGAATTCGCGGCTACTCGAGCGCAGGCGTCGCACCTCGAATCATGGGCATGGGACCCGTCCCCGCAGTGCGCTCGGCTCTCCAGAAAGCGGGTGTGGAACTGCGCGACATCGACCTCTTCGAGCTCAACGAAGCGTTCGCGGCGCAAGCCGTGGCGGTCGGCCGCGAGCTCGCGGTTCCTGAGGACCGCCTCAATGTCAACGGCGGTGCTATCGCCATCGGCCACCCCATCGGCGCGAGCGGGACTCGCATCCTCGTTACCCTCCTCTACGAGATGTCGAAGCGCGATGCGCATCTCGGGGTCGCAGCCCTCTGCATCGGCGGCGGACAGGGCATCGCCATGGTGCTCGAGCGCAGTTAGGAGCGTTGTCGCAGGATAGGGGAAGGGCTCGAGCGAGAGGACCGTCCCCTGGCGCGCGGTCGCCTACTTTAACGCCCGGAGCGTCCTGAGACTAAGCTCGGCGGCAGATGAGTTACTGACCACCAGGGCGCCACTGCGGAACGAACGGGCGGGCGCACCCCCGTGCTGCACACACAGCACGGTTAGATCTTCTACGTAGGGAGACCCTAATGGACGCTGATCTTTTAACGCTCGGCTCGCAGCTGGCGGCGGTTGTTGCACGCAGTACCGCGACCGAGGTCGCAGAGCGTATCGCCGTGAGCAAGGCTAAGAAGCAGGACCAACAAACGATCGCCGTGCTCGAGGAGATCGTCAATGGACTGATCGCTGACAAGAGCGAACTAGTTCGTATTGCTCAAGCGTTTGAACAAGAGCTTGTCGCCCAGCGGATTGCCCCCTCTGACATTGAGTACATCTCCAACAACTTGGTCCCGATCCTTAGTCAATTGGTGACTTCGTCCTCACCAGAGCCCGAGCAGGCGAACGCCGTCCTCGAAACTCTGCGCCCACTATTGTCAGTGGAAACCGTGACCCTTCTCCAGTTGGTGGGCTTCAATTTTAGAAAGGCCATCGGTGAGCCGCTGACGGATCTAGTGGCAGGAATCATCGCCGCGCGCGGGGCTGGCAAGGCTTCGGCCAACGTCATACTTCCGCCTCAGCACGGAAATCGGCGTGCCGGTAGCCGATAGTCGTCGGGTCATCGACTTCGAGATGGCGGTCATGCATCCTGCCTACCGGGCGGAGGGTCTCCAAGAGGCGCTCGAAGATCGAACGTCGCCTCTAGGGACACTGGGGAATACTGGCCTGGTCTGGTGCGCCCTCCCTGGCCAGCCAGGGAATCAGCCTCGTCGCTACGCCGAGGCGATCGTCCATCCCTTGCGAATCGCCTTTCCGTTGCTTAGCGTGACGTAGGTGACCAACGTCCACCTTCGATGGCTCGGCAAGTTTCTTCTCGCTTTCGCGCCCTTGGCCGGACTCGTTTTCGTCCTTTGGGGGACCATTCGAACTGATATTGCGTTTGCAATCCTTTGGGCCAGCGTCGTTCTGGTGATGGCGTTGAGCGCGGTGCTTATGGTGTACGCCCAAAGAAAAGGGGCGTCTGTTCACCACTGACACTCCCCCGCGATGTTCGCCGGACGGGGTCGCCCTGGGTACATCGGCGGATGCTCGCGTGCTGGGAGGAGGTGTCTCTCGTCAGCGTCCGGGTACGTCCGACAGGCGGTCGCTGTGGTACGCGGACACGTCCCTATAAATCGTGGTCATCGCGCCGACGCTGGCGAAGCGGACCCGGGCCCGGTCGGCAGTAGTTTAGGAGTGGCGCCGCGCGGCGCGCGTCACCGCCACGATTCCCACGACGACCGCCACGGCCATGACCCCGAAGAGGATCAAGTTCGGCCAAATCACGCTCACCACGGATCAATCCTACATCGCTTCAAGCCCGATTGTGGCTCGCGACTCCGCGGCGGCACGCACGCGCCGTGAAATGGCGTTGTGCCTTGCGCTTGAACCGGCTGATGGTTCAGTCATTCTGCCCGGCGCTCGAGGTACGGTCGCGGATACTTATGGGACCTCTCACTCTCGACTGCTGGGTAGGTGTCTGTCGACGGCAACTTCACTAGGTGGGGCTGGTCGTCGGACCGTAGCTAGCAGGACGGCGCAGCGTTTCAAGGGCCATGGACCGCGATCTGCGCGTTGTCTTGGCCTTCTCGCTGCTGGTGGCCACTGCCTGTGGGCCGGCGCAGGGCGCTCGTCAACTGCAAACCTCCACCGCCTCCGCATCGAGCGCCGTCTCAGATCCACCCACCACATCCCCGGCCCCCAAGAACTCGACACCGCCATCTTTTCCTCCCTGCGTTCCAATCGCGACCGCAACGCCGGGGATCAATAACGGCGGCGTGCAAGTAGGACCTGAACTCCTTCGAAGACTTCGTTACATCAAATCAGTGGATCGGACCGAACAGTGGATCGCGGCTCAACTGGTATCACGTCTATGCCGGCATGACGGGGGAAGCGGCGACGCCACCCCATATGCCCGCCGTTTGGGTTAACCGCACTTCTCTCACGACTGACGGATGCACGGTCAATCTCACCACGGTCGGTGATTTCATCGAACGCAGCGCCAGCGGGTTGCTCTCGATTACATCGGTGCAGGGAGACTGGGTCTACCTTCAAGCGGAGGGCGGGAGCCACTTCTACTTCGACCTAACCACCGACCGGTTCTCGACACTGCCGCCTGCGCGGTAGGAAGGCGGCGGGGCTCTCGCCTCGTCAGCCGGACATCATCCCTGGGTACATTGGCGGATGCTGGCCTGAGCGAGCCGGCCGTTGCGCGAACTGTGTTCCTAGCAGCAATCCGATGGCGACTAGGTCACGCCGGGCGAGATGGCGGTCCAGCCGATCGTGCCGAATTCGACCGGATGGCTATCGCTCAGTGAACCCCCCCGTCGCGCTCGGCATCGCGAAGCTGCTCGACGACATGGTCCAGGTTTGACTGCCAAATCGCCTCCGGTGTCGGTGGCAGCACGTCATCCCAGATGGCTGCAAAGCTACCGATCAGCTGAGGGAACCGGGCTGGTCGAGCCATGAACCACCAGTGCAGGTGCTCGCTCCCATCGCCCCACCTACATACGTGCACTCGACCCACTCCATCGATAGACCGGACCGCGCGCTCGATCCGTGCGAGCATGATTCCGAGTGTGCCGGCGAGTTCGTCCGGAAGATCGCCCGGTTCGGCGAAGTGCTGGCGTGCCTCGAGCAGGACCACGGCCGGAAGCCCACTCGGCTGATCGGAGTGCGCGGAGACGCCAACTTGCGTCTGCCCAGAGATATTCGACGATCAGGCGCCGCACAGCTTTTGCAGTCGACGCCAAGTGCTCCACTTCTTTCCGGGTCAAGTGCCGTCGGCGGTCGTAGTTCGCGGGGATGCATCTCACCGCCAAATGGAAACGTGTCCCAGTCATCGACAGGTGGCATCCGAAGGTCGCTCGCCACCCGCTGGTACATCTCGTCGGGGGTCTCAGGCATGGAGCCATCCTATGCCGCCGAGGTCAGGTAGGGTGTTGGCGTGAATTGGCCCAAGTCGTTCTACGAAATGAAACATGGGGCAGGGTGTCCGATGTGCGCCGAGGGTCGCCCTGAAATTACCGACGATGGGGTCCGCTTCTATGCCGGTACGGTCACCGATGCGTACCTGCGCCGCAGGGGCATTCAGCGCGGTCTGACAGTCGCCATTTGGCGAGGTCGCCACGTGGCCGAGACTTCCGAACTCAGCGATGTGGTGGCCATCGCATACTTTCGTGAGTTGCTGACGGTCGGGCGATCGCTACCTTTGTCATGCAGCCCGTGAAGCTCAACTACAACATCCTCGGCAACTCAGTACCGCACCTCCACACGCACATCGTCACCCCGCTATGCCGCCGATCCACGCCCCGGATGGCCCTTCCCCTTTCCTGACGAGGATCCACCCTCCAAGCCACCTGCCGACCTCAATTCCGATGTTGACGACTTACGCCGAGGCCTTCGCGGATCAGACGACCATCCGAGAGGAATGATTCGCTCGCTGATGCGGCAGGCGTACCGCATAGATTGGCGGCCATCCGAGATTCCCATCAAGCGACATTGATCGAATGCTGGGCTGGACATGTCTTTACCTCACCTTACTGGGCCCAGATGAGGCGGGGTCCCAACTCCCGCCCGAGGCGCCTATCGCTCCCTGACCTGCAGACTCGACGTTTGACGGTGGCCCCGTTGCTGACCGTCACGGTGGCGCTGTAATGACCCGGCTCCTCTTGCTGCGGCGCGGAGACGGTGTAGGTGCCAGGCGACACGTCGAAATCAAAGACGCCGCTGGCGTTCGTGGTTGCCGTGGCGGCCACCGTTCCATCGGGACGCGTTGCGGTGATAGTTGCGTCCTTCTCCGCTTGAAAATAGCTGGAGGGGCACGGAGACTGTCCTATGCAGGTGGGAACGGTCCCGCAGTGAGCGTGAATGTTCCGTGGATGTGGCCCTGACCTGTAAGCCCCGTCGACGGCAGGGTTGCAGTCGAAGACGGCGAGCCGGTGCACCCGCACACCGCCATCGCTCCGACGGCGAGGCTCAGCCGTAGGCTCTGCACTCAGTGGCTCCCTGATCCAACAAGCTCCTTTACTGACTATAGACGGACCGAATCTCCTCATCAGCCCAGGTATCTTCCCGGCTCGATCGTGGCTCCCCCTTCTGGCGACATTGGCGAATGCTGGCGTGAGCGATAGGTAGCTCACCGGAGTCGGTCAGCTTAGATCCGGGCGGACTTGGGCTTGGTGGACCATCCTTACGGACAGCTCTGATGGACGGGGACGAAAGGCACCCGGTAGCTCTGCCGACAGGGATGAAGCGTTGCGTCGGCTTCGCGCTGCTCTGATCGCTTGGATCCGCGGTGAGCCGCTAGCTGAGCGGGCGTGCCACGGCGTCCTCGCCCACCGTCGCGTCCGGATGCAGCGGCTGCGCGACTCCGCAGCTCGGACCAGGGCGGCGCCACCAATGTCGGTTGACTGAAGAGGCTCAAGCTACATTCACGAATGCTGGCGTAGCTGAGGGTGCATTCTCGGTCGAGGCCCGAGTAGTGCGCCACTCTCATGAGCTCTATGGCTCCTGGTCTCATGAAAGTACTGTCCGACGGCTGCCGTATTCTCATCAGCGATGCACGTAACTCTGGTAGACGTCAACGGAGCGCATATCGTCGCCCTCGTCAGCGCCGGTGCCACCTTCCACAACGGCAGGCTCGTAGGGCGCTTCGCGTCGGCGGCGTGATGGCGACGAATCCACCACATAGGCTGTCGGTCCCCGATCTCACGCGCGCGATTGACAGCATAGGGTGGCTCCTCACCGCACTTAGGTACGCGCCTCACCAGACTGGGGAGAGGGCGCAGCTCGCGCCTTGGGGACACCTACATCGTCGTCGAACACTCTCCCGCGCTCACCGACGACGTCCACGACCGATGCCGTCCCAGGCTCAACCACCTCGCCTTCAGCGTCGGCGACGTCTCACAGCTCGACGAGCTCATCGCCGACGCCACCGACCACGGTTCGACGCTCCTGTTCCCTGACCGCCATCCGCACGCTGGCTGACCCGATCACTACGCCGGCTACCTCGAGAACAGCGACGGCTTCGAGGTCGAACTCGTCGCCGACTACGACGAAACGAGCTGAGCGAGAGCTCCGGCTGATCGACCGTCTCTCTAGCGACATTAGCGGACCCTGGCCTGCGCGAGAGCTTCCTCACGTGGAGGCACGGCGACGGCCTTGAACCTCCGCCCAGCCGCGCTGATGACGGCCCGCTTCGCCACGATTCAAGAAACTAGCAGCCTCGGGAAAAGCCCGCCTCGGTCATACCGGCGTCAATGGTGGCCGTCGTCCCACCTGAGACCGGTCAGGAGATTTGCTTCTCCGGACGATCTCAGTCGTCGACTACTGCAACGAACATCCGCGACCCAGGCGGCGCGATCGCCTGAAAATCACCCGCTGTCGCCTGGCCTTGCTCGGAACCCAGTGCGGCCTGCAGCGCAGTCGGGTCGCTGAAGTACAGCTCGGCGACCCGATAGTAGGTCTGCTCGCCACCGTCGGGTGCGGCCACGATGCGTGCACTTTCCCACCGTTGCAAGCCTGGAATCTTGTCGACCAATGGTCCATGCACGCCGAGGTAATGCTCGTCAAACCCGGTAGGGTCGCCCGGTTGCGTATACAGAACCACAAGTTTTGCAGTCATTTCTCGATGAGCCACCGTTCGACATCGACGACCGCGTGAGTCACGCCAATCTTCGGCATAGCAAGCCTCCTTCGGAAACGCTCGGAGGGCCTTGGCGAAGATGCCGACCGTATCGAGCGCCGCGCGAGTATGCCAGCCTCGCGTGGGCGAGGGCAAGGAGCCACCTCTGGTGTGAAAGTGTCACGCTAGGGTGCGCAAGAGATTCCTCACGTGGCCGGGCGGCCACGACCGTGAACCTCGGCCTGCCAGGATTCACCATCGTCGCGCTCGGGGCGCCTGCGATTCGGAGCCACTCTAGGGTGAAAGTGTCACGCCGGGGTGCGCGAGAGCTATCTCTCCTCGCGGCGCCTTCATAAGCGTTGCCGCGTCCGGCGCACCTAGTGTGGAAGCCAGGGTTACGGTGCGCGGCTATCGAGCATGCCAGCGATGGTGGGCTGGTTTACGATCGGGTCCGCACAATATGCAGAGGCAGAGCGCTGAAATTCCGAGAAGTCGGAGCTGCTGGGATTGGACTGGCCGTCTTGCTGGTAGATGGCGCTGATGATGCTTTGCTGATCAGCGTTATCCATCGAGACCCAAGCCGAGCATGGTGTGTCGTAGCCAAGTGAGCTTCCACATGCGGCAGCGGCTAGTGACATGACTCCGGCCAGAAGCAGGACCGGGTGCCGCCAGCGTGAGGTAGGGCGACGCGGTTCTGCGACGACGACGCGTTGAGCACAGGCCATGGCTCCATCCTGAGATAGCTCTCAAGCCCTCTCATCGCGGCGTGGTAACAACAGTGCGCTCAGCCACAAGCAGCACAACTGTGGCACCGACCCCTGCACCGACTAGTGCCAGTCCCGGGGACATCATCCGCACCTTCGCCCCAATCAAGATGCCGAGGACGATGACGGCGAGAACCAGAGACCGAGCGGGTCGATGGGGCTAGCGGCGCCCAGAACACCACCGAGGACCACCCATCCGATGACGTGCTTCATCGTCACTCGGCCACTGTATCGCCATCCATCCCGAATCGACTGATCGCTGCCGTACATTTGCTGTCTGCTGGTCAGCTGCGGCGGCTTGCGCTCTGCGTACATTGGCGGATGCTGGCCTGCGGCGGGCCGCTCTGCGTGGACCCCCGCCTTCTGCCGATTGAGCAAGTTGCTCACGGTTCAGGAGGGTGGCTGTTCGCCTGATCGAGACGATGCCGTGCTCGTGTCGCTTGATTCACTGCGCCGCGATAGCATGAGCCGCCGTGAAGACGTGGCAAATCTGGGCGTTGATCCTCGGGGCTGTCATCGTGCTCTTGGCGATCTTAGTCATCGCGGCCGCACTGCGGCCCATTACGGCTCCTGTGTGAGCGGGAACCGCTGCGCGACGTATCCCTGCAGGTACAGCGCACTCTCGCCAAAGCGCTCTGGGTACTGGGATGATGTCGGCGAGGACCTCCCAGTCACGGACTGACCCTTCTAGGTACCGGCGCATTGCCTTCCAAATGATTCGTCGCTCGTGACCTGGGAAGCCCTTGTTGGGGCAATCAGCGGGGCGAACGTGACCTGATAGGAGCCTGTGCAAGAGGCCCGTCCCAGTACTGTCCGTCCACCTGCCGCTGACGCACCAACCTCATTCCCCAGGTGACGAGGACGAGGTATGACAGACGTCAGGATCGCACAGAGAACCGAGCGTGTTGTGGTGGGAGTTGACACCCACGCGGATGTCCACGTTGCCGCAGCGCTCGACCCGCTCGGACGCCTGCTCGGCCGTCTCGAGGTCGGAACGAGCACCCGTGGCTACGCGCAATTGCTCAAGTGGGCGCACGCGTTCAGTCCGACGACAACATTTGGTGTCGAAGGAACTGGCGCATATGGAGCCGGCCTGGCTCGTTACCTCGTCGATGCGGGCTGCGAGGTCATCGAGATCAACCGGCCGGATCGTCGCGCCCGTCGCGGCCATGGCAAGTCAGATCCCATCGACGCCGAAGCGGCAGCGCGATCAGTGCTCGCTGGTGGTCCGCTCTGCGTCGCCAAGCGTGACCACGACCGGGTCGGCATGATCCGCACCCTCCGGGTCGCACGTCGCTCCGCACTCAAAATGCGAACGCAGGTAGGGAATCAGATGCATGCGTTGGTGGTCACCGCCCCGGACTCACTCCGAGATCACCTTCGTCATCTTTCCCTCGACAAACTGGTCGCTGTCACCGCAGGTGCGCGGCCGGGAACCGTCACGACACCCATCGCGGCAAGCAAGCTGGCACTCCGCTCGCTGGCGATCCGTCATCAGGGGCTGACTGCGGAGCTCGTCGTGTTGGACCGTGAACTCGGCCGCCTGACCCTGGAAGCGGCACCCGCGCTGTGCGATCTCACCGGTGTTGGTCCGGACGTCGCTGGGGCGCTCCTGGTGGCTGCCGGCGACAATCCCGAGCGCCTCCGTTCCGACGCTGCATTCGCCAGCTTGTGTGGCGTGTCACCGGTCCCCGCTTCGTCCGGGAAGACCAACCGACATCGCCTCAACCGCGGTGGTGATCGCATCGCCAACAACGCACTCTGGCGCATCGTCATGGTGCGCCTCACCTGTGATCAACGCACCAAGACCTACGTCGCCCGTCGCACCTCGGAGGGAATGGCCAAGCGCGACATCATCCGTTGCCTCAAACGCTACGTCGCCCGCGAGGTGTTCCACGCGCTTCTGGCGACCGCCCCGGCGTTGACGCGCATCAGGTGCTTGACAAGGCATAGGAGCATCATTTGCGGATGCTGGTATGGGCTGTCGATGCGTATCCGGATTATCGGGTGAGATTACTGCTGCTGGCGAGCCCGAGCGATGAAGAACGAGAGGAGCAGCGTGATGGCCCAAACGGCGATGGCAATGAAAACGTCGAAAGGCAACGCGGCTGATGGGTACAGGCCGAAGCGCTGAACCAATATCACACCTGCCACCCCAAAGATTGACCGGCTCGCGAGGGATCGACCGGAGGGATAGCCTGTAGCGAATGCCACTCTTGAGAACCAACTCGGGTTCGCTGGTGACTCCCTGTAAGGCGGAATCGCTTTCGGGAACGCTGCACCTAATGCACAAACCACAGTCGCTATCGACGCGACGAGCGCCACGAATACTGACCCGTGCGTCGCGATATCCCAGGCTGCCGTCACGCCCGTGCATGTAGCGCCGGCTATGCAGATCCGGCGACGGGTACGGACGTCCATTGGGCGATCGTGTGCGTGTCGCCGAGACGGGTGCCGAGCTGTGGGCGAATCGTGACTGACCCGCGCGTCGCTGTCCGACTCTGATCCAGGCGGATCGAGCTCCTCTGTGCGGCCGCGCGCTGTTCAAGGCGGGTTCCTCTAGCATCATTGGCGGATGCTGGCCTGCGCGACAAGAATCACCCCGGCGAGTGCAGCTTTCCGAGCAACTTCCCAGCGATCTCGTCGACACCCTCGGCCAACTCATTCTCCGACGGATGCTCTGCGAGGCGACCCAGCTGCGGCTCGATGGCGATTAGTGCAGTCGCCTCCCAGCCGTCAACAACGCTCCACAGTACCCAGTACTTCCAGATGTCGTCTTCGCCGTCCAAGATCGTCCGAAGGTTCTCGACGAGAGGGGGTACGGGCCCGAGGTCGCGTAAGAAGGGAGCGAGGACGTGAGCAACTGGCCAGTTCCCGTCCTGCAACCATTCCAGAAGCTGACCGATTACCGGGCCAACTTCCGGATACCCAGCCCGCACCGCCGCCTTGCGCCCGCTCCACGCGCGCTTGCCGCTCGGCACAAGGTCCCGTAGGTCAGTCACGACGCAAAGCTACACGAGCGGTCGAAGCGAGACGCGGCCAAGGTACATTCAAGGTACTGGGATGATGTCGGCGAGGACCTCCCAGTCACGGACTGACCCTTCTAGGTACCGGCGCATTGCCTTCCAAATGATTCGTCGCTCGTGACCTGGGAAGCCCTTGTTGGGGCAATCAGCGGGGCGAACGTGACCTGATAGGAGCCTGTGCAAGAGGCCCGTCCCAGTACTGTCCGTCCACCTGCCGCTGACGCACCAACCTCATTCCCCAGGTGACGAGGACGAGGTATGACAGACGTCAGGATCGCACAGAGAACCGAGCGTGTTGTGGTGGGAGTTGACACCCACGCGGATGTCCACGTTGCCGCAGCGCTCGACCCGCTCGGACGCCTGCTCGGCCGTCTCGAGGTCGGAACGAGCACCCGTGGCTACGCGCAATTGCTCAAGTGGGCGCACGCGTTCAGTCCGACGACAACATTTGGTGTCGAAGGAACTGGCGCATATGGAGCCGGCCTGGCTCGTTACCTCGTCGATGCGGGCTGCGAGGTCATCGAGATCAACCGGCCGGATCGTCGCGCCCGTCGCGGCCATGGCAAGTCAGATCCCATCGACGCCGAAGCGGCAGCGCGATCAGTGCTCGCTGGTGGTCCGCTCTGCGTCGCCAAGCGTGACCACGACCGGGTCGGCATGATCCGCACCCTCCGGGTCGCACGTCGCTCCGCACTCAAAATGCGAACGCAGGTAGGGAATCAGATGCATGCGTTGGTGGTCACCGCCCCGGACTCACTCCGAGATCACCTTCGTCATCTTTCCCTCGACAAACTGGTCGCTGTCACCGCAGGTGCGCGGCCGGGAACCGTCACGACACCCATCGCGGCAAGCAAGCTGGCACTCCGCTCGCTGGCGATCCGTCATCAGGGGCTGACTGCGGAGCTCGTCGTGTTGGACCGTGAACTCGGCCGCCTGACCCTGGAAGCGGCACCCGCGCTGTGCGATCTCACCGGTGTTGGTCCGGACGTCGCTGGGGCGCTCCTGGTGGCTGCCGGCGACAATCCCGAGCGCCTCCGTTCCGACGCTGCATTCGCCAGCTTGTGTGGCGTGTCACCGGTCCCCGCTTCGTCCGGGAAGACCAACCGACATCGCCTCAACCGCGGTGGTGATCGCATCGCCAACAACGCACTCTGGCGCATCGTCATGGTGCGCCTCACCTGTGATCAACGCACCAAGACCTACGTCGCCCGTCGCACCTCGGAGGGAATGGCCAAGCGCGACATCATCCGTTGCCTCAAACGCTACGTCGCCCGCGAGGTGTTCCACGCGCTTCTGGCGACCGCCCCGGCGTTGACGCGCATCAGTGCTTGACAAGGCATAGGAGCATCATTCGCGGATGCTCGCGTGGGGAACCATCATCTCCTTGAGCCCAGCAATAAGCTCGTTAGGCACATCCAGAGTCCCTGACACGATCGGAGAGTATATGTACGCCTCGCCCCGGTCCAAAGCCGGGAACCCTGGGGGCGCTCTACGCGTTCCATGAGCATGCGTCGGGTCATAACTGTGGCTGCATTGAGTGCCTGTGCGATCGTCGCCTGCGGAGGATCGGCGGTGGGACGAACCCCAGCGCGGATGTCTTCGACCGCATCGCAAGCGTCAACAATCGACCGGTCTACTCAACCAGGCAAAGAGGTCCTGACAAGAACGACATCTGCGCCCGTGACCTATCCTGACGCGGGGGCCGAACTCGATCCTCCCGGGACGCTGCTTCCATCGCTGTCGGCCGCGACGGTCCGCGGGCTTTGCTCCATTCAACAGTCCGGCGTGGCGTGCGAAACAGGCCAGCCCAGGGCGGTGGAACTGGGCCTTTTGACCGACACCGGCATGGGTATCCAAGGTGAATTGGTGTGGGCCATGACGTGGACGAATGTCAACTGTGACCTGATGGGTCCGCAAGGTCGCCCTACCCCACCGCCGACGGTAAATGACGCCACCGGGTGCGATTTCGTCACGTTTGTGGACGCAACTACGGGAGTCAATCCTGAGGCCATTCGCGGAGCGTTCGGACTCTAGATCAGGATCGCTTCCGTCAGCCTGCTGACGGTGCGGTTAGGTGACTATCGAGGTCCGGCCGCGGCCATCACGATTCCGCGGATTCAAGGGGTCAACTCCCGGATCTTTGCCTCCTCGCGCCGGGTGAGGAGCACGACCAGGGTGATTGCCATTCCGGCGGCCGCGCTCGAGACCACTAGCGAGACGATGTCGACTTCTGTTGCACTACGGAGTTGCGTCAGTGGGTCACCCGACGTCCATCGCTCAAATAGGGCGATCACATTGCCGATCAGGTACAGAAGCCACCAAGCGATGACTATCGCGGGCGTCCGCAGGTGCGACCGCGTCTCTGCCGTCGATCTTGACGCACCCGGATCGGCCGCTCGCCACGCCTCGGCCATGATCTGGAGAGGGCGTACAAGGTTCGCAAAGGGGATGAACCACCACCCCACGGCCCAGCCCGGCGTGAATCGCAACTCGTAGGCTCCCAATGCGTGGTTGTTGGCAACGGCGCGATACAGCCACATGAGGAACGCGACGGCTGCCAGCACGAACACCCCGAGATGGATCAGTGCGGCAAGGCCGAACAACCTGTCGCTGTTCTCCGCATCGGACAGCGATACACCGGTGCCGTTGATGACAGCGCTGGCGACGTTGATCCTCGTGACGTCGGCAATGAGTTGTAGGGCGGCGGAGGCGATCCAAGCTGCCAGTGCGGCGACGGCCCAGGTTCTGTGCGCGGTGAGACTGCGGAATCCCGTCGGGCCGGCGCGCGCGGTCCACTGTGTCCCATTCCACAGCCATCGCCCGTCCGCTGAGATCGTCGGCGGACCAGCAGATAGCGGTGGGCCTACGTTGTCCATGGATATATCGCTCCCATCGTGTAGCGGCTGCCGGCGTCAGCAGCATATGGCACGTTTACTCGAGATCACGATCGGCTGCGCGCGCGAGATGAGATCGTCACGAAGCTGGCGACGAGCCTGACCCATTCCCAGGAAGCTCGCGCAGGTGGGTCCATCGACCCGACCATGGGACGAGGTGAGTGTTGAGAGTGTCAGCCGTAGATCATTAGGTCGTGGGTTCTTCTGCAACGTTCGACGACTTGGTCGGTGAAGGAGCCTCAGTCCCAACCGAAGGCTGGGACTTCTCCTGGTTCGACGGCAGGGCCACCGAGGAGCGGCCATCATGGGGATACGCAAAGCTGCTCGCCGGCCGCATGACGCGCGCCTCGGCTGTTCTGGATATCGAGACCGGGGGTGGCGAGGTCCTGGCTTGGGCCCTGGAGCAAGCCGAGCGCTCCCCCATGCGGATCGCCGCGACCGAGTCATGGCCTCCGAACCTGGGGATAGCCAGGCGGACTCTCAGTCGGTTTGGCGCATCGGTATTCGAGGCGCCTGACGATGGCGACCTCCCGTTTGGTGCCCGCTCGTTCGACCTCGTCGTCAGCCGACATCCTGTCGTAACTATCTGGCCGGAGATTGCTCGCGTACTGCTACCCGACGGCACCTACCTGTCGCAGCACGTCGGTGCTGGCTCGAACCGAGAGCTCATCGACTTCATGATGGGTCCGCAAGCCGTCGGCGACTCGCGCAGCCCGCAGCGAGCGGTAAGGGAAGCCGAGGCGGCCGGCCTCGCCGTGGTGGACCTTCGACAAGAATCGCTGCGTGTGGTCTTCAACGATGTCGGAGCGGTCGTATATTTCCTACGCAAGGTGCTGTGGACGGTGCCCGGCTTCACTGTGGAGGGGTACCGGGATCGGCTCTTCAGCCTTCACGAGAAGATCCAGCGCGAAGGGCCATTTGTTGCCCATGCAGAACGGTTTCTTATCGAGGCAAGGAAGCGCTGAATTGGCCGGCGAAACGGTCACCGTTCGTAGGCGAACTGCCTTACGGATGAACGGCCATCACCGGAGCAGGCTGCAACAGCGCAACGCGATTGCCTTCCGTGTCTCTGGGTGAAACACATTTTCCCACTCCGGGGATCTCCATAGGCTCACCGAGAACCCGTCCTCAGCAGTTGCGGTCACATCGCATCCATCCAATGGGGTAACGCCCTCGGCACCATCAGCCGTTACGACACGGAGCAGGCGCCACCAACGCTACCAACGCTCGCGCACTACTTGGAGGAGGGTCGGGCGCTGTCTCCCATCTCGCTAGCGTCGTGGTAGTACACGGTCATAGAGATGTCGCGCTCATCTACCGTGGCTTCCTGAGAGACCTCAGGCCAGGCTGCACGCCCGGCTGCCATCCGCCGCCGGTCTCCGGCGTCATGTTCGAACCCTGGCCTGGACGGTCAACGTCTCCTGCGAGGCGGGCGAACTGGATTGCATATGAAGGAAGCAAATGGCGCACGATGCAGGGGTGGCACAAGAACCCACTCCAGGCTGTTACTCGTGTGAGCACAACGCGCAACCCGTTTTGCGCCCGCACGAGCGGATCTATGACGACGGGCTTTGGCGTGTTAGCCACTCCTTCAACTCGACATGGCTGGGGTGGCTCGTGTTGGTGTTGCGTCGACACGCTCGGTCGGTGGGTGAACTAACGCCCGATGAGGCCGTCGTGTTTGGGTGGCTCGTTCCGGCCCTCTCTCGAGCGCTCGAGGCGGAACTGCAGGTCCCAAAAGCGTACGTACTGTTTCTCGCTGAGCAGGAGGGTTTCGACCACCTTCACGTACATGTCATCGCTCGGCCGCCGGAGTACGCCCGTGGTATCAAGGTCTTCCAACTGATACAGCGACCGTCTGACGAGTGGGTCAGTGCCGCGGACATGGACGCGTTGGCCGAGCGTATCCGCCCGCGCCTCGCAGCTCGAGATGGAGCTTTGCCGGGGGACCGAGCGCAGCCTGGGCCTCGCCCGACCTCATGACGCCGTCGCAGCTCGAGGTATTGGGATGTCCGGCCTGAGCATCGGGTTCACCATGGTGTGGCCCCTGGTGATGGGCCTTTCTCGAGCTACTGCTTCTCGCCGCGAGATTCAGCCAAAGCTCCACCGGGTGGCTCCCGGGGTCCCGTCCGTCCCGACCCCGAATGCGACAGACGGAGTGACGGCGAAGAGATGCCAGGGGGGTGGCGCACTTGGAGCCCCCCATGCTGCCGTCAGAGAATCACCGTTCACCGCGGTGGGCCATCCTCGCCGCACGAACTCCGCGGCGATACGCTCAAGGGTCTCCCGGTCCGTCATGCGCCTCGCGCTCCCCTCAATCACAACGTCAAGGTCAGCCAGTGATGCGGAGACGGCGCATCTGGGATTCGCCTGCAAGTTGCGACTCTTCAGCGTGCGTACTCCGCTCGCGAAATAGAGGGCGCCATCCATCCATACGCCGAGTACCCCAGCAGCATGCGGGCGCCCGTCCGGGCACGTGGTGGACAGCCAGTAGGTCCCTCTACCTCCATGAAACTCACGCTGCTCGAACTGGGTGGCTGCCCGCTCCCAGGGAATTGGCGGACTCCCATAGAGGTCGAGATTTTTTGATTCCATGAGGTCATATCCTCCATCAGTAAGTCGGTGACGTCACAGGTGGGGGGTCGCGTGAACCTTTCGGGCCGTTCGCGGGTATTACCAGTGTGACCGACGCGGAGGCCATGGCTGCGATCGCGAGAGGTGACATCCAGCCCCTCGACGTCCTGGTAGCTCGCCACGACGAGCGGGCGCAGCGCCTCGCCTTTGGCGTCCTGCGCGACCCGTCACGAACACACGACGTGGTCGCTGACGCGTTCCTCGCGGTTGTCTCAACAGCTCATCGATTCGACCTGAGTCGGCCCTTCGCCCCGTGGTTCGACCGAATCGTCATCAATCTAGCCATCAAAGACGTCCAACGAGAGCTTCGTCGCCGTCGTATTGCGGGGCTGTGGCGCCGGCCACTCGAAGGCAACGACCCTTCACTGGTGGCGGAAGCAGGCGAACTCCGCGAGGCCATCGCTCTCGCATTCGCACGGCTCCATCCGCGTGACCGCGCCGTCGTCACCATGCGCCTGGTACTCGAAATGAGCGAGCAGGAGACCGCAGAGGCGCTGGGATGCCCCGTTGGTACCGTGAAGTCACGGCTGGCGCGGGCTCGGCACCAACTCCACCGCCACCTACGCGATCGCGGGATCGTCAGCGCGTCCGCAGACCCTCTGGGAGACAGCTCATGACAGACAACTCGTTCGACATGCAGATCGCTACTGCGCTGGCAATGCCCGACAGTGAGGTGATGCCGACCGAGCAGCTGCTGACCTTGGTTCACGCGCGGCGTCGTGACCTCACCTCCAGCGCGACAGTGATCGCTGGGTCGCAAGCCGCAGGACCCCAGGATCACGCCGTGCGTGAGCGCGTCGTTCGCCCAGAGGAGTCGCCCGTCACACGCCATACGGAGATCCACGCGGCGCCCGGTCGACAGGAATCCGGCCGCCTGCTCCGTAGTGTCGGCGTGGGTATCGCGGTGGCGGTTCTCGTCGCGGCAGTCCTGGGTGGCTCGATGCTCGTGTTCCGCCACAGCGGGAGTGCGCCCACGATGCCGAGCGTTCCGGCTCATCACGCGACGCCTTCCCCAGTGCCAACGGCGGCAGGACCGGCGGTGACGCCCAAAGTCGTCTACACCGTCCCGGCCAACAGCCAACCTCCCTCTTTTTTCGGGCCCGATCCGAAGCGCCGAGGAGTGTGGTTCGTGACCGGCAGTGACGGAGCCGCGTCGATTGTCTTCGTCAGCGTCAATCGCAGCCAGGATCGCGTTTTCTCGCTCCATGCCTACTATCCGCTCGGCGTCGACGGCGGGATCGCCGTGGCGAGCGACGGGACGGTTTGGGCTGGAATCAATATGGTGCTGATCCATCTCAACCCAACCACGGGAGCGGTGACGAACTATCGGGTTCCCACTCCTGGCGATAGCGCCGCAGCCGAGGCGTATAACCCCCCATTTGCCAAGGGAACGCATTCTATAACCGCCGTCGCCGTCACGGGAACCGACACGGTAGCTCTGGCGATTCTGGATGCCGACCAGGTGGTGGTGTTCCATGCCGGACGTTTTGTTGATCGGTCCCTGCCAACGAACACCGTGCCCGAGGACGTTGCGTATCTTGCTGATGGCACTCTCGGGGTATCGCTCACTGACTACAACACGCATCACCGCGACAGGGTGGTGACCTTCACGCCCAGCGGTGCTCGCAGCGAGAGTCAATTGGTCGATGTCTGGAACCTGGTGAGCACCGGCACCCAGTTCGTCAGCGTCGCCAACCAGATGGTTGTCTTCAACGCTCACGCGCAGGTCACCGCGGCGGTGCCGTTCGTCCCGGCGATCAAGCCTTCTCCGATAGAGATCAGCGCGCTCGGGATCCTCCCAAACGGAGATCTCATGATGGAGGGGTGGGACGGCGTGCTCGTCGCGAGCGTGTCGAGCGGAGCGACCGTCGATTTGCGCTTTCCGCGCGTCGCCTGCTCAGGCCCATCCTCGATCTCGATCCCGCCTGGGTTTACCGCCGCACCAACATCGAATCCAGCTGAGCTCTGCGCGCAGAAGCCGAATCTAGTGGCTTCCGATGGAGCAGGCGACATTTGGATGGTCCTCGGCGATCCGTCGGAGATCGACGTCGTTGAGGGAGTTGGGGCGAAGTAGTGCACTCGCGGATGCTCGCGTGGGCCACGAGGTTGTCCCGCACCACCCCGGATGTCAGGATTCGCAGGATGCTGCATGTGCGGGCCGGCACACGTCGCCGGGCGGCGCAGCAACGGAGCTTGGGACAGCGCTGGTCCGTCAGGTGCCCGCTGTAGGCTGACACTCAGCTTTGCAAATCCGCTTAGGCGGCCTTGGGTACCCTTGTCAACGGCAGTCGCGCGACCACGTAGACCAGGAGAAGCACGACGACCGCCGCACCCGCACCGAACAGGGCGCATTGCCACGCGGTGAATGTGGGCTGCAGTACGAGGTCATGAGGAGTGGGGCACCGGACGAAGGGCGGGCATTGTTGAAGCGACTGCAGTTGCGCCGTCCAGAGACCGATTCCAACCCCCGCCGCCGCGGCCCCGAGACCGCCCGCAACTCCCACCGGCACGGAGGCCACCCGAAGGACGTGGACAAGGAAACGCCTCATTCCCTGATGCTATCGCTGTGTAGCCTTTCGCGCTGCCGTCGCGTACTACCGGGCTACTGCAGAGTCCGACGATGGACGACGAACCAGCCGGCGGTCCTGAGCCTTGCAGGAATCGCAGCGTGATCATTCGATGGCAGGAGAGTTCGTCTGGAGGATGAAGCCGCATCAACGGTTGGCAGTACCCTTCCGAAGTGGGTCCCCTTCGATACTCCATCAACGTGACATTGGACGGGTGCTGCGATCATCGTGCGATCCCCCCGGACGAAGAATTGCATCGTCACGCAGCGGAGAACCTCAACCAGGCCGACGCACTGCTCTTCGGCCGGGTGACCTTCGAAATGATGGAATCAGCGTGGCGGCCGCCGGCGGCTACGGGAGCGAGACCTGATTGGATGGAACCCTTTGCCCAAACGATCAACGCGGCAAAGAAATACGTCGTGTCGAGCACATTGGAGCAGGTCGATTGGAACGCGGAACTCCTGCGCGGGGACCTGGGTAAGGCCGTTCAGCAACTCAAGGCGCAGTCGGCCAAGGGACTGTTCGTGGGAGGTGTGAAGCTCCCATTGGCGTTGACGGAGTTGGGACTGATTGATGAGTACGAGATCGTGGTGCATCCCAGGCTCGCGGGCCACGGGCCGACGTTGTTCGCAGGGCTGTCCAAGCATGTCGACCTGAAGCTCGTGAGCCGGCTCGAGTTCGGCTCCGGGGCTGTGGCGATGCGGTACGAGCCGAGACAGTAGGAGTGACTTCTACTTCGGTCGCTTCTTCGCCAAGGCCTTCGACTGCGCTATCTCGGCCTGATATCGCGCCAGTTCCACGTCAAAGCTCTCGAACCCGAACCCTTCACACAGCGACCGCGCATACCGGAGGGTGAGCGCTCCGATCGCAACGTCGCGAGCCCATTTTCTGCCCTCGGCCCGTTCGTGCTCCTGAGTGTCGGCTGCCAGAGCGGCGAGCGGTTCACTCAGCGGCATTCTTCCCTGTGCGCTCCGATCCGCCTCGACGACCTCGACACCTGACCCAACCAGCGTTGCCACATAGGCAGTTCGGCCGTCGTTGACGCTGAGTTCGAGCTTCACCCCACGACCTCGCAACAGGCTGAGGTCAGCGAGTGTGTCAGGGAAGTTGTCGGCTGCGAGTTCCAGCAACCGGCGCCATGGGCGAGCTGATGAGTCATACCGCAGGACGGTGTTCACCAGCCTCATGTCACGCCCAGTATCCAGTGCGGGCGGAGGGGATCAGGTTCCGCGGGAGGAATATCACCGACCGACAGTTCGTTTCAGAAGGCTACTTCAAAAGATGCATGATCGTCGTCTCGGCGTCGGCCGGATCCGGCGTCGGATCTCCGTAGATCTCCCGCGAGTGCCCAGCGGACTCCCTCCCCCTCGCCGCCATCCATTGATCGATCGCTTTGTACGCCTCGTTCATGCTGTTGAACGGACGCACCGCGGCCAACGTGCTCGGATGAACCGTCTGTACTTCGACTGACAGCGGCATGACTGGATCGTAAACAATGGCGAGGGAGGTCAGCCCCGGTGCATCGACAAGATCCAGACCCGCTTGCCGCAGATCACGAGCGCAACCACAACTGATAGCCGCCGTACGCGGCCACCTGGCGGAAGTGGTTCTCCAGGAAGGCGGTGAAGCGGGAATCGGATGGGCCCAGCCCCAGCTCGGACCAGAAGATCTCATTGTCAGGATCGCGGATCAGGCAGGCATTGTGCAGCTGAGTTCAGCCCGCGCTCAGCCGGCTCGAGATACGGGTCGAGGGTCCACCAGATGCCGTCGACCAGCTCCAGATCCGCCGGCGGCGGCAGCGAGCTCCAGAGATAGAAGCTCAGCATCCCTGGGTAGGTGACCAGCGATCGGCAGCCGCTGCGTTGAGCCGCAGCGACCACCTGCTCGATCGGGTGATTGTCGGCCGCCGGCCGGTGAATCAGCGAAGCCCCGCTGAGCTTCAGCGACGGGGCCTGACCCCACGCCTGCCACGAGGCGATGCCAAGTGAGAACGGACCTATCAGCAGCAGCATCGCCGCCGCGGTGATGCCCTGGCCCAGCCGGGCCTTGAGGGCGGCGTTCAGGTCGGGTGCCAGGTCGCTGGCGACCACAACCCCGGCCAGCAGCGCGGGAAACAGCGCAAACGAGACCTGATCGCCGGCGATCGGGTAAACCTGCAGCGACTCCAGCACCGTCAGCGTGGCGAGCAGTTGGCGCCCGCGCATCGCTGCCTCCGTGGTCTCGCCGTTCCGCGGGAGCAGCAGCATCGGTCCCAGCAGCAGTCCCAACAACGCCAGGCCATTGGCGGGGAAGGGCGTGGGCTGGAGCAGCAGCAACGCCACCACGACGGTGATCACCACGCCCGCGAGGCGCAGCGCGAGCCGTGCTCGCGGCGCACGTGCCGCGGCCAGTACGAGCAGCGCCAGCGCTGCCGTCGACACCACGACTGGCAGCCACGTGAACTGAAAGGCAAGCGTGCTCGCCCGCGTCAGGTTGGCAGCGAACGTCGCACGAATCATCGCGGGCGCCGACTCTCCCCACGCCACCGCGATCGCTCCGATAAGCACGGCACAGCAACCGCCGGTCACCACCATCGCGATCGGCTCGATGCGGTGCAGTGGCCAGCGCCGCGACGTGGGTATGACCTGCAACGCCGCCACCAGCAGCATCACCAGCAGCGCGAACCCGACCACTGAGGGGTCGTCGCGGCCGGCAACCAACAGAATCACCGGCGGCGCCAGGCCCAGCGCCAGACCGACAGCCCAGAGTGCTGAGCGCGGTCTCGCGCTGACGCCCAACAACGCCACCAGCGCGGCCACCCCGGCATAGGCGCCGATGTTGATCTTGGTCAGCGCCAGCACAGCGATGCAGATACCGACCAGCATTCCGCGGCGCACCGGCCCCGCGCTCGGCCCGCTGACCGCGAGCACGGTCAGCGAGAGGAACAGCAGCACCAGAATCGATGGCTCCATCGGCTCGCCGGTCACCGGCAGGGCGGCGATCAGCGCCACGACCTGGCCCAGCACCGCGGCGCTCAAGCGACCGGTGAGCCGCAGGCACACCACTGCCGCGGCGGCGCTGATGAGCGCGGTCATGATGCCGGTCATCACTCTGCCGCTGTTGTGGTCGATGCTGATACTCAGCAGTGTCAACGGCGCGGCCATGAGCTCGTGATACGCAGGCCCGTACGGCGTCATGACATGGCTGTAGACGCCGCCGTGCTGAGCGAACAGCCGCAGGCTGTAGAGGAAGAAGCCCTCATCGTCGTGCGGTGCCCATCGGGTGAGCGCAACCGGCACCGCGATCGCCGCCATCAGCAGCGTCAGGGGCGCCAGCGTCAGCGCAACGAGGCGGCGGCTCGGCGCCGCGGGGCCGATGCCGGCGACCCGCATGTCGGCGACCCGGCCGTGCGTTTTCACAACGCGGAGGGCAAGCCGAGTGGCAGTGCCTGCCCGGTGACGCGAGGTGCAACCAACCGGCGCCTCAGTCGCATGAATGGTGCTTCGACCACGGCGTAGCTGAGCACCGCCGCCGCAAGGCAGAGGGGCACCGCGATCGCCGCGTCATGCGAAATCGAGCCGTTCAGCCAACCCGCGCTGGCGAGCGCAGTCACGATTGGCAGATGCCAGACGTAGAGGCTGTAGGAACGTAGACCCAGAGCTGGCAACGGCGAGAAGCGCCAGTGACGACCAGGGAATGCCGCGTTGCTTGCGACCACGGCGGCGACTGTCAGACCGGCTGCCAGCAGCACTCCGTCACTCGTGGGGTTCGGGAGCAGCAGCGCCCACGAAGCTGCGGCAGCAACGATCAGACACGCGGTCCAGAAACGCGGCTTCGACAGGGGAACTGCCCTGCGGTTAGCGGCGCTCTCGACTGTGGCCAAGAGCATGCCGGGAACGAAGTAGATGATGTTGGCTGGGAGCGAGAAGATCCAGACGACAGAAGGAGTTTGTGGCGATGCGATAGCACTGAGTATCCATGCACCAAGACCGAACAGCATGACGACGCCAAGGGCTCGACGCATCGACCCGCTTGCGAGGCGAGCCAGAACCCAGCCGAGGAGCGGCAACAGGGCGTAGAACTCCACCTCACAGACAAGCGACCAGAGTGGAAAGTCCACAAGAGGGATCTTTGTGTCCAGGTACTGCACGAACAGGAGATGGCGCCAGGTTTGGTCCCACGTCAGCTGCCCACCCGGTTGGATCAAGAGCAGCAGCCCGACTGCGGCGTAATACAGCGGCAGAATCCGAAGGATGCGGCTGAGGAGGTAGCGCCGGAGGTCGACGTCACCTCCCGCGGTTGCGGCACGCACGAACGGTCGAAACAAGAGGTATCCGCTCAATGCGAAAAACACCGCCACGCCAAACTGTCCGAACATCAGCAGACGGGTGCCGAGGGCCAGTTGGGACCAGTTGCCGGCGTAGCCATGGCCGGTGACTTGCAAGTGATAGACGAGGACGCCGCACGCCGCGACTGCGCGTGTTGACTCAATCCTCGGTGAGGTGTGTGATTCGATCGCACCTCCCATGCCCTGCAGGCGCATCCGTCGATGGTGCCGGGGACCCCAGACCCGTAGCCTCGGCGGACCCGAGTGTCACCTGACAGTCACCAAATCGCGACGCCGGTGGCTGGCGCGTCGGTATCCCTACCGGCGTCAGTCCACCGCGCAGAAAGGGGTCCCGTGCTCCCGACGACCAAAGTGATCCCACACTTGGGGTGGCAGCCCCAATCATCTCAACTCCTGGAGCTGACCGTACATCAGCCCTTGCACGCTGACGGCGTGGTAACGACTGCACACGCCGGGACCGAATGCGGCGAGCGCATTCGTGGAAAGGACCAACCAGCTGATTACCCACCACGTTCCGAGGAATGCCAGCGTCATCGCCGCCCGGTCGACTGGTCCGTCACCGGACGTGAGCTTTCGCCGCGCGGCAATCGCCACGAGCCGTCGGGCACGGAGGGTGCCGCGATACGTGAGCATGAGGTCATGTGGCCCGATCGCCGCGATGAGGAAACCCGAAAGGAGTTGAATGGCAAGGTCCTGAAACACGCTGGCAATCGAACTGATATCGCCGGTGACGTGTGAAGTGGCATAGGTGATCGGGACCACCAGTGCCAGCGCCAGCACCCATCCTCCATCCGCGAGAACTCGCTTCGCCACCAAGACGGCGAGAGCGACGGTCACGAAGCCGAGCACTGTCAGCATCCGCGCCGCTCCCGGCGGTGCCGAGCTAGCGCCGGCCGCCGAACTCCCAGTTGTGAACCTCGAGGTCGGAGAACGCGCCGAGGCCTGTACGCTCATCCTCGATGAGCGCATCGACGGCTTGGCGATCCGGCGCCTGAAGGATCAGCGCGATTCCGATCGGGTCTGCGCCATCGAGTGTCGTGAGCGCTCCATAGAGGACCAGCCGCTCAAGGAACGCCGCTGGGAAGGTCTCCGCCGAGACGGGCCGGACAACGTGCGAACGGCCGATGAGCAGGAACTGCGGCTCGGCCGGTTGCCCCGAGAACTCCCACATCGTGCGTCCGAGCAGGTTTTCGAACCGCCACACCATGTGCTCGGCGTAGGCGCCTGCGCGGTTGTTCGGCTCGAGCGAAACGAACTCGTGCGCCGCATCGACGCTGGGCAGTGCAAGGACGTGAAGGCTGCCCGTCGCGGTCTCACGGAAGGTATCGAGCGTCGGTCCGCGCGCGATCATCGACTCGGCGAACCTGTCCATGTACGACCAGTGTCCCTCCAGCAACCCCTGGTCGTCGCGAAGATATGCGGTATCGCCCGCGTCTCGGCTGTACACGAAGAAGTCCAAGTGCCGGGAAGTCTAGCCCGAGGTCGGAAGGACGACGGCCGTCACGCGAGCGCCGTTGTGCTGGCTCGCGAGTGGAGCTAGCCTAAGGACCATGACGACTCGAAGCAAGCGGCTCGGGATTTGGCCCTCCTGGGTCGTGGCTTTGGGCGCAGGCATCGCGCTGGAGGCGTGCGGAGCCGCGGTTCAGACGTCGGTCCACATCGCCACCGGCTCGACGCCGGGTGCCTCGTCCACATCCACGCCGGGCCCGGCGTCAGGAGTCACCGTCACCACGCTCACCGTGTTGGCCCGCACCATGGCGGCAAGCGCGGATGAACTCGAGCGTCACCGTCGGCTACGCAGTTCTCACGACGCGACAGGCGGCGGTCACCGCCGCGTCCGGGGATCTGGTCAACTCGAACGAACCTTCGTACCTGGTGCAGCTCCAGGGGCATTTCACAGCGCTCGACGCGTCGGTGCCACCCGGAGCGAAGCTTCCCACCGGAACGTTCTTGACGTTCATCGTCAACGATTCCAGCGGCTCCGTGACGGACTGGGGTGTGAGTGATCGGAAGGCCGACCTCGCAGCCCTGGGGTCCGTCATCGCACTGACGCTGTGACGTAGCCGGTCCCCGTGGTACGTAGCGGTGACGACTACGCGGTGATTCCCGCGAAGAGGTCGGTCTCCGGCAGCACCGCGGGCTTGCGCGAGATGACCAGCTGGAAGAACTCATCGGCGAACTGCTTCATCACCTCGTCCGGCAGGGTGAGCTGGGGCCAGTCCGGCGAGATCTGGCTGCGATGCGCGCGCAGGGCGTCGCGCTTGCGTCCGATGACATCGACGCAATCAATCGTGGTGGTCACGTCCTCGTCGGGTGTGAGGAACTCCATCTCGTCAGGATTCGCATCACCAAAGGGCGGATCCATGCCGGCCGCCTTGGCGGTCTCGACGATGCGCTCGTACTCGGTGCGCGGAAACGCCGTGTAATAGAGCTTCTGGACACGCCACGGGTCGCCCGCCTCCTTGTACATGGGTTTGAGGCGAGCGGCTTCAACCGCGAGCAGGGTCGCGCGGTGGGTCTGGATGTGGTCGGGATGCCCATAGCCGCCGTTGCCGTCATAGGTGACCACAACGTGCGGGCGGAAGCGGCGGATCTGAGCCACCAGCTTCCCGGTTGCCTCGTCGAGCGGCACCATCCAGAACGCGTCGGGAAGGAAGTTGGTCGGCGTGCCGGCCATGCCCGAGTCGCCGTAGCGCAGGAACTCGACCTCATCCACTTTGAGGATTCTGCAGGCATCGCGCAACTCGGCTTCACGGATCTCGGCGAGGCGCGGGCGCGTCGTCTCCTCCGGCATGTCCGGGTCCACGATGGTGGCGAGTTTGCCGTCGGTGCAGCACACCACGCAGGTCTTCACGCCGCGGTCGGCATAGGTGGCCAGCGTGCCACCCATCGTGATGGTCTCGTCGTCGCAGTGCGCGTGCACCGCCATCAGACGAAGTTCTGCGTCTGCCATCACTCCTCGGCGATGGTGACCGATCGCATCACGTCGTCCTTGCGGATCGCTCCCACGACGTCCATGCCTTTGACCACCTGGCCAAAGAGGTTGTAGGACTTGGTGAGCTTGTGGCGGTCATCAACCGTGCAGATGAAGAACTGCGAACCGTTGGTGTTGGGGCCGGAGTTGGCCATCGCGACCGCTCCTGGCGTGTACTCGCCCTGAACGGGCTCATCGTCGAACCGGTATCCCGGGCCACCGCGACCGGTGCCTTCCGGGCATCCGCCCTGGATGACGAAGTCGTCGACGATGCGGTGGAAGGTGAGGCCGTCGTAGAAGCCGTCGCGGGCCAGGAAGACGAAGTTGTTGACCGACTTGGGCGCGCGCGCCGGGTCCAGGGCGATGACGATGTCACCGCGATCGGTGGTGATGGTGGCGGTGTAGCGCTTTGCAGGATCGATGACCTGCTCGGCGGCGGTGTATTTCTTGGGCATCGAGGCAGTCTACCCGGGGTGGCCGGGCAGACTGCCGGTCCGCCGTCGGGTCAGACTGCGGAGTTCGACCCGGTGACGGCGGCGGGGGAGACGGTCGACGTGGGGGGCGTCGACGCGGAGGGGTTGGTCAGTCCGCCGAAGCGAACGCGGATGTAGGTGCTGAGGTTGAGGTTCATCAGCTTGCCGATGCCGGCGGTCGCAGCGCTGCTCAGCGCCGTTTCCTGGGTCTTGGTGATCTTGCCCTTGGTGACCGCCTTGTTGAGGCGGGTCGTGATCTTCGCCATCACCGCGCTCTCGACCGCCTGTGCCTTCGAACTGTCAATCTGCGCGAGCGTCTCGCCGTTGAGCAGGTCCTTGAGGACCACGGTGCGGCTGAGGCCCGTCTCCTTGACCGATTCGCGGAACAGCGCCAGCGCGATGCGCCTGGCGGCAATCGCCTTGGCGCCGGCATGGCCGGTGTTGGCACTGCCCGGAGCGGGCGTTGCCGCAAGCGTCGAGCCGTTCGCGCCGCTGACACCTGCCGCCAGCGCAGGGATGATGGAGACGGTTGCGATGCCGCCGACCGCGACGACCGCAAAGGCCGCCGCGCTGAGCGCGACCCTCTTGGTGAAGAAATTCCCGAACATCCCGATGCTCCTTTGCTTTCGACTTGTTCTATGGTGGGCTGTGTCGTCATTCTCTCCGGCAGCGCTGCGCGTTCCCTGAGCCACTGCTGAGACGTGACGGTCGCCCCCGATCCGCCCGCAACACGGAGGCATCACGTGGACGGTGCGGCTGCGCGGGCTGTGGTCGGACTCTTCGGGGCATTCGATACCGGCGACCTCGGTGACGTCGCATTGCGCCGTGTTCTCGAAGCCGAGCTCACCCGGCGACGTCCGGACATCGAGCTGGTCGCGCTCGCGCCGTTCGGGGCCGAGCGTCCGATTCCCGGCGACGAGGGCCGCCCCGCCCGGCCGCTCGGGGATCTTGAATTCGGTGGCTCGCCGAACCTTGACGCGCTGGTCATCAGCGGCGACGTGCTCGGGGATGACGAACAGTGGGCGGCACGGTATCCGACCGCGATCGAGGAGATGGCCGGCCGAGGCGTCGCGGCGCTGGCGCTGACCGGAGCCAGAGGCGCCCAGAGCGCCGCTCCCTCGGTCATCTGGTTCGCCATTGGCGTGCTGGGCGGTGACGCTGATGTGGCGGGCCTTGAAGGCAAGGACGTCTGGGCCAGAGATGCCGCCACCCAGCAGCGGCTTGGCGGCACGGCGGTGCAGTCGGGTGACCCGCTCCTCCTCGCCGCCGCCGTGTTCCCTGGAGACGCGCTCCGCAGGCGAGCCGACCTCCTTCGAATGTGTGGCGCGCTGCCTGCCGGCCGCAGGGTCGTCATCGAGGCGGCGGGTGGGCGCGAAGCCTCGCCGCCGAGCGAGCAACTCGTCGAGGCTGTTGCGGCAGCCCTGCACGGCGACCCCAAGCTCTCGGTGGTCGTCGCGACCCTCAACCCCACCGGCCAGCCCTCGCTCGACTCACTGCTCCGGGTACCCGGACTGGTCGCCGAACGCGTGCATCGTCTCCCCGCCTGGGTCGGGCTCGACGACGTCGCGGCCGCCATGTCCGGGTCGCTCGGCGTCCTCGCGACCTCTCCGGCGTTCGCGCACCTCGCCGCGTCGCTCGGCGTGCCCGTCGTGGCTGTCGACACCGGGATCGGCGAGCGATTCGACCCGGCCATCCCCACGCTCACGGCAGTCGCTCCCGATGCGCTGCAGACGCTGATCACCGGCGCCCGTCCCGCCGCGATCGACCAGGGCATCAAGACACTCGATCTCGCGTTCGCCGAGCTTGCCCAGCGCCTCCCGCGCACCGCGTCGCCTGCAACGACTCCGTTTGAGGAGGATCCTGCCGCGTCGGCGCTGGCCATCCTGCAGCAACGTCTCGTCGACGAACGGACCGCCCTGCAGGCTGAGCTGTCCCGCGTGCAGGCGGAGCTCGATCACCTCCGGGCGTCCCCCGAGCATCGGATCGCACGTCCGATCCGCGAGGGGTATCAGCGGTGGCAGCGGCGCCGAACGTGATCCGATTTCCCGAGGTCACTCGGCCCGACGTGACCGTCGTGATGCTCACCTACAACCGGTGGGACCTGACCAGCGAGGCGCTCCGGTTGCTCGTCGAGGTCACCGAACCGCGCTACGAGGTCGTCATCGTCGACAACGCTTCGACAGACGGCACTGTGGAGGAGCTCGAGCGGGTCGGCGGCGCCCGGATTCTCCGCAACCCTCGCAATCTCGGCTTCGGTCCGGCCAACAACCAGGGGGCCGCGATGGCGCGTGGCCGCTACCTGCTGCTCCTCAACAGCGACGCGTGGGTGCGGCCCGGCTGGCTCGAGCCGCTCATTGAGCTCGCCGACGCGGATCCGCGAATCGCCGCCGTCGCACCCAAGCTGCTCTACCCGGATGGACGGCTCCAGGAGGCCGGTTCGATCGTCTGGCGCGAAGCGCGAGTCCGGCAGTACGGCGATGGCGACATCCCCAACCGGCCCGAGTACAACTTCCGCCGGACCGTCGACTACTCGTCAGCCGCCTGCCTGCTCGTCCGCCGCTCCGCTTTCATCTCGGTCGGCGGATTCGACCCCAGGTTCGCCCCCGTCTACTGCGAGGACGTCGACCTCTGCCTCGCCCTCGCCGCCGGCCCCGGACGGGTCGTCTATCAGCCGCGGTCCGCCGTCGAGCACGTGCGCGGTGCCTCGAGCACCGGCACCGTGCCGGGCACGCGCATCGAGCGCAACCGTCGCCTGCTGAGGGCTCGCTGGCGATCCGTGCTCGACCGGCGGCCGCCGGAGAGTTCGGCGTGTCGAGCCGTCCGCCCTCATCGGAGGTCGCGACGCGCTCACCTGCGAGCGGATCCTGGTCCTGACCGGCCCGCGACCCGACTCTGCGGGGACCGCCGAGCAGCGCCGCCTGTATGCACTGGTCATCGCGGCGGCTCGGCGCTGGCCCGACGCGCGCTGGACGGTTGCGTCGCTCGACGGCGAGCCCGCGACGAGGGCGGATGATCTCAGCGACGAGGGCATCGAGGCGGTGACTGCCGCCCCAAGCTGGGAGGCGTGGCTGGCCGGGCGCCGGTACCACTACGGGGTCATCGCATCAGCGGATTCGCGCTGGTCGGAGGGCTCGCTCGACGCTGCAATCAGGGCAACGCAACCCCAAGCGGTGCGCGTTCCGGTGGGCGCCGAGGTCGATCTCGCAGCGGTGGCGACAACATTTGGTCGCCCCGATCCGGGCATTCGGGCGTAGGTGCGTTAGAGTTTCGATCCCGAGGCGACAAACACGGAGGCACTCATGAAGGTCGTCGTCTGCGTCAAGCAGATCCCCGACCCCAATACCACCGGCCAGCTCGATCCGACCACGCATTTGCTCAAGCGCGAGGGGGTTGAGGTCGTTCTCGATCCCGGCGACGAGTTCGGAGTTGAGGCGGGCCTGCAGCTTGTCGAGGCGCAGGGCGGCGAGGTGACCGTGGTGTCGATGGGTCCGGAACGGGGCCTCGACGCGGTTCGCAAGGCCCTGGCGATGGGTGCCTCGAAGGGGATCCTGGTCTCGGACGACGCACTACGAGGGTCTGACGCCCTGACCACCTCGCGGGTGCTCGCCGCGGCGATCCGCCGCGAAGGGTTCGACCTGGTGATCACCGCCACCGAGTCCACCGACGGCTACACGGGAGTCGTCCCGCAGATGATCGCCGAGCTGCTTGACGTCCCGGCCGTCACCTTCGCGAAGACGCTCGAGGTGGACGGCACCATGCTCAAGGTCAAGCGGCAGACCGAGGCGGGCTACGACCTCGTCGAGGCCGGCCTCCCTGCTGTCGTGAGCGTGACCGCCGGGGTCAACGAGCCTCGATATCCGTCGCTGAAGGGAATCATGGGCGCCAAGTCCAAGCCGCTCGACCGCCTCACAGCGGGTGACCTCGGGCTCGACGGCGCCGGGGGCGCCACCGCCGGTCAGAGCATCACCGGGGTCGAACCCGCTCCCCAGCGCGCCGCCGGCTCGATCGTGAAAGACGACGGCGAGGGCTACAAGCGCATCGCGGATTTCCTCGCGGAAAAGAAGGTGATCTGAGCGATGGCCCTGGGAAAGATCTGGGTGTTCGCCGAGGTCGCGGGCGGCAAGCCCGCGCCGGTCGCCCTCGAGCTGCTGACCAAGGCCCGAGCGCTTGCCGATACGGTGGAGGTGGTCGCGTTCGCCCCGGATGCCGCTGACGCCGCTACCGAGCTGGGCTCCTACGGCGCGACGACCCTCTACGCAGGGACCGACCCCCTCTGGGGAGAGCTGCTCCTCGGCGGACCGGCAGCCGATGCGCTCGCCGCTCTCATGCACGAGCACACGCCGGACCTGGTGCTCTTTGGCATGACCTACACCTCGCGCGACGTTGCCGGACGGCTGGCCGCCAAGCTCGGCGTCCCCGTGATCGCCAACGGCCTCGACGTGACCGACGGCGACGGCGTCTCGGTCCACTCGTCGGTCTTCGGCGCCACCCTCAATGTCGCGACCCGCTTCGAAGGCGGCGGGCCGGCACTGGCGATCATTCGCCCCAAATCCTTCGTGGCCGAGCCCAGCGGTGGCGGACCCGCCGCGGTCACCCCGGTCACCTCGACGATCGACGAGAAGCACAAATCGGCGCGCGTGACCGATCGGGTCGCCGACGTCGCCGCCGGCCCCAAGCTCGAAGAGGCGCCGATCGTCATCAGCGGCGGGCGCGGGCTCGGCGATCCCAAGAATTTCGAGCTGCTCGATCAACTCGCCGCGGTGCTCGGCAACGCTGCAGTCGGAGCGAGCAGGGCAGTCGTCGATGCGGGGTGGGTGCCGTACGCGATGCAGGTCGGGCAGACCGGCAAAACCGTCAAACCCGCCGTTTATCTCGCGTTCGGCATCAGCGGCGCCATGCAGCACACAGTTGGAATGAAGGGCGCGAAAGCAATTGTTGCGGTCAATAGAGACGAGAACGCGCCGATCTTCAAGCTCGCCGACCTGGGAGTTGTCGGCGATGCCCTGAAAGTGCTCCCTGCGCTCGTCGAGGAGCTGCAGAGGCGGCGGTCATGAGCACTGCACTGGATCGATTGCAATTGCCCGACAGTCCGCTGGCGCCGAAATTCGCGGGTATACTCGGATCTGCGATGGACGACAAGGTTATTGTCGACCTTCTGGGCCAGGTCGGTAACCTCTTCACGTCGAGTTTGGAGCTGAAGGAGACGATCGACTTCATGCTCAAGGCCGCGGCCGATTTGGTCGACTGCGATGCCGCCACGGTTTTCCTCCTCGAGGAGGACGGCCGTGCCCTGTCTGCTATCGCGACCTACCCGTTCACCGACAACCTCGGTCAGGTTGCGCGATTCGAGCTCGGCGAAGGCATCGTGGGATGGGCGGCGCAACGCCGGAAGCTGGTTTCTGTCGCAGATGCCACCAAGGACCGTCGCTTCAAGACACTCGGCCTCGCGTATGCGCCTCGCTCGTGTCTGGTCATGCCGCTGGAGTTGCCACAACGGCTCGTCGGAGCGCTCACCCTCGCCCGGCGCGAGGTGCAGCCGTTCACGAGCATCGAGCAGGCGCTGATGCGGATCATCGCGAGCCAGGCCGCGATCAGCATCGACAACGCGAGGCTGTACACCGCGCAGCGCGCGCAGCTCGGCGAAATCGCCACGCAAAAGCGCGAGGTCGAGGTGGCCAACGCGCAGATCGCCGAGATCTCCCGGCTGAAGAGCGAGTTCCTGGCAAACATGAGCCACGAGTTGCGCACGCCGCTCAACGCGATCCTCGGTTTCAGCGAAATCCTCAAGGACAACCTCGTCGACCTGACCCCGCAGCAACGTCAGGAATGCCTCCAGAACATCCACGCCTCCGGGAAGCACCTCCTCGAGCTCGTCAACGACGTCCTCGACCTCAGCAAGATCGAGGCGGGCCGCATGGAACTCGCCTACGACCGCTTCGGCGTGCAGGATGCGGTCAAAGAGGTCCATAACGTGATCCGCTCGCTGAGCGAGCGGCGCGACATCGATCTGAGCATCGACGTCGTCCCCGTCCACCTCGAGATCCGGGCGGACAAGAGCAAGTTCAAGCAGGTGCTCTACAACCTGCTCAGCAACGCGATCAAGTTCACGCCGCAGGGCGGCAAGGTCTGGGTCTCGGCGCGGACGGACAGCGAGGACCTCATCGTCGACGTCGGCGACACCGGTGTCGGCATTCCCGCCGAACACCACAAGCGCATCTTCGACGAGTTCTACCAGCTCGACCATGCAACCACTCGGCAGGTCGAGGGCACCGGGCTTGGACTGTCACTCACCCGCAGGCTCGTCGAGCTGCACGGTGGGAGCATCTCGCTGGAGAGCGACCCGGGCCGCGGCTCGGTGTTCACGTTCCGGCTACCTCTGGCAGGAATTGAGGTTCTGAACGGTCATCGCCACAATCGCATCCTGCTCGTTGAGGACAACGCCAGCAATCGCGACCTGGCAAAGATGGTCCTCCTCGGGAGCGGTTTCGACGTCGACATTGCGGTCGACGGCGAGGAGGGCCTCCACAAGGTGCGGTCCAAGGTCTACGATCTCGTGCTCATGGACGTGGAGCTGCCTGGCATGGACGGGCTGACTCTCACCCGTATGCTCAAGGCGGATCCCAAGACTGCAGGTGTCCCGGTGGTCGCGCTGACCGCGAACGCGATGAAGGGCAACGAACAGGAAGCACTCGCAGCCGGCTGCTCCGGCTATATCACCAAACCAATTGAGGTGGCCAACTTCGTGAAGCGCATCTCCACATTCATCGAGGTGCCTGTCTGATGAGCGGGGCGGGAAAGACCATTCTCATCGTCGAAGACGACCAGCCGAGTCGCGAGATCGTGCGTCTCGCGACCAGCGCACAGAACCACACGCTCATCGAGGCGGCAACCGGCGTCGAGGGACTCAATCTCGCTCGCGAGCAGAATCCCGACCTGATCATCCTCGACGTCAATCTCCCCGGTATGAGCGGCCTCGACGTGTGCCGGCGCCTGCGCGCAGAGGGCGCGCGCGTGCCGATCATCATGCTCACCGCGAAGAGCGACACGATCGACGTGGTCGTCGGCCTCGAACTCGGTGCCGACGATTACGTCACCAAGCCCTTCGAGGTTCGCGAGCTGATGGCGCGCATCGGCGCGCACCTCCGTCGCAGCGAGATCTCCGCGCAGGAGCAGCCTCGCGACCGCTTCGAGTTCCCCGGGCTCACGATCGACCTCGGACGCCGTCAGGTCTTCCGCGATGGCGAGGAAGTGATGCTCACGCTCACCGAGTTCAACCTGCTCGCACTGCTCGCGTCTCGGCCCGGGCAGGTCATGAGCCGCGGAGAGCTACTCCGGCGCGTGTGGGGATACGAGGTCGAGATCGAGACCCGGACCGTCGACGCCCACGTCTACCGTCTGCGTCGCAAGATCGAGCCTGACGCCGAGAAGCCGACCTACATCCATTCCGTTCCGGGGATCGGGTACCGGTTCTCAGGGTAGGCGCCTTCGCAGTCATCGTTGGCCTTGTGGTGCGGCGAGAGGGGGACGACCCAGCCCTCGCCGAGTGCCGCCCGTCCCCATCTCGCCTCACCACGGAGCGCGAGCTAAACCCTCAGTAGATGAATCCCAAGATCGAGGGGTCCGACTCGTCGATGGTGCGGTGGTCGACCCGCCCCCAGCCTCCGCCGCCGGCGTGGTAGTTCATCTCGGAGATCTCGAAGGTGCCGTCGAGGTTGACGTGCTCCACGTAGGCGACGTGGCCGACCCATCCGATGTTGAAGACCACGATCGCGCCCTGCACGGGGAGGTGCCCTTCAGGACGCTTGCCCCGGGCGGCCCGCCACCAGTTGACGGCGTTGCCGCTCCAGTCAACCGCGCGTCGGCTTGCCACGTAGTAGGTGCACTGACCGTAGGGGAAGCCGTCATGGAACGGGGTCTGCGGGGGAACGGCCGGCACGCCGTTCTCTGCGTCCACGAAATAGGACCCGATGAGCGCACCGTCTGGCGCGCGGGAGAGCGGGACCTGGAGGTAGGAGCCACCGGCCATCGGTGCGTCGCTCGTCAACTTGTTGTAGTCGAGAATCACCGCGGGATCCAGGCGAACACGCGCGGCGAACCCGGTGGGGGTCTCTCCGGGAAGGACCTCGACAAGCGCTGCCGGTCCCGGCGGGATCAACAGCGTCGAGCCGGCCTTGGGCACCATGTTTGGGACGAGCTGATTGCCCCATTGGATCGCCGAGGTGGGGACGTGATATGCCGCCGAGAGCGAGGCAATGGTCTGGCCCGGCTGGACGACGACCGTCTTGATCGGCTCCACGGCGATCGCGGTCACCGTCGTCGCATTCTCGACCACGGCGTTGATCTGAATCGCGGCGAGGTTTCGGAGCACGGGTGCCCCGGGAACCTGAGGGGGTCGAGCCACGAGCACAACGAGCACCGCCGCTGTTGCGACTACCCAGAGGTGCCGTACCAATCGATGAACGTGGGTCGCGATCGCTGCTCCCCTCGCCGAGGCAGTTACACGCACTGAACCGGGGCGATGTGCCCTTTTCTCCCCGGGTGACCGCGGGACCGTACCAAAACCAGCTTGGCGACGTCAAAGTGAGCCCGTGAATCAGCCTGCGCCCCCGATCCTCGCCGCGGTGTTCCGAGGCGATGCGATCGAGGCGCGCGTTCGCGGCCACATCGCCGTCACCGACGCGTCGGGCACCGTCCTGCAGTCGGCGGGATCGCCGGACGTGGAGACGACACTCCGTAGCTGTGTCAAGCCCATTCAGGCGCTGCCATTCCTCCGTCTTGCTGCTGACCGGCTCGGGGCGAGCGGTCCGGAGATCGCCGTCGCGTGCGCCTCGCACCAGGGTGAGGATGAGCACGTCGCGACGGTCCGGGGGCTGCTGGCGAGGGCGGGGGTACCGGAGGCGGCGCTCGGGTGTGGACCGCAGATTCCTTCTGATGAGGCGACCGCTCGACGCCTCCTGGCATCGGGTGGCATGCCCCTCCCGGTCCACAACAACTGTTCCGGCAAGCACGCCGCGATGCTCGCGACCTGCGCGGTCATGGGATGGCCCCTCGACGGTTACATGGAACTGGGACACCCCTGCCAGCAGGCGGTGAGTGGCGCCCTCCAGGAGATGCTCGGCGTCGACCTCGACACCGCGCATCGCGGCATCGACGGGTGCGGGCTGACGACATACGGCATCCCGCTGGCAGCGATCGCCCGCGGCTTTGCTGCCGCGAGCGGAGACGCTGCGTTCTGCCGTGCTCAGGAGGCGATGGCCACGCATCCCTTTCTCGTCGCCGGCACGGGACGGTTTGACACGGCGCTGCTCGAGGTCGCCGGCGCCGGCGTCACCGCCAAGATCGGCGGTGCCGCCGTCTGGGCGGCGGTGGTGCGCCCGGGTGGCCCCGGCATCGCGATCAAGCTCGAGTCAGGCGGCGGCGAGGCGATTCCAGTCGTCGCGATCGCCGTTCTGCAGCACCTCGGGGTGCTTCCATCCGACCTATCGGAAGGTCTCCGGGCGTTCGCCACGTTGACGCTGCGAAACTGGGCGGGACGAGACGTCGGGGAGATCCGGGCCGAACCTCTCGACGATGCCTCAACCCGGGTGTATGGTTCGTCACGGGAATAGTTGATACGGATGTCAATTTCTGCGCTGACCGGTGCGACTGGAGCATTTACCCCGATGAGGAGCGTTGGGATCAGTGCCTGATCAGAGCCACGTCGGCCGCCGGTACGAAGCGCCGGGTCAGCGGATCGCACCCGAATCGGCGCGGGCGGTGGCCCAGGCCATCGCGGGCGAGGGCAAGGTGCGAGAGCCCGATGCCGTCCCCCCGACATTCGCGGCCGTTTACTGCCTCGGCCCAACCCTGGCGAAGCTCTTCGGCGACTCGGAGGTGGGCATGGACCTGGCCGGCCTTATCCACGGCGAGCAGTCGTTCGAGTGGCCCGTGCCGGTCCGCCCCGGCGATGTGGTCGACTGCGACGGCTGAGATCACGAGCGTCGACACGAGGCGGGGCATGACCTTCGTGCGCCTCGCCGTGGAGGCGATCCGTCCCGCCGACGACGAGGTGGTGTGCCGCGGGACCTCACTGATGATCGTCCGGGCACCCGCATGAGTGCGCCCGCGGTGTCCGGGATCGCCGCCGGCGACCGCATCACGCCGTTCTCGATGACGGTCACCCAGCGTCAGGTCAATGCCTACGCCGGCGCATCCGGAGACAACAACCCGATCCACCTCGATCCTGAGTTCGCGCGATCCGTCGGCCTTCCCGGCACGATCGCCCACGGCATGCTCGAGATGGGGATCCTCGCGGAGGCGATCGCATCGTGGGCGGGCGGAAACGCCAATCTCCTCAGCCTCTCCTGCCGATTCAGCAAGCCGTTGCTGCCCGGCGACACCATCATCTGCACGGGAACCGTCGTCAGCGTCGACGATTCGGGAGTGGCCACCCTCGAGGTGGCGGCGTCCTCGGATCGCGGCGACCGCGTTTTGACCAACGGCCGGGCGACCGTCCGGCTTCCACGCTAAGGGACCACGAACATGGGACTCGACTTCTCGCTCACCCGCGAACAGGAGGAGATCCGGGCTCTCGCGCACGAGTTCGCCGAGAAGGAGATGCGCCCGGTCGCCGAGCGCTACGACGAGGCCGAGGAGACCCCGTGGGACGTGATGCGCAAGGCGCACGCCTTGGGGCTCGACGCGACGGCGAGCTTCCCGGAGCAGTACGGCGGGGGTGGGATCGACCTCGTCACCAACCTCATCCGTGAGGAGGAGCTTTCCTGGGGCGATGCCGGGATCGCGACGTCGATCGGCGCCACCGGTCTTGCCGCCACGGCGATCCTCGCGATGGGCACCGAGGAACAGAAGCAGAAGTACATCTCGATCCTCACCGGATCCGAGCTGAAGATCGGCGCCATGGGACTCACCGAGCCGAACAGCGGCTCGGACTCGCTGGCGCTGGAGACGACGGCGACCAAGGTCGACGGCGGCTACGTGCTCAACGGCACCAAGCAGTTCTGCACCAACGGTGGGATCGCGGATGTCCAGGTTGCCTTCGCCACGACGGACAAGTCGCTCGGCCCCATCGGGGTGGCCGCCTTTGTCATTGAAAAGGGCACCGCGGGCATGCGCCAGGGGCGCAAGGAACGCAAGCTCGGCGTGCGCGCATCGCATACCGCGCAGGTCATCTTCGAGGACTGCTTCATCCCCGACAACCAGCGCCTCGGCTACAACGAGAGCGGCGAGGAAACCGGCCCGGGACGCGTCGGCGCCATGGTCATGCTCGAGGCGACGCGGCCGATGGTCGCCGCCGGCGCGCTCGGCATCGCGCGTGCCGCGTTCGAGTTTGCCCGCGACTACTCGCTGCAACGCTTCGCGTTCGGCAAGCCGATCTCGAAGCACGAGGCGATCGCCTTCAAGCTCGCCGACATGGCGACCGAGATCGACGCCGCGCGCCTGCTGACCTGGCGTGCCGGGTGGATGGTGATGAACGGGATCCCGCTATCGCGGGGCGAGGGCTCGATGGCGAAGCTGTTCGCCGGCGATATCGCGATGAAGGTCACTGTCGACGCCGTCCAGATCCTCGGCGGCTACGGCTACATAAAGGACTACCCGGTCGAGCGCTTCATGCGCGACGCCAAGATCTACCAGATCTGGGAGGGCACCGCGGAGATCCAGCGCCTGGTGATCAGCCGCTACGTGCTCGGGGAGCGCACCGCCACGGCCACGCGTCCGCGCGTGGTAGCGGAGACACCCCCGGTGCCCGTCGCCGCCGCAGGCTGAAGCGACCGGACCGAGCGCTAAGCTCTCCGATCGCCGTATCACCCGATCTTCCAGGAGCGCTGCATGTTCGACCTGACCGGCAAGGTCGCCGTCGTCACCGGGGGATCGCGCGGCCTCGGGAGGGCGGACTGCCTCCAGCTCGCTCGCGCGGGGGCGGACGTCGTCGTCACCGACATCCTCATCGAGTTGGACCCGGACCTCGAGCACACCGCCGAGGAAGCACATTCGGCGCTCGCGCAGCTCTTCACCTCGCAACACGTCGTCTACTCCGAGAGGACCAGCGAGGAGATCCGGCAGATGGGACGCCGCTCCGCCGCGATGAAGATGGACGTCACCAACCGCGAGCAGGTGCGCGACGTCTTCGCCACCATCAAGAAGGACTTCGGGTCCATCGACATCCTCGTCAACAACGCGGGAACGCTCGATCACATCGCGCAGATCGAGCACCAGAACGATGATCTGTGGGACCGCGACCTGCGCGTCAACCTGACTGGTGCATTCAACTGCACCAAGGCCGCGTGGCCGTACATGCGCGAGCAGGGCTGGGGTCGTGTCATCTACATGGCGTCGGTCGCGGCCACGCTCGGCGGTTTCGGGCAGGCCTCATACGCCGCGACCAAGGCGTCGGTGATCGGGCTCGGCAAGTCGATGGCGCTCGAGGGCGCGCGATTCGGCATCACCGCGAACATCATCGCTCCGGGCATCATCGGCACGGAGGCGTGGCAGATGGGTGACGCAAAGATGAACGATCGGATGGTGCTTCGCACTGCGATGCGCAGCGCCGGCGAGCCCGAGGACATCGCCAACGCGATCGTGTTCCTCGTGTCTCCGGAGGCGCGCTACATCACCGGTCAGGTGCTCACCGTGGCAGGAGGCATCGACCTCTTCGTCTACTGACACGAGCGATCAGTCCGCGACGCGTCAACCGGTCGATGTCGGCGTGACGTACTGGTCGCGCGAGGTCGGTCCGTACGTCTGGCACGAGTACGACGCGGCGCGCACGGAGGCGGATCTTCGTGCCATCAAGTCACGCGGTCATCGCACTGTGCGCACGCACCTCCTGTGGGACGCGTTCATGCCCACGCCGTCACGCGTTGAGCCGGCGCGCCAACGCAATTTCGAGCACTTCCTGGGGGTTGCAGCGGAACTCGCGCTGCAGGTGATCCCGGTGCTCTTCGTGCAGACGCTGGGCGGCTGCGTGATGCTCCCGGCCTACGCGATCGACGTCGATGCGCGGCGTCCCGGCGTACGCGCCGTCGCCGATGCGGTCACGCAACCTGGCGGACCGCGTTACCTCTACACGGATCAGCTCATGCTCGAGGTGTGTGCACGCTGGATCGACGAGATGCTCAGCGCATTCGCAGGACATCCGGCGATCGCGATGTGGGATATCGGCCATGACCCCGCCGGCGGGGTGCGACCGCAGCGCATCGACCACCTGCGCAGCTGGACCCTGATGATGAGTGAGCGCATCCACGAGCGCCAGCAACGGTGCATGCTGTCGTTGAGCGCGGACGACCTCGTCATCGCGCGAGCGGTGCGGCCGGCCGAGGTTGCGCGCCTCGTGGACGTCGTCGGCCTCGACCTCAGCGTCAAGGCACTCAACCTGGTCGGTGGGGCACTCGAGCCTGCTGCAGCCACGTTTCTCGCGCAGCTCGGCGAGTCGCTCACCGGCTCCGCGCCGCTGTTCGCGCACCTGCACGCACCGGAACGCACCGTCGCGAGCGGCGACGATGACAACGATCGCGACGACGACGCGCAGACGCGGCGGTTTGTTGCGGGCGCCATCGACGCGCTGGTCGACTGCGGTTGCGCGGGGCTCATCGCCGCGATGTGGAGCAATCCCGGTCCGCGCGCAGCCGAGGTACCGCCGTTCGACCGTCGCCACGGCCTGCGCGACGCCGGGCTCATGGATGCGTCGGGTGCGGAGACGGCATTCGGCAGTGTCTGGCTCGAGGAGGCGAGGCGCGAGCGCGAGCGTTCCGTCCCCAACCCGTGGCCCGCGCACATCGACGTCGAGGACTACTACGCGAATCTTCCCGAGAGCCTGAACGAGCTGCGCGCGGCCTGGGAACGCGGCTCCAGCGAATACCCTGCTATGCTGCGCTGAGCACCGGAACGGCGAGAAAATCGTTATCCTTCGGTGCTTCCATCGCGGTCTTTTGCGGGTTCCCGTTGCTGACAGGGGACGCTCCCATAGTGGTCGTGAACGCGGTGGGCGTCCGTGTCGGCGAGAGTCCTGGAGGACATGCTGTGACCGCTGGAAGAATCAAGAAGATTATTCCCGACCGTGGATTTGGTTTCGTTCGCGCGGACGATGGCAACGAGGTGTTCTTTCATCGCACCGAGCTGACCACCGTCGACTTCGACGCCCTCCAGGAAGGCGAGCAGGTGACGTTCGACATCGTCGACTCGCCGAAGGGCCCGCGCGCGCGCAACCTGCAGAAGGTCTGATTTCAGCGGGGTAACCCGCTGCGGTCTCTCCTAGGCGTCGCTGCGCAGCGTGCGCAGCCGGGCCACTGCCGCGTCCACGCGAGCTGCTTCGCGCCCGCGTAGGCGGATGACCAGCTCTCGTCGCTCGACCTGCGGATAGGAACCGACGGTGACGTCGGGGAATTCCGCCTCGAGCACGAGCATGGGCGCGGACATCTCCGACTCTGGCACGGACCGGTAGCGCACCTCCCGCACGATCGGCGCGACCCCGCCGGCGAAGTACCTGGGGATCAACTCCTCCTCGACGATCGTGCTGAACTCGCGCGGGATACCCGGCAGGACGAAGAGCCACCGGTCATCGCCGATCGCGATGGCCAGTGGTGGCGCCATGCCCACTCGGTTGGTCAGCACCGTCGCGCCCGCCGGAACCACGGCGCAGCGCCGGTTCGCCTCCGACACCTCGGGTTTGTCGATCCAGCCGGCCGCATGCATCCGCCGCGCCAGGGCTTCGATGTTGCCGTAGGCGATCGGGTTGAGCTCGAGGGGCAGTCCGAGCGCGTCGGCCACGGCCTGGAAGGTGCGGTCGTCGGGTGTGGGACCGATCCCCCCGCACACGGCGATCCGTGTGATCTCCGGGTCGTCGATCGCGCGCCGGATCGCAGCGATGATCGCGTCTGGTTGATCCGGGACCACCTCGATATGCGCGACCGGCCGCCCCGCGGCGAACGCCTGGCGCGCCAGCAGGCTCGAGTTGGTGTCCTGCGTGTGCCCGCTCAGGATCTCGTCGCCGACCGTCACGATGGCGGTCAGGCCGGTGGCTTTCGGCACCACCTCAGCATAGGCGTTGGTGTGCGGGACGACCGGCCGGGTACAATGCGGCGGCCCCGGGGTGGCGCGGATAACAGCCGCCCGGGCACTTACTCACTGTCCTGAGGAGACCTGAGAGCATGCCGACCCTTGATCGCGCCATCCTGCTGCCGATCGGCGCAGCCGGGTTGGTGGCGCTCCTCTTCGCCGTTTATCTGATCTTCTGGGTCCTGCGGCAGCCTGAGGGCAATGACCGGATGAAGGAGATCGCCAAGGCGATCCAGGAAGGCGCCCAGGCGTACCTCAATCGCCAGTACACGATCATCGCCGGGATCGGCGCGGTCATCTTCCTGTTCCTCACGTTCACGCTCGGCTGGAAGACCGGCGTCCTCTTCCTGATCGGTGCGGTGCTCAGCGGCGCCGCGGGCTACGTGGGGATGAACATCTCGGTGCGCTCCAACCTGCGCACCGCCGAGGCGGCTCGGGGTGGCGTCAACCCGGCGCTGCAGCTCGCCTTCAGGGGCGGAGCGGTGACCGGATTCTTCGTCGTGGGCTTCGGCCTGATCGGCGTGGCACTCGCCTACGGCCTCTTCCAGGACTTCAACGCGCTCGTCGGTTTCGCCTTCGGAGCGTCACTCATCTCGGTTTTCGCGCGCCTCGGCGGCGGCATCTACACCAAGGCTGCCGATGTCGGCGCCGACCTGGTCGGCAAGCTCGAGGCCGGGATCCCGGAGGATGACCCGCGCAACCCCGCGGTGATCGCGGACAACGTCGGTGACAACGTCGGCGACTGCGCAGGAATGGCGGCGGACCTGTTCGAGACCTACGCGGTCACGGCGGTCGCCACCATGTTGCTCGGTAGCCTGCTCTACAAGATCGGCGGCAAGCCCGACCTGGTATTCGTCTTCTATCCGCTGATGCTCGGCGCGGTGAGCATCGTCGCGTCGATCATCGGCACATTCTTCGTGCGGATGGGCCGCGGCACCTGGATCATGGGTGCGCTGTATCGGGGTCTGATCGTCTCGGCGGTGGTCGCGCTCGCCGGGTTCCTGCTGATCACCGTGCTGCTCAACAACGGCGGCTACCTGAGCCATTTCGATCACCCGGTGTTCAACCTCTTCTGGTGCGCGGTCATCGGCATCGTCATCACGGTGCTCATCGTCGCGGTCACCGAGTTCTTCACCGGCGCGCAGTTCTGGCCGGTCCGCACCATCGCTCGCGCATCGCAGACCGGGCACGCCACCAACATCATCGCGGGGCTCGCGATCGGTATGGAGGGGACGGCGATCCCGGTGCTGATCATCGCGATCGGCATCCTCGCGTCAGCAGCGCTGGGCGGTCTGTACGGCATCGGCATCGCCGCGACTGCCCTGCTGAGCATGACGGGCATCGTCGTCGCCATCGACTCGTATGGGCCGATCACCGACAACGCCGGCGGCATCGCGGAAATGGCCAACCTGCCGGAGGCGGTTCGTCAGGTCACCGATCCGCTGGACGCCGTCGGCAACACCACCAAGGCGGTCACCAAGGGGTACGCCATAGGCTCCGCCGGACTCGCTGCGCTGGTCCTCTTCGCGAGCTACACGGACATCCTCAACAACACGCTGGTCGCGCACAACCTGCCGCTGGTGACCTTCGACCTCACCGCCCCGCCGGTCATCGCAGGATTGCTTCTCGGTGGGATCATGCCCTTCCTCTTTGGCTCGCTGGCGATGCTGGCGGTCGGGCGCGCGGCCGGCGAGGTGGTTATCGAGGTGCGGCGTCAGTTCCGCGAGATCCCCGGCATCATGGAGGGAACCGCCAAGCCGGAGTATGGCAAGTGCGTGGCGCTGGTCACGGCGGCCGCGCAGCGGGAGATGATCATCCCGGGCATCCTTCCGGTGGTCGCGCCGCTCGTGGTCGGTTTCCTGCTGGGCGCGCAGGCGCTGGGCGCGATGCTCCTCGGCACGATCGTGGTCGGCCTCTTTGTGGCTCTCCAGATGACCACCGGCGGAGGCGCCTGGGACAACGCCAAGAAATACATCGAAGAGGGCAACTACGGCGGCAAGGGCTCGGACGCCCATGCCGCGGCGGTCACGGGTGACACCGTTGGCGACCCCTACAAGGACACCGCCGGACCGGCGATCAACCCGATGATCAAGGTGATGAACATCATCGCGATCCTCGCCATCCCGACGATCGCGCTGCACCACGTCTTCTTCTAGACCCGCACTCCATCGGGAGCGCTGAACGCCGATTCTCGAACCTCGGCATACTTTCCCCATGGCACAGACGGTCGCTCCTGCCGGTGAGGCGGGCGAGCTTCGCCAGCCGCACGAACGGTCCCACCACCGCGATCTCCAGGGTGGAGCCGCACGCGCCGCGGTCTTCGGCATCAGCGACGGCCTCCTCACCAACATCTCGCTGATCCTCGGAGTTGCAGGTGCGAACCCGGTCCCGTCGGTCGTCCTGCTCGCGGGGCTGGCCGGCCTCGTCGCCGGCGCGTTCTCCATGGCGGCCGGGGAGTACGTCTCGATGGCGGCTCAGTCGGAGCTCCTGCAGCGCGAGCTGGAGATCGAGCGTCGCGAGCTCGAACGCCATCCTGAGGATGAGACCCGAGAGCTCGCGGCCACGTACCGGCTTCGCGGCGTCGAGGAGGCCGACGCTCGTCGCATCGCCGAGGCGATCATGCGCGATCCCGAGGTCGCCCTCGAGGTGCACGCACGCGAAGAGCTGGGACTGCAGCCCGGCAAGACGGGAAACCCGTGGCAGGCGGCCGGGTCGTCGTTCGTGATGTTCAGCATCGGAGCGGTCATCCCGCTGTTGCCCTGGTTCTTCGCGAGCGGAACGACCGCGGCGTTGCTCTCGATCGTGCTCGGCGCCGTGTCAGTGCTGGCGGTCGGCTGGACGGTGGCCGTCTTCACCGGCAGATCCCGGGTCCGGTCGGCGCTGCGGCAGCTGGCCTTCGCGACTGTCGCGGCGGGCGTAGCATTCGGCGTCGGCCACGTGGTCGGCAATCTTGTGAACGTCAGAACGGGCTGACCCGCTCCTGTCGCGTCGCACGGGGAAAGGAACTTCAGACCCGGGCGGGAACGCGAGTGCCAACGGTCTCCTCGCTCGCGTGCCGGGTGGGTGGTTCGGGCTCGGTATCGTTGTGGGCGTGCTCATCATCGGATGCGGCGCCGCGGCGTGCTTCACGCTCGAGCGGCGTCGCTTCGCGCGGATCTACCCGACTGAGGTGCCCCGCCAGCGCCCGAGTGACCCGGTCGTGTGTGGCCTTTGACCGGTCCTCTAAACTCGGGAGAGGGTGGACGAGTATCAACTGGAGATCCAGTCGTTGCGCCGGACGCTCGCTCGATTGCGCGAGGAGGAGGCCGACCCGGCGCTGATCGAGGAGTACGAGACCGAGTACCGCAACCTCAGCTCCCTCTACAAAGCGGCGACGGACACCTTCGACGCGGACGCGACTGAACCAAGGCTGCCAGACGCGCTCGCCTCACTCGGGTTCGGTGACTGGACGCTCAGCAACGTGTACAGCTTCGTCTACGACGCGTCGATGGAGCTGCCGGTTGACGACGGGCGCGAGCTTGCCCGGCGCATCGACGAGACCGACTACGCGGCCTCGTTGCTCGCCGTGCTCGACGCCGCCGACTGACGCTCCGGAACCTTCTTACCGGGGTTGAGCACGTCGTGCGGATCGAGGGCGGTCTTGATCCGGCGCATCAACGCGACCGTCCCCGGACCCAGCTGGCGCTCCACGTACTCGAGCTTGGCCGCGCCCACGCCGTGCTCGCCCGACAGCGAGCCGCCCATGGTGAGCACTGTCTCGAACAGCTCGCCGGCGGCGGCGTCCGCGCGCGCCCGTTCGCCGTCGATCCGCGGATCGATGAGGAACGTGGCATGCACGTTGCCGTCACCAAGATGGCCGAAGTTCACCACCGGGAGCTCGTGCTTCGTGCCCAGATCGCGAGTATGCGCGACCAGCTCGGCCACACGATCCCGCGGGACGACCACATCCTCATTCACCTTGCCGATCTGCACCTTGGCGACGGCGGCGCTCACCGCCTTGCGGGCGGCCCAGAGGCGCTGCGCCTGACCCGGCTCGGTGGCACGCTGAAGCTGTGAAGCCCCGGCACGGGTGATCGCCGTGCAGGCGGCCTCGGTGTCCGCGCCGACCGTGGCCGCGTCCCCCTCGAGCTCGACGATGAGCAATGCCGCGCTGTCGCCACCGATGTTGCCACCGCCTGCCTTGCGAACCGCGTCGAGCGCGCCGGCGTCGAGGAACTCCAGGGCCGCCGGGACGATGCCTGCCTCACTGATCTCCGCCACTGCCGCGGCGGCGCGCTCCATGCCGCTGAAGGTGGCCGCGAGCGTGGAGCGTGCCTTCGGGGCGGCGATGACGCGCAGGAGCACCTCGGTGATCACCCCGAGCGTCCCCTCCGAGCCGACCAGGAGCGCGAGCAGCCCGGCGGCCGAGGCGTCGCCGCCTTCACCGAGGCGGACGATCCGCCCGTCGGAGAGCACCGCGGTGATGCCCGCCACGAAGTCCGCGGTGACGCCGTAGCGGAGCGTGTGCGGCCCGGCGGCGTTGCAGGCCACGTTCCCGCCGATCGTGCAGGTCGTCGACGAGCCGGGGTCGGGCGGGTAGTACAGGCCGGACGCCGCAGCCTTGGCGTGGATCCCGGCGGTGATGGCACCGGCCTGCGCACGGATGCGCTGTGCCTCGGTCTCGATGCCGAGGATCCGGTTGAGACGGGCGAGGCTGACGACGACGCCGCCGTGCGATGGTGAGGCGCCCGCCGCGTATCCGGTCCCGGCACCACGCGGGACGATCGGGACCCGGTGAACCGCGCAGACGCTGACGAGGCCGGCGACCTCCTCCGTCGATCCGGGAAACACCACGGCGTCCGGCAGATGGCGCTCGCCGGAGGCCCCCCACGCGTCGTAGGCGTAGGCGGCCAGATCCGCCGGGCGCGTGTAGACGTGAGAGGGAGCGACCTGACCCTCGAGATCGCGTATCACGCGGCGATCGAGCATGCCCGCCGCATTGTAGAGAGCGCATCAATTCTGGTGCACCCTGTGTCACGGACGGCGGCGCGCGGCGGGGACTGATGCCGGTGCAATTCATCCCACACACCTGCCTCGGGACATCCCGCCGTTCTTCAATCACTGGCTAAACACTCAGCCTTCGTGAGCTTGGCCCGAGGGGGCCGTGGGTATACTCGAGGCACGATGAGTGATCCTGAGATGCTTGGCGCCCTCGAGCGCGCGCTCGCGACCGTCATCGACCCCGAACTGCACAAGCCGATGCTCCAGCTCGGGATGTTGCGCGATCTGGCTATCGAAGGTGGGGTTGCGTCGCTTCGGGTTGTGCTCACCACACCCGCGTGCCCGCTCAAGGACCGGATTCGTGAGGACATCGATGCGGCGGTCGTCGGTGTGGTTTCAGGGATCACGCGCGTCGAGATTCGATGGGATGCCGAGGTGAGCTCCACGCGCGGGCTGCCCGGTCGCCAGGAGATCTCCGGAGTTCGTAACGCCATCGCGATCAGCGCGGGCAAGGGCGGCGTGGGCAAGACGACCGTTGCCGTCAACGTCGCGATCGCCCTGCGCCTCGCGGGCGCTCGCGTCGGCCTGCTCGACGCGGACGTCTACGGACCCAATGTCCCGATCATGCTCGGGATTCGCGAGCGCCCGCAGGCGGGTCCCGACGGCAAGATGCAGCCGCTCGAGGCGCATGGAACTCAAGGTCGTGTCATTCGGCACCATCCTCGACCCCGGTCAGCCGGTGATCTGGCGCGGTCCAATGCTCGCCAAAGCCCTGCGCGAGTTCCTCTACGAGGTGTCGTGGGGCGAGCTGGATTACCTGGTCATCGATCTCCCACCGGGCACAGGCGACGTGCAATTGAGCCTCGCGCAGAGCATGCCGATGACCGGTGCGGTGATCTGCACGACGCCGCAGGACGTGTCGCTTGCCGACGTTGCTCGAGGCATCGAGATGTTCCGCAAGCTCAATGTTCCGGTCCTCGGTGTCGTCGAGAACATGAGCGGCTTCATCTGCCCGCACTGCAACGAGCGCACCGACATCTTCGGATCCGGTGGCGGTCGCGACCTGGCCGCTCGTTACGAACTCCCTTTCCTTGGCGCCGTGCCGCTTGATCCGCGCATTCGCGGTGCCGACGGCGACGGGCGCCCGATCATGGCCGCGGCGCCGTCGAGCCCGATCGGCGAGGTGTTCCGTGACGTCGCCTCGCACATCGCGGCCCAGGTGAGCCAGGAGAACTTCAGCGCGGCCGCGGGTCCGGTCATGCCGTCGGGACCGCGCCTTCCCGTCGCTCCGTAACGAGAGCCGGCACCCGCGATGTCCGGGCGGCGGCGAATCGTCGCGGTGTGCGGCGCGTCGCAGGCCACGGACGATGACCGGAGCGCTGCCGCCGCGGTCGGCCGTCTGCTCGCCGAGCACGGATTCCTGATCGTCTGCGGCGGAGGGCAGGGCGTTGCAACGGCTGTCGCCGCTGCCGTGAGCGCGTACGGGGGAACCTGCATCGGCCTCCTCCCGGGAGATGATCCGGACGATGCCGCACCGGACGTCACCATTCCGATCGCAACCGGCCTCGGCCACCTGCGCAACGCCCTGATCGCGCGCTCCTGCGACGCGATGATCGCAATCGGTGGCGGCTATGGGACTCTCAGCGAGCTCGCATTCGCGCTTGTTCTTGGTAAACCGGTCGTCGCGCTGAACAGCTGGCGGGTGATCCGTCCCGAGCAGATCGAACCCGACCCGGCGATGCACAGCGCGGCATCGGCAGAGGAAGCGGTCGCATGGATCGAGGTGCGGCTGCGCTGATCAGCCGTCGATCACTACCTTGACGGCATCGCGCACTGTGCGCAGCGCTTTGACGTCATCCGTGAAGACGCGGATGACCTGGTTGTGCTGGGGCAGCCGCGACACCAGTTCGGCCGCACGCGCCGCCTCGATGGTGTCGTTGAGCGGGTCGTAGATCCTCACCATCCCGTCATCGGTCATCGGGTTCTGCGGTGCGATGCGCGCGATCGCAACGTCGACCTCGACGCGTGCACCCAGCGCTTTGGATGCGAGTTGCGCATCGAGACGCTCCCGCAGCGTTGAGGTATCGGTCCCCATGTGGACGACGCTCTCGTAGGCGAGATGCCAGGGGAGGTCGCGTGCGGCGATGCGCGCCCATGCCTCGGCGAGGCGGCGCCGTTCGCTGCCCGGTGGCTCGCGGAGCCAGCGCTGCACCGCGACGAGCATCGACCAGTCATTGAGCAACTCATATTCGTCGAGGTGTTCGAGCGGATTGCCGTGCAGCAGCTGCGCGATCGTGTCCGCGAAGACCTCACGCATCGACAGGTCGAACCTGCGGCCGGTTCTGTGGTGATAGACCTGCAGGTACATGTACAGACGTGACGCGAGGAACATCTCCAGCGCACCCGCGGCGTGCGCGTGCAGCACGATACTGTCGCCGCTGACGAACGTGTAGTGGATGAGCCGCTGCACCTCGACAGCGCCCAGGCTGATGCCGCACATGTACGCGTCGCGCGGGACGTAGTCGAGGTTGTCGACGGTCGCCGGGCCGCACAGAATGGGCTTCAGGGCACGCAGCCATGGCGGCGGCGCGTAGCCCTCGATATCGGCATCCGCCATCACCCACGCGACCCACATCGGATCGATCTGCTCGCCGGCCTCGAAGCGACCGGACGGGCTGGCGCGGAGCGAACCGATGATGTCGGCAAGCTGATTCCTCACGAGGTGACGTCCAATCACCTCGTGATCGAGATGCCACTGCTCGAGAACCTCGTGGTCGAAGAAGTGCCCGAACGGACCATGACCGACGTCGTGGAGGAGACCCGCAATCCGGAGCGTCTCCTCGACCAGCGCCGGCGACGGCGCATCGGGGAACGCGACACGCAGTGAGCCGTCGATGCGCCGTGCGAAGAGGCTCGCCAGGTGCATGGCGCCCAGCAGGTGGGTGAAACGCGAATGCTCGGCGCTGGGGAACACCCACCACGCCGACTGGAGTTGGTGAACCCGGCGGAGACGCTGCAGCCAGACCGTGTCGAGAAGCTGACGCTCGCTCGCCTCGCCAGGCCGATCCTTGGTGATCTCTATGTAGCCATAGAGGGGATCGGCGATGAGGTTGACCTGGCGGAAGCGCTCCGCCGCGCCGAGGGAGCTACTCGTCCTCGTCGTCTTCCTCGTCGTCACCCTCTTCTTCTTCGTCGTCATCAGCGAGGGAAACCGGTTTCCAGCCGCGTAGGTCGGTCATCGAGCATCTCCTGAAGTTGGCGATCCGCCAGCGATCCGTAGGGCGATTTTATACGCCATCGCCGCTGCCGGACGCCCGGACAGTCGTCCGGCGGGCGCCATGTGGATGTCACGAATCGATGACCTCTGTGACAGCGGCGTGTCACTTCCGGGATTCGCACTTAGAATCGAGGCGGTGCGCCGAACGTTCATCCTGTCGTCCGCGCTGGTCGCCGCACTCACCGTTGCGTGGTCAGCGACGCCAGTCATCGCAAGCGCATTCGCGCGCGCGGCGTCGCTCACAGCAGCGTCACAGCATGCACGCGGCGATGCGCATCGCACCGGTGCGCCCACGGTGCGCGCTGCGGCGGTTGCCGCGGGAAGCTCCCCGTCGCTCCTGCAGAATCAGCCGGGGATGAGCGACCAGCTCGCGCTCGAGCATGCGGGATCGAGCAATCCCAACGTGACCTCGCCGGCCGATCCGAGCATTGCGATCGGCCCGAGCAACATCGTCGAAGCGGTGAACAGTGCGCTCGAGGTCACCACGCGCTCCGGTGCATCACCGATATTCATGAACCTCAGCGCAATGGTGGGCAACACGTCGGGCTTCTCGCTGCGGTACCCCCACGTGGTGTACGACCCCGTGTCCGGGCGCTTCGTCCTGATGGTGCTGCAGTACAACCCCACGTTGTCGGGGTGCGTGAGCCAGGTGGAGGTCATGCTGTCGCAGGCGAACCCGGCGCTGCCATGGATCACGCGGGGTCAGATCAACATCGATCCCGAGATCGGCGGTGGCGTGGAGCTGTCGACGGTCTCGCTCGCGATCACCGGGAGTGTCCTCGTCGAGACCAGCGACTACCAGAGTTGCAGCACCGGCCTCCCGGTGGCAAGTCAGATGGAGGTGATCCGGAGAGTGGACTTCATCAGCGGCGCGTTCACCGCCAACAGCGACGCGTTCGTCGAACCGGGGCCGATCGGGCTGCAACCAGCGCAGGCATGGACCGCACAGACAGTCGCGTACGCGGTTGCGAATAACGCCAATTGCTCCGGCCGGGTATCGGGCAGCATCGCGGTATTTGCCATCAATGGCGTTCCGACCGCCGGCGGCGTGACGGTGACATGCACGGCCGGTCCCGAGCCAACGCCGACGAGCACTCCGCCCGCGGCCGCGCAAGCCGGTACGGCGGCGACACTGACGACCGGAACAGACAGCTTCTTGAGTGCGGTGTGGCAGGGCAACGTGCTCTGGGTTGCGGGGAATACGGGGTGCACGCCGGGTGGCGACAGCCAGGTCCGCTCGTGCCTGAACATCGTGTCGATTCCCGCCACGGGGACCTCGGTTGGCACGCCGGCGCAGTTCCCAGCGGAGTCCGTGAGCGGTGCGTATCTCTACGACCCCGCGCTCGCCCTCGACAGCGCCGGCGATGCCATCTTGACATTCGACAAGTCGTCGAGCTCGGCGCTCGAGTCGATGATGGTCGCAGCGATCACCGGCGGCGTGTGGAGCTCCTTGACCACGCTGCACCAGAGCACCAACTTCTACCAGCCGGCGGCGTGCTCGACGTGCGCGTGGGGCGACTATTCCGCAGCAGTGCAGGATCCGTCGCGCCCCACTGACGTGTGGGTCGTCTCCGAGGAGAACGACGGCAATACCGTCCCGGATTGCGCGACCGCGAACACGTGCTGGAACACGTACATCGGCCGCTACACGTTCGCGGGGCCCGTGATCGCGTCATTGTCGCCCGCCGCTGGACCGGCATCAGGCGGCGAACTGGTCACTGTTGCCGGCTACGATTTCGGCACAGACAGCACGTTCACCTTCAACGGCTCGCCGGTTCTGCCGACAACCGGCTCGCTCACTCCCGACGCGTTCACGTTCACGACACCGCCGGGCTCTTCGGGGCTCGTCGAAGGGCAGGTGCACGACTCGCTGGGCACGAGCCCGATCACGGTCGGCACCGGCTACATCTACGTCGGCCTGGCCAACTATCACCCGATCCTGCCCTATCGAATCCTCGACACCCGGCCGGCGAGCTGCGTGCAGTGCGCGCAGGATCCGACGTTCGGACCCGGCACGATCAGGAAGGTGCAGCTCACCGGGCTTGCGTTCGGCGTGCCGATTCCCAGCGACTCGACGGCGGTGGTCCTGAACGTGACCGAGGTCGCGGGCACCGCCAACAGCCTGCTCACCGTCTATCCGTTTGGGACGGGGCTCCCCCGCGCCTCCAATCTCAACTTCGCAGCGGGCAAGGTGATTGCCAACCTGGTGACCGTGACCCTGGGCCAGGGCGGGGCGATCGACATCTACAACGCCGCCGGGACGGTCAACGTCCTCGCCGACGTCGAGGGATACTTCGAACCGGCGCCGTCGAGCACGGTCACCGGCGAATTCCATCCGATCGCGCCGGTTCGAGTGTGCGACACGAGGAGTATGTCGCCGACTCCCGCGTGCAAAGCGCACGGCATCCTCGGGCCCGGCGCCGCGATGCTCGTCAATGTCACCGGGATCGGGATCGGGTCTGACAGTGTTCCCGCCGACGGGAGCGCGTCGGCCGTTGTCGTCAACCTCACCGGCGTCGCCGGCACCGCCAATACCTTCCTCAGCCTCTCGGCGACCACCTCGACCGGCCAGTGTCCGTACAGCGGGACGCACGGCCCCCAGTTCTCCAACGTCAGCCTCTCCGCGGGATTGGTGGCTGCCAACCGGGTCATGGTCCAGCTCGGGCCCACCACTCCGGGCGGTCACCCCACATCGCTGTGCGTCTTCAATGCCGCCGGTTCGATCAATGTGGTCATCGACGCCAACGGCTGGTTCGGGAGCTCAACGGCGGCGGCAGGCGCCCAGTACCAGGCGATCCAGCCGACGCGCATCTGCGACACCCGGACAGTGGGCGGCGGACCGGGCTGCGCCGGACACGCGATCGCTCCGCCGACTCCGTCGCTCATCACGGTGGCCGGGCAGGGCGGGATCCCTTCGGTCACCTCGGGCACCACGGTGGTGGCGGTGATCGCCAACCTCACGGCCATCGCGCCCACCGCCGCGACGTACCTGGTCATGTACCCGGCCACACCCGGTAGGTCCCCGAATGCGTCCGACATCAACGTGAGCACCGGCGAGGTGCTCCCCAACCTGGTGGTCGTGCAGCTCGATCCCCTGGCCGGGGCCGGCCAGGGCGACGCGGACCTGTACAACGCCGCCGGGAGCGTCAACGCGGTCGTCGACATCGAGGGCTGGTTCCAGTAATCGCCTGACCCGGCTCGGTCGCCGGCGTCACCGGGGGGCGAACTCGATCGTTGCGACCCCGTGACGGCAACGTCAGAGGTCGTCTGGCAGTCTGGGCCGGCATGCATTCGGCCTTCCATCGACTCGCGCTTGCCGCGCTGCTCGCTGGATCCGCGAGCTTCGCTCCGCTCCTGAGCGCCGGAGCTGCGGTCAGGAGCACCGCGGACACCACGGCGCCGGTCACGGCAGCCTGGAGCGTGGGTGCCGTGGTCGCTCTCACGGCCCCGCCGGTGACGCCGACTGCCGCCACGAGCCCGCCGCCGTCGCCCGCGGCGCCGACGGTCACGCACGGCATGCTCGCCGCCGAGACGGCCGGCACGGGCAACTACGGGCAGCCCCTCATCAGCGGGTGCACCTGGGCCACCTGGGTCACCAACTGCCAGAACCTCACCGCGTACGGCAACGGCTCGTCGTTCGACGACGTCGGGTGCGGCACCCCCTTCGGATGCGAGTTCGGACCCGAGTTCCAGTGCACCCAGCTCGCGCTTCGCTACGCGTACTACGCCTGGGGAGAGCCGGCCACGTGGGGCGGTCAGGCCTACTCGATGTGGAGCGCTGGTCCGAACCTCCCGATCCCCCTGCAGCAATTCGCCAACGGGGCGGGCGTGGCGCCGATGCAGGGCGACCTGATGATCTTCGCACCGGGCTGGCTCGGCCGCTACTGGGACGCCTCGGGACACGTCGCGGTCGTTCGCGATGTCGGCCCCGGATACGTCGATCTCGTCGAGCAGAACGCCACCTCGTCGGGGACCGATCGCTTTCCGCTCAGCGGATCGCTGGTCACCGCCAACGGGTACACGCCGATCATCGGCTGGCTCCGCCAGACCGAGCAGACGCCGGTGGAGCTGACCACATCGAGCGTTGCCGGGACTCCGCAGAGCGTCTCGGACCAACCCGGCAATATGGACGTGATCTGGCGTGGCACCGACGCCAAGCTCCACGACCTCCGCTACCGCAGCGACGCCTGGCAGGCGACTGCGCTTGCGGCCATCACCCCCGCTGATGTCGCCTCTGACCCCGCCGTCGTCTCACCGTCGGCGGGCCAGGTTGACGTCTTCTGGGAGGACACCACCGGTGCCCTGTGGCAGGTGCAGTCTCAGAGCGGCTACTTCGGGGCCGAGTCATGGCTGCCCCCGCAGCGGTTGCCGACTGGCACGCTCGCTCCCGGCTCCGCTCCGACCGCGGTGAGCCAGGGGCCCGGCGAGATGGAGGTCATCTGGAAGAGCGTGGACGGCCAGCTGTGGGTCAACACGTTCACCGGGAGCTGGTCAGGCGGGACGCCGCTCAACTCCGGCCTGGTTCTGGGCAACCCGTATGCGGTGGCGACTGCCGATGGGACGGTGGGGATCGTATGGCGAGATGCAGCCGGCAATCTGTGGAGTGACCTCTCCGCGGCCTATGGCTGGTATGGCGCCCATGAGATCGGCACAGGTGGCCTGGCGAGCGATCCGACCGTGGTCACCGCCGGCGTCAGCAACGTCGACGCGATCTGGCGGACTCGCACCGGGTCGGTGTGGGCTGCGAGCGTGACCCCGAATGGTGGTCCCGGGCAGGTGGAGGTGGAACTCGACCGCGAGCATGGGCCGGCCGGCCGCGGCTGGGACGGCTGCGAGCGCGGTCACCGTCGTGATGCAGCGCGCCAACGGCAGCCTCGCCGCCGCGGTGTACGACCCTCACAACGGGTGGGTCGGTCCGGAACAGCTCAACCAGGTCGCGGCGAGCTCGCAGCTGTCGGCCGTGAGTTGGTACAGCAACGCGGTCGCCGCATTCTGGCAGGGGAGTGGTGGCAGCCTCTGGTGGTCGGCGGCCTGCGATGGGTGTGCGGCGCATCCGCCCCCGGTGTACAACCCGACGGGGTAGCGCCGGGCGACGCGGGCCGCTCGTTGCGGGTGATGATCCGCGAGTGACCACGCTGTCCGAGCTGGCGACCGCCGGCGATGCGATCGCACGAACCTCCTCGAAGTCGGAGAAGGTGCGGATCCTGGCGCAGTTCCTCGCCGCGACCGATGAAGCCGAGCTCGCGCAGGTGGCGCGCTACTTCGGCGGCGGCGTCTTTCCCGCAGGGGACCAGCGCACCCTCCAGATCGGCGGCGCCGCGTTCTCCGCGGTGCTGCGCGCCGTCAGCGGCGCCGACGACGCGACCATCCGTGCAGCCTGGCGGCGGCACTCGGATACCGGCGACGTCACCGGCGAGCTGCTGTCCGGCGTCGACGGCCTTGAGACGGCGCCGATATTGATCCGCGACCTCGATGAGGAGTTTGCGCAGATCGCGAATGCGCGCGTGGCCAAAGAGCGGAACGCGCGGCTCAGCGCCCTCCTCGGGCGCGTGACCCCGGATGAGGCGCGCTACATCGCCAAGCTGATCACCGGCGAGCTGCGCATCGGGCTGCGCGAAGGGCTCGTGGAGGAGGCGATCGCCATTGCGTTCTCCGCGCCGTCCGATGCGGTGAGCCGTGCGGTGATGCTGACCGGTGACCTCGGTGAGGCGGCGCTCCTGGCCCGCTTGGGACGGCTTGACGCCGCTGCCCCGCACTGGTTCGTGCCGCTCCGGTCCATGCTCGCAACCCCGGTTGCCGACGCCGCGGAGGCGGTTGCGCGACTCGGCGAGGACGTCTGGGTTGAAGACAAATATGACGGAATCAGGTGTCAGCTCCATCGGCACGGCGGCGACGCCGCGCTCTACAGCCGCGACCTGAAGAACATCTCGGACCAGTTCCCCGAGATCACCGATGCGGCTGTGCATCTTCGGGCCGACGTGATGCTCGACGGCGAGATCCTCGCGTTCCGCGATGGGCGCGTGATGCCGTTCCATGCGCTGCAGACACGGCTCGGCCGTGTCTCGCCGGATGCCGAGGTGATGGCGGCGGTGCCGGTGATCTACGTTGCATGGGACGTGCTTCGGGTCGACGACGAGGTGCTCATCGACCACCCTCTCCGGGAGCGGCGCGCACGTCTCGAGGCACTGACCGTCCCGCATCCGCTCGCGCTCGCTCACCTCGAGCGGGTGCATGGCGAAGCCGAGATCGAACGACGCTTCGAGGATGCACGCGCTCGACTGAACGAAGGACTGCTGTTGAAGCAACCCGAATCCCCGTACACACCGGGCCGGCGCGGGCTCAACTGGCTCAAGCTCAAGCGTCCTCTCGACACGCTCGACGTCGTGGTCGTCGGCGCAGAGTGGGGTCACGGCAAGCGCCGCGGCGTGCTCAGCGACGTGACCTTCGCGGTGCGCGTCGACGACACGGACGAGCTCGCGACCATCGGCAAGGCGTACACCGGACTCACCGACGTCGAGATCGCCGACATGACCGCGCTGCTGCTCGACATCACGATTGCCGATCACGGTCATTACCGCACCGTCGAGCCGCGCATCGTCCTCGAGATTGCGTTCGACGCGGTGCAGTTCTCGGCTCGGCACAAGTCCGGCTTCGCGCTGCGGTTTCCTCGTATCGCGAGGTGGCGGCACGACAAGGCGCCGACCGATATCGATACGCTCTCGCGGGTTCGTGATCTCGCCACCGCGATCGAGCACGAACGTGTCCAGCTGGTCGACCAGACCGGCGCCTGATCAGCTCTGCTCGAGAAACGCTCCGAAGAGTTCCGAGGTGTCCATCGCCGGGTCGCCGACCTGGGAGAAGGCGTCGAAACGCGCGCGCAGCGCTGCATATTGCTGGACCAATGCCCGGTCGTCATAGGCCTCCATCGGGTCCCAGGGGTGGAGGTAGCGGACCTCGCTGATGCCTGCCTGCAGCATCTCCTTGAGGCAGCCGAAGCAGGGTTGCATCGTGGATGTCATCGAGGCGCCGAGCGTCTGCTGGCCGAAGCGCGCCGCGGTGAGGAGTGCGTTCTGTTCGGCATGCACGCAGATGCAGACGTCGTACGCGCCCCCGCGCAGCCGGTCGTCGTCGCGCCGCGAGCAGCGGTGGCATCCGCCTTCCGAGCAGTTCGGCATCCCGAATGGGGTGCCGTTGTAGCCTGTGCTCAGAACGCGGGCATCGCGGGTGATGACCGCTCCAACTCTCCGGCCCAGGCAGTCGGCGCGGGTTCTGGCGGCGAGCGCGATCAGCAGGAAGTACTGATCCTTGCTTGGTCGGTGCGGCGCTGGAGTGGTCAGGGCTTCCGTCCCAGAAAGGCTGCGAGCCGGTCAATTGCGGGCGCGTCGTCGGCGACAGGTTCCGGGACCCCGAATGGCATGCCCTCACGGGGTCTGTCCGCAAGACGCGTCTGCCACAGGATCAGCGCACCCTCGGCAAGATCCTCGGGGAGGTCAGGCGTACGTCCGATCGCGCGAGCGAGATCCCACCCGTGGATGAGCAACTCGTTGATGCGCATGTGCACGACGGTTGTTCCAGGCTGTTCACCCAACATGGGTGTATCGACGGTGCCGTCAAGGAATCCCGGCGTGAGGAAGGCTTCGTGCATCCTTGCGCCGGTTGCCCGGAATCCGGCTGCGGGGTCGTCCCCAAGACGATCAACGGCTCGCTCCTCCGGTGAGACGGGACCCGATGGGCGTGTGCGATCCGCCACGCCCGCAAAGATCACGTTGCCGTTGGCGACATGGTTCAGCAGTTGACGCACGTCCCAGTCGGTGCATGGGGTCGATGCCGTCCATTGATCGGGTTGCACCGCATCGACCAGGCGTTGGACGGCCGCGAAGGTGCGGTCGCAGTCGGCGACAACGGCAGGGATCTGACTCACACCGTCTATGGTGGCCGAGATCGCTGAGGCCGTGCTGCCGGCCGCCGGCGGGATAGAGTCGCGCCAGGGCGGGTAGCTCAGCCGGTTAGAGCAGGGGGCTCATAACCCCACGGTCCCTGGTTCGAATCCAGGCCCGCCCACTTGTTACCAGTTTTCGTGGGTGTTCGCCCGATCCTGGGTTACCCTGGCTGCGGCGGTCGAACAGTTGCAAACGGTGAGGGTGGGTGAGGGAGTTCTCCGTGAAGCGTTTCGCCTATGTTCTGGTGGCTGCGCTGATGGCGACCGCAGTGTGGTCGCAGTCGCAGCCACTGAGCGGCGTCGCGGCGCCAGCGCCGGTTGCGCGCGGACATCACGCTACCCTCGGGCCGCTGGCCGAGGCCGCCATTTCGGCAACCGTGCATGGCCGCAAACTCCCGGCGGCGTGGCTACGGGGCAGGGCGACCAAGCAGGGCACGACATACGGTGTGTTCATTCGGGGCACGACAACTGCCGAGGCGATCGCTCAGACGGGCGCCGTGCCAGGCACCGTGCTCAGGGTCGGCGCCACCGCCGATGCAACCCTCGCTGAGTTGAAACTCCTGGCGGCGCTGCCAGGGATCACCGAGGTGGAACTTGCCGGCCAGGCTACGAAACAGCTCGATATGAGCGTTCCTGCAATTCACGCGTCGGAACCAGGGCACGTAAGCAATGCAGGTGTCCCTCATTTGTGGTCCGGCACCGGAGGCTCGGATGGACCGTATATGACCTCCGAGGGTGGCAAGGTTGTCTGGGAGACCGGCGCGAACTGTTCGATCAACGCCGCTCGCGTGCCTGTCCTTCATGACGGGCTCCTCTACGATAGAAACGTGCAGGAGGGGAACTTCATCCTCAATGCAACGACGGGCCTCGATGTCGGCACGTTCACTGCCGACCTTGCGCCGGCCTTCGATGGGACGACCGGGTTCTACGTCAGCGCAGGCGTGCTGACTGCGCGCAATGCGAGCGGCACCGCGCTCTGGACGTTCTCCGGAGACGGGAGCCCGAGCTCGGCCCCGATCACGGCACCGATTGTGGTGAATGGAAATGTGTATGTAGGGGCGGGCTCGGGAAAGGTGTTCGCGCTACCGGAGGCCGGCAACGGGACCATGCTGAACACACCCATCTGGGCTGGCAATGCTGGCGCCCCGATTTCACCGCCCAAGGAGGACGAGGCCAGCGGCCATGGATTGCCGTCCGGACTTGGAGCGGGCGGGGGCCTGTTGGTGGTGCCTGCAACCGGGACACTCACGGCTTTCGGTGACACGACTGTGTCGGTTTCCTCCGATACCGATGTTGCGTATCAGATCAATGCAGGCCATGACGGCGACCAGCCGACAGACAGCCTCACCGCACCGCTCGCGGCGAGCCCGAAGTGGAGTGTGACGCTGGGCGCGACCGTCTCGAACCCGCTGATAGCAGGGGGCTTGGTTTATGTCATCGCGCAGGCCTCGGCTGTGCCTCCGGCTTTCGGCGAAGCCTCGCTGTACGCACTGAACGAATCCGACGGTTCAGTCGCTTGGGGACCCATCTCGTTGGGCACCAGCGCGTTCTCAGGGCTCGCATACGACAATGGCCGCGTCTTTACGGTCGCCGCGGCTGGAACCACACACATCACGGCGTTTGACGCCGACACGGGTGCTCTCGCCTGGACCCAGCCCCAAGTCTATCAAGGTGGGCAAGCACTGGTTGCGAGCAACGGAGCTGTCTACCTCAACTCGGCTGCCACCTTGTCGGGATGGTCCGAATCCACCGGCGCGGAGGTGCAATTGGCCAACACTGCGCTCGCAGATTCAGCTCAACCCGCCGTGTCCGGAACCGGCGTGTACATCACTGGTGCCTGCACACTTGCGCAGGACTACGCACCGACGATCTTCCACTCGCCGGCGCCGCCGACGTTCAGCGGCGATGGGGGGCAAGGCACAGTGGTTGGAGTTGTCGATACGGGCATCGACCTCAGCAACCCCGATTTCCAGACCAACTCCGGGACGCGCATCGTCGACCTCTGGGATCAGGCCGCCTGCCCCAATCCGTCGGGCAACAGTTGCCCCGCTCAGCCACCCAACTCGCAGGGATTCACGTATGGCGCCGAGTGCAGCCAATCGGCGATCAAAGCAGCAGCCTGCGGTCCGTTCTCGTACAGCCAGTACGGGCCTGATCCCTGTGATACGCCGGTTGGCGTTGTGGGGTCCGCCCCCGAATCCTTGCCTGAAGAGGACTGCGATGGGCACGGGACACACGTCGCCGGGATCGCAGCCTCCGACGGACGCGCGGCATCCTGGGGAACCTATATCGGCGTAGCGCCGGAGTCGGACCTCGTCATTGTCAAGAACGACGGTAACCTCGCGCACATCGTAGACGGGGTTGCGTACATCTTCAAGGTTGCAGGGTCGCGTGGCGAACCCGCCTCGGTGAATATCAGCCTCGGTACCAACGTGGGTCCCCATGACGGCAGCGACATATTCGAAACGATGCTCGACGCGCTCACTGGTCCGGGAAAGCTTGTCAGCGTCGCGGGTGGCAATGAAGCGACCAACGATCCGTCGTTTCACTATCACGCCAGTGGAACGGTGGCATTTGGGCAAGTGCGGACTGACGGCCTTGTTGCGCAGGCCATGCCCATATTTCTCGACCTCTGGTACCCGGGAGCAAACTCAATCTCAGCGGCGATCAATGAACCCGGCCATGGCCAGACGGCCTGGGTGTCGCCCGATACAACCGGCGTCTCAGGAGAGGGCGGCGCGTGTACCCAGCCGACGCCCGGAGGGGACGAATTCACTGATACCCAAGGCAATGTTCTCGAGATCCTCTCGTGCACGCACATGCCCAGCAACGGTATGAATGAAATCCAGATAGCCCTCTTCAACGCGAATTCGGGCGGTGCCGCGGGCCTCATCTCCCCAGCGGACGGGATCGATTGTTCAGTGACCTTCCCATGTTTCAACGACTTTCAGGTGCTGCTGCGGGGTAACACGACGCCGAGTGGTGAGTACAACGCATGGACGTTTGATCAGGGGGACTACTTCTTCTACGTCGGCGACGGAAACGACAATTCGACGCTCGACGAACCCGCGAGCGCGCACGACGTCATCGCCGTCGGCAGCTATGTCAGCAGGAACTCCTGGCCCAGTTATCTCGGCACGCAGACGGACTCCTCAGTCGTAGGCGCCATCAGCAGCTTCAGCGGCCACGGGCCCACCCTGGATGGTCGCACTGGGATCGACATCGTTGCTCCCGGCGAGGAGATCGGTTCCTCGCTCTCCTCCGTGGCGGCAGAGGGAACGATCGCCGGTGATTGTCCCGCCGGCTCATTCGAGGGATGCGAGCCATCAGACGGCAACCACCTGTTCCTCCAGGGCACGAGCATGGCCTCTCCGCATGTCGCGGGTGCGCTTGCACTCTTGCTCGAACAGCAGCCCACAATCGACGTCGCACAGGCGAAGTCGCTGCTCGCACAGTCCGCGAACACGACTCCGCTCACCAACAGCAGGGCGGCCCCGACCTGGGGCGCGGGCAAGCTCGAAGTTGGCCCGGGCGTCCTGACCCTCACGCCGGCATCGGGGCCGCCGTCCGGTGGTGGAACGATTCATATCACCGGGGTCGACCTCCAACCCGGGGTGGCGATGTCTCTCGGCGGCCACCCGTTGACGCTCACCAGCACGGGCACCAACTCGTGGTCGGCAACCGTACCGCCATCCAATGGAGCGGGAGCCGCCGCGCTGACCATCACCAATCCCGACCACAGCACGGCTGTTGACCCGTCCGCGTATGTGTACCTCGACCCGACCGCTTATCACGCGATCACGCCGTTCCGCGCATGCGACACCCGGTCCGCCTCGACCATACCGCCGAATCAGTGCAAGGGAAGGGCTCTCGGCTCCGGTGGCACCCTGAACGTTCAGATCACCGGGGGAGTGGTGCCGGCCGGAGCTCGCTCCGTCGTAGTCAATTTGACTGCGGTCAATGACACGAATTCGAGCACCCTTATCACCGCGTATCCGACAGGCGTCGCGCGGCCTCTCGCGTCCAATATCAATATCCAGCACAGCGGCGTCGCGACCAACCTGGCGATCGTGCAGCTCAGCGCCGCGGGGGCGATAACGCTCTACAACGCCGTTGGAGTTGCCGACGTGATTGTGGATGTCGAGGGATACTTCGCCACTCCCGTAGGTTCCGGGATCGTTCCCGGCGAATTCCACAGCATTGCGCCGTTGAGACGATGCGACACTCGAATCGGGTGCGGCGGCCGGGTCGCAGGCGGGACCTGGCGCGATGTCGTGCTGTCCGGCCTGCCACCTGGAGCTCCTCCTTCAACCCCGTCGATACCATCCGACGGAACAGCCGCGACCGCCGTCTTCAATCTCACGGCAACCGCGGATACCCAGGCAACCTACCTCGCGGTCGCCCCACCGAACAGCAGCGACCAATGTCCGGCCCGGCCGTTGGTTTCCAACGTGAACCCGGCGGCGAATCAGAGTTTGCCCAACCGTGTGATCTCAGCGCTCGGACCGCGGAATGACGTGTGCGTCTTCAACGCGGTGGGGAGCGTCGACTTCATCATCGATGTCGACGGGTGGTTCGGCACGGGCGCCGAAACGACGGTGGGTGCTCTGTTCAACTCAGTCGCACCGACGCGCATTTGTGACACTCGCACCGGCTCAGGCACCGAGTGCGCAGGCGAGACGCTCGGCGGCAATTCCACACTGGCGATCCCGGTCGCGGGGGTCCACGAGGTGCCGGTGATGAGCGGAACGCCACCGATTGCGATCGTCGCCAATGTGACGGCGGTGGCGGGGAATGCAACCACGCTGTTCACGCTCTTCCCGGCCAATGTCGTTCAAGTCCCGCGCGCCTCGGACCTGAACGCGCTCGCCGGCGAGGTCAGAGCGAATCTGTCGATCGTCGGCGTCGCCCAGAGCGTGCCGTCTGTGGGTGATGTGGCTCTGTACAACGCCTTTGGCACGATCAATGCGATCCTCGACCTCGCGGGCTGGTTCCAGTAGTCGAAGGCCCGTACTCGGGACCGGGTCCCCGCTGACGATGGCCACGGACGCGTGCGCCGCCCCCTGCGCTCCCCCGTCACGCAGCACCGTCTGGCCGGGGGAAGTTGATGTGGTTCGCGACGAGCTGACCGACATTTGCTCGCTGGGTCAGCGGACCCTGACCACGACCACAGAAAAAACGGGGGGAGAGCGGGACGCCGGACGCGTCCCGCTCTCGGAAGGAGGATGTTTGCGGTGGCGAGGTTAGATCGCCGGCTCTCCCGTCGATGGATTGAGGATCAGCGGGGTCGCATTCCGATGGTGGAAGTTGAACATCCCGTCGATCGTGCCGGCGAGCGCGTCGAAGGACCCACCGCCGATGCGTGGCAACGACCAGTTGTCTTCGATGAACCGAAGCAGTGAGGTCGTGTCGGTGAGGGAGCTGTCAACCGAGTTCTCGCGCGCGTAGGGCGAGATCACGAGCAGGGGCAGACGCTGGCTGTAGCCGCAGCGATCCTCGAACCCGCCGGCCGGCGTGCCGTGGCCGCACAGCCCGGTGCCCGAGAGCGCGTCCTCGACCGAAGCCGACGAGTTGATGATTGGAGGCATCACATGGTCGTACCAACCGTCCGAATCGTCGTAGGCGATGACGATCGCGGTCGACTTCCAGAACTGCGAACGCTCGATGGCATTGATGGTCTTCACCAGGTAGGTCTGCTCGTCGATCGGATCGGAGTAGCCGGCATGGCCGTCCTGGTACCGCGGCGCCTTGACGAAGCTGACCGCGGGCAGATTGCCATGGGTCAGGCTCTTGTAGAAGTAGCTGAGGTCGTACTGATGGTTCGCCTGTCCGTTGTGGCCGACCTCGGCCTCATCGGCCGGGGGAACGTGCGCAGGGTTCGACGTGCTCGCGTAGTACTCGAACGGATTGTGATGCGCGCTGTAGTCGGTGACCACTGCACCCCCGATGTTGGTATGGCTGGCGCCGCACACCGCCTTACCGCCGGATGACCCAGTCGGCGTGAAGCCACCTTCGAACCATCCCCAGGTGACGTGCGCTGCGGAGAGCTCGTTGCCGATGTTGGTACCCGACATGGAGACCGTCGAGCCTGCGGAGCACTGGTCATAGGCCGGGTCGGCGTCACCGTAGATGGTGCCGTTGTCGGTCACGCCCGCGAGCACCGCCGGGGTCGCGCCGTGGGTCTGCCCGGACACGAGGTTCAGCACACCAGGCGTGGACGGTCCGAACGTCGTGTCGAAGTTGTTGTCGCTCATCGCGAAGCGCTGCGCGTAGTTCCAGAGCGCGGTGACGGTGTTGCCGTCGTAGTAGTCCATGACGAGGCCGGGAGGTGCGGTGTCGGGCGGCGAGCAGCTCTCGACCTGAGTGTATGTCGGGAACTTGTCCACCAAGCCGCCGTCGAGGGCCTGCTGCTCTGGCGTGTAGTCGTGGTTCTGATCGCATGTGAGCGCATTCGCGACACCGAGCCGCTGCGGGTTCACCCCGTTCGGGTTCGCGGTCAGCAGCGCCGGCGTGAGCCCATTGATGGCGGGCGTTCCCGGCTTCGCCTTGAAGTGCTGTCCGTCGGCGTTGGTGGCCTTCGGATAGGTGCCGAAGTAGTGATCAAAGGAGACGTTCTCCTGGAAGAGCACGACCACGTGTTTGATCGGTGACGTGGTGGTGCTGGCGCTGTTGTGCGCCGGGGGAGCCGCGCTCGCCCCGGTCACGGTGGCGAGCGACGCGCTGGCGATGGTGGCCGTCCCCACCAGTGCGAGCGTGATCAATGGTCGTGTGGACATGACTCCTCCTCAAACGAACCCGGGCATCTCTCAGCGCCCAAGATGATCTCCGGGTCCTTAAGGACGCTTTGTCGTCGGGGTAACGGCCGGCTAAGGAGTGATGAGCGATGGTGGTGGCCCGGGCAATTGGTTGAGCTCGCTGCGAGCCGGCATCGCTGCGAACTGGTTGATCCGTCGCGCGCACCGCCACACGACCTGACCGGTTCGCGCTCCGCCGCCCCGCGACCTCATATGCTGTGCGAAACAGGCAGCGTCCACGAAGGGCATGGATATGGGTTTTCTCGATGACGTGAAGAAGGCAGCGCAGGACGCGCAGCACGCCGTGCAGCGTCAGGTGGACAACCTGCAGAAGCCGCCCGCGCCTCCGGAGCCGCCACCGGTCGATGGCCCGGCTGCGGAGCCCCCGCCGGCGGCGAGCGCACCGCCGGACGCGCCGATGCAGCCCGTACCGGCCACGCTGCCATCCTTCGCCCCGCCGGCATCGGGCCCCCCGCCTCAGCTGCCCTCGCCCGAAGGCGCCGCGCCGCTCGCCCCGCCTGCTCCCACCCCCTGACCCCAGCGCGCGTCAGAGGGTGCGCTTCTGCGGGTAGAAGGTCTCGCCGCGGGCGAGCATCGCCACGAACTGATCGATGCGCCGCTCGCGGGTGGCCTGCTGCTTCACGCTCCCGAGGCGATAGAGGATCGCGTAGCGATTCTGGCTCGTCAGGATCTCGAACATCGCCTGTGCCGGCGGTTGCGCCGCCAGCGCCGCCGCGAGGTCGCGTGGCACCTCGCTGGATGCCGGGCCCGAGTAGGCGGCCTCCCAGCGCCCGTCGCGCTGCGCCCGCTCGACCTCGGCCTCCCCGGCGGGATGCATCCGGCCCTCGGAGCGCAGCCGGCGCACGATCCCGACGTTGCGCGCCGACCAGTTGCTTCGTACCCGCCGTGGCGTGAACCGCTGCTGGTACGTCGTGTCATCCCGCGGGGCGGCCTGGCCGTCGATCCAGCCATGGCAGAGCGCCTCGTCGAGGGCCTGAGCGTACGTGAGCGCGGTTGGCTGGGTGGTGCCTTTCTTGGACAGGACGAGCCAGACCCCGGCGGGGTTGGCGTGGTTCTCCGCGAGCCAGGCTCGCCACGCGGCGGCGTCCGCGACGATCAACTCCGGGATGTCGGCGCGCATACCGGAAGCGTCGCAGATGAGCCCGGAGGAGCGAGCCGGTGGACGCTACGATGGCCGCGCACATGAATGGGTGCCGGTAGACGGTCGATGTCCTGCGACTGGCTCTTCGTCGACGGGTCCAGCCTCATCTTCCGCGCCTTCTACGGCGTCCCCAAGACGGTGCGGTCCCCGGACGGAAGGCTGATCAACGCCGCACGGGGATTCCTCGAGACGCTGACGCGGCTGGCCGGCACCAGGGAGCCGAAGCACCTGGCGATCGCGAGTGATGCCGACTGGCGCCCGGACTGGCGGGTGGCGCTGATCCCGGGATACAAAGCGCAGCGGGTCGCGGAGCCGATCCCGCCGGCACTCATCCCGCAGATGCCGGTCATCGACGCGTTCCTTGCCGCGATCGGCATCGATGCGCTCGGCGTCGCCGGGTACGAGGCGGAGGACGTCATCGCCACCTGGACCGCGAGGGCCGCCGCGACCGTCGAGATCGTGAGTGGTGACCGCGACCTGTTCGCGCTGGTCGAGGACCCGCGGGTCACGGTGCTCTACCCGGAGAAGGGGGCATGGGCACTCGTCGACGAATCCGAGGTGACCCGGCGCTACGGGATCCCAGGGCGTCGCTACGCGGATTACGCGATGCTGCGTGGCGATCCGTCGGATGGGCTGCCGGGGTTGAAAGGCGTTGGCGCAGTCGCTGCCGCCTCGATGATCCGCCAGCATGGTGGCGTCGCGGCGCTTCTCGAAGTCCCGGCGGCTGAGCGAGCACGACCAGGACTATCTGACGCGAGCGAGCCGGGTGGTTCCACCGGTCCCCGACCTCCCGATCGAGCTTCCGGAAGGCCGGCGCGACCACTATCCGGCGGACCCCGCGGCGCTCAACAGCCTGATGGCCGAGCACGGCCTGCAGGCCGCGTCGAGCCGTCTTGTCGATGCGCTCAACGAGCAGCTGGCCACGTCCTGATGACTCGCCTCCGCACCGATCGCGTGCTCGTCACCGGGATCGTCATCGCGTTGGTGAGTCCGCCGCTCCTGACCCTGATCCTGGCCCAGTTGCCGACGTCGGAAGCGCACGCCTACGTCTTTCTCTACCTGGGGATTGTCGCTTCACTCGGCCTGCTCACCGGGCTCATCCCGGCGCTGGTCGCCGCGGTGCTGTCATCCGTCCTCGGCGACTACTTCTTCTTTCCTCCGGTGGACAGCCTCAGCCTCGCCAATCCGGGCGACGTCCTCTACCTGGTCATCTTCTTCGCGACCGCCAGCGCGGTCGGCGGGGTCGCCGCGCTTCGTCGGGGCGCGATGATCGAGGCGCACCGGCTGACCCGAACGCTCGCCGAGGCGAACGTTGAGCTCGAGCGGTTGTACCAGGAGCAGGCGGCGTCGGCCCGGACGGCGGTCCGGCTTGCGCAGACCCAGCAGCAGATCTCCGCGCTGCGAGACGCGGACCGTGTGCGGCGTGAACTGCTCCAGAACGTCAGCCACGAGTTGCGCACGCCGCTGGCGAGCATTCTCACCGGTGCGACGGTGCTCCTCGGTCGCACCGATGTGCCGGGGGCTGTTCGCGACGGTCTCTCCGGCATCGTCACCCAGTCCCGGAGGCTCGATCGGCTGGTGGGCGACATGCTCGACCTGGCTCGCATCGAGGGGCATGCGCTCGAACTCCGCCTCGAGGATATCGATGTCGGTGATGCTGTCGAGGCGGCGGTCGGGCGCCTCAAGCAGATCCGTCCCACGCGCACCGTCCGCGTGAGCATCGAGCCGGGTTCGCTCGAAGCGGTTGCCGACTGGGACCGGATCGGCCAGGTTCTGGACAACCTTCTCGTGAACGCAGACCGCTATGCACCTCCGACGTCACCGATCGAGATCCACGTGGCCCCGGGAGTCCGCGGAACGATCGTCACGCGTGTCATCGACCACGGTCCCGGCGTCGACGCCGGCCTGCGCGACCGAGTCTTCGACCGTTTCGTCCGCGATGAGCAGTCAGGGGCAGAGGGCACCGGTCTCGGGCTTGCGATCGCCCGCGGGATCGTCGAGGCACACGCCGGGCGGATCTGGCTTGACGATCCCGAGATGGGCGGTGGCGCCGTCTTCGCGTTCACGCTCCCGGCCGCTCCCATTGAGGCGGTTCACGCGGATCCCGCGGTCACTGATCCGGCGGCCGTGTCCTAGAAGAGCGCGACGTGTCGAGCACGAGGACTCAGGCTGCTGAAGCCCCGTGCGGGGTCGCGAGCACGTGGATGTCAACATCGGTGAGGAGCTCGATCAGCTTGCGAAGCGTCCCGCGACGTCCGCGACCACGGGTGACGACGATCTCGGTGGCCAGGATCTTGCGCGCGTAGTGCGTGAGGGCACTGGCAGGGTCGCGGTCGTACAGAGTCACAAAGGTCCCGTCGGCCTGGTGGGTGAGGGCGGCGTAGGTACCGAGGAGTTGCATCTCCTGCTCGGAGCGCTTGCGATCGCGAACCGTGACCGCGGTCATCTTGCCGTCGAGTCGAGCGGCGAGCGCCGCGGTGCTGGCGATAACGTCCTCCATGCCGGAGCGCGGCGGCACGCAGAGCATGACGCGGGGCTTCACCTCCCACGGCGTCTCGATCCCGCGGTCGCGCATGTACGCAATCAGACGGCGATCGGTGTGCTCGGCAAGGATTCGGAAGGCCAGCTCGCGGAGCGAGGCGAGGACCTCGGGTCGGAACGCGAGGGCACGAGCCCGAGCCGCCTCGCTCGCCGGGACGATCTCACCTCGGCGGAGCCGTTCATCCAGGAGCGAAGGCGTGATGTCGACGATCTCGAGCTCGGTCACCTCGTCGAGGAAGGCGTCATCCACAACATGTGCTGGACGTGGCCCGAGCATCGCGCCCATGCCGTCGACGGTGCTGCGGAGGTCGGTGAGGTGCAGGGTCGCGATCAGCATCATCCCGGCACGCAGCAAGCGGGGTACTGCCTCGGTGATCGGTCGACCCTGCGTGTCAACCCCCGCGAGATCGTCGAGGCACGCGACCTCCGGGTTGCGGCGGAGCAGCGCTTCCACGTCAACCATGCCTTCTCGCGCAGGCGACGTTCGCCCGCCGAGCATCTCGAGGTCACCGAGGGCGATCTCGCAGCGGTTGCGGCCATCGGTCTTCACCGCTGCGACGACAACGTCCGTGCCCCGCTGGCTGCGACGATTCGCCTCGTCGAGCATCGCGACCGTGGTGCCACAGCCCCGGGCATATCCGAGGTAGACGCGTAGTCCGGACCGGCTCGCGCTCGCGTGCAGGGCGCGGAGGAGCATCTCCGAGTCAGGGCGCTGCTCGCTGTCGAATGGATTGTCGCTGACCGGAGCCGGACGGGCGACGACGTGCACGCTCACATCCGGGAGCTCGGTGATCAGCCGGTCCACGAGTCCGCGTCGCAGGCGGGCGCGCACGCCGGGATGGGCTGCCTCACCGACAATGACATGCTGCACGTTGAGTTCCTGGGCAGCCCCGATCACAGCGTCGGCGACCTTGCCCTGGCGCTCGATGAACCCGCACTGCAACAGCTCTGCGAGCTCCCTGGCCTTGGTTCTGCCGCTGGCGGTCTCTTCATCGTGACGTCCCGTCACCACGAGCACCGTGCAGAAGCCGCCGAAGCGCCTCGCGAGACGACTCGCACGGCGAATCAGTGGACCGCTGCTCTGACGGCCGCTGACGGCGACGAGCACCGATTGCGGAGCGGGGCGGACGGCACCTCGCGCGCGACCGACGGTCTGCGCCACAAGTCGAAGTGCGATCTCGCGCAGCGCAGCGAGGTTTCCGGGCCTGAAGAAGTTCGCGAGCGCCGTGTCGATCTTCTCCGGGGCGTAGATGTTGCCGTGACGCATGCGCTTGCGAAGTGCCTCGGGGGAGATGTCGATGAACTGGATCTCGTCAGCATTGTCAAGAACCTGGTCGGGGAGAGTCTCACGAACCGGTATGCCGGTTATGCGCTCGGCGAGGTCCTTGACCAACTCGAGGTGCTGCACGTTGACGGTGGTGACCACGTCTATCCCGGCGTCGAGGATCTCCTCAACATCCTCGTAGCGCTTGGCGTGGCGGACGCCGGGCACGTTGGTATGAGCGAGCTCATCGACGAGCACCACCTGGGGGTGGCGCACGAGGATCGCGTCGAGGTCCATCTCCTCCATGAGCTTTCCGTGGTACTCGGCCTTGAGACGTGGGACGACCTCGAGGCTGCCGATCGCCTGCTCGGTGAGCTTGCGCCCGTGCGTCTCGACGTACCCGACGACGACGTCCTCCCCCTGGGAGCGGCGGTCGTGCGCCTCACGGAGCATCGCAAAGGTCTTGCCACTTCCCGGCGTGGCTCCGAGGAACACCCGAAGGTGGCCGCGTGCGACCGCAGGAGGTGCCGGCACCGCTGCCGTGGCGAGCGTATCCGTCATACCGCTAATGATGCGCGCCACGCCGGCCCGTCAAACGCCTCAGCCGGCGAGGGTGGACTGCTGCGCGTCGAGGGCGAGGTTGAGCTGCAGGACATTGATGACCGGCTCGCCAAACACCCAGAGAATGCGGCCCTGCACATGGGATTCGACGAGCGCGTGCAGCTTGGTGGGGCTGAAGCCCCGGGCGCCGGCGACCATGTTGACCTGGGCGAGCGCGGCGGCCTCACTGATGTTCGGGTCGAAGCCGGTGAAGTCTGAGGTGACCAGGTCGATCGGGATAGGCGTGGACACCCCGGCCGCCGTGTACGCGGCCACAGCGGCCCTGGTATTCTCCAACAGGAGCGAGTTGGAGGGACCGTAGTTGCTTCCCGCAGAGCTCGCGGCGTTACACGGCTCCAGCGCCCCTGTGTTGGCATTCGTCGTGTACGAGAGCCGTCCCTGAAAGTACTTCGTGTCGATGGTGATCTTGAGGCTCCCGTCCTTGGCGACGGTCTCATGCGGGCAACTCTGACCGATCATCGTGGATCCGACCGCCTTGCCTCCGATCGTTACCAGGCTGCCGTTGGCGTTGCTGTTGAAAGCGACCTGCGAGATTCCTGTGATGACGAAGGTGTACACGATCACCATGGCGGCGAGAGCCACCGTGAGACGGAGGCTGATGAGAAGCTCCTTGGGCCAGCTACGTGGATTCATGACACTTAGACCAGGTGTACCGCGTTGATGATCACGTCGATGACCTTGATTCCGATGAAGGGCGCGATGACGCCGCCGACACCGTAGATGAGCAAGTTGCGGCGCAGCAGGGAGCTGGCGCCGACGGCCCGGAAGCGCACGCCGCGCAACGCGAGTGGAACGAGCGCGATGATGATGAGGGCGTTGAAGATGACCGCGCTCAGGATGGCGCTATGCGCCGACTGCAGGTGCATGACGTTCAGCACCGCGAGCGGCTTGAGCGCCACGTAGGCGGTGAACATCGCCGGGATGATCGCGAAGTACTTGGCGACGTCGTTGGCGATGCTGAAGGTGGTCAGCGCACCGCGCGTGATGAGCATCTGCTTGCCCGTCTCGACGATCTCGATCAGCTTGGTCGGGTCGCTATCCAGGTCGACAAGATTGCCGGCTTCCTTGGCCGCCTGCGTTCCACTATTCATTGCAACGCCGACGTCTGCCTGCGCAAGCGCGGGGGCGTCGTTGGTTCCGTCGCCGGTCATTGCAACGAGCTTCCCTCCCGCCTGTTCCTGACGGATGAGGTCGAGCTTGTTCTCCGGCGTCGCCTCGGCCAGGAAGTCGTCGACACCGGCTTCGGCGGCGATGGCGGCAGCGGTGAGCGGGTTGTCTCCCGTGATCATCACGGTGCGCAGGCCCATCCGACGCAGCTCGGCGAACCGTTCCGCTATCCCCGGTTTGACGATGTCCTTCAGGTGAATGGTGCCGAGGATGACGTGGTTCTGCGCCACGAGCAGCGGCGTGCCGCCACTGCGTGCGATGACCTCGACCTGCTCCGTCACGCCCTGGGGCACGGCACCATCATCGGCTTTGCCCTGGGCACACCACTTCGCGACGGCATCGCCCGCACCCTTGCGGATGCTGCCCGTGGCATTGTCGACACCACTCATGCGCGTTTCTGCCGTGAAGGGCACGAAGGTCCAGACGGTATCGCCCTCGGCCTCCGGCGCGCCGAACCGCCGGGCCAGGGCCACGATCGAGCGTCCCTCTGGGGTCTCATCGGCGCGGCTCGCCAGGTCGGCGGCGCGGACCAGGTGCTCCATGGTCACACCGGGTGCCGGCAGGAACTCCGTGGCCTGGCGATTGCCCAGCGTGATCGTGCCGGTCTTGTCGAGCAGCAGGGTGTCGACGTCGCCGGCCGCTTCGACGGCGCGGCCGGACATGGCAAGGACGTTCTTCTGGAGCAGGCGGTCGATTCCGGCGATGCCGATCGCGCTGAGCAGACCGCCAATCGTCGTCGGGATGAGGCAGACGAGAAGCGCGACGAGCACGGTGACCTCGATGGACGCGCCCGAGAAGACGGCGTACGGCTGCAGCGTGACCACAGCGATCAGGAAGATCAGGGTCAGGCTCGCCAGCAGAATGTTGAGCGCGATCTCGTTGGGAGTCTTCTGCCGCGAGGCGCTCTCCACAAGCGAGATCATGCGGTCGAGGAAGGTCTCGCCCGGGTTCTGCGTGATTTCAATGACGATGCGGTCGCTGAGCACACGCGTCCCGCCGGTGACGGCGCTGCGGTCGCCGCCGGCCTCACGAATGACCGGTGCAGATTCACCGGTGATCGCGGACTCGTCGACGCTCGCGATCCCCTCGATGATCGTGCCGTCACTCGGTATGACGTCGCCTGCCTCGCAGACGACGATGTCGCCCTTGCGCAGGTCGGGGGCGGGGGTCGGAGTTTCCTTGCCGCCGACGCCGCCCTGCAGCTTACGGGCGATCGTCTCCGTGCGTGTGCGGCGCAGCGCCTGTGCCTGCGCCTTGCCGCGGCCCTCGGCGATCGCCTCGGCAAAGTTTGCGAAGAGCACCGTGAACCAGAGCCAGAGAGCGATCTGCCCGACGAAGCTGGTGTCGACGGCGCTCCCCACGATGTCCGCGATGAAGACGTATGTGGTCATCACCGCGCCGATCTCGACGACGAACATCACCGGGTTGCGCACCATCACGCGTGGGTCCAGCTTCACGAAGCTCTGCGCGATCGCGGGGAAGAGCAACGCCGGGTCGGTGACGCTGCTGCGGCGGCGTCGGGGATGGTGAGCGGCTGCCAAGGCCATCTCAATGCACCGCAATGAGCTTGAAGTGCTCGAGGATGGGTCCGAGCGAGACTGCCGGGAAGAACGTCAGTGCGGCGACAACGAGGATGGTTCCAACCAGGAGCGCAACGAAGAGCAGTCCGTCGGTGGGAAAGGTGCCTGCGCTGGCCGGGACGATCTTCTTCTTGACGAGATTGCCCGCCATCGCCATCACCGGGATGATGAACAGGAACCGCCCCAGCCACATGGCGCCGGCCAGCATCAGGTTGTAGTAGAGCGTGTTCCCCGTCAGACCCGCGAACGCGCTGCCATTGTTGCCCGTCGTTGAGGCGAACGCATACAGGATCTCAGTGAGCTGGTGCGGCGTCCCCTGCGTCGCGATCGGCCCAGCCTGCCCTCCCGCTGTGAGCACGGCGATGGCGGAGAATCCGAGGATCGATGCGGGCAGGACGAGGATGGCAATGGCTGCGTATTTGACATCGCGCGCCTCGATCTTCTTGCCCACGTATTCCGGCGTTCGGCCGACCATCAGACCGGCGATGAACACCGCGACGATCGCGAAGACCACCATCCCGTAAAGGCCGGAGCCGACACCTCCGGGCGTGATCTCGCCGAGCTTGATGAGCACGAGCGGGATAAGGCCGCCTAACGCCGTGAAGCTGTCCTGGGACGCGTCGACAGAGCCGGTGCTGGTGCCAGTCGTGGCGGTGTTGTACTGCGCGCTCTGGATGGGCCCGAAACGAACTTCCTTGCCCTCCATGTTCCCGCCTGCGGACTGGGCGGAGGCGACCTGCGTCGCGCCGGTCCCGACCAGTGCGGGGTTGCCCTGCTGCTCCTGCCAGGCGGCGACGCCACATGCGCTGATCAGGATGATCCCCATGACCGCACCCAACGCGATCCCCTGCTTGACGTGTCCCACCCACCTTCCGAAGGTGATCGCGAGGCTGAAGGGAATCAACAGGCACGCGAAGATCTCGAGCGCATTGGTGAAGCCGTTGGGGTTCTCGAATGGGTGGGCGGCGTTGGCGTTGAAGAAGCCGCCACCGTTGGTGCCGAGGTCCTTGATCGCCTCCTGCGACGCAACCGGCCCCTGAGCGATTGTCTGAATCCCGTTTGTGAGTGTGTGCACGACCGAGTAGCCGCTGAAGTTCTGAATGGCGCCATTTGCGACCAGGATCACGGCGATGACAACGCTGATCGGCAGCAGCACATAGAGGGTGCCGCGCACCGTGTCGACCCAGAAGTTGCCGAGCGTGCTCATGGTGCGTCGCGCGATCGCCCGGATGACCACGATGGCGACCGCCATGCCCATCGCGGCGCTCAAGAAGTTGTGCAGCACGAGAGCGACCATCTGCGAGAAGTAGCTCATCGTGGTCTCGCCGGTGTAGTTCTGCCAGTTGGTGTTGGTGGCAAAGCTGATCGCCGTGTTGAACGCGAGCGGTGCCGGGACGCCGGGTAGATGTTGCGGGTTGAGGGGAAGATGGTCCTGGAAACGCAGCACCAGGTAGGTGAACGTGGTGCTCACCAGCGCGACCGCAAGGATCGACACCGTGTAAGCGATCCATCCCTGCTCGCGCTCCTCGTCGACGCCGATGATCTTGTAGGTGATCCTTTCGACCGGTCGGAGCACGCGGCTCAGCCAGACACGCTCGCCCTTGTACACCTTGACCATGTAGCTGCCAAGGAACCACGCGCCGACCCCCACAGCGGCATAGGTGATCACAACGGCGATGATGTCGAGGACCATCAGAAGCGCTCCGGAGCGACCAGCGCGATGAGCAGATAGGTCGCCGCGATGAACGCGATGATCGCGGCGACGATGTAGCCGGTGAGGCTGCCCACCTCAGATCCTCCGGAGTCCGGCGACCATGAGGATGCTCGCGACCAACATCCCCAAGAAACAGAGAAGAACCAGTAGTTCAGGCGGCATCACTGTTCGCAGTCTCCGGTAGTCAGAGTCAACGCAACGTCAACGCCGTGCCGCCCGACGCCTGGCTGTAGGACGACGCATCTTGGGCACACGATTCCCCGTGGACACCCAAGGTCGGTCGAGTCAGAGGTCACCGAACCTGAGATCTGCGTGACATTCGCGCGCCGTCTCCGCGATGGATTTGGGCTGCCTTGCCGACCGTCGACTGCATGATTTCGACGGGTGCGCTCAGCGATGCGCGAGCGCTACCGGTGTGGGACCGGAACCCAGCGCGGCTCCGGCCTGGTCGGCCAGCGTCACGGCGGCGAGCAGCTGATCGCGCCGCACCTTGGTGCCGGCCTCAGCAACCAGAACATAGCGGCCGAGGCGACGGACATCGTGCTCGACCTCGATGGTGATCTCCTTGCCGGGGAGTCCGAGCGTGTCAACCCCCCACCAGGTCCGCCCCCAGCTCACGTTGCCGTTGCGGTCGATCGTTGGGCCCGGCCGTTCCGGACGCGACGTGTCGAACCAGCACTCGCGCAGGCCGAGCAGGCTGCGCAGCTCGTCGGCCACGGCTTCGACAACCTCGTCAGGCCCGGCGCCGGCGGCCATGAGCTCCGCGATTGCCTGGACGTGCGAGAGGTCCTCGCGCTGTTGCACGGCGAGGCTGCGATGCGAGCGATTTCGAGCCGCGAGCTGACCGACGATGAGGCCGCCGACGAGCAGAAGGACGGTCGTCTCGATGTCCTGCGGGTGCGAGATCGTCAGCGACCCATACGGCTGGGTGAAACCGATGTCGTAGCAGAGTGCCGCCGACACGGCCGCAATAAGCGCTGAGCCGCGTGTCCCGGTGGCGGCAAGCAACGACACCACGACGGCGAATCCGAGCGCAACCGTCGCAGCCGGCTCCTGGCTGCGAAACGGGATGAGTGCCAGCGCGAGTACGACGGGCACGACCACCGCAGCGACGAACACCACCACCGGCCGGAGACCGGAGACAATCGCCCGGCGGCTGCTCAGATTCGACGCCATCGCAGCGCACATCTTCTCGACGATGCCGTCAACGAAGCATCAACGAGGTGGCCCGAATCGGTACCCCTGGCGTCCCACCGTCACCACGATGTCGGGGTGTGCCGGGTCGTCCTCGAGCTTGACCCGCAGGCGCTGCGCGAAAGTCCGCAGATAGTTGCGCTCGTCCGCATACTGCGGTCCCCACACGCGCTGAAGCAGGGTGCGGTGGTCGAGCGTGGCGCCGGCGTTCCGGGCCAGCTCGGCGAGCAGCAGCCATTCGGTCGGCGAAAGCCGTACCTCCACGGTGCCGCGCGTGACCGACCGGGCGCCGAGGTCGACCCGGACGTTGCCCCGCACGACGACGCCACCGGCGCCAACGGGTGGCCTGACGCGCCGGAGAACCGCACGCACGCGAGCCAGCAGCTCCTCGGCGCCGAAAGGCTTGGCCAGGTAGTCGTCGGCACCCAGGTCGAGGGCCCGAACCTTGTCGGTCTCCTCACCTCGAGCGCTGATGACGATGACCGCTGGGCGCTGGTGATTGTCCAGGTGCTCGAGGATCTGCCAGCCATCAACGAAGGGCAGGCCGATATCGAGCAGGACGATGTCGATGGCCTCCGGGTCCCGAAGCATCTGCGACGCGGTGATCCCATGGGCAGCGACCGAGGTCTCGTAACCGGCAGAGTCGAGCGCGCCGGCAAGGACTTCGCGCAGCGCCGAGTCGTCCTCGACGACAAGGATGCGGGCCCTGCGCTCGTCGCTCAACAGCTCCCCGGAGCGGCCGGCGCCGCGCCTGCGGCGACCGTGATCGTCTCCGTGAAGGTCGCGGGTGGATTGAACGACTGGTGGCTCGGGCTGACGAGCTCGACCTGGATGGCGTGCCGTCCCGGCGAGAGATCGACCGGCACGTGCCAGACGTCGACCGTCGGTTCCTGGACGCCGTCGATGATCACGGCGAGGTAGAACTGTGAGGACGTCGCCGGCACGAGCCTGCCGGACGCCTCGACCCCGCACACGGTGAGCGTGAGCGGCGCGCCGACAGCGGCCCCGGGAGTGGGCGACACGATGCGCACAGAGTACGGCGCCGCCACCAGCAGTGCCGGGCTGAATACCCAGCTGGCCAGGAGGCCGCCCGCGCCACAGAGAGCCGCCACCGCTCCTGCGATCCGCAGGGCGGCCCGCCGGACTGCGAAGACCAGGAGGCCGCCACCAAAGATCAGGAGCGCCAGACCCCACTGCAGCGGCAGTGGGAGTCCGCTGACGATGTGCGCGATCAAGCTCTCTCGGGTCAGGCCGGAGCGACGGTGAAGAACACCGTCGGTGTGACATCCCGAGGCGAGAAGGGGAAGTGGTCCTGGGCGACGAACTCCGCGTACATCGAGTATGGAAGCCCCGGTTTCACGGTGATCGGCTGCGACAGCGTGTAGCTCATGTAGATCAGCTGGTTGTTGAGGTACAGATGGACGTGACCCTTGGTGGGCGTGATGTCGCCGGTGGTCACCGTGGTGATAGTGCCGCCGGTGATAGATACCCTCACAACCAGCGTGGTCCCGTGCACGACCTCCCCCGAGGTAGGGGAAAGCAGCTCAATCTTCACCGGCGTGGCGGGACGGTGGCCGAGCCCGCCTACGGGTGTCGGGTACGGCGTCGGAGCCGGCGTGCCCGAAGGCCCGTCAGCCGTTGCAGACGAACATGCCGTCAGGACGACGAGCAGCGAGGTCAGGAGGACGAGGAATGGACGTCGCATAGTGAGGAGTTCCCTGCCCGCCCCATTATGCGCAACGCCACCCGACAGGATTCAGAAGAGAGAATGGCTCAACGGGTGTAGGGCGGCCCCCTGCCGCCAGTCCACAGAGGGTGCTTGCTACGCCTTGCTGAATCCGGCTCAGATGGCGGCGACGGTCAGCGGAGCCGGTAGGTCGCCGGCCGCTCGTCGGTGACGGTGACCTTCGGGGCATTGCGCTCGAGGATGCGCCGGACCTGCTGGGGCGTGAAGCTGCCGCCGAGGCGCTTGCGGATCGCCGCTACCGCGAGGGGTCGCGTTGATTCCTTGAGGACCGCGAGCACCTTGTCGTCGGGGGTGCTGCGGGTGGTGGTGTGCTTGCCGTTGGAGGCCACTGCCGGTGCCACTGTCCGGGCGGGCTCGGGCGCGCTCTCGGGAACACGGTTCACGTGCTCGGCAACAGCCGGTGCGGGTGCGTCGGCGTGGGCAGGAAGATCGATCCGGGCAGGCCGGGTCGAGCCCTCGCCATGCAGGCGGGTCCACATCGCAGGAAGGTCATCGAGAACCTGGCGCACGAAGGCTGCCGAGCCACTCACCTCGATCTCGCGGTCGCCGTCACGAAGGCGCAGCGAGTGCGACATCGGCGCCGCAGGTACTTCCACTCTCGGCGCCGGGCGGAACGGCGGCCGCGAGTCGTTCCGCGAATCGTTGTTGTTGAAACTCGGTCGAGGGCCCGAGAACTGCCGGGGGCCGGAGAACGAGGGACGGTCCGAAGAGGGGCGTCCCTGATAGGGGCGGTCGTCAGGCATTGGTCTCCTGGTTGTCTGTGGGTTCGTCGTGGTTATGGCCGTGGCTCCGGCCGCTCTGGGGCGCCGGCTCGGCCACCACCGGGGTGCCGACCACATCGGTGGCGGGATCGGCATCGGTCTTCGCGGCCCTGGTCAGATCGGTGATCTCGACGTGACGGTCGTCGTCCGGCAGGGTGATCTGCGGAAGATCGTCGTCGTCAGACGGTGGCGGTCCGAAGAGGCGCTCCTGGATCTTGCCTCGGATCGGCGACTGGACGAGCGCGATGATGCCGCCCACGACTGCTGCTCCGATCAGGAGGTTGCGGACGCGATGCGTCCTCTTTCGCGGACGGATGGCGGTGCTCAGCTTGTCCGACGCGTCGGCGATCCGCTCACGCGCGGCGTTACCCGCGGCGCTGACCCTGCTGTCCGATGCAATGGTCTCGGCAGTCTCCGCTAGTGTGGTGGCGGCAGTCTGCAATACCTGGCTCAAGCCTTCAGCCCCGCGCTGAACCGTCGGGAGCGCTGCGCTCCCCGCGCCCCGCGCGAGCGTGACCGCATGATCCGCCAAGTCACTGATCGTATCCGCCGCACGACCGCGGTCAAGCACGGCAGCTCTGGAACGTCAACTCCGCATGCTGCAACAAACCTCCGTTCTCACCTGCCATGTATGGCGCCACACAATGGAACTGGCGCCAAAGGATTGATTCTACGTTGGTTGCACGGTTCAACGCTGCACGTAACCGTGCGCACGCGTCGCGCGGGCGGTGATCAGGCGGCGGAGGAAAGCGGCGGTGCGATATCGCGAAGGCTGATCGGGGATGCCTCGCGGGCGAGGGCGGTGTCCAGCGGTGCGTCGAGAAACCACCGGATGCGAGCCGCGGCCACCGGCCCGACGAGCCGGGCAAGCTCAGGCTCCGATGCCGTGTAGATCGCGCCCAGAGAGGGGAACGATCGAATCAGCTTCACGAACGCCGCGGGCTCGAGCCCGTCGACCGCGGCGAGATGGCTCACTCGGCGGCGTGCGAGCGATCCGGCCTCATCGGCGTCGAGCGGGAGCTGGAGCTCGATCGTTCGAATTGGCATGAACCGAGTCTAGCGAACAGATGTTCGACTTGTCAAGTCGACATGATCGTGAGTACGCTTGCCGCAATGCCTCTCTACGAATACCGCTGCAACGACTGCTCGGCCGTGTTCGAGCTGCTCCGCCCGATGGCCGATCGCGAAGTGGCCGCCATCTGCCCGAGCTGCGAGAGCCGGGCGAGCATGCCGCTGATCAGCCGGGTCGCGGTCCACGCCGGATCCGGCTCGGAAGTGTCGCCGTCCACTGGCGGCGGGGGCGGTGGTTGTTGCGGCGGCGGCGCCTGCGGCTGCGGCGCCAACTGACCGAGGCTCAGCCGGCTCCGGCCACGGGGACCGCGACCACTCCCTGAGCGACAGTCCCGGTCAGGTCCAGCTCCGTCTGCATGACGGACGCAAGGAACACTCGCCGGTGGGCGGGATGCGGGCCGTATTCGCGGATCGCCGCGCGATGCTCGGGGGCCCCATATCCCTTGTTGCTCGCCCAGTTGTAGTGAGGGGCCTCATCGTGCATTCGCGTCATCAGCGCGTCGCGATGCACCTTGGCGATGATCGACGCGGCCGAGACCGCCGGCACCTTGCGATCACCGGCAACGAGCGAGTGGAGGGGACGCGACGCCGGGATCCGCAGGTTGCCGTCGCAACAATAGCCGTCCGCATCCACGGCTTCGACCAGCCTGCGGAAGATATCGATGTTCGCCCACCCCAGGCCGCGAGCGTTGATCTCGTCGACGCTCACCTCGGCAACGGCCCACGCCACCGCGCGCTCTCGGAGCACGGCGCCGACCGTCTCGCGCTGTTTTGCGGTCAGCAGCTTGCTGTCACGGAGGAGGGGGTGGCGGAAGCGCTGGGGCAACACCACCGCGGCGGCGACGAGTGGGCCCGCGTAAGCGCCGCGACCAACCTCGTCCATTCCGCACAGCCGGAAAGCGCGCCAATCGCTGACCGCGAAGGTGGTTCGGATGTAGTCGGGAACGCGGAACCGCGGCATCGGCTGGCGAGAGTGTAGCCCTCGGGTTTGCTACGGTGACGGGCAGTGTCCACCCCTCCGAGGAATCCGGCGTTGAACGACGTGCTCTGGACCGATGTCGCTCCGCGCGACGGCCTCCAGAACATCGCCGACACAATCAGCACCGAAGCGAAGATCCGGCTCGTCCGCGGCCTCCTCGACGCCGGCGTGCCGCGTGTAGAAGCGACGTCGTTCGTCTCCCCGGCGTGGGTGCCCCAACTGGCGGATGCACCCGCGGTGCTCGCCGGGCTGCAGAACGACCTGCCGCGGTTGCGCGTGCTCATCCCCAATCTCCGGGGCCTGGAGCTCGCGCTCGCGCACGGCATTCGCAACGTGCTGGTCACCATCGCCGCGACCGACTCCTTCAACCGGCGCAACGTCAATCGAAGCGTCGACGAGTTGCTCGATGAGATCTCGCACATCGTCGAGCTGGCCGGCGAGCGCGCGTGCACGGTTGACGCTGCGGTGTCGGTGAGTTTCGGCTGCCCCTTCGAGGGGGAGGTCGCACCGGCCCGCGTCGTCGAGTTGAGCGGCGACCTGGTGACACGCGGTGTCGCCGAGGTCGGCATCGCGGACACGATCGGGGTTGCCACACCGGTTGATATCACCGCGATGTGTGCGCTGGTTGCCGCTGCGGTGCCTGTCGATCGCCTGTCGCTGCACGTGCATGACACGCGCGGGCTCGGTGTCGCCAACGTGGTCGCTGCGTTCGCCGGCGGCATACGCCGCTTCGACGGATCCGTTGGCGGTATCGGCGGCTGTCCCTTCGCTCCGCGCTCCACCGGCAACGTCTGCACGGAGGACGCGCTGCAGGCGCTGCATGCCATGGGCGCCATCACCGGCATCGACGTCGCCGCGATGTGTGCCGTCGCAGAGTCGCTCGCCGGAGACCTTCGCCGCGACCTGCCTGGCAAGCTCTATCGCGCCGGAATCTGGTGTAGCGCTCCCCAGGAAGCGGGCGTCGAGACCAGCGTTGGCTGAATCCGTCGACGAGCGCCTGGAACGGGCGCGCGCCGGTGGGCCGCAGCGTCACCGTGACAAGCTCGCGACCCAGAACAAGCTGCCTGCGCGCGAACGGATCAGGCGCCTGTTTGACTCCGGCACCGACTTCGTCGAGGACGGGCTGCTTGCCGGCACCGAGGATCCGGAGCTCGCCGCGGAGGGAGTCGTCACCGGCATCGGCGTGATGCACGGCAGGGCCTGCGCGGTGATGGCGAACGACCCGACGGTCAAAGCCGGCTCCTGGGGTCCGCGGACGGTCGAGAAGATCCTGCGCATCCAGGAGACCGCCGAACGTCTGCAGATTCCCCTGGTGTACCTCGTGGATTCCGCTGGCGCGCGCATCACCGAACAGGTTGCGATGTTCCCCGGGCGGCGCCACGCCGGCCACATCTTCCATATGCAGGTTCGTCTTTCGGGGCAGGTGCCCCAGGTCTGCGTGCTCTTCGGACCGAGCGCCGCGGGAGGCGCCTACATCCCTGCGTTCTGCGACGTGGTGATCATGGTCGAGGGCAACGCCTCGATGTATCTGGGTTCACCGCGCATGGCCGAGGTCGTCGTGGGCGAGAAGGTGACGCTCGAGGAGATGGGTGGTGCGCGCATGCACTGCACGGTGAGCGGCTGTGGCGATGTGCTCGTCGCCGACGAGGACGCGGGAATCGTGGCGGCGCAACGGTATCTCGAATACCTGCCGCAGTCCTGGCATGACATGCCGCCGGTCTCCACACCTCGCGAGGTCGAGGCGGGATGCGAGGACATCGCCAGCGTCATCCCGGCTGAGGCGTCCAAGGGATACGACGTCATGGCATTTATCCGAGGAGTCATCGACGACGGGACGTTCTTCGAGATCAAGCGTTTGTTCGCACGCGAGATCGTCTGCGGCTTCGCCCGCATCGACGGTCACGCCGTCGGCATCCTCGCGTCGCAACCACGCTTCAAAGGCGGCGTGCTCTTCGTGGACTCCGCCGACAAGGCAACGCGTTTCATCACGTGCTGCGACGCGTTCAACGTGCCACTGCTCTTCCTTGCGGACGTGCCGGGTTTCATGATCGGCACGGCGGTCGAGCGACAGGGAATCATCCGGCACGGTGCCAAGATGATCGCCGCGCTTGCGCAGGCTCAGGTCCCACGCATCTCGGTGGTCCTGCGCAAGGCATACGGCGCCGGTCTGTACGCGATGAGTGGTCCGGCGTTCGAACCGGATTGCACGATCGCGCTGCCGACGGCGCAGATTGCGGTGATGGGCCCGGAGGCGGCGATCAACGCCGTCTACTACAACAAGATCCAGGACACGCCCGAACCCGACCGCGCGGCCTTCGTGCAGCGACTCCAGGACGAGTACCGCGACGACATCGACGTATTCCGGCTTGCGTCTGAGCTCATCGTGGATGCTGTGGTGCCGCCGGAGCAACTCCGTGGGGAGCTGGTGCGTCGCTTTGCGGCGTACCGAACCAGACGGCGCGCCGACGTTTCGCGACACCATCCCGTTTCGCCAGTCTGAGCGGAGGACGGCGACGAGATGGCGAACGCGGGCCTGAACGGCTGGCTTCAGAGCATCGGCTATCTCGCGGTAGCACTGTTTGTGGGCATCGAGAGCCTGGGGGTGCCGCTTCCCGGCGAGACGATGCTCATCACGGCGGCCGTCTTCGCCGCGACTGGACACCTGTCTATTGCCGGGGTCATTGCGGCGGCGATCATCGGTGCTGTGATCGGTGACAACATCGGCTTCGGCATCGGCTGGTTCGGCGGCTACCCGCTCCTGCGTCGCTTCGGCAAATACGTCCGGCTCGACGAGGCGAAGCTAAAGGTGGGGCGGTACATCTTCATGCGTCACGGGGCCAAGGTCGTGTTCTTCGGCCGGTTCGTTTCGGTGCTTCGCACCTACGCGGCCTTCCTCGCCGGCACCAACCGGATGCACTGGTCACGCTTCCTGATCGCCAATGCGGCCGGCGCAGTCGTCTGGGCAACGCTGTATGGAGTCGGAGCCTATGTGGCCAGCAGCCTGATCGCCAAGCTGAGCACGCCGGTCGCGATCGGATTCGCAGCGCTCGCGGTGGTGGTGATCGTGCTTGCGGGCTTCTTCGTGGGGAAGAACATCAAGCGGCTCGAGGCGGTCGCCGAAGAAGCCATTCCCGGTCCGCTCGAGGGATTCTCCGGGAAGCCGTAGCCGGGGGTGCCGAAAGCGGCGACCCGGGAACGCGGGGATCCAGCGGGCTCGTCAGACCGTTAGAAGGCGGGGTTGGCCACCGAGCCGCCGGTTGACCCGGACGAGCTTGGCGCCGGTGCCGAGATCAGCTCGGCGCGCCAGACCAGGCGGTTGTAGTCCTGCCACCAGGGATCGCAGGTGATCATGGTCAGCTCGTGACCCGAGGTGGGGACGAGCTGCGTGACCTTCGCCGGCGCCAGGTCCCAGCGCTGCGTCACTTTGTAGACGAACGTCTGGCAGGCTCGATTCTCGATCGCGATTGTGTCGCCGACGTTGAGCCCGGTGATGTACTGGAAATCCGGCTCGCGGTGGAAGGCGATGATGACGTTGCCCCGCTGGCCGGGATTCGGCGTGCCTGCGTAATGGACCATCGACCGCGAGTTCAGCAATGCCCAGGTACCGTTGCCGGCAACCGCTGCGTAGTGATACTGCGCCGGCGCGCCGAAGTTCACGAGCGCGTAATCCGTCGCGGAGCTGGTGCCGCAAGCGGGTGCCCTGGTGGCCACGGGGGCCGGGACGACGGCGGGTTTGGTGGCACCGCCCTTCCAGTGGTTGAGCGCGGTCGAATCGGCGGCGCCACGCTGAAACACGCCGATCAGCGGTCCGGCAATCAGCGCTCCGCCGGCGATGATAGCCGCGACGCCAAGCGCAAGCAGGACCATCCACACACGGATCGGCCTGCGCGCACGCACGCCACCATGCTCGGCGCCATCTGCCGTGAGGTCAGAAGCCATCACTCACAGGATAGCCAGCACGCCATGGTCGCGCGGTCACGACCGAGCGACGGGGCGTCGCAGCACGGAGCCCCGAATCAGGCTACCGGTTGCGCGGATTCCGTGGCCGCTTGCGGCCGTAGGCGACACCCTCAGCGACCGGATCGAAGGCAGCCCCCGGCCCGGTGGCCGGGGTGATGCCCTCGCCCTGCACAAACACTTTGCGAGAGCCGACGTCGATCAGGTATGCAAGCGACTGGCCGCCCGACTGGTCGGGAATCATGGAGACGTCAGCGACTGTGCCGGTACGCCGGCTGCCGCCATAGGGAAAGCTGACCCTCGTCCCTACCGCGATTGGGCCGCCGTCACTCACCGAGGCGCTGCGCGGAAGCAGTCGCTGCAGTAAACGGGCTTGTCGCCGCGAGGCTGGAAGGGGACGCGCGCCACGCCGCCGCACCCAGCACAGGGGACCTCGTACATCTGGCGAGGGCCGTTGCTGCGATATCCGCCGCCGCCACCGCCACTCCCGCCGAAGCCGCCGCCGCCACCACCACCGCCGCCGCTCTGACGACGAGCCGCTCTGCAGCTGGGGCACCGAGAAGGGGGGTTTGTGAGGCCACGAGAGGCAAAGAAGTCCTGCTCGCCCTCAGTCCAAATGAAGTCGACGCCGCAATCGCGGCAACGTAGAGTTCTGGTCTACCGACACGCGCCTTGTTCCTCCGTCCGGCGCGTTGTGATACGGCGCCCGGGTTGGTGATGGTTACCGGGTAACAGTACACGGTCGAGAGGGTCCCCGCAAAGGGACAAATCCGTCACGGCCCAGGCCTTCCACCGCGCTGTTACGATCTTGCGATCCCTGGACAGGAGCAGGCCGGAGACGCACAGGGCGGCTCGGTGGCTGCCGGTGGGGTGGAGGGCAGCTCCAATGCCAGCTATGCGCCATCGTCTCTTCACCTCTGAGTCGGTGACCGAAGGACACCCCGACAAGGTTGCGGACCAGATCAGCGACGCCGTCCTCGACGCCGTGCTCAGCAAGGACCCGCTCGGGCGTGTCGCCTGCGAGACCGCGCTGAGCACCGGGACCGTCATCGTCTTCGGCGAGATCACGACCGAGGCGTATGTCGATATCGCCGGCCTGGTTCGCCAGACCATCAAGGAGATCGGGTACACCCGGGCCAAATACGGGATCGACTGGGAGACCTGCGGTGTGCTGGTCGGGATCGACGAGCAGTCGCCGGACATCTCGCAGGGCGTCAATCACGGCGGCGCCGGCGACCAGGGAATGATGTTCGGCTTTGCCTGCGACGAGACCCCGGAGTTGATGCCGGCGCCAATCCAGCTCGCTCATCAATTGGCGCGCCGGCTCGCAGTCCTGCGGCGCGACGGGACGCTGCGATGGGCTCGCCCCGACGGCAAGACACAGGTCTCGATCGAATATGACAGTGAAGGGCGTCCGAGGCGCGTCGACACCGTGCTGGTGAGCGTCCAGCATGGCGAGGAGGTCACCCAGGAGCAGATCTTCGAGGACGTCCAGCACCACGTCGTCGAGAAGGTGATCCCCGCGGAGTGGCTTGACGCGGGCACCAAGCGCTACGTCAACCCCACCGGACGCTTCGTCATCGGGGGGCCGCAGGCGGACGCCGGGCTCACCGGTCGCAAGATCATCGTCGACACCTATGGCGGCTATGCCCGGCATGGCGGCGGCGCGTTCAGCGGCAAGGACCCGTCCAAGGTCGATCGCAGCGCCGCCTACGGTGCGCGCTGGGCGGCCAAGAACGTCGTCGCCGCGGGGCTGGCAACCAAATGCGAGATCCAGGTGGCCTACGCGATCGGTGTCGCCAAGCCCGTCTCGGTGCTCGTCGAGACCTTCGGGACCGAGAAGGTGCCGAACGACATGATCGCCTCGCTGATCGATGAGTACATCGATCTCTCGCCCTTCGGGATCATGAGCGCCCTCGAGCTGCGCCGACCCATCTACCGTCAGGTTGCCGCCTACGGCCATTTCGGCCGCAGTGACCTCGACCTTCCCTGGGAGCGCACCACCCTCGCCGACCAGTGGGCTGAGGACGCCGGCACCGAACCGCTCCTCAGCGCGGCCACCGCGTAGCTCAGGATCGGTTGGAGGGCGTGGGCCTACACATCGTTGTGCTCGCTGGCGGCAGCGGCACCCGGCTCTGGCCGCTGAGCCGGCGGTCGACACCCAAGCATCTGCTCCCGCTCGCTCGCGGCGGGGAGACTTTGCTTCGAGCCACCGTGGATCGCGTTATCGGCCTGGGCGACAGCGTCCGGATCGTCACGGCCGCGGATCAGATCGAGGGCTGCATGACTGCGCTCGCCGATCTCAAGCTGCCGAATGACGCGTTCATCGCGGAGCCGCTCGCTCGTGGGACAGGCCCAGCTCTGGGACTCGCCGTCGGCCTCATCGCCCGCGAGGACCCGGGTGCGCTGATCGCAAGCGTCCATGCGGATCATCGGGTCAGCGATCCGGCTGCGTATCGCGCCGCCGTGCTCGCATCCGCCGGTTGGGCACAGGCCACCGACGGACTTGCGACCGTGGGCCTCGTTCCCGTCGCGCCCGTTACCGGATTCGGATACGTCGAGGTGGGTGAGCGTCGACCCCCCGATCTGTGGAGCGCACCTCCGAGCCCATCCAGCATCGCGGCGGATGCGGCGGCGCTGCCTGCATTCGAATCACCGGGATTCACGGAGAAACCGTCAGCGGATGTGGCCCAGGCCTACGTACGGGGCGGAAGGCACCTGTGGAATCTTGGGCTGTTCGCCTGGACCGCTCGTCGATTCCTCGATGAGCTTCGAATTGCCGATCCCGAACTCAGCTCAGCCCTCGACGAGGCAGTTGCTGCTCGCATCCGAGGCGACGAGGGGGAGGTGCTGCGAATCTATGGCTCGTTGCAGGCTCGGGCGGTGGAACCGCTGATCCTCGAGCACGCGCCACGTCTCACGGTCGTCGAGGCAACGTTCGGTTGGTCCGATCTTGGGTCGTGGACGGACGTCCACGATGCGCGGGTTGCCGAGGGCGAAGTTGACGCGGATGGGAACGTGCTCGAGGGACCTGTGTCCATCACTGCGGCGAACGGCTGCACGGTGATCTCGCGATCCGGACGGATTGTTGCTGTCGCCGGTATCGACGGCGTGGTTGTAGTTGACACCCCCGACGCCGTGCTGGTGGTCCCCGCGCTCCAATCCCAGCTCGTCAAGGAGGTCGTCGAGCAACTCCGGGCAGCGGGCAGGGACGAGGTCCTCTGACCCACATGCGAGAGACCGAGGATTGGTGCGATTAGAATGCAACCAATGATGCCGAGCCCGATTCGTTTCGGGACCGACGGGTGGCGGGCCGTGGTCGCGGATGACTTCACATACGCGAACGTGCGCGCTGTCGCCCAGGGCGTTGCGTCATACCTCGCAAGTGACGCACGGACTGTGATCGTCGGACATGACTTGCGATTCTGTGCCGAGTTGTTTGCCCGGGAGGTCGCCCAGGTTCTCGTGGCGAACGGGCGAAGGGTGACACTCCTCGACCGTGTTACCCCCACGCCGGCGGTGTCCTGGGCGATAACCCGGCAGCAAGCGGCCGGTGGGGTCGTGGTCACTGCCAGCCACAACTCGGCTGAATTCAACGGGATCAAGTACAAGCCGGACTTCGGCGGATCCGCGCCGCCGGAGGTCGTCACCGAGATCGAGCAGTACACAGCCGCAGCACTCCAGTCCGGCGTGACCACGATGCCCTACAACGAGGCGGTCGCGACCGGACGGCTGCAGTCGATCGACCCCCTCCCGGACTACTTCGATCAACTCAGCAAGATGGTTGACATCGATCGACTTCGTGGTCACGGCCTGCGTGTGCTCCACGAGGCCATGTACGGCGCTGGCGCCGGGCTCATCGCGCGGGCACTCAGCGGCGGATCCACGACCGTCGTCGAGTTGCATGGAGAGCGGAATCCAGGTTTCGGGGGGATGCATCCTGAGCCCATCGATCGATACATGCCCGAGGCGATGGAGCGTGTGAAATCGGGTGAGTTCGACCTGGGCATTGCGAACGACGGCGATGCCGACCGTGTCGGCATCATCGACGAGAAAGGTCGCTATATCAACCAGCTCCAGGTGATGGCGCTGTTCGCGATGTATCTGCTCGAGAAACGCGGGCTGCGTGGCGACATCGTGCGTTCGATCACCACCTCGGGAATGATCGACGATCTGGGCGAGCGATTTGGCGTTACCGTGCATGAGCTGCCGGTGGGTTTCAAGTACATCGGCACGAAGATGATGGAGACGGACGCGATCATGGGCGGTGAGGAATCGGGCGGGTACGCATTCCGGGGTCACATCCCCGAGCGCGACGGCATCCTTTCCGGTCTGATGATGGCCGCGATGATCGTTGACTATGGTATGCCGCTTTCAGCGATTCTCGTCCATCTCGAAGACCTCGTCGGGCCGCACGCCTATGACCGCCACGACATCCGGTTTCCACGTGAGGGCTATGAGGAGCGCAAGTCGCAGATCTACGCACGGATGAAGCAGAATCAAACTCATCATCTGGCCGGAAGTAGGGTCGTCCGCACTCGCGATGACGACGGATTCAAGTTCTACCTGGACGACGGGTCGTGGGTGCTCATGCGCATGAGTGGCACGGAGCCGCTCATGCGGGTATATGCAGAGGCAACCACGCGCGCGCGTGTTGAGGACCTCATCGCAGCTCTCGAGAACCAGAGCGGTGTGTCGGAGCGGGTCGCAGTCGGAGCCAGCGAATGACCGAGATCGTCGATGCATCTGATTCCGTCCATGCGCCCGATTCGCGGAGGGTGGACAAGCCCTGGGGGTACGAACTCCACTGGGCGGTCACGGATCGCTACCTGGGCAAGCTTCTCCACGTCGACGAGGGTCATTCGCTGAGCCTGCAGTACCACGTCCAGAAGGACGAGTGCATCTACGTGGTGTCCGGACTCCTGGATGTCCAGCTCGAGGACGAAAGCGGCGAGATGCAGACGCACAGACTGGCTCCCGGCATGACCGCACATATCCGTCCCGGCCGCAAGCATCGATTCATCGCGATCGAGGACACCGATCTTTTCGAGGTGTCATCGCCGGAGATCGATGACGTGGTGCGCATCGAGGACGTCTATGGACGGGCCGGCACCTCGGCTCCGTGACCCGGATCTCGCCGAGTTCTCCACCGTTTCCACAGGCCGGCGTGGATAATCGAACAGGTTTTCGCCGTCGCGGCCATGGCTATCTCGCCGACCAGGCGCGGAGCGCGCTGGGCATCACGGGCGAGGTGCGGGTGCTGGCGGATATCCCGCTGCCCATGGTGCACACCGCGTTCGGCCTGGCGGTGGCGGCGGCGGAGGTGGCGCTGCGGCCCGAGATCGTCGGGCTCAATCGCAGCGCCGTCGCCGACGCCGGGCTGGCGATCCTCACGGGAATCATCCTGGTCGCGTACGACTTCCTGATCTACCCCTCGGATTCGAGGCCCGGCCCGGTGGGCGCCGCGCTGCCGATGGCCGCGGTCCTCTCCTTTGGGACACTGCTCGCGATTGCAGTCCTGCCGCTCCCCATCCGGATCGCCGGAGGGGTCATCGCCGCGGTCGTCATCGGCGGTGTGCCGCGTCTCGCCGGTCGGCGCGCCCTGGGAAAGGAGGGGTGGTTCACCAGGCTGATCCGCGACGTCTCCGGAATCGCCGTCCTGGCGCCGGTATTGCTCGGCGGCGTCTCGCCGACCCTGCCGATCCGGCTACGGCTCGGCGCGGTATTCGCCGTCGCCTTTCTGGTAAGCCTCGACGGCCTTCGGACGGAGCGCCTCACCATTCCCGCCACGATCCTTTCGGCACTCGTCGTCGGTGGCATCGTGCTCGGGGGTGCCGTGATCGTCGGGCTGAACAACGCCCACGCCGGGTTGCGCGCAGCGATCCTGCTTGTGCTCTGGTACGGCACACGTGGTGTGGCGGGATCCGTCGTCGGTCCATTGCGCCACCGCGAGCCCATCGCCGAGTACGCGCTCTTCGTTATCGCGGCTGCCGCCGGACTGGTCTGGATCCACGCCGCCCACTTCTGAGTGGCGCCGCCCTCAGCTGAGGCGGAGGCCCTGCCCCCCCGCGACCTGGGGAGCCGCCGCGTCTGCGGTGTGCAGGCGCTCCACTTGCGCGTGCGACTTCTGCACCTGGTCGGAGAGGTCCCGGACCGTGATCTTCATCGCCTCGAGAGCACGCAGCTTGTAGGTGTCGATCTGATCGAGGGCGGCGAAGACGTTGTCCCACGCTCGCTGCAGGGAGCCCATGTCGAGGCCGGGGCTGGCCGCTTGATCTTCGACCGTGACCGTCTGCTCACGGAGCACCGATGAGGTGCTCTCGATCATCGCGCTGGTGGTCTCGTTCACCGCCTTCACCTGCTCGCTGACGAGCTTCTGGTTGGTGAGCGCCTGGGCAACCATGACCGCCGTTCGCAGCGCGGCGACCGTCGTGGTGGTTGCCGTACGAACCGCTCGAACCAACTCGCGGTTGTTGATCTCGACAACGCGCAGGGCGGCATATCCCTGGACGGCCACGGCGAGCTGCGTCAGGATCTCCTGGCGGCGCCGCCTGACCGGGTAGAGGATGTCCTCCTGGAGGGCCTTGCCCCGCTCGGGGTCGCCGATCGCGATGTGGTTGATCTGCGCCTCGAGGCCGGTGTCGAGCTTCTCGGCCATGTACGTGTACTGACGGAGCGTCTCCATCTGCGACCACAGCGCCTTCTGCTCCTGGGCGATCGCCGCGTTGTCCTTCTCCAGCTCGGAGCCGCCTTCTCGCAAGGCGCCGACGATGCCCTCGATGTGGCTCTGCGACTTCTGGTACTTGGCGAAGTAGGCACGGACGCGGTCGCCGAAGGGCACGACGCCGAGGAGCTTGCGGGGTCCGCCCTGGGTGAGATCGTGCTTTGCCGGGTTCAGCTCCTCGACCGATCGGCGCAGCTCCAGAAGGCCCTTGGCGATCGGTGCGTCGCCCTGACCGAGGCCGCGCATGGCGCGGGTCGGCCGGTCGAGCAGCCGGTTGCTCATGTCGGACGTCGAACGGATCTCGCGGTCGGCGAGGTTGTCGATGTCGTCGACACTCCGGCGGTAGTCGTCGCCGTGGACGTCGATCGCCCGGAGGCTTCCGACGAACGTCGCCACCATGGCGTCGATCCGTTTCGCGGCTTCCGGGTCGATGGACACCTCGCGCTCGGCCTCTGCCGGCGCCACCGTCGTGGCCGCCTCGGGCGCTGAGAGGGAGAGCTCGGGAAGGTCTGTCGTCACTGCGCTGCGTGCTCCTCGCTGGCGTCGTTCCCGGGAAGGTCCGGGTCCGTGATCGTGACAGGAGTTTGCCGCTTGCGCCGCCCATTGCGGTCACCGTTCTCATACGCCCCGCCGGTGCGGGCCCCGTTGAGGTGCTGCGTCTCGGGGGCGGATGCCGCCCGGGTGATGGCGGGCAGGAGCGACTGCCGCGCCAGGCCGGTGAGCGCTCCCGCCTGCTGGATGATCTCTGCGAGCGCGCCGGTCACGCCCTGGGCGCCGTTGAGCACGGTGAACTGGTCCACGTGCTCGAACGGGGCTGCCGCTGCGGCGACGATCTCCGGCAGCTTCTCCGCGATCTGCTGGGCGATCACCGCCTCCTGGTTCTGGCTCATCGCCGCCGCTCGGCGCTCGATGCCCGACGCCTCGGCCTCCATGCGGGCCCGGATGGCGTCCGCCTCGGCGAGTCCTTTCGCCTTGATCGCGTCGGCTTCGGCCTGTCCCGTCAGACGGGTCGCGTCGGCCTGGGCGGTTGCCTGCATCTTCAGGGCAGCGGCCTGGGCCTCCGCCTGCACCTTGGTCTGAGCGGCTACCGCCTCTGCCCGGAGACGGACCTCCTGCGCTTCGGCCTCAGCCTGATGGATGCGAACGTCCCGTCCCGCGGCGGCGAGCGTGGTCTGCCGGTACGCCTCGGCGTCTGCGGGCCGGCGAACGTCCACCTGGAGCTGCTGCTCCTTCTGCTGCGCCTGCAGCTCCGCAACATGCGTCTGCTCGCTGACAACCGCCTGATGGGCTTTGGCCTCGGACAGCGGTCCCTGCTGCGCGGCGAGCTGCGTTGCGGTGTCGACCTCGGCCTGGTACCCGGCCTTCTTGATATTGGTGTCTCGCTCGGACTCGGCCATCTGTGCCAGGGCGATCTGCTCCTGGCTCACGGCTGTGCGCTCGGCGTTGGCACGCGCGATGCGCGCGTTCTGCTCGACCTCCGCCTGGTGCGGAGCGGCGAGGTTCTCGATGTAGTTCGACGGACTGGTGATCGATTGGATCTGGAAGCTGTCGATCACCAGACCGAACGACTCCATCTCCTGCGAGCAGCGATCGCGCACCTGCTGAGCGAACTTGTCCTGGTCGCTGATCATGTCCTCGACGGTCATCGAGCCGGCGATGGCGCGCAGATGTCCGACAAAGACGTTCTGCACCTTGGTCTCCAGCTCCTGCGCGGGCCGGTCGAGGAAGCGCCGCGCCGCATTGGCGATCGAACGATAGTCGTCACCGACCTTGTAGACGATCACGCCACGAAGGTCGACCCGGATCTTCTGCTGCGACACGCACGGAACGCCGATCTCGCTCTCGTGCGCTTCGAGGGAGAGACGCCTGACGCGCGTGATGCCGGGCGCAACCAGGCAACCGCGCCCGGTGACGATCCGGAATCCCATGCTCTCCCCGACGCCATCGGGACGCTGGCTGGTCCGGAACCCCGAGACGATCAGGGCTTCATCGGGCTCGGCGACCCGCCACGCCGCCCGAAACAGCAGCACCAGGATCAAAAGCGCGCCGAGGATGATCCCCAGGATCAGGTAGGCCAGCGTAGTCATCGTGGCAACCTCATGGTGTCTGTCGGCGCGACCTCGACGGTGCGACCGCCCAGGCTACCCACCACAAGGACCTGGGAATGCTTCGTGATAGTTGCGTGCTTGTCCGAGGCGCGTGCCAGGAACCGCTCGGTGCCGGCGCGCACCTCGATCAGCACCTCTCCGAGGTGTCCTGGGGTGATGTCGGCGGTCACTCTCGCCAGCTTGCCGACCACATCGAGGGCCATCGTCCAAGCTCCTTTCTTCATGCGAGGGTACCCGCGGTTTCGCGGGCCGAATCGTGACGGCGGAAGCTCTCAGGAATGGGGCTGTTCGAGCCGCCTGCGCTCCGCGTACAGGGCGGCATCCGCGCGTGCGACGACCGCTTCGGCGGTGTCCGCCTCGCCGACGGTGGTCATACCGACGCTGACGGTGTGGCCTGTAGTCGCCATGTACTGGCGGCGAATATCGGCAAGGGTGCGGTCCGCATCCTCCGGTCCCACATCGACGAGGGCGCACAGGAACTCGTCGCCTCCGTAGCGGATCACGAGGTCATACGAGCGGACGCGCTTGCGGATTGCGGCGACCATCTCGACAAGCACTCGATCTCCGGCGGCGTGACCCTCGGTGTCGTTCACGTGTCTTGAGGCTGTCGACGTCGAGGAACATCACCGCGATGCCCTTGCCCGCCGACGCGCCGCGACCTGTCGATCTCGCGTTGCAACGCTGCGAGCCCGGCGCTGCGCCGGAGTGCACCGGTCAGGTCGTCGGTCGCCGCGACCTCGGCGAGCTTGTGCGTGTAGGCCGCCATCTCACGAAGGCGGTCGAGTGCAGAGCGCAGCTGGGCGGCGTCGAGCCCGGCAAGCGCCTCGGCCCTGAGCCCGAGCGCTGTGGCCAGCACTCTGCGGGTCACCTCCACGGACAGACGGCGGCCATTGCGCAGCTCCGGCTGCATCGTCCAGCCGACGAAGTCGCGGGTGGGCGCGTCGGGGGGCATCGCGTCCGGCGTGCGCGCAGGCGCAGGGACAGTGTGCCCCGAGATTGGACTCTCGGAGGCTGGCGTCGTCTCCCTGATCGGTTGCATCGCTTCCCTAAGGCGTCGAGACCGCCGGCCGTTTTCCCGCCTGACGAGATTACATGCCCAGGTATGCCCGTTGAATGTCCGGCGAAGCGATCAATTCCGACGACGGCCCGGAGAGCGCCACCTCGCCGGTTTCGAGGACGTAGCCCCGCACGGCGGTCTTGAGCGCAAGGAGCGCGTTCTGTTCGATGAGCAGGATGGTGGTTCCTTTCGAGTTGATCTCACGGATGACCTCGAAGATCGCATCGACGAGGATGGGCGCGAGGCCCAGGGAGGGCTCGTCGAGCATCAGCACCTTCGGATTGCTCATCAGCGCGCGACCGATCGCCACCATCTGCTGCTCGCCGCCGCTCAGGCTGCCGGCGAGCTGTGCGGCGCGCTCTCGAAGTCTGGGAAACAATGTGAACACCCGCTCGAGGTCGGTGCGCATGCCCGCTCGATCGCTGCGGGTGTACGCGCCCATGTCGAGGTTTTCGCGAACCGTCATGCGCGGGAAGAGCCGCCGTCCCTCCGGGGCATGTCCCACGCCGAGGCGCGCGATCTTCTCGGCTCCGAGACCACGAGTTGGTTTGCCGAACAGGCGCACCTCGCCGCTCCTGGGTCCGATGAGGCCACTGATGGTGCGCAGCGTGGTCGTCTTGCCCGCGCCGTTACTGCCGATGAGTGCGACGATCTCGCCCTCGTGGACCTCCATCGAGACCTTGCGCAACGCGTTGACGCGACCGTAGAAAACATCGATCTCGCGCAGCTCGATGACCAACTCCCCCGCGGCCACCTGCACGGCCGTGCCGTTCTCACTCACGCTGTGGGCATCTCATCGTTCGCACCGGTGCCAAGGTATGCCTCGATGACGCGAGGGTCTTTCCGGACGTCGGCGGGACCGCCCTCGGCGATCTTCTCGCCGTGATCGAGGACGACGATCCGATCGCTCACCTCCATGACGAGGCGCATGTCGTGCTCGATGAGAAATATCGTCAGTCCCTCGTCGCGCAGCCGGGAGATGAGTTGCATCAACTCCCGCTTCTCCCCTGTGTTGAGACCGGCAGCCGGCTCGTCGAGCAGTAGCAGACGCGGCTGGGTCGCCAGTGCGCGGGCGATCTCCAGGCGGCGCTGCAATCCGTATGGCATCTCACGAGCGTAGGAACCGGCGTACCGTGCGAGACCGAGAAGGTCCAGGAGCTCGAGCGCTCGCTCCTCCACCGAGCGCTCTTCGCGACGGGCGCGGCGCGTCTTGACGGCACCGTCCCACACCCGCTCCTTCATCCACCAGTGCGCACCGACCATCACATTGTCAACCGCGGTCATGAACGCGAAGAGCCGGATGTTCTGAAACGTCCTCGCGATTCCCATCTTCGTTATCCGGTGGGGTGGAAGACCCGCAATCGACGTCCCGTCGAGCGTGATCGATCCCGATGTGATCGGGAAGAGCCCGGTCACGCAGTTGAAGGCAGTCGTCTTGCCCGCGCCGTTGGGCCCGATCATCGACAGGATCTCGCCCCTGTCGAGGCTGAAGCTGACGCTCGAGACGGCGAGAAGACCGCCGAATCGCTTGGTCACTGTGTTCAGCTCGAGGAGTGCCAACTCAGGCGATTCCCTGCACGGCGGCAAGTGACTCGGTTTCCCCGGCACTCTCCAGTTCGATGCGGCGCGCGCGGCTGGGAAGCAGGCCTCCCGGTCGTAACAACATCATCAGGATGAGCGCGATCCCGTAGAGCGGGAATGTGAACGAGCTGAAATCGATGGTCGCCAGTGCCGGCAGGTGCACCGTGTGACTGACGGTCGTCGCCCATGCATTCATGTCCGGCAACATCCAGAAGATGACGAAGGTCAGGATGAAGCTGCCGAGGATGACACCGGTGATGTTGCCGATGCCGCCGAGCACGATGATGCTGAGGACGGCTATCGACACCGAGAAGCTGAAGTCGTCGGGCGATACGATGGTGACCAGCGAGCCGTAGAAGGCTCCGGCGAGACCGCTGACGGACGCGCCGATCGCGAAAGCCAGCAACTTCGTGGTGGTCGTGTTGATACCCGTGGCGGCGGCGGCGACCTCATCCTCACGCAATGCCACCCACGCTCGTCCGACTCGTGAATGCTCGATGTTGCGTAAGAGCACGATCACGACGAGGACCACCAGGAGGATGGACCAGTAATACCAGCGCGGACTTTCACTGAAATTGAACGGGCCGAAGTGTGGCTGGTCGATTCCTGAAATCCCGTTAGCGCCTCCCGTGAGATTGAACGCGTTGTTGGTCGCGAGGTCGGGAACGATCTCCCCGAAGCCGAGGGTCACGATCGCGAGATAGTCGCCGCGGAGCCGCAATGTCGGCGCTCCGAGGACGGCGCCGAACAGTGACGCGATCCCGGCGCCAAGGAAGATGAGCACCCACAGCGGCAGGTGGATGCCGTGAAACGGCGACGCGAACGAAGCGCACGCGTAGGCGCCGATGGCGAAAAAGGCCGCATAGCCGAGGTCGAGCAGCCCGGCGAAGCCGACGACGACGTTGAGCCCGAGTGCCAGCAGCATGTAAACGGCCAGCGACCCTGCAGCCCAGAGCAGGAAATCCGGGGCCTGGTGAAACATGAGTGGGAGGAAGAGCCCGAAGGGCAGCGCCGCAACCGCGAATGCCAGGGTCTGGCGTCCGACCACCCAGGGACGCGCTCCGTAGACGAGGGCTCCCAGCGCGAATCCGTACATGGTCAGCCACACGGCGGAGTTGGTGATCGTGCCGGGAGTGAAGGTTCCGAATAACGGCTCCTCCTGAAGGACGCTGTAGAGGAACCACACGACGGCGGTGAGCGCCAGTCCCAGGAGACCGGCAACGAGTTCGAATTCGGTCCGCACGCCGGCCGAGGCTCCTTCCTCTCACACGAGCGACCACTTCCGCCAGCGGCGAGAGCAGCAGGATCAGCATGCAGACACCGAGGACGTACATGAGAAAGGTGCCGATCCCGGTCGGAGGTGATATGACCGCGTCCTGTGCGCTGTATCCCACCCCCGCATCGAAAGGGCCGACGAACCAGGGCAAAAGCCAGCCCATGAGGAGCAGGCCTGAAGCCGTCGAGGCGAGGATCCAGAAGACGGTGGTGCCCTGATTCCGCTGCCCGGTGCTGGGATCGGCCCGCAAGAAGGACCTGAGCCGATCACGCACGAGTGGTCACCTCGACCCCGAAGAGCCCGACCGGGCGGAAGGTCAGTATGAGGACGAGGATCGCGAAGATCAGCGCCTCGCTCCATTCTCCGCCGAGAAGCGAGCCGCCGAAGACGTAGATGATGCCGATGAGGAAACCGCCCACCCCGGCGCCGACGATGTTGCCGATGCCACCTAGCACCGCCGCGGTGAACGCGATGATGCCGAGGTGAAAGCCAACGTTCCATTTCAGATCGCCGTACTCGATGCTGTAGATCACCGCGGCAGCCGCGGCAAGCGCGGAGCCGATGAAGAACGTTGCCGAGATCGTGCGATTGATGTTGATGCCGCAGAGCAGGGCCGCGGTGCGGTCCTGCGCGGTGGAGCGCATCGCCTTCCCGAGTTGCGTTCGCCGCACGAAGGCGCCGAGCGCGAACATGAGCAGCAGTGCTGAGCCCACCACGAAGATATCCGTGTAGCCGACACTGACCCCACCGATTGCGAATGCCTGACCATTGATCCACGACGCCATGTGAGTGGGGACATTGTCCGGGCCTTCACGGATCAGCATGACGCCCTCGATCAGGAACGAGACGCCGATCGCGGTGATCAGTGGAGCGAGCCTCGGCGCGTCACGAAGGCGCCGGTAGGCCACGAACTCGATCGCCACCCCGGTCAATCCCGCCGCGATCATGGACAGCGGGAAGATGATGGCCAGGGCGAGCAGGAGACCACCGAAGTTATGGGTCGCCAGCGAATCGAGGTGCAACCGGTCGGCGATGAAGATCGCGTAGAACCCCGACACGGTGAACACATCGCCGTGAGCGAAGTTGATCAACTCGATGATGCCGTACACCATCGTGTAACCGACAGCCACGAGCGCGTAGATCGCTCCCAGGACGAGCGCATTGTCGATCTGATGACCCATGAGCGTTGCGCCGCCCTGGAAGTACGTTCCCACGATCGACGCCAGGATCACGATCATCAGCAGTAGCGCGAAATTCTGGGAGACCCATCCATAGGCGCTGCGGAACGACGGCCCGAGTGCTCGTGCGATACCGCCCGCTTCGATCGAACGCGGTGCCAGTCCCGCCGGATCGACAAGCGTGGAGGAGGCAGTGAGCACGGAGGCACCACCAGCCGGTGGCGCCGGACGTGCGTCGGGTGTCCCGCTAGGGTCGCTCATCTCTGTCCCCCGGCACGAAAAACACGAAACGGGGAGAGCGCCCGGCGCTCTCCCCGTGATCGTTACATGTCGTCGATCAGCTCTTCAAGGTGACGTTGCCGCTGGTGTCAACCGCGTATGTGCCGTCACCCGTCCAGCTGCCACTCGCAACCTTGTAGAGGGTGAACCCGGTGTTGGTCGTGTCTCCGTTGGCGTCGAAGGTCGTGTGGCCGAGCGCACCGTCGTACGACGTCTGGTGGAGCTGCGCGACCACCGCGTCCCGGAAGGCCTGAGTGCTCGACGGCGGCTGGCCATTGTTGGCAACCAGCACGTCGTGGATGGCCTTGAGGAGGATGTTCATCGCGTCGTAGCCGTACGCGGTGTAGGGCTCCTTGGTGCCGTCGTTGTATGGCGCCGGCTTGGCCGAGTAAGCGGCTGCGTACTGCGAGAAGAACGTCGCCGAGCTTGCGAGCTTGGTGACGTCAGGAGCGCTCGTCGCGTAACTGCCCACGGCCTCGCTCGTGTTGCTACCCGAGTTCGCGTCGGCGATGAACTTCGTGTCCTGGCAGCCGTCGCCTCCGAGGAGCGGGACGTTGAAGCCCGCCTTGCCCATGTCACGACGCACCAGGCCGCAGCCGTTCCCAGTGGTGCCGCCGAAGAAGATGGCCTGGGCGCCAGCGGCTTGAGCGTTGCTGATCTGAGTGGCGAACGTGGTGGTCGAGCCGGGAAGGCTCGCAGAACCGACGACGGTGCCGCCTTCAGTCGTGGTGTAGGCCGTTTTGAAGATGAGCGCGAGGCCGCGTCCGTACGCCTCCTGGTCGTCGATGATGTACACCTTCTTCGCGTTGAGGACCTTGGCCGCGACGTACGCATCGATCTCGCCCTGCTGGATGTCGCTGGCGATGACCCGGAAGTAGCTGTGCGCGCCGGGGTACAGCGCCGCTGTGTCGATCTTGATGGTCGGATCGCTGCAGACTGCCACCACCGCGGTGAGGCAGGGGTTGGTGTTCGAGGGGCTGATCAAGGCCAGGTGGTTCTGCGATGCCACCGGGATCTCGGCCAGTGCCACCGAAGAGTTGAATGGCCCGACCACTCCCATGACGGTGCCGTCCGAAGCCAGCGAGGTGATGTTCGCCGCGCCCTGTGCCGGGTCATGCCCGTTCTTGAGGACTGTCGAGTTGTCCTTGCTGACGTACTTGAGCGTGCAGCCGCCCATGAGCTTGGCTGCAACTGCCTGCGATACGGCGAGCTGGGCTGCCAGCTGCGGGAACGGCCCGTCAGTCGCATCGCCTCCGGTCAGCGGCAGGTCGGTGGCGACTGTGATCGTGCCGTGGCACGCGGCGATGCCGGTCGCCCCACTCGAGGCGCTTGGGCCTGTCGAGGCGGTGCCGCACGCCGCGAGCACCCCCAATGCTGCGATTGAAGCGATCGACAACGCCCCTTTGGTGGGCTTGACCATGTGCTGGGTTCTCCTCTCTCTGCGAGGCAATTGCTGGTGAGGCTGTCTGTGTACACTCGGGCACGGCTGGTTGTCAATCGCCCATTGGAACTAGCCGGTGGAAAACCGGCGCAAATCCGGGCCAGATCCAAGGACCCGCTCAACCTCGCTAGGATCACCTGTATGGTGTTCGCCGCTGTTGCGAGTGGGCTGAGTGCAGCGTTTGCTGTGGTCGTCTTCGTCAGGTTCCTCCGGAGCCGGCGGCCGGCGTTCGCCGCCTGGACCCTGGGGCTGCTCATCTTCGCCGGCGCCGCGGCGTTCCAGGCGGCGGGAGAGACGGGCGGCTGGTCTCCGGCGGTCTTCCGCGGCTTCTATCTCCTGGGCGGCGTGCTCGGAGTCATCTATCTGGCACTCGGCACGATCTTCCTGCTCGCCCCCCGCCGCGTCGCCTGGGCGTGCGCCATCGTGCTGGGCGCGATCACGATCGTGCTCGCGGTCGACGCGGCAGTGATCCCCGTCGACGCCGCCAAGCTGGCCACGGCCAAGGGAGTGCTCGGCAACGCCATCCAGCAGGGCTCGCTCCTCTTCATCGGCGTGGTGTTCCTGAACATCATCGGGACGCTGGTGCTGGTCGGTGGATCCGCCTGGTCTGCATATCGCTTCATTCGCGACCGTGCCGGCATCGACCGGGTCATCTGCAACGTCCTCCTCACCGCCGGAGCGCTGATCATCGCGGTCGGCTTCTCAGCGGCAAAGACCGTCGGCATCGCCAACCTCGACGTCCTCGGCGCCTACGAGGCGGCCGGCATCGCGATCATGTTCGGCGGGTTCCTCGCCCTCGGCAAGGTGGGGGTTCGGAGCCCCGCCGCATCGGGGCGTGCGACCGCAACGTCCGGGTCGTGAGCGGCATGCTGACGGCCGCGGATGCGGCGACGTGGCGTGAACGCGACGCGGAGCTGATCTCTCCTGCGTACCACCGGTACTCAGATCTCGTGGTCGAGAGTGCCGAGGGCGCGCATCTGCAGACGGTCGACGGGCGCGACGTGCTCGATTTCGGCTGTGGCATCGGAGTGACCAACCTCGGTCATCGCCACCCCGCCGTGGTGGCCGCCGTGCACGAGCAGGTCGATCGCCTCTGGCACACGTCGGTGACCGCGTACCACCCGAAGATGATCGAGGCCGGCGCGGCGCTCGTCTCGATCATGCCGCCTTCGCTCGACCAGGTGTTCTTCACCAACTCGGGTGCCGAGGCGGTCGAGGGTGCGATGAAGCTGGCCCGCCGCGCGACCGGGCGCAGCGACATCATCGCCTTCGTCGGCGGCTTCCACGGCCGGACCTATGGAGCGCTCTCGCTCACCGCGAGCAAAGCCACCTACCGTCGCGGCATGGGACCTTTGCTGCCGGGCATCCACCACATCCGCTACCCGTACTGCTTCAGGTACTGCACCCACGCCGATGACGATGTCTGCGAGCTGGTCGAGCGGGAGCTGGAGCTGCTCTTCGCGACAACCACGGCCCCAGAGACCGTGGCCGCGATCATCGTCGAGCCCGTGCAGGGCGAGGGTGGCTACGTCGTCCCGCCCGCGACGTTCATGCCCATGCTGCGTCGCGTCTGCGATGAGCACGGGATCCTGCTGGTTGCCGACGAGGTGCAGAGCGGATTCGCTCGCACCGGGAAGATGTTCGCGGTCAACCACACCCGCGTGGAGCCCGACATCATCTGCCTGGCCAAGGCGCTGGGCAATGGGATGCCGATTGCAGCGATGGTGGCGGGGCACCGGGTGATGAGCGCGTTCCGCGAGGGCGAGCATGGGACCACCTACGGCGGCAACGCCGTGGCATGTGCGGCGGCGATCGCGGTCATCGACACCATGACCCGCGAGCGCATCCCGGAACGAGCCGAGCGTCTCGGCCGCCGTGTGATGGAACGGGCACGGGGCTGGCAGGACGACATACCGGCGCTCGCGGACGTGCGCGGCCTCGGGATGATGATCGGCCTCGAGTTCATGATGGGCGATGCCCCCGCAACCAGGCTCGTCGACCGCATCGCGACCAATGCGCTTGCTCGCGGAGTCCTGTTGCTCTCCTGTGGTATCGATGGAAACGTCATCCGGCTGATCCCGCCACTCACGATCCCGGAATCCGAGCTCGACGCCGGGCTGGACATCCTCGAGGCTGCCATGCGCGAGGAGGCGGCCTGATGGCGGTGGCGGAAACCGAGTTCGCGGTCGGAAACCTGATCAGCGGAGCATTCAAGCCTGCCACCGGAGGGCGCAGCTTCGAGTTGCGCAATCCGGCGAGCAGCGACGACGTCATCGGCGTGTTCCCGCGCAGCGATGCCGCCGATGTGGACGCTGCGGTCGCCGCGGCGCGCAATGCGTTCGATGCCTGGAGGCGGACGCCGTGGCCGTCTCGGGCGGCGATCATCCTGCGTGCGTCAGAGCTGCTCGAGGAGCGCAAGGAGGCACTGGCGCAGCTCATGACTCGAGAGATGGGCAAGGTGCTCACCGAGGCGCGCGGTGACGTCCAGGAAGCCATCGACATGGGAAAGTTCATCGCCGGACAGGGTCGCCGGGCATTCGGCGAGACGATCCCCAGCGAATTGCGCGACAAATGGGCGATGACCATGCGCCAGCCCTTTGGCGTGGTCGGCTGCATCACGCCCTGGAACTTCCCGATCGCGATCCCGTCATGGAAGATCTTCCCGGCGATCATGGCCGGCAACGCCGTCGTGCTGAAACCCGCCGAGGACACGCCCCTCTGCGCGCTTCGTTTTGTCGAGGCGCTCGAGGACGCGGGGCTCCCGGCCGGCGTGGTGAACGTGGTCTTCGGTTTCGGCGAGGAGGCGGGTGCGGCGCTCGTCGCCCATCCCGATGTCGCCGCCATCTACTTCACGGGGAGCGTCGACACCGGGCGGATCGTGTCCGAGACCTGCGGCAGGATGCTCAAGAAGTGCTCGCTCGAGCTGGGTGGCAAGAACGCCATCGTGGTCCTCGACGATGCCGACGTCGAGCTTGCCGTGGACGGCGCGTTGTGGGGTGCGTTCGGTACTGCGGGGCAGCGCTGCACCGCCTCATCGCGACTCATCGTCGAGCACGGCGCGCTCGATCGCTTCACGGCGCGACTGGTCGAGCGTGCGTCGCACCTCCGGCTCGGCGATGGGCTCGATGCCAACGTCGAGATCGGGCCCGTGATCAACGAGACACAACTCCGGCGCATCCATTCCTACACGGAGATCGGCAAGAACGAGGGCGCATCGCTGCTGCTCGGTGGTGAGATCGCAACCGAAGGAGCGCTCGCCAAAGGCTGGTTCTACCGTCCCACCGTGTTCGGGGACGTGACGCCGGCGATGCGCATCGCGCAGGAGGAGATCTTCGGTCCGACCACCGTGATCATCCCGGTCGAATCGATGGAGGACGCGATCGCCGCCGCCAACTCCACGCAATACGGGCTGAGCCTGAGCGTGTACACCAACGATCTGCGCACGGCCTTCCACGCGATCAACGAGCTCCACTCGGGCATCGTCTACATCAACGCCCCGACCATCGGCGCGGAGATCCAACTCCCGTTCGGCGGGACTCGCAACACCGGGAACGGCCACCGCGAAGCCGGCGGCCACGTGCTCGACGAGTTCAGCGAATGGAAGTCCGTGTACATCGACTACAGCGGACGCCTCCAGCGCGCACAGATCGACACCGAGTGACGTTTGTCGTGAACGGGCTCGAAGAACGTTTCACGACATACGAAGGCAAGCGCTTGCGCTACCTGACCGGCGGATCCGGCACGCCGCTCCTGCTCTGCCACGGATTCATCGGATCCGCGGAGAACTTCACGGATTGGTTCGACGTCCTGATCCAACGCCGGACCATCATCGCCCCCGACCTACCCGGCTTCGGGCAATCGGCACCGCTGAACGGCGGCCATACCGCGCCTGCGCTGGCACGCGCCGCACTCGCGGCAGCCGAGGACGCCGGCGCCGACCACTTCGACATTGCGGGGCTCTGCCTCGGGACACCGGTTGCGCTGGCGGCCCAGCGCGCTCGCCCTCAGGCGACCGAACGTCTCATCCTGCACACGCCGCTGGTGGCGCCGTGGCTCGTACGCCGCGCCTTCCATATCCAGGTGGGCTTCATGCTGGCGCCGGTGGTGTACCCGGGCATCGTGTGGCTCGCACACCAGCGCACCATGAGCGACATCTACAAGCGCCTGATGGTGGAAGGGAAGAACGTCGATCCCGTCGCCGCCAAGGCGAATTTCGACAACCAGGTGCTCGCTGATCCGCGCGCTGCGCGCGAATGGCTGCGCGATGCGCTCCGCCGCGACGACCTCGCCCAGGTCCGGGGTTCGGGACGTCCGACCCTGATCCTGGTCGCCGAACACGATCGCATCGTCGACGTGCGGCGCCTGCACTCGGCGGTCTCGGACGCGCCCGACCTGTCCCTCGACGTCATCCGGCAGGCCGGTCACGCGTGGAGCCCCGAGCTCTCGCGACGGCAGCGCGCGCTGATCGCGGCGTTCCTCGACGATCAGCCGTTGCCGCGTGCAGATGGTGCCTCCGTCGCCGCCGCCTAGGCGTTCTCCCGTGATGGCCGAACCGGATGGGCCGGTCAACCTCGAGGCCGATCGAGCGATCATGGCATTCATCCGCGAGTCGCGCAGGGCAGGGGACCTCCCGCGCGTGGGCGCCTTCATCCTCCTGCTCAGCTCCGCCACCAGGCTCCGCTTTCTCAACTATGCGATGCCCGACGACGGCGCTGACCCTGACGATGCAGGGATATCCGCGTTGGTTGCGGCGTTCCGCGCGGCCGACCGCATGCCACGCGTCGAGTTCTTGCCATCGGTGGCACCAGCGGTCGAGGCCAGGCTGACCGCGCACGGGTGGTCCGTCGAGGATCGTCTCCCGCTGATGACCTGTACCACCGGGACCGTGCGCGACGTGCGTGTGCCCGACGGCGTGGTGGTCGAGACACCGTCGGGCGACGCAACGCTGCTGGACATGGCACGTCTCCAGCACGACGTCTTCGACGACCCGGAACCGGCCGGCGAGCGCACCGTGACCAGGCTGCGGGGCATGTTGAGCCGGGGAGGTCGCGCGTTGATCGCGCGGGACGTCGAGACTCACACCGTCGTCGGTGCGGCGCAGTCGGGGCCGGCTGCCGGTGGCGCAACCGAGGTCGTCGGCGTCGCAGTGGCACCGTCCCACCGGCGACACGGGCTCGCCGGGGCGATGGTGTCGGCCCTCGCCCGCCACGGCTTCGACTCCGGGCTTTCGACCGTCTTCCTCGAGGCAGCCCCGGGTGCCGACGGCGCGTATCGGAACGCGGGGTTCCTGCGGACGTCGACGAGCGTGCACATGTCGCTGGCGAGTGACGCAGACGCCTGATCCAATCGCGCCCCCAGAACGCCGCTGGCCGCCGCCGGCCCTGCGCGTTCGGCCGTTCCGCTGGTACTGGGCGGCGCAATGGCCGACGCTGCTTGGCACCTGGATGCAGGTCGTCGCCCTCGGATATCTCGTCTATCAGCAGACCGGCAGCACCACCGCAGTGGCCGCGGTGGCAGCGGCGGACGGCATTCCATCGATCATCCTCTCGCTGGCGGGTGGGGTGCTCGCCGACCGTCTGCCCCGTCGGCGGATCCTGCTGGTGACTCAGTCCCTGCTCGGGCTCAGCGCCGGATCCCTGGCGATCCTGGTCGCGACCCACCACGCGAGCTTCGAGGCCATCCTCGTGGTCGCGATCGTGTTCGGCGCCACCGACGCCGCCGACCTCCCTACTCGTCAAGCGCTGGTTGCCGACCTCGTGGAGCGACACCTGGTCGTCAACGCGGTCGCGCTTGGTGCGGCGGCGATGAGCGCGACCCGGATCGTCGGCCCGTCGCTTGCCGGTCTGCTCATCGGATTCGCGGGGCCGGCCGCGTGCTTCGGATTTCTCGCGGTAGCGTACCTGGCACCGATCGTCGTGCTCCTCACGGTCATCCCGGACGTCGCGCCGTTGCCACGACAGGCGGGCGCCACGGCATGGGGTGAGTTGATCGCCGGCCTCCGAATCGCCGGCGCGGACCCACTGATCCGCGGGGTGGTCATCGTTGCCTCGGTGCTCGCCTTCTGCGGCGTCTCGTACATGCCGTTTCTGCCTGTTCTGGCTCGAACGGAGCTGCATGTCGGGCCGCAGGCGCTTGGGATCATGTACAGCGTCGGCGGGATCGGGGGGCTCGTGGGTGGACTGGCCATCGCGTCGATGGGGCGAGGCGCGGGTCGCCTCCAACTCATGCTCGTCGGAGGGGTCGTCTACGCCGCAAGCCTGTTCGTCGTGGCCCACAGCACGGCCCTCGGTGTCACGTTGCCCGCACTGGTCGGCATCAGCTTCGCGTTCGTCGCCATCAGCACGTCCATGACCACGCTCCTGCAGACGGACACCGACCCCGCCCTGCGCGGCAGGCTCCTCGGTATCTACGCGACCATCTTCGCGGGACTGCAACCACTGGGGACGGTCGCCTACGGCCTGATGCCGCGTGCCGTCCTCTTCAATGCCATCGGCGTTGGCGCGCTGCTGGTCGGCGCGACGACGGTGATAGTGGTGGTCACACCATCGTTCAGGGCTCGGGTCAGCGGCCGGAGCACCGGCCGAGCCGGCCCAGCGGCAGCCCCCGATACACTGGCCTGAGGATGTTCCATCGAAGGGGCGGGGTCGCGATCGCGGCAGCGTGGGCACTCACGCTCGCGGCGTGCAGCTCCACCAGTCCGCCGGTGACGAAGCCGTCGCCGGTGATCGCGCGCGTCGGTCCCGACGCCATAACGCTCGCCCAGTTCAACGTCCGGTACCAGAGCGTCTGCATCAGCATCGAGCAGGGGGGTGGAAGTTGCGCCGGCGGCGCCCAGGTGTCGGTCCGCTCCACTGTCCTGCGGAGCCTCATCACCGACACCGTCATCCGCCAGGAGGCCACCAAGCTCGGGCTCGAGGCAACCTCGAAAGAGGTTGCGGCGGAGGTCGCCAGCGATGCCCAGCAGGCGGGAGGGATGAGCGCGCTGCGGACCGAACTCGCTGGTGCCGGAGGGTCAATCTCTCAGCTCGAGGATGAGATCAGCTCGAACATCAACGAGCAGCGCGTTGAGGATGTCTTCGCGCGGCAACGCGCCGCCTATGTCGAGTCGCTCCTCGCCAGGGGAGCGAATTTCGGCACCACTGCGAAGAGTTATTCGGATGACTCCGGGTCGACCGGAACGGCGTCTAAGGGCGGTATGCTCGGTGTCCTGACCACTGCCGTGCTCAAGACATATGACCCGGCCTTCGCAGCCGCAGTCGAGTCGACGCCGGTCGGCGCGTACACCAAATCACCGGTTCATGACGCTGGCGGCTACGACATCGTGATGGTGGACTCGAAGACCGCAGCGGGTTGGGGCGTCAGCCACATCCTGATCTACGCGGGGAACCCGTACAACGTCATGGACAGGCCCCAGTGGTTCGTCGAAGCACTGTTCACCCAAGTACACACGTTGTGCAACGCGAATGCGATCGAGGTGACGCTGTCCAACGCAGGGGGCAATCCGTGCACCTCGCCCGCTCCCACGCCGCCACCTGCAACCCCGAGCCCCAAACCAAGTGCCACTGCCTCACCCGGCGCGTGAGGTGCTTCCTCGCCGTTCCCCTGCCCGAGCCGGGGCTCGAGGAAGCGCAACGGCTGCAAGACGAGCTTCGCGAGCGTGTTCCGGAGGTTCGCTGGGCGCGACCTGAGACACTCCATCTGACCGTGCACTTCTTCGGCCAGGTCGAAGACGAACGTGCAGCGGTCGCCGTCGATCTGGTGACGCCGCTGACGATTCGCGCATCGCCATTCGACGTGGTTCTGGACCGGATCGGCTCCTTCCCGCCATGGGGTGCGCCTCGCGTCCTCTGGCTCGGGCCGTCGCGCGATGTCGCTCCGCTCACCACGCTTGCACTCGATTGCCGGACGATCCTGGGCGCCGCAGGTTTCGAGGTCGACCAGCGCCGCTACAACGCGCACTGCACCCTCGGGAGACCACGGTTGCCCTGGAGCGGCGACGCACGAAGTGCTTGGGCCACGGCGACGCGGCAACATCCGGACATCCGATTCAGCGCATCGCGACTGGTGCTCTATGAGTCGCGCTCCGCACCCGGCGGAGCGGTGTACACCGAACGCGCGTCGCTGCCCTTCGGCTCCGGATGAGGGTCAGCGGTCGCGAGGGTCGGGCAGCTCGGTCTCGAGCGCATAGTGCTCGATGGCCGCGGCGACGACGTGGCGCGGGACTTGCTCTTGGCGCGCCAGCCCGTCGAGCACAGCAACCGAGATCGACCCCGCGTCCACCTCGAAGTGCCGGCGCAGCGCGACCCGCGTATCGCTGCGGCCGTAGCCGTCAGTGCCGAGTGGGATGAACGGCGCCTTCATGAATCGTCCGATCTGGTCGGGGACCGCCTTCATGTAGTCGGTCACCGCGACGATCGGCCCACCATCGGGCCCCAACTGCTCGTCGACGTAGGCCACGCGCTGCTCCAGATCGGGATGCAGCCGGTTCCAGCGCTCGACCTCGAGCGCATCCTGGCGGAGCAGCTGGAAGCTCGTGACGCTCCACACCTCGGCGGCAACGTCGTGCTGCTCGAGCAGCATCGCCTGAGCCTCGAGGGCGGCCTGCACCGCGCTGCCGCTGGCGAGAATGCGCGCGCGGTGGGTGCGCTCGCCGCCGGCACCCTTGTACAGGTAGAGCCCGCGCAGGATGCCTTCCTCGCTGCCCTCGGGCATCGGCGGCATCGGGTAGTTCTCGTTGTACAGCGTGATGTAGTAAAAGATGTCCTCGCCGTCGACATACATCCGCCTCATGCCGTCGCGAATCACCGTCGCAAGCTCGTACGCGAACGCCGGATCGTAGATGCGCACGTTCGGGATCGCGCTGAAGAGCAGCGGCGAATGTCCGTCCTCGTGCTGCAGCCCCTCGCCGTTCAGCGTCGTACGTCCGGCCGTGCCGCCGAGCATGAAACCGCGACCGCGCGAGTCGCCGAATGCCCAGATGAGGTCGCCGACCCGCTGGTAACCGAACATCGAGTAGTAGATGTAGAACGGGATGACCGCCTGGCCGTGGGTCGCGTACGCGGTGCCCGCGGCGGTGAAGCTGCCCATCGATCCCGCCTCGGTGATCCCCTCCTCGAGGATCTGACCGTCGACCGCCTCGCGGTACGACAGCACCATCCCCGCGTCGACCGGCTCGTACGTCTGACCGAACGGCGCGTAGATCTTCACCTCGCTGAAGAGGGCATCCATGCCGAAGGTGCGTGCCTCATCCGGGATGATCGGGACGATCCGGTTGCCGATCGTCTTGTCACGGAGCAGGTTGCGCAGCAGGCCGGCAAACACCATGGTGGTCGACGCGGCTCGCGTGCCGCTGCCGGTGAGGAACTCGGCATATGGCGCCTCGCCGGGGAGCTCCAGCGGCTTGTTCCGCACCAGCCTGCGCGGCAGCATCCCGCCGAGGGCGCGACGGCGCATGAGCAGGTACTCGACCTCATCGGAGTCGGCGCCCGGGTGGTAGTAGGGGGGCTTGGCCTCGGCGAGCCGCTTGTCGCTGATGGGCAGCTCGAGGAGGTCGCGAAACGCGCGCAACTCGGCCTCGCCGATCTTCTTGATCTGGTGCGTCGAGTTGCGTCCCTCGAACCCGACGCCGAGCGTCCATCCCTTGACGGTGTGGGCGAGGACCACCGTCGGCGCACCATGCTGCTCGAGTGCGAGCTTGTATGCGGAGTACACCTTGCGGTAGTCGTGGCCGCCCCGGCGCAGGTGGCGCAGATCGTCGTCGGACAGATGCTCCACCATCTTGCGCAGGCGCGGATCGGGGCCGAAGAAGTGTTCACGAATGTACGCACCGCTCTCGGTCGTGTACTTCTGGAACTCCCCGTCGGGAACGCGGTTCATCTGGTCCACGAGCACACCGTGCACGTCGCGAGCGAGCAGCTCGTCCCACTCGCGCGCCCAGATGACCTTGATCACGTTCCATCCGGCGCCGCGGAAGATTCCCTCCAGCTCCTGGATGACCTTCCCGTTGCCGCGCACCGGTCCGTCGAGACGCTGCAGGTTGCAGTTGACGACGAACGTGAGGTTGTCGAGCTGCTCGCGAGCGGCCAGCGAGAGCGCGCCGAGCGTCTCCGGCTCGTCGCATTCGCCGTCACCGAGGAAGCACCACACGTGGCTCTCACTCGTGTCCACGATGTGCCGGTTGTAGAGATAGCGGTTGAAGCGTGCCTGGTAGATGGCGTTGAGCGGGCCGAGCCCCATGGACACCGTCGGGAACTCCCAGAAGTCCGGCATCAGGCGCGGATGCGGATACGAGCTGAGGCCGTTCCCTCCGGTCTCCTGACGGAAGTTGTCCAACTGCGCCTCGGTGATGCGGCCCTCGAGATACGCGTGCGAGTACATCCCCGGCGCGGCGTGTCCCTGGTAATAGATCTGGTCACCGGAGTTGCCGTCGTCCTTGCCGCGGAAGAAGTGGTTGAAGCCAACCTCGTACAGCGATGCCGCCGACGCATACGTCGAGAGGTGGCCACCGATTCCGTCGCTTCGCTTGTTGGCACGGGTGACCATGGCCGCGGCATTCCATCGCACGATCCGCCGGATGCGCCGCTCCATCTCCTCGTCGCCGGGGAACCACGGCTCCTCGTCAGGCGGGATGGTGTTGATATACGGCGTCGAGACGAGCGACGGCACCGGTACCTGGAGCCGCCGGGCGCGCTCGAGGAGCTTGCCGATGACGAAGCGGGCGCGGACGGTGCCCTCTGACGCGACCAGCGCATCGAGGGACTCGAGCCATTCGCCGGTCTCCGCGGAGTCCGCGTCGGGAAGCTGATGGAGGAAGGCGTCGAACGTCATTCGAAGCGAGGATATACACACCAGAGGTGACCAGGCTGCCCACCAGCGGCGCAGCGCCTCCCGGGAGATCGCAAGAAGCCTGGTCAAGCAGCGCACGCTTCTTTGCTGACCGGGCTCCCAGCTCCCGTCGGGAGCTGTCACCGATTGCGGTCGCAGCACCAACCTGTGGTACTGTCTTGGCAAGTGCTCGCGAATCGGCGAGCCATGCCTCTTGGTGAACCCTCTCTCCGCCGGTGAACGGCGGGTCTCAAGAATCCGGCACACGACAGTCCAGCGAGGGGATTCTGGGATAACGGGGATGCCCCGGTTCCCGAGGTAACACGGTTGACAACGTTTGAATCCATCGGCGTGCGTCCACGCACGTCCGCCGCTCTCAGGCAGAGCGGTTTCACAGAGCCCAACACAGTGCAGCAGGAGGCGATCCCGCCCCTGCTGGCACGCCACGACTGCGTGATCGAGGCGCCGACCGGGTCGGGCAAGACCCTGGCGTACGTCGTTCCAATGGTCGAGCGGCTTGCCGGGCACCAGGGTCACGGGGCGAGAGCGCTCGTCGTGACACCGACCCGCGAGCTGGCCACCCAGGTCAACGCGGTGATCCGCAAGGTCGACCCGGCCCTGCGCACCGTGATCTGCATCGGCGGCGTCGGCTACGGCCCTCAGACCGGAGGGCTGCGCAATGCGCCGGACGTGATCGTCGGATGCCCGGGCCGGCTCCTCGACCTCGCATCCAACGGGCTCGCCCGGCTCCGCGACATCGAGTACCTCGTGCTCGACGAGGCCGATGAGATGCTCGACCAGGGCTTCGCCAAGGATGTCGAGAAGATCATCTCGATGTGCCCCAACTTCAGCAGCAGCGCGCGGCGGCAGACGGTGCTCGCCTCGGCGACGATGCCCGATTGGGTGCAGAGCATGATCACCAAGCATCTGTATGAGCCGGCGCGCGTTCGCGTCGTCAACGAGCAGGTGCCCGCACTCGAGCACGGTGTCATGAGCGTCGTCAAGTCGCAGAAGATCGACGCGCTGTCACGGCTGCTGCGCCGCCAGCGTGCATCCGAGCTCAACCAGACGATCGTCTTCCATCGCACCAAGCACGGAGCCAAGAAGCTGGTCCGCGACCTGCTTCGCATGGGCCACACCGCCGGCGAGCTGCAGGGCAATCTCTCGCAGAATGCTCGCGATCGCGCGCTGGACTCGTTCCGAGCGAATCGTACCGAGGTGCTGGTCGCCACCAACGTTGCTGCGCGAGGCATCGATGTGGTGAACGTGGGACTGGTCATCAACTTCGAGCTTCCGGAAACGCCGCAGTGGCTCACCCATCGGGTCGGCCGCACCGCGCGCAACGGCAACGAGGGCAAGGCGATCACCTTCCTCAGCGAGGAGGACGGCGAACAGTGGCGCAAGCTTCGCCGCCTCGGTGCCCCCGCACTGCCGGAGATCGATGGAACGCTGCTGCTCACCACCGGTGAGTGGAAGCTCGGCGCTCCGCCGCGCGAGGCTACGCCAGTGCCTGCTCCAGGTCGGCCAGCAAGTCGTCGACGTCCTCAATACCGACGGACAGGCGCAGCAGCCCGTCGCTGACGCCGACCCGCGTCCGGATCTCCTCCGGAATCGACGCGTGGGTCATCAGGGCTGGGCTTTCGGCCAGCGATTCGACGGCACCGAGTGACTCGGCGAGCGTGAAGACGCGCAGCCGTTCGAGGAACGAGATCGCTGCCTCTCGCGACGAGACCTCGAAGGACACGACGCCGCCGTAGTGGCCGCCCATCTGGCGCCGGGCGAGCGAGTGACCGGGGCTGCTCTCGAGACCCGGGTAGTGCACCTGGGTGACGGCATCCTGACCTTCGAGCCACCGCGCGACGGCCAGAGCGTTCTCACATTGGCGCAGGACGCGCAGTTGCAAGGTCTTCAACCCTCGGAGGAGCAGCCAGCAATCGAAGGGTGACGGCACCGCGCCGACAGCATTCTGATGGAAGCGCAGCTTTTCCTCGAGGACATCATCCGAGGTGACCACGGCGCCGCCGAGCACGTCGCTGTGTCCTCCCAGGAATTTCGTGGAGCTATGGACGACGATGTCGGCTCCGAGCTCCAGCGGACGCTGCAGCACCGGGCTCGCGAAGGTGCTGTCGACTGCGAATAATGCGCCGGCTCCGTGCACGATTTCGCTCACCGCGTCGATGTCGACGACTCGCAGGAGCGGATTGGTGGGGGATTCGAGCCACACAAGACGCGTGCGGTCCGTCATCGCCGCCGCGATCGCATCCACGTCGCTCGGATCGGCGGACGTAAAGGTGATTCCGTAGCGGTTGAAGACCTGGTCGAACAGCCGGAAGGTCCCGCCGTAGACATCCTCGGTGAGGACCACATGGTCCCCCGGATCGAGGAGCAGCACCACAGCCGTCGTGGCGGCCAGGCCGGACGAGAACGCAAGACCGTGCCTCGCTCCCTCCAGCGACGCGAGACACGCCTCGAGATTGTTCCGGGTCGGGTTGCCCGAGCGCGAGTATTCGAATCCCCTGTGGCGGCCCGGCGATTCATGCACAAAGGTGGTCGCGAGGTGGATCGGGACGACGACGGCACCCGTCGCCGGATCAGGGCCCTGTCCGACGTGCACGGCGCGGGTCGCCAGACCGAGAGCCCTCTTGATCTCCATGGCAGTCAGCCGCGTCCGCGCCGGGCGACGAACTCGAGCAGGTCGCTTCGGGTGATCACGCCGACCGGGAGGTCGCCTTCCATGATCATGAGCGCCGGCTCACCACCGAGCAGGGCCTCGAACGCCTCTTCGATCGGGGCCCCGGCCGCGACGCGCGCGAAGGGCGGGTCCATCGCCGTCGACACCGAGGTGGTCACCACCGCCGGGTCGCGGTAGATCCGGTCGAGGAGGGTCCGCTCCTGGATGCTGCCGACCACGCCGCCGCCGGCCGTCGTCCCGTTCTCGGTGACCAGGAGCTGGGAGATCCCGTACTGCTGCATGAGGTCGATCGCTTCGCCGACCGACTTCCCGGCGCCGACGCTGACCAGCTCCGGGACGCCGTCGCTATGCGAATCGATGACCTCGCGCACGCGGGCTGGGACCAGCCGCTGCAGGTAGCCGTTCTGGCGCATCCACTCGTCGGAGAAGAACTTGCTCAGGTAGTTGCGGCCGGTGTCGGGGAGGAGCACCACGATCACGTCGTCCGGCTTGGAGTTGACGGCGACCTGGATGGCCGCATGCAGCGCGAGGCCGGCCGACCCGCCGACGAGGATGCCCTCCTGACGAGCGAGCTTCCTCGCGGCAACGAAGCTCTCGCGATCGGTCACCTGGATGAACTCGTCAACCACCTCGCGGTCGAACGTGCCCGGCCAGAAGTCCTCGCCGACACCCTCGACCTTGTACGGCGCAATCTCGCCGCTGTATATCGAACCCTCCGGGTCGGCTCCGATCACCCGGACCGCGGAGCTCTGCTCCTTCAGGTACTTGCCAACCCCGGTGATCGTGCCGCCGGTTCCGACGCCGGCAACGAAGGTCGTGATCCGGCCATCCGTCTGCCGCCAGATCTCAGGGCCCGTGGTCCGGTAGTGGGCCTCCGGGTTGCGCGGGTTGAAGTACTGGTTCGGCTGAAATGCCCCGGGAACCTCGCGGGTCAGCCGGTCCGCGACCGAGTAGTACGACTGCGGTGACTCGCGCTCCACGTTGGTGGGGCAGATCACCACCTCGGCTCCGTACGCGCGCAGCAGGCTGATCTTCTCCGCCGACATCTTGTCGGGCATGACGAAGATCATCTTGTAGCCCTTGATCGCAGCAGCCATGGCGAGCCCATGGCCGGTGTTGCCCGAGGTGGGTTCGACGATCGTGCCTCCCGGCCGGAGCAGGCCGCGGCCCTCGGCGTCCTCGAGCATGGACAGGCCGATCCGGTCCTTGACGCTCCCACCGGGATTGAGCTGCTCGAGCTTGGCGAGCACAAGAGGCCGGAGCCCCTCGGTGACCTTGCTCAGCCGGACCAACGGGGTGTTGCCGACCAGGTCGAGGATGCTCTCGACGTACTCCACTGCCCGGCCATTCTAGTGCCCGTCGCCGGTGGGCTCGGTGCAGGAATGCGACTCAACGGACCTTTTGCCACGGCATACTGAGATGAATGGACCAGGCTGGAGGCCCCGACACCGGCGGGTCACGGGTATACATTCCCGGCTACACACTCGATCGGGGGATCGGCGTCGACCGCACCGGCGCGCTCGTCGACGCCCATGACACTGCGACGGGGTCGCATGTGGTCATCCGCCTGCTCAGCCCGGCGCTGTCCTCCGACACCGAGTATCGGCGCCGGGTCCGCCACGACATGGGCATCCTCTGCGTGCTGCGCCACCAGCACCTGCTCTCGGTGATCGCATTCGATGACCGGCACGCGGCGATCGTCTACGAATCGGTGGACGCGATCACGGTGCGCCATCTCATCGACGTGTCCGGCCGGCTCAGCGCGGCCGCCGCCATGGTCGTCTTCGACGACACGCTCGCCGCGCTGGAGGCGCTCCACGCGGCCGGGGCCGTGCACCGCGATGTGACGCCGAACGCGGTGCTGCTCGACACCGACGGGACGGGCATCCTGCGCGATGCGTGCATCCCTGCCCCGCCGCTCCGCCGCGGCTGGCGATCGGGGACGCCGCAGTACATGGCCCCGGAGCTCTGGGCCGGCCGGCCGCACACCGTCTCGACGGATATCTATGCGGCGACAGGTGTGCTGGTGGAAGCACTCACCGGGCGACCGCCGTACCTGGGCACCGACCTCAGCGGGCTTGGCGTGCAGCACACGCACGGAGCACTGCCGAGCGAAGCCGTTCCGCTGCTGGCGCGTGAACTGGTGATCCGCGGGCTGGCGAAGGACCCACGCGACCGGCCCGCCGGTGCGGCGGCCTTCCGTCGCGACGTCGAGACCGCGGGAGCAGCCTTTCTCGGCGCACGCTGGCGGGACGAGGGACGCGCATGGCTGGCCGTCGTCGTCGCCGAACGGCTCGGCGACCCGGCTCCCGCGGCGCCGGAGGTCGAGATCGTCGATGACGACGAGGACACACCGCTCAGGGGTCTCGCGATCGACAGCGCCGCCGACGAGATACGACCCGGAGGCGTGGGATGGAAGGTCTGGTCGGTGGCCGCGGCAGCCGTGCTCGCCCTGGTGGTGATGGTCTTCTTCGCTGCCCAGGCGCTGGGCGGACCCGGAGTTCAGGTGTCGCCAACGCCACCGCCGGCACCGCTCATCGCTCCGACCGATACGCCGACAGACGCGGCTGGCCTGCCCACGAGCATCGACACCGCCGGCGCAGCGACCGCGACTCCCACGCCGCGGCCGACGGCCATGCCCACACCCACCGCACCGCCGAACACGATGCCGATCACCATCGCACCGGCGCCTCAGACACCGAGTCCCAGCGCATCTGTGACGCCGAGTCCGAAGCCGATCTGACCCCCTCGCGTCAGCGCGACGTCGTGACGTTGTACACGTCGCGCGCATACTCGAGCATCATCCGCTGTGCCGAGAATCGTGGCCCATTGGTCCGCAGCGAGGCGCGTATCCGCTGCACCCACCCGCGCGGGATGCCCTGCTCATCGCGCTGATAGAAGAGCGGGACGACCTCGTGCTCGATGATGTCGAACAGCGCTGCCGCGTCCCGCGAGTCCTGCATGCCGTGGTCGAAGAGGATGTCGCCGGGGATCGCCCAACCGTTGGTGCCGTTGTAGGCCTCGGCCCACCATCCGTCGAGGACCGACAGGTTGAGGCCGCCGTTGAGCGCGGACTTCATGCCGCTCGTCCCGCTCGCCTCGAGCGGTGGCCGGGGGACGTTGATCCACACGTCACATCCCGACACCATGCGCTCGGCGATCGACAGGCTGTAGTTGTCGAGGAATGCGATCCGGCTCATGGCGGCGGGCTCGCGCTCGAAGCTGAACAGTCCCTGCGCCGCGTGCTTCGCCTCCTCGTCCTGTGGATGCGCCTTCCCTGCGAATACCATCTGGGCCGGACGATCCTTGTTCTCGAGGACGCTGGCGGCGCGCGCGGGGTCGAGCGTCAGCAGCTGGATGCGCTTGTATCCGGCGAGACGGCGGGCGAACCCGAACGTGAGCGCGTGCTCATCGAAGCCGTGTTCAGCAGCCTCGACATACCACCGAGGCTCGTCACGAGCGAGCCGGTTGGCGACGCTGCGCTCACGAACGTCCTGCACGAACTCCGCGCGCAGCGCGTTGCGCACCGCCCACAGCTCGGCATCGGGGATGTCGTCGACCCCGACCCAGGTATCGGGGTCGGCGGCGCGCGCCTCCCATCCGGCTCCGAGGTAGCGATCGAGCAGGTCGCGCATGCGCGGGACCGTCCAGGAGGGGACGTGGACGCCATTGGTGACGTGTCCGATCGGCACGGTGTCAGCCGGACGCTCGGGGAAGAGTGACTGCCACATCTGGCGGGCGACCTCACCGTGGCGGCGGCTCACGCCGTTTCGCGAGCGGCTCATCTTGATGCCGAGCGGGGTCATGACGAACTGCTCGTGGGGGTTGTCCGGCCGGGTGCGCCCGAGATGGAGGAAGCCCTCGAGATCGAGGCCGGCCTGCTCCGGGTAGTCGCCGAGGACCTCGACGATCTCGCTGACGTCATAGCCCTCGTTGCCCGCGCTCACCGGCGTGTGCGTCGTGAACACGGTGCGCTCGCGCGCGGCGGTGAACGCCTCGTGGCGTGTCCGGCCGAGCGCCATCTCGCGGCGAGCCATCTCGAGCGGCGCGAGCGCGGCATGGCCCTCGTTGAGGTGCACGACACACGGGTTCATTCCCATGGCGTCGAGGACGCGCATCGAACCGATGCCGAGCAATGCGTACTGGGCAAGCCGGGTTGGCCGATCGGCCACGTAGAGACGGCTGGTGATCCACTGGTCGATGGGTGAGTTCTCCGGGCGCTGCGCGTCGAGGAGGTAGAGCGGCGTGCGGCCGATGTCGAGCCTCCATACCTGGACGACGACATCGCGACCGCGGAGAGGCACGGTCACGGTGAGTGGCGCGTCCCCGTTGTAGACGAGAGCGGCGGGAACTCGCTCGGGATCGACGTGGAGCCAGTACTCGATCTGATATCCGGAGCGGTCCATGCGCTGCTGGAAATAGCCCTGGCGATACAGGAGTCCCACGCCGACCATGGGCAGCGCAAGGTCCGACGCCTCCTTGAGGATGTCCCCGGCCAGCACGCCGAGGCCTCCCGCGTAGATCGGCAGCGATCGATGCACGGCGAATTCGGCGCAGAGAAAGGCCACGGGCTCCTGAGGCGATGACCTGCCGGGCATGGCCGGACGCCCCAGGTCATGATCGAGCAGGCCGAGCAACTCGGTCAGCCGGTGGAGCAGCGTGCTGTCCGACGCCGCACGCTCGAGCGTTGCAGACGAGGTCTCGTCCAGCAGACGAATCGGGTTCTGGTTGCTCGACTCCCAGCGCACCGGGTCGATCATCCGGAAGACGTCGTCGCCGCCCTTCCACCACGACCACACGTAGTTGTAGGCGAGGCGCGCGAGCGGCGCGAGTGGTGACGGGAGGCGCGCGGCGAGATCCGCTGCCGCTCGCGCGATATCCTCGTGGCCGTCGGCCACGGTTGCGGTCGCGAGCTCGGTCACTGCGCGGCGGCCCCGGTGATCGCCTGCTGCAGCGCTTCGACACCACCCTTCGGACCACCCGGATGGCGGAAGACCGCGGTTCCGGCCACGAGCACGTCGGCCCCTGCATCGACGCACGCCCTGGCGTTGGTCGCGTCGACCCCGCCGTCAACCTCGACCTCGGTGTCGAGACCCTGACGTTGCACCTCGCGCCGGATGTGCTCGACCTTGTGCAGCGCATGGGGTATCAGCGCCTGACCGCCGAAGCCCGGATCGATGGTCATCACGAGCGCGAGGTCACACGACTCGAGAATGTCGTCGAGCATCGTCGCGGGCGTGGCGGGGTTGATCGCCGCCCCTGACCGGCAGTTGAGTGCGCGGATGGAGGAGAGGGTGCGGTGCAGGTTCGGACACACCTCGTAGTGCACGGTGATCGCATCCGCACCGGCGCTTGCGAAGGTGCTGAGATGCGCGTCGGGGTTGACGATCATGAGATGCAACTCGAGCGGCAGAGTCGTGACGCGCTTGAGCACACGAACCGTGTCGGTGCCGAAGGTGAAGTTGGGAACGAAGACACCGTCCATCACGTCGACATGGAGGCGCTCAGCGCCGCTCCCCTCGAGGTCGTGCGCGGCCTTCGCTATCTGTCCGAAGTCAGCGGCGAGCAGGCTCGGCGCGATCCGGACGGCATCTCGGCAGGGCTTCCAGGTCGACCGGGGCATCCCGCGGATTCTGGCAGACGCGGGTCAAGAGGCTCCCCGAATTGTCCGAGCCGTCACCCGGCCGCGGCATCGGCGTCGAGAAACCAGGCGAGCGTCCCGTCAATCGGATGGACGCGCGAGGCCGGCACTTCGCCGCGCGCGGTGGCAAGCAGGGCCTCGTGTTTGGAGGCTCCGGTGACCATGAATCCGACCGCTGCCGCGGCATTGATGGTCGGGTAGGTGAGGGTGATTCGATCGAACGGCTCGTAGTCGGCACGGCCACGAGTAGCCCAGCGGTCGACGACCGCCAGCGCCGGTGTCCCCGGGAACAACGACGCGGTGTGACCATTCTCGCCGAGACCGAGCAGGATCACGTCGAGCCGGGGTGCTCCGCCGGGGCCCGGCGGCAGCGAGTTCGCCAGCGTGTCCGAATATTCCGCCGCGGCGGCATCGAGGTCGGGACGCTCGGCGGGCATCCGACGTACGCGAGCCGGGTCGATCGGAACGCGACTCAGCAACGTGGTCTCGGCGAGGTGGTAATTGCTGGCGGGATCATCCGGGGCGCAGGCGCGCTCGTCGGCGAAATAAACGTTCCACCAGTCCCAGTTCATCCGGTCACGCCATGCCGGGCCGGTGAGGATGTCGTTGAGCAGGCGCGGGGTGCTGCCGCCAGAAAGGGCGATGGAGAAGCTGCCGTGGTCGCTGAACGCGCGACGGCTCTCCGCGCCAATCCAGGTCGCGACGGTGTCGGCGACCTCCTGGGTGGTTTGGCTGACGACTCGCTCGCCGGCAAGGCAGTCCAGGGAACCGGTGGTCACGTCAGGGAACGTGCCAGGCGCGTCCGTCGCGTGCCATGAACGCGTGAGATTCCTCGGGCCCCCACGTTCCCGCCGGGTAGTTCGGACAATTGGTCCGATCCGGTGGGTGCGCACGCCACCCGTCGAGGATCGCCGTGCAGAACCGCCACGCCTCCTCGACCTCGTCCTCGCGCGCGAAGAGCGTCGGGTCACCGAGCATGCAATCGAGGAGGAGACGCTCGTACGCGTCCGGCGATTGCTCGCGGAAGGCGGTGCCGTACATGAAGTCCATGTTCACCGACTCGATTCGGAGGGCCTGCCCGGGGATCTTCGCGCCGAAGCGAAGAGTGATCCCCTCATCGGGCTGGATTCGCAGGATGAGCAGGTTCGGATCGATGCCGTCATGTGGTACGGCGCCTGCCGCGAGCGGCACGCTGCCCGCGAACGGGGAGTGGGGCACGCGCCGGAACTGGATCACGATCTCCGTGGAGCGCTTCGGCATGCGCTTGCCGGTGCGCAGGTAGAAAGGTGTGCCCGCCCAGCGCCAGTTGTCGATGTCAACCTTGAGCGCGACGAACGTCTCGCGAAGTGAGTCCAGGCGCGACGCCCTTCTCCTCACGATAGCCGGGCACCGGTTGACCATTGATGTACCCCGCGGAGTACTGGCCGCGGACCGAGTGCGAGAGCGCGTCATCCGGATGAATCGGCCGCACCGCGCGGAGCAACTTGACCTTCTCATCGCGAACCATCTCGGCTTGAAAGTTCGACGGCGCCTCCATGCCCATGATCGCGACCAGTTGCATGATGTGGTTCTGCACGATGTCGCGTAGCGCGCCGGCCTCCTCGTAGTACGAGCCCCGGCCTTCGACGCCGATCTCTTCCGCCACCGTGATCTGCACGTGGTCGATGTACTGCCGGTTCCACAACGGCTCGAAGATGCCGTTGGCAAAGCGGAAGACCAGGAGATTCTGCACCGTCTCCTTGCCGAGGTAGTGATCGATGCGGTAGATCTGCTCTTCGACGAACGCGGTGTGCAGACGTGCGTTCAACTCGCGCGCGGTCGCGAGGTTCCGTCCGAACGGCTTCTCGATGATCACGCGCACGAAGGTTCCCGGCGCCTGCGTGGTCAGCCCCGCTTCGTTGAGCTTTTCAGCGAGAGGCATCACCGCATCCGGTGGCGTGCTGAAGTACAGGAGGCGATTGCCCGCCGTACCGCGTTCGCGATCAGCCGTCTCGAGCGCCAGCTTGAGGTGATCGAAACCGCCTTCGGCATCCATGTCGAACCACACGTAGCGCAGCCCCGCGGCGAATCGCTCCCACACGTTCTCGCGGAGATGGATACGACCGTACTTCTCGACGCCCTCACGCATGTCAGCGCGAAATTCAGCGTCGGTGAGGTGACTACGCGCGGCACCGATGACGGTGAATCCATCGGGCAGGCTCCCCTCGGCTACCAGCGCGTAGAGGGCGGGAACGAGCTTGCGCTTGGTCAGGTCGCCGCTCGCACCGAAGATCACCGCGCAAAATGGCACCGGTGTCCGCGGTTCGCGGCGTCGCTCTTGCAGCGGGTGCTCCGCGGTCAGTGTGATGACGGATTCCCCGCAGGAGCCTCGGCCTTCACCGGGTGGCCGCCGAATTCGTTGCGCAGCGCGGCGATCACCTTGTTGCCGAAGCCATCGGGGAGACGCGACTGGTAACGCATGATCAGCGAGAGCGCCAGCACCGGAGCGGGAACCGACAGCTGCATCGCCTCCTCCATGGTCCAACGTCCCTCACCCGAGTTGTCGACCCAGCCGCGAAGCTGGTCAAGCCGCGGGTCGCGCTCGAATGCTCGTTCAGCGAGCTCGAGGAGCCACGAGCGCACGACGCTCCCCTGGTTCCAGAGATGCGCGATCGCATGCAGGTCGAGCTCACCGAAGTCCTGCTTGGCCTGCATGATGGCGAAGCCCTCGGCGTAGGCCTGCAGCATTCCGTACTCGATGCCGTTGTGCACCATCTTGACGAAGTGGCCGGAGCCCGATGAACCGACGTGGAGGAATCCATCCGGCGGCGCAAGCGTCTCGAAGATGGGCCGCCAATGGTCGACAGCCTCCTTGTCGCCTCCGGCCATCAGGCAGTATCCGACCTGCAGTCCCCAGATGCCGCCGCTGGTTCCCGCATCGATGAAGCTGATACCGCGCTCGGCGCTGGCGGTGGCCCGTGCGATCGAGTCGTGGTAGTTGCTGTTGCCGCCGTCGATGATGGTGTCGCCCTTCTCGAGCAGCGACTGCAGCGCCGCGACCGTGTCGTCGGTGATCTTCCCGGACGGCACCATGATCCACACGCCACGTGGCTTGTCGAGAGCGGCGATCAGCTCATCGATGCTGCCCTTGGTGGTTGCGCCGAAGGCCTCGACACTCGCACGCGCCTCCGGGTTGGGATCGAAGGCGACAACCGCGTGGTTACCGTCACGGCGAAGCCGATGCACCATGTTGGCGCCCATCCTGCCGAGCCCGACAAAGCCGATCTGCATGCGCGTGAGTCCTTGGTGTTGCGGCTGGCTCAGCGCGCCGCCGTGGCTGCGCTGATTGCATCGGTGAGGCTGGCAAGCCCCGCATCGAGGTTGCCCGCGATGTGCACGCGCACGACCCGGCGGCCGTGGTTGCGCAGCGACTGCAGGTCTCCTGCCGCCTGGGCCCTCTTGAGGATCGAGAAGGTGTAGGGTGCCCCCGGGATGGCCACGTCGGTGCCGTCGTCCGCGGTGATCTGAATGTAGACGCCGGTGTTCGGACCGCCCTTGTGCAGCTGACCAGTGCTGTGCAGGAAGCGCGGACCGAAGCCGAGCGTCGTCGCGATCCTGCGCGAGTCGCGGATGGCGACGCGTAGGTGCTGCAGCGCGGCCTGGTTGCTCTCGTCGGGAGTCACGTAGGCCATGAGCGCGACGTAGTCGCCAGGATGCGCAGTGTCGAGGTGTGCGGCGAGCGCGCCGGACGCACTGCTTCCTGATACGTCGCCGAATACGCGCAGCGCCCCGTCGGTCACCGCCGCGGCCTCGTCGGGGAGCGCGCCGCTCTGTTCGTACTGCTGCAGCACCGCCTGGGTGTTGTCCTTCGACTCCTTGACGTTCGGCTCATCGAACGGGTCGATGCCGAGATGCGCACCGGCCACGGCCGTCGCGAATTCCCAGCGGAAGAACTCGGCGGCGAGGTCGTACTTGTCGGCGAGGTCGAAGGTGATCACCGGATGTCCGGCGTCCTTCAGGGCAGCGATCGAGCGGTCGAACTCAGCGTCCTCGCCGAGGTGAAGTGCGACAAAGAGACGATCGTCGGAGTACGCCGCCGGCGCGCCGATAGGCTCATCACCGATCGGGATGATGCCCTTGCCCTCCTTGCCGGTGCTCTCCGCGATGAGCTGCTCGGCCCAGAGGGAATAAGCTTCGATCGCTCTTGGCGCAAGGATGGTGACCTTGTCTCGTCCCTTGTCATGGAGTGCGCCCATGATGGTGCCGAGGCTCAGACCGCAGTTGAGGTCCCCGGGTACGCCCGCCATGCAGGTCCTGCGCATGTCTGCCGCTCGCTGCAGCAGCAGTTCGCAGTCGATGCCGATGATCGCGGCCGGGACGAGCCCGAACATGCTCAACGCCGAGTAACGGCCGCCGATGTCCGGTGGATTCTTGAAGAGGTGCCGGAAGCTGCGCTCCCGCGCCAGGTCCGCGAGCGGTGTGCCGGGGTCGGTCACCGCGATGAAATGCGAGCCGGTGTCGTCACCAAGGGACTGGGTCAGCACCCAGAAGTGCGCCAGGTGCGAAAGCGTTTCCACGGTCGTCCCCGACTTGCTCGAGACGATGTATCCGGTCCGGGCAGGGTCGATGGCGCCGGTCACCCGCGTGATCGCGAGTGGGTCTGTGGTATCCAGCACGTGCAGCGTCGGCTGCCCTTCCGCGCTCCCGAAGGACCTGCGCAGGACCTCGGGGCACAGGCTCGATCCGCCCATCCCGAGGAGGACACAATCGCGCCATCCCGCTTCACGCACTTCGACGGCGAGTGCCTGCAGCGCCGGAACCCGTTCCTGCATCCCACCAACCACGTCGAGCCAGCCCAGCCGGTTGTTGATCACCTTGGCGTGCGCCTCGTCTCCGGGCTTCCAGGTGTTGGGGTCGCGATGCCAGATGCCGGTGGCGATCTGGCCTGCCGTCGGCGTGTCGAGCGGCACGGGGAATGCGCCGGTGTCGAAGTGCTGCCGCTTCGAGTACCCGGAGCCGAATGCATCGATCTTCTCGGCGATGCCGCGAATCAACTCGTCGTATGAGTTGGCGAATTGTTTGACGCCCTCGTCGAGCAGTTGCTGGGTCACCGCGTCCATGTCGATGCCGACCTCGGCGAGTTGCTCCATCACCCGGTGGGCGCCCGCGTAATCGGATTTGACCGTGTCGCCGGCAACGACCCCGTGGTCGTTGAAGGCCTCGATCGTGGCCGGTGGCATCGTGTCCACGGTGTCAGGGCCGATCAACGCTTCCGCGTACACCACGTCCCGATAGTTGGGATTCTTGGCGCTGGTGCTGGCCCACAGTGGGCGCTGCACATGTGCGCCGGCGGCGCGCAGCGGAGCGAAGCGCTCGCTGCCGAACCGCTGCTCGAAGAGCTCATAGGCGAGCACCGCATTCGCAATTGCCGCCTTGCCGAGCAGGCCCTCGATGACCGCGTTGCCGGGATCCGCCGCGAGCTTCTGCTCGAGCAGCTTGTCAACGAGCGTGTCGACCCGGCTCACAAAGAAGGAGGCAACCGAGTGGACGTCGAGGGACTCGCCGTTGCGGTGGCGGTCCTCGAGCGCGGTGATGTACTGCTCGATCACGCGGTCGTGCATCGCGATTGCGAAGATGAGCGTGACGTTGACGTTGCGCCCGTCGGCGAGAGTCCGGTGAATGGCGGGCATGCCCTCGAGCGTTGCCGGGATCTTGATCATGAGATTGGGACGGTCGACACGTTCCCAGAGCGTGCGCGCGGTGGCGATCGTCGCCTCGGTGTCATGCGACAGTGACGGCGGGACTTCGAGGCTGACGTAGCCGTCGGCGCCCGAGGTGCGCTCGTGCACGGGTCGCAGGATGTCCGCAGCGTGCTGGATGTCGCTGATCGCCAGCTCCGTGAATACGTCCATCGGGTCGTCGATCCCCGACGCCATCAGTTCGCGGATCTGGTCGTCGTAGAGCGACCCTTCGGCGATCGCCTTCTGAAAGATCGTCGGATTGCTCGTCAGCCCGGTGACGTTCTCCTCGGCGACGCGGTGTTCGAGCTGCCCTGTGGTCACCAACTCGCGACTGATGAAGTCGAGCCACACCGATTGCCCGCGTTCGCTGAGCTGCTGAAGCGGATTCGCCATCTAGCGGGCCTCCAGTGCGGCGCCGACAAGCGCGCTCACCGCTGCGACGATCGCGTCGGCGTCGATGCCTGCCGCGGCCATCAACTCGTCGGGGCTGGCGGAGCCGGGAAGACCGCGCACCGCGAGGTGCGTGACCCGCGGCGGATTCTCATCGAGCGCCAGCGCCTCCATCACGGCGGCACCGAGACCGCCCTCCGGATAGTGGTCCTCGACGATCACGAACCGGCCCGCGGTGGCGTCGCTCGCCTCGCGCAGCGTCCTGATGTCGACCGGCTTGACGGAGTAGAGGTCGATGACGCGGCAGGCGATGCCCGTGCTGGACAGCCGTTCGGCCGCCGCGATGCAGGCGTGCAGCGTCACGCCGGCGCCGATGAGTGCCACCACGTCATTGGTGGATTGGCGGACGACCTTGGATCCCCCGATCGGGAACTCCTCATCGTTGTCATAGAGGACCGGGTAAGCGCCGCGGGTGGTGCGCACATAGCTGATGCCGCTCACGTCGGCCATCTGCGCAACCAGCTTCGCGGCCGAGACCGCATCGCTCGGATACAGCACCGTCGACGTGTGCACGGCACGAAGTGATGCGATGTCCTCGAGCGCCATTTGCGATGGACCGTCCGCGCCGATCTCGCAGCCCGCATGAGAGCCCGAGAGGCGCAGATCCACCTGTGAAACGCCGGCCATGCGCACAAAGTCGTAGCCGCGGGACAGGAATGCGGCGAACGTGGACGCGAACGGGATGTATCCGCGAACCGAGAAACCGACCGCGCTCGCGATCATCTCCTGCTCGGCGATGAACATCTCGAAGAAACGGTCGGGGTAGGCGTCCTTGAACTCATCGGCGTGGGTCGAGTTGCTCACCTCGCCGTCGAGCGCCACGACCTCGTGTCGCGCGCCGAGTGCACGAAGCGTGTCGCCATATGCCTTGCGCGTCGCCACCTTGTCGCCCAGCTTGTAGGTCGGAAGAGTCAGCGGCGTGTCGGCGGCATGGAGCTGAGTTCGATTCGAGCGCCTCGGGTGGCTGAACGTCGATACGCAGGTCGCGCTCACCTCCGAGCTCCGCGATCGCCCTTTCAGCCATGTCGGGGGGCAGCGCCTTGCCGTGCCACCCGTCCTTGTTCTCGATCTCCTTGAAGCCCTTGCCCTTGATGGTGCGAGCGATCACGACGTTCGGGCGGCCCCCGTCCGAACGAGCGGAGGTGAAGGCCTCGTCGATCTCGGTCAGGTCATGGCCGTCGATGACGATGGCCCGGCACCCGAAGGCTTCGACCCGGCGCCGGTAGATGTCCAGGTCCCACTCGTACTCGGTGGGTCCGCGCTGGCCGAGACGGTTGACGTCGAAGATCGCGGTGAGGTTGGAGAGCCCGTAGTGACCGGCCTTGTCGAGAGCCTCCCAGACCGAGCCCTCGGCGACCTCGCTGTCGCCGCAGAGAACCCAGACATGGAACGGAAGCTTGTCCAGGTACTTGCCTGCGAGTGCGACGCCGACCGCGATCGCCAGCCCCTGACCGAGGGAGCCGGTGGCCACGTCCACCCACGGGATGATCGGCGTCGGGTGGCCCTGGAGCCTGGAGCCGAAGGTGCGATAGGTCATGAGCTCCTCGTCGCTGATCGCGCCGACGGCCTTGTAGAGGCCGTAGAGGAGGGGCGATGCATGGCCCTTCGAGAAGATCAGGTGGTCGTTGTTGTCGAGCTCCGGATGCGCGAAGTCGTAGCGGAGGTGGCGAGCAGCCAGGACCGCGATCAGGTCGGCGGCGGACATGCTGGAGGTCGGGTGCCCGGATCCGGCCTTGGTGCTCGCGCGGATCCCGTCGACGCGGATCTGCTGGGCGACCTCGCCTACAAAGTCGAGCGCAGGAAGCGCTCGTGTCTCGACGCTGCCGGTCACTGCCATTGGATCCACCTCCGATGAGCCTCTGAACTTGAATCATGCCGCGACCGGCCCACGCCGCGCGGCGGGGTATTGGTTAAGGTGCGATGGGGTACAGTCACCGCTCTGGCGCGCGCCTATAGCTCAGCCCGGATAGAGCGTCTGACTACGGATCAGAAGGTCGGGGGTTCAAATCCTCCTGGGCGCACCAGCCAGATCACGCCACGGGCCCTTCCAGGTCTCAGATTTGCTGTAAACCGTGGGCGGACCGGAGCGCACTTCGCCCTCCAGCTACGCCGTTAGAACCTCACGCCGACTCAACCGCGTTGTCGCTTCTCCGCACCATCGGGTCCCGCACCTTTCTTGACGATGGTGAAAGGATCCATAGTCACCGTTCCGAGCTGGGGCGGGGGACCTGCGGGGCACACCTGCTTGGGGTCGGCGGGCGCCGGAACCTGCTCTTGATGATCGGCTTGATCGGTCACGCAATTTCCTTACCACTGCCCAGATAATGAGCCAGGCTAGAGCCGTTCCGACCATTGCACACGCTCCGATGATCCATCCTGCGCCCTTCGATCTGACGCGGTCCTTGTTCCAGCTGAATGGCGGCCCAACCTCCCGAGGCTGGGGATGAGCCCGCCCATCCCACGCCGGTAGAGTCCGGGCATGGGAGTGCCCTGGTCAGGAAGACGACGGCTTTCAGTCTCACAGCGGAGCAGGTGACCATCCAAACGCGGCATGAGCTAGCGGCTATCGACGTTGCCCGCATGCGGGGGCTCGAGATCGGCCCGCTGGCGTCACCGCGCGTACGTAAGGAAGAGGGTCCGGTCCGCTACGTCGACCACGCCAGCGCGGCCGAGCTCCATGAGAAGTACGCGACCGACCAGGGCATGCGCGACCGACTCGACGAGATCGTGGACGTTGACTATGTGCTCGGGGAGAGCACGAACCTCTCGGACGCGGTCGCAGCTGACGCGCCCTTCGACTATGTGATCGCGTCCCACGTCATCGAACACATACCCGACACGATCGGCTGGTTGGACGACCTGACGCGGGTGCTGCGTCCCGGGGGGATCCTGTCGCTGGTCATCCCGGACAAGCGATATGAATTCGACGTCAACCGTTCGCTCACGGAGATCAGTGACCTCGTCGATGCCAATCTTCGCGGGCTCCGTCAACCGAGCTTCCGACAGGCTTATGACTTCTACGCGAAGGCGATCGGAGGCGTGGTGGACCCGGCTGCAGCGTGGGCCGGTGCCGACTACAGCGGGGCCGTCCGCCAGGACTTCCCGGACCCGGACGTTGCCGCCTTCGAGGCCGTCCGCCGCATGCAGACGAGCAGCGAATTCGTCGATGTGCATTGCCACGTCTTCACACCGGAGTTCTTCCTTGGCCTGCTCGGGAAATTGGCCCGGCTCGATCTCCTCGACTACGAAGTCGCCGCATTCTTCCCCACCGAACGCAACAACTTTGAGTTCTACGTGAGCCTGCGCCTGCTCGACGCTTCCGCCGGGAGAGAGTCGCTCCGGCAAGAGGAGCAGGCGTCGATCGCGCGTGCGCTGAATCAGGATCAGCGACCGAGCGATGCTCAAGCGAAGCTCGTGCTCATGGGCGTAAGCCCGGCAGAGGAGCGATTGCTGATCCTCAAGCGCCGTTCGCTCGCCCGCGTACGAGCTACCTTGAAACGACGCGTTTAGCGATCGTCCAGCGCACCATTGTCTGCAGATTTGCAAATCGGAATCCTGTGGCGCGGCGACCGAAGCGCACGACCGTCGGCGCCAGATCCCGGGCACGGCCTCACGCCGCTCTATGAAGCGTTCGAACAACACTCGATAGCACCCCGAGCGGTCGTGTTCGAGGACAACGCCATCGACGAGGTTCGAGACGAGCTGCTCGGACTGGACGGTGTGCTCGTCTGGGTCAATCCAATCCAGGACGGCGCCAACCGGCGAAACCTTGACGCACTGCTCACCGACGCAGTAGCGCAGGGCGTTTGGGTATCGGCGAACCCGTCGGTGATCTTGAAGCTCGGAACCAAGGAAGTCCTGTTCACCACGCGGAACATCGGCTGGGGTGTCGACACCGACCTGTATCGCACGCCCGAAGAGTTGACGCAGCGTTTCGCGCCATGGCTGGGCGAGCGCGGCCGGCTCGTGCTGAAGCAGGGCCGAGGCAACGGCGGGAACGGTGTGTGGAGGGTGGACCTGGCCGCTGCGAACCCGGCGCCGGGTCCCGATGCGATTGTTCGTGTGTTCGACGCCAGGGCAAAGGATGGGTCCTTCGAGACCACGACCCTGGGAGCGTTCATGACGGGGTGCGCGGAGTACTTCGCGTGGTCCGGCTGTCTGGTCGCGCAGCCGTTCCAGGAGCGGCTGGCCGAAGGGATGATCCGGTGTTATCTCTCGCACGACCAGGTCGTCGGCTTCTGCCATCAGTGGCCGCAGGGATTGCTGGACCCGGACGAGCTGCGACCCGCCGCGGGGCGCTCGGCGATGGTGGGCCCCGATGCCGAGCCGTACCGGCGACTGCGCGACCGAATGCAGACGGCATGGGTTCCTCGTATGAAGGAGGTCCTCGGTCTGGATCGCGAATCGCTCCCGGTCATCTGGGACGCGGACTTCCTGTACGGCCCGCCGACAGCCGCCGGTGATGACACCTACGTCCTCTGCGAGGTCAACGTCAGCGCGGTCTGGCCCTTTCCGCCGATGGCGGCGCCCACAGTCGCCGAAGCTGCCCTCAGCGCAACGCAGGACGTCAGGCGACGTCGACAGGCGGTGAGGCGTGAGAACGCACTCCCGACGACGCCAATCGATTCGCTCTAAGCTGGCCTCATATGGATGAGTTCAGATGAGTGGGTTCGGCTACACGCTCCTCGTTTTTCCGATTGTCTTCGGGCTCATCTGGCTCGCGGCTCTCGTCTATTGGATCGTGGTCATCGTCGAGGTCTCGAAGATCCCCGACATGCAGTTCCGCGCCGTCGGCAGCGAGAAGGTCGTGTGGCTGCTGATCGTGATCCTCGGCGGGATCATCGGGTCCCTCGTCTGGACGTTTGCAAAGCGCGACGTCGTCATGCGCTCCCGGGGCGCGATTCCGCCACCGCCGCCCGGTTGGTATCCGGAGGGTGCCACGGGAACGCTTCGTTGGTGGGACGGCTACCGGTGGACCGACATCCGTCATTTCCCTCCTCCGACCGGTTAGCAGGAAGCGCGTAACCAACCGTCGCTGCGCCCGTTCAAACGAGCGCTCCTGCACACAATCCTACGGAGGGTTCCGCCAGTGACCCGGGTTCTCAAGCTCGCGGCAGCAGCCACCGGCGCCGCAGTCATCGCAATCGCAGCATTCCTCCTCCATCCGCGCTCGGGAGCTCGCCGCCGGACTGCGGCACGGCGCGCCACCGTCGGGGCGGCGAACCTCGTCGGCTCGGCGGTCGACAGGCGTCCGCGCCGGCCGGGAACGGCCAGCTGGGATGAGACGCTCGCCAACCGCGTCCGTGTCGCCCTTTCTCTCGGCTTCGGCGACCTCGCGACCGGCCTCGAGATCCGCGCCAACCGCGGCGTGATCACGCTTCGCGGCGAGGTGGACGAACTCACCGACATCACCCGGTTCGACAGCGCCGTCCGCGAGGTCGGTGACGTGGTCGATGTCGACAACCTGCTCCGGCTTCGCATGCGCGATTCGCGCCCCCACGTCGTCACCGCATAGCCGGACCCCCGCCCGATCGGCGACACTCCGCTCGTGTCGCTTCCGTTCGCCCCACCGCTCGAGCCGATGCTGGCACGAGCCGCTCCGGACATCCCACGGGAAGGAAGCTGGCTCTACGAGCCGAAGTGGGACGGATTCCGGGCGATCGTGTTCCGCGACGGGGCCAACGTCCACATCGCGAGCAGGAACGCCCTGGCGCTCGAGCGGTACTTCCCCGAGTTGATCGAGCCGCTCAAGGCAGCGCTCCCGGAGCACTCGATCGTCGATGGAGAGGTGGTGATCGCGACCGACCACGGGCTCGACTTCGACGCGCTCCAGCAGCGCATCCATCCCGCCGCCTCGCGGGTGCGAATGCTCGCCGAGAAGACCCCGGCGTCAGTGGTGCTCTTCGACCTGCTGGGACTGGATGACGACGATCTTCGCGAACGCCCGCTCACCGAGCGGCGCGGCGGGTTGACGCGGGCAGTCGCGAGCAGCCCCACTGTCGGGGTCACCCCGCAGACCACCGATCCCGATGAGGCCGCAACCTGGTTCACCCGCTACGAGGGGGCCGGGCTCGACGGCGTCGTCGCCAAGGAACCCTCGGGGACCTATCGACCGGGGGAGCGCCGCTGGGTGAAGGTCAAGCACCTGCGCACCGTCGATTGCGTGATCGGCGGATACCGGCTCGCCAAGGATGGTAAGGGCATCGGGTCGTTGCTCCTCGGCCTGTACGACGCCGACGGCGCGCTCCACCATGTCGGACACACCTCCTCGTTCGACGCGGCCGAGCGGCGCGCGATCCTCGCGAGCCTCCAGCCGCTGGTCGGAGGTGACAGCTTCGGGCACGGTCGAACCCCGGGTGGCCCGAGCCGGTGGCAGCGATCCGCCGACAACGGCTATACGGCGGTGAGTCCGGAGCTGGTGTGCGAAGTGTCCTTCGACCACCTGCAGAGTGGCCGCTTCCGCCATGCATCGCGATTTCTTCGCTGGCGGCCGGACAAGGACCCGCGCTCCTGCGACTTCGATCAGCTGTCGCCGCCTGAGGCGTTCTCCCTCGACGACATCCTGGTCACTCGGGGTTGATGCGTCTCGCGCCTGACGAGCGCGCCTCGGCAGCAGGAGCAATCGGCGTAGAGTGCCGGCGCGGTCATGGCCGGCACTGATTACAGCTCGTATCTGCGCATCGACGAGCTTCTCGACCTCCAGCACCCTCTCACCGAGGGCGCGCATGACGAGATGCTGTTCGTGGTCATCCATCAGGCCTACGAGCTCTGGTTCAAGCTGATCCTCCACGAGCTCGATCACGCAGTCGCTGAGCTCGAGGCGGGCCGCCCGCAGGAAGCGATGGCACCGCTGCATCGCACGGTCCGTATAGATGAGTTGCTGATCGCGCAGCTTCGAGTGCTCGAGACCCTCACACCGGAGGGATTCCTCGAGTTCCGAGACCCGCTCAGACCGGCTTCGGGACTGCAGTCCGGGCAATTTCGCGCCATCGAGATTCTCGGAGGCTTCGACGGGGCCACGCCGGCGGGCACGTCGCCACTCTCACAGCACGATCTGGAGGAGTTGCGCCGGCGCGCGGATTTGCCGACGCTCTTCACCGCGCTCTGCTCGTCGCTGCGCGCGCAGGGGTTCGACGCGCCCGACGGCGACGACGGAGGGATGCGCGAGCGTCGCGTCGAAGCGCTGGCGACGCTGTACCGCGACCATGCGACGGCGGAGCGCGCGGTGCTCCATCACGTGTGCGAACTGCTCCTCGACCACGACGAGGCGATCGTGCGCTGGCGCTTTCATCATTCGCTCATGGCGGCACGCGAGATCGGTTCGCGACCCGGCACCGGCGGCGGCGGTGTCGCGTATCTCGACACCACCCTCACGCAGCGATTCTTCCCCGAGCTGTGGGAGGTCAGGAACCGCCTGTGAGCCCACACCTTCCAGACAATCTCGACCGAAACGCGTGTGCCGCGCTCGACGACGAGGATCCACTCGCGAGGTTCCGCGATCGCTTCCTCGACGACGGCTCGACGATCTACCTCGACGGCAACTCAATGGGGCGCCTGCCCAAGGCCGCCATCCCGCGTCTTCAGGAGATGGCGGAGCACGAGTGGGGAACGATCCTCGTGCGTGGCTGGACCGAGTTCGGGGTGGATGGAATCGCCACTCCGAGTAGGCGATCGCATCGGCGAGCTGATCGGCGCGTCACCTGGTGAGGTGCTGGTCGCCGACACCACATCCGTCGGCCTCTTCCGGCTGATGACCTCGGTCATTCGCGCCCGCCCGCAGCGCCGCGTGATCGTGACCGAGCAGAGCAACTTCCCCACCGACCTCTACATCGCCCAGGGCGTTGCCGAGCTGCTTGGCTGCGAGATTCGTGCGGTCGAGCGCGGCGCGCTGAGGGACGCGCTCAACAGCGATACCGCCCTGCTCATGCTGACCGAGGTGGACTTCAAATCCGGTGAGCGCCACGATATGGGCGCGCTCACCGATGCGGCCCATGCCGCCGGCGCGCTGACCCTGTGGGACCTCTCGCACTCGGCGGGGGCTGTCGAAGTCCGGCTCAATCACCACCGAGCCGACCTGGCGGTCGGCTGTGGCTACAAGTACCTCAATGGTGGGCCCGGTTCCCCGGCATATCTCTACGTGGCCGCCGCGCTTCAGCAGGAGCTGCGCAACCCGATCCAGGGGTGGCTGGGCCACGAGAATCCATTTCTCTTCGACTCCGAGTATCGCCGTGCGCCGGGGATGCGTGGCTGGATGAGCGGGTCGCCTCCGGTGCTCGCGATCGGTGCCCTCGAGACCGGCATCGACATCCAGCTCGAGGCCGGGGCTCATGCCGTGGGGGACAAGGCGGCGCTGCTCACCGAGGTCTTCATCAGATGTGCACACGCGCGCCTTGACCCGCTTGGGTTCGCGGTTGCCACCCCGGCATCATCCGAGCGTCGCGGCGCACAGGTGTCCCTGAGTCACGGCGATGGGCTTGCGATCGTGCGCGCGGTGGCCGATTGCGGCGTCATCGGCGACTTCCGTCCGCCGGATATGTGCCGCTTCGGGCTGGCCCCGCTGTACACACGGTTCGTCGACATCTGGGACGCGGTCGAGCGGATCGCGGAGGTTGTCGAAAGTGACATGCACCGGCAGGAGAGGTATCGCGTCGACGTCGCGATCCCGTGAGCTCAGGTCGATCGGGGCGGGGAGTACACCGATATCGGCTTGAACACGTACGGCGTGACCGTGCAGGCGCCATCCTGATCGCAGGTCCTGAAGCCGAAGATGATCTTCAGGTAGCCAACTCCGGCATGTAGCGTCCGGAAGGTCCAGACTTCGGCGCCGGGGAATCCGCAGAGTGCCGTCAGGTGGCACGGAGGATTGGCGGTTTTCACGAGGATGCCGGCATTCACTGAATCGATGGTCTCGCCGAGACCGGGCAACAGCACCACCTCGACGCTTGTCCCCAGCGGGACTCGAACCTGCCCGGTCGTCCTCGGCTGGATCACCAGGACGGATCCGTCGCGCCCCTGGAGGTCGGTGACCGCCGCCACCGCCGGAGCGCGGACGAGCACGGGCTGGGGGCGGGTCACGTACAGAACGAGGGTGACGAGCGCGCCGAGCGCGATCGGTATGAGCACGGCCGCTGTGATCAGCAGCCATCGCCGCGTCGAGGCCGGCCTCGATTCGCCGGTCAGCGTCGAGCCGTGTCGCGAGGTGTTCGCCATGCTGAAAAGAACGACCACGCGACGATGAGCACCACCGTCGCGATGATGACCCACAGGGCGTAGTTGCTGATCGTCTGCGCCACCGTCACCGCGGGCTGGCCGATCGCAACACCCGCGCCGACGATGACCCCGATGTAGGCGAGCGTGCCGATCAGGTCGGCAATGATGAACACGAGGAACGGCATCCCGGCCTCACCGGCGGCCATGTAGAAGAACAGCGTTGGGGCCGGCAGGAATGGGGCGAGCACGATCGTCCACACGCCGTACTTCTTGAAGAAGCGCTCCCCTCTCGCGGCTCGTTTGCGCCAGCGCGGATCGGTGTCGCTCAGGTAGTTGATGATGCTGCGCCCATATCGCTTCCCGGCCCAGAAGAAGAACGGATCGGTCAGCATCGAGATCGGAATCGGCGCCAGCAGCGCCAGCAGCAGTGGCACTCTCCCGACTCGCACGAAACCACCTGCTGCGACCATCGATGCGATGCTCCCGCGGAGCGCGCTCAGCAGCACCGGGTTGCGGCCGAGCAGCAATGGCGTGAGTGGCAGCCCTGCATACGAATAGATCGTGCTGGCGATGATCGGCCCGACGCAGAGCACGTCCTTGATGCCGATGCGAGGACGCGGCCGTTGCGGCTCCGCGGTGTGGTCGACGACCAGCGTTTCGCTGTCCATGGACCCATTGTCACCCCTCTCCGCGGGGACGCCGTCAGGCGACGTCGCGGATCGGCGCCTCGAGGGTGACCGCGGGTTCCGATTTCCGGCTCTGGCCGATGAGGAGGAGCACCACGGCGCCGACGATCAGGGTGGCGGCAACCACCGTCATCCCGGTCACGGGCTCCCCCAGCACCACCGCGCCCAGTGCGACCGCCACGACCGGGTTCACGAACGCGTACGTCGATGCCGCGGTCACCGAAACGTGGTGGAGGAGCCAGATGTAGGCGACATACCCGACGAGTGCGCCGATGAGCACGAGGTAGAAGAATGCCGCGATCGAGGCGAACGATATGGTGCCGAGGTGAACGCGACCGAGCTCGCCGGTGGCCACGCCCGCGACGCCGAGGAGGAGACCGCCGGCGATCATTTCCATCGCGATCGCCGTGAGTGGCTGCCGGGGTGACGGCGCCTTGGGTGCGTAGAGCGACCCGAGCGCCCAGAGGATCGAGGCGAGGAGCACGACGAGCGTCTGCCAGTGCCCGGATCCACTGCCCCCTGGACGGACAAGCAGGACGATCCCTGCGAGGCCGATCGCGATGCCGACCGCCGAGGTCCAGTTGATCCACCGGCCGCCGAACACCGGCGCGAACAGGGCCATCCAGAGCGGCACCGTCGCGATGATGAGCGCGACGAACCCGCTCGGAAGGTACTGCTCGCCCCATGCCACGCCGCCGTTGCCGAAGAGCAAGAGGCACGCGCCGATGATCAGCGCCGATCGCCAGTGGATCCGCGTGAGCCGCTCGCGGGGCGCTCCCGGGCGATGGGTGAACGCCAGGAGGAGCAAGCCGGCGAGCACGAATCGAGCGGACGACATGAGGAGCGCAGGGATGGTCTCGCTGGCGATGTGAATCGTCAGATACGTCGATCCCCAGATGACGTACACCGCGGCAAAGGCGATCACGATCTGCGCGCGAGATGCCTGCGGACGGGGGATGAGGGTCGTGGACACGTTCTGTGTCATTTGTTATGATACAAAGCGATGAACGTACCGATACGTTATCACATCACTGGACGGCGAGCGTCTGAGATCGCTGAGAGCGTCGAGCGCGGCATTCGCGAGGGTGAGCTCACGGCCGGAACCCGCCTGCCCACCGTCCGATCGCTCGCTTCGCATCGTGGGATCAGCACTGCAACGGTCGCGTCCGCCTACCGCGAGTTGCGTCGACGCGGCCTTGTTGCGGGCGCCGGCCGCCTCGGAACCACGATCGCGCCGCGCGTTCCCCCGTCGCCTCGGGGCAGGCCGATCGTCCCCGCCGGCGTCGTCGATCTGCTCTCCGGCAACCCGGACCCCGCGCTGCTGCCTGACCTCGGGGCGGCGTTTGCCTCCCTGCCGCACGCGCCGGTGCTCTACGGTGCCGCTGGGTCCGACCGCGACCTGCTCGATCTTGGCGCGGCCCGTCTCGAGCGCGACGGCGTGCCGAGCGACCACATGACCGTGGTCGGCGGTGCGCTCGACGGCATCCAGCTCGCGCTCATGGCCCACGTCCGGCCCGGCGATCGCATCGCGGTGGAAGACCCGTGCTATCCCGGGGTCATCGACCTCGCGTCGGCCCTCGGGCTCACGGTCATCCCGATGGCGATCGACGATCGCGGTCCGACCCCGGAGGCCCTCGCGCGCGCGCTCCGGAGTGGCGCCGTTGCCTGCGCGGTCACGCCTCGCGCTCAGAACCCATATGGGTCGGCGGTCGACGCAGAACGGGCGGCCGAGCTCAGAGCCGTGCTCGCGGGCCACCCATCGGTGCTGGTGCTCGAGGACGATCATGCCTTCGACATCACAGAACGCGGCTGCCACTCGCTCTGTGAGCCGGGGCGGGCTCGCTGGGCCCACCTCCGCTCAGTGTCGAAGTCGTTGGGACCCGACCTCCGCCTCGCCCTGATGTCCGGCGATGCGACCACCGTCGCCCGCGTTGAGAGCCGGCGCCTGCTTGCCGCCGGCTGGGTCTCGCACCTCCTCCAGCGGCTGGTGGTCTCACTCTGGAGCAACCCGGAGGCACCGGCACGAAGAGAGACGGTTTCGGCCCTGTACACCGGCCGCCGCGAGTCGCTCCGGTCGGCGCTGAGCTCGCGGGGCATCGAGTTGCACGGCCGCTCGGGTCTCAACGTCTGGATCCCCGTGGCTCACGAGGACGCGACGGTCGCAGCGCTCCAGGAACGTGGCTGGGGGGTGCTCGCCGGCGACCGTTTCCGGATCGCCAGCTCTCGCGGCATCCGGGTGACCACGTCGTGCCTCGAGCCCGACGATGCCGCGCGCTTCGCCGGGGATCTCGAAGAAGCGCTGACCCCGCAGCCATCGCGGCTGAGCTGACCCCGTCGATGGCGGAGAACCATCCCGCGCGGATGCATGAGGACCGGGCCCGGGCACTTTCGTTCGGAGGGGTGGCCTCGCTGTACGACAAGGCGAGGCCTTCGTATCCCACAGCGCTCATTGACGCGCTGATGGCGTTCGCGCCGCACCGTGTGCTCGATGTGGGATGCGGCACCGGCAAGGCGTCGCGGCAGCTCGTCGAACGCGGATGCGATGTGCTCGGTATCGAGCCGGATCCCGCGATGGCCGCGATCGCCCGGGGCCACGGGATCACCGTGGAGGAGGCGACCTTCGAGACCTGGGAATCCGGCGGGCGCATGTACGACCTGATCGTCTCCGGGCAGGCCTGGCACTGGGTCGACCCCCAGCCGGGCGTGGTCAAGGCAGCCACGCTGTTGCACCCGGGAGGACACCTCGCCGTGTTCTGGAACCGGGGCCGGCCGGACAGCTCCGCCGCGGAGACCCTGGAGACGGTATACCGGCGCCTTGCTCCGGAGATTGCCGCCACCAGCCTCGCCGTCAAGCCGAGCGAGGAGCCACACGACCGGCTGCGGGAATTCGCGCATGGTGACCTGTTCAGCGACATCGAGGCGCGGGCGTTTCCCTGGGAGACCACCTACGACCGGACGAGCTGGACCCAGCTCATCGCCACCCACAGCGACCACGTCCGGCTCCCGGAGGCGCAACGCCGTGCGCTCCTCGACGCCGTCGGCGACGCCATCGATGTGCTCGGCGGCACCATGACGTACCACTATTCGACATTGCTGGTGGTGGCGAAACGGAGCGTGTGATGAGCCCGGTCGAGTGAGTCACGTCGCCGACGAGGCCACCGCCCTCGGGTTGCGCCTGGTCTCGAGACGATGGGACGATCCGCCGCACACCATCGATACGATGGGCAGTGCGATCGCCGAGATCGCTGTACTGCGCCGGGCGACGGTCGATTCGGAAGACATGGAGGCGTTGCAGGAGGTGCTCGCGGAGCTCACCGAGATGCGCACCCAGCTGCTGTCGTGAGCGTCATCGACGGCGTCGAGGTCGCTCTTGGCGCCGTGGTCCTGCTGGTGACGATCTACGACATCTTCCAGTCCGTGGTCATGCCACGGCCCGCGGTGGGGCGAGTCCGCCTCAGCTTCACGCTGATTCGGGGTGGGTGGCGCGCCTGGCGAAAGGTCGCGGAACTCCCCAGGCGCCTGCAGATGCGTGAGACGTTGTTGGCTGCTTTCGCGCCGATGATGCTGGTGACGCTGCTCGTCATCTGGGGCTTCGCGCTCATCCTCGGCTACGCGCTGATATTCAACGGCCTCCGCGCGGGGCTGCAGCCACAGCCGGATTCGTTCGGCACCGCGCTCTATTTCTCCACCGGCCAGATGCTCTCGTTCCCGGTCGACGGCATCGGCACGACCGGCGTGGCCACGAGCACGTTCGCGGCAATCGAGGCGGCGAGCGGCTTCGGTCTCTTCGCTCTCGTTATCAGCTTGCTGTTCTCGCTGTTCCAGTCCTTCCAGCGGCGTGAGACCGCGGTGGTGGCACTCGACGCGCTCGCGGGCGCACCGCCGACCGGCATCCAGCTGCTCGAGACCTGCGCCAAGGACAACATGCCCGAGCAACTGGTCGCGACCTTCGACGAGTGGCGGTTGTGGACAGTGGACGTGATCGAGAGCCATCTCTCGTACCCGCTGCTCTTCTACTTCCGTTCGAGCCACGACAACGAGGCGTGGGCCAACTCCTTCGGCGCCGTCATGGACGCCGCGACCCTGGTGCTCACCACCATCGACGGAGGACCGGTCGGTCAGGCACGCCTCATGCACAAGGTCGGTGCGCACTTCGTTGCTGACATGCGCGACCACTTTCGCATCACGGGCGAACCGAATCCAGGAGTTGAGCGCGAGGAGTTTGACGAGGCCTGCGCGCGCCTCGAGCGCGCCGGCTACCAGCTGCACAACCCCGAGAAGGCGTGGGCGGCGTTCAGCGCGCTGCGCAGCAAGTACGGGGTCTGGCTGAACCAGACGACCAAGGGCCTCGGGGTCCCCCCGGCGCCGTGGATCGGCGATCGTTCGTACCTGCCCCACCGTGAGCGAGCGCCGCTCGGTCCTGGTCAGCGTCGAGTTGCCTGACCCGTGATGACGTAGCCCTCACATCGGCGCACCGGAAGCGACGGATAGCGGGGGAACCGTTTGTCGGTATCCGCCAGCTCGCAGAGTACGAAGGTCGATCGAGCGCCCGGGACCAATCGCGCATGAGCGCACGACGCGCAGAGGCCGGGATCCGGCGGAGGGTTCGCACGCATGCGGACATGGTGCGCGTGGGCGCCGCACCAGCGCTTACCATGCGCGGGCAATGCCCGCAGTCACCGTCACCGAACACATCGACAAGGCCGTACGCAAGATCGACAAGTCGACGGCGATCGACCACTGGGATCGCAACCTCGGACGGTACGACGCCGAGGAGCTGATGTCCGAGGTGCTCGGCAGGAAGCTCACCAGTGCGCTCCTGGAGCGCGTCCTCGATGGCGCGTCGAAGAAGCGATATGCGGCGATGGTCGCGCGGCGTGTCAAGGGCGAGCCCATCCCGCGCATCAAAGGGCACTACGCATTTCGCGGGCTCGATCTTTTGATCAGGGACAACGTCTTCGTGCCGCGCGCCTCGAGCGAACTGCTCGCGACAGAGGCGATCAAGGCGTTGCGACGCCAGCGAGGGTCGCGGGTCGCGGTCGACGTCGCAACCGGCGCCGGCCCGGTGGCGCTGGCGGTCGCGAACGAGGTCCGCACCGCCGAAGTCTGGGGTGTCGACATCTCGACCGATGCCGCTCATCTCGGCAGGGACAATGCGCGCCGTCTCGGACTCTCGAATGTGCATTTCCGTGCCGGTGACCTTCTCGATGCGCTGCCGCGCCGGCTCCGCCGCACCATCGACGTCTTCACCATTCATCCCCCGTACGTGCTTCGCAGAGACCTGAAGGAGCTGCCTCGGGAGATCCGCGAGTTCGAGCCACTTGTGTCACTGACGGACGGATCGGACGACGGTCTCGGGCTGGTGCGCAGGCTCGCGGCTGAAGCGCCCGACTGGCTCAAGCCCGGGGGCGTGCTGCTCGTCGAGGTGGGGACCTACCTGTCGCGCCGGACACAGGCAACACTTCGTGCTGCCGGCCTCGTCGAGGTGACCTGGACGAAGGACGAGCTCGGTGTCACCCGTGTGGTGTCGGGTCGCACGCCACGGAGCAACGCGCGCACCGCTCGTTGACGTCGCTCAGGCCGCCCGTCAGTCTCGAGCTGCCGCGTCCTCCGGGTCTGACAGCGCGACCTCCTGCGCCGGCGGTGCCTGCCTCCCGGTGAGCTCGGTTGCCGAACCCGGTACCGTTCGCACCCCGGTGAGGAGCGAGTCGTCCTCGTCCGCCCGCATCAGCTGATGCCGCAGTGTCTCCATCTCATGCTCGAGCGCCACCTTGGCGTCGATCACGCGAAGCAGCTCATCACGTAACAGCGAGACCTGGCGCGTGGGGTCGGGATCGTGGGTGATCGCAGCGATGCGCTCCTCCTCGTGCTCACGCCAGCGAATCGCGAGCAGGGTAGCGGTGCCGTCCGGGGGGCGGTAGGAGCGGGCGCCCGCCTCGACCACTCGACGAATGATGGCGGGGCCGCTGGACGTGTTGAGGCGCTGGCGGAGATGCAGCGGATGGCGTGGCGGTGGGTCGGTCAGCCGGAGCCGTGGCCAGTAGATGCGCACCGCGCCGTCGTAGACCGAGAGCATGCCCAGCCGCTTCGTGAGCCGATGCGAGTCCTCGACGCGAGGCATGACGAACACGTGCGCAAGCCCGCAGAGCTCGCGGGCGGTGAGGGCTGGATTGCCGGCATCCGATGGGTAGGTGCCGTCCTCCTCCTTGATGGCACTGAAGAGCACGACCGGAAGACGGCGACCGGTATCGAGGAGGCAATCGTGGACAAACGACTCGATCTGCTCGCTCCCCACGATTGCCTCCGGTGTCGCGCGCAGTCGTTGGGTTCCCGCGGTCGCGCCCTCGTTGACGAAGTCGTGGAGCAGCGCGACCAGCGGCGGAGCCAGCGGCGACGGCGGCACACGAAGATGACGCAGATCCTGCTCCACCGATACCCCGATATCGACCACGTCACCGGTGCGCACTGCGTCGGCCGTCGTCAGCCATAGCAGCGACGGATCCCACTGATCCGCGCGTTGCACGGTGATCTGGCACAGGGAGCGGTTACCACCATCGCAGCGAGTGGCGTGGACTTCCACGCCATCTTCCTGAAGGTCGGCCTCGATCAACGACGACGACGCGGTCTTAAGACCACCGGTTGCCCACTCCCACGTTCTCTGAGCTGCTGCTTCGAAAAGCGCAGCACCGGCCACCCCCTTATGGTCGAGGGTGAGTCTCGCCCCAAGGGCGCGGAACATTGCGGTTCATCCTACATCGTCGATGGCGCCCCGCAATGCCGACATGATTCCGCGCACGTGACGCTGCTCCTGTCGCAGGTTGCCGAAGGCCACGCGAATCGCGTAGTCACCGCGCAATTTCGTATGGCTCACGAAGAATTGCCCGGCGCTGTTGATCCGCTCGACGATGCGCTGATTCAGCGCATTGAGTGTGCCGGGATCGTCGAGCCCGGGAGGATGCGCCCGTAGACAGACGACGCTCAACGGTGCGGGTGCGAGCAGCTCGAAGTCGCGCTCGGTGGTAACCCAGTGCGCGAGCGTCGAGGCGTAGTCGCAGTGCTCACGGATGCGCTGCGCGAGCGCGTCGGTGCCGAAATGCCGGATGACCATCCACAGCTTGAGCGCGCGCATGCGCCGGCCGAGCGAGGTTCCGTAGTCCATGAGATTGGGGGCGTCCTCGTCGGACCCGTCGGTGGTGGTGAGGTACTCGGGCACGATCGAGAACGCGGCTCGCAGCACCTCCGGCCGCCGGGTCCACAGCACGCTGCAATCGATCGGCGTGAAGAGCCACTTGTGCGGGTTGACCACGATCGAGTTGGCGCGCTCGGCGCCGTCCAGCACCCAGCGTAGCTCCGGGACGATCGCCGCGGCGCCGCCGTAGGCAGCGTCGACGTGCAGCCAGAGGCCGTGCTGTTCGCAGAGCGCGGCGATCGCGGGGATCGGGTCGACGCTGGTCGTGGATGTGGTTCCCGCCGTGGCCACCACCGCGAACGGGCGGATTCCGGCGTCGAGGTCCTCGCGAATCGCCTGGCGGAGGACGACCGGGTCCATACGAAAGCGCTCGTCCACCGGGATCCGGCGAAGCCCGTCTCTGCCGATGCCGAGCACGATGCCGGCCTTCTCGACGGATGAGTGCGCCTCGGCTGAGGCGTAGTACCGCAGGCGGGGAAGGTCGGGGCGGCCGGCCATGCCGAGCTCGCGAATACGAAGATCGCCCTGCGCCTCTCGTGCCGCGGCGAGTGCGTACAGCGTGCTCGAGGAGGCGGTGTCGTTGATCACCCCGAAGAGCGGCTCGGGCAGGCCTACCATCTGGCGAAACCAGTCGAGGGTGACCTGCTCCAGCTCGGTCCCCGCCGGCGCGGTGCGCCAGAGCATGGCGTTGACGTTGAAAGCAGCGGCCAGGGTCTCACCGAGGATCCCCGGAGCCGAGCCGGTCGATGCGAAGTAGGCCATGAACCCCGGCGACTGCCAGTGGGTGGTCGCCGGGACGATCAGGTGCTCGATGTCGGACAGGATCGTGTCGAACGGTTCGGCATGCTGCGGCGGCGACGCGGGGAGCCCGCCGCGCAGCGATCCCGGCGCCGCAGGGCTCAAGACCGGGAAGTGTTCGATGTCGCGCAGATAGTCGGCGGTCCAGTCGGCGACCCGGCGCGCCGCATGCCGGTATGCCTCCGGATCCATGTCACCGGTGTGCCGGGAGCGGCCCTCGACGTCGCCAGTCATATGTGGTCGCCAGATCGTGACGCCCGGACGGGCCCGTGCGCTCGGCGAAAGTCAGGCGACGGTGGCACCGAGGTCCCCGGTGGACAGCGCTAGACTGACAGCGTGACCGCATCCCTCACCGTCGCCGACGTGATGCACAAGCCGGCGGTGGTGGTGCCGACCTCGATCACCCTCGCCGAAGCTTCGGTGATCCTGGACGGCGCAAACGTCGGCGCGGCGGCGGTGCTCAATCCGCAGGGCAGGCTCCGCGGCATGATCAGCGAGCGAGACCTCCTCCGCTCGGTCGGACACGGTATCGACCCCGCCACCGCCCAGGTCGAGGAGGTCATGACCAAGGACCCGGTCACCGTGTCGGTCTCGGACACCGTGGAAAAGGGTCTCGAGGTCTTCCGGGAGCGTCGGTTCCGCCACCTCCCCGTCATGGACGGTGACCATGTCGCGGGCATCCTCTCGATCCGCCACGTGGTGCGGGTGGCGCACATCGAGGACGTGCAGCCGGCCGGGTCGGCTCCACCGGGCCTTGCGCCCCGGGGGCTCGAGGGCGTCGCCGTCGCTGAGACCTCGGTCGGCGATGTGCGGGGCGAGGAGGGCTTCTTCCACTATCGCGGTTACAACGCGGTCGAACTGGCCCGCCGCTGCTCGTTCGAGCAGGTCTGGCATCTGCTCGTCGAGGGCGAGCTCCCCGACGATGCCCAGCTCAAAGCGTTCCACAGCCTCGCGGTCGAGGCGCGGTCCCTGCCGGACCCGGTCGCCGACATGCTCCCGCGGATCGCGGCGCTCCCCGGCTACACACCGCTGATGGCGCTGCGTTCGGCGGTGTCAATCGCCGGGGCGGCGCTCGGGCAGAAGCCGACACTCGACATCCCCGCGGACGAGGTTCGCCGCGAGTGCCTGAAGATGGCCTCGATCGTCCCGGTGCTGCTCATGCGCCTGCACCGTTATCACCTCGGTCTCGAGCCCGTCGAGCCCGACGCAGACCTCGGCTACGTGGGCGCGTACATACAGATGCTCACCGGCGAGCGCCCCAGCCAGCGGGCCATTCGTGCGCTGGAGCAGTACCTGATCCTCACCATGGACCATGGATTCAACTCGTCGACCTTCACCGCGCGGGTGATCACCTCGACGGGGTCGGACATCGGGTCCGCGCTAACGGGCGCGATCGGTGCCCTGGCCGGCCCACTCCACGGCGGGGCGCCTTCGCGAGCTCTGGCGATGCTCGATGCGATCGGCACGCCCGACAAGGCCGAGGAGTACCTGCGTCACGAGATCTCCTCCGGGGAGCGCCTGATGGGGTTCGGGCACCGCGTGTACAAGACCGACGATCCTCGGTCGACCCTGCTGCGCGACGTCGCCATTGAGCTGGGTGGCCCTCAGGCGGAGTTCGCCGTTCAGGTCGAGCAGACTGCGCTCCGGGTGCTCAACGAGCTCAAGCCCGGCCGCCGCCTGTACACCAACGTCGAGTTCTATGCAGGCGTGGTGATGAACAGCGTCGGCATACCGCCCGACATGTTCACCCCGACATTCGCGTCGAGCAGGACGGTCGGCTGGACGGCGGCGATCGCGGAACAGGCCGCCAACAACCGGCTCATCCGGCCGTCAGCGCTCTACGTCGGACCCCAGCCGCCGCGGCCGCTGCCTGACGGATACGGGGCCGCACTCAAGGACGCTGAACTCGCCCGCTGATCTCGGGGTAACGCCTGGGTAACACTCGCCATTTCGCTGGCAGTGACCGAAACAACCTCGTGACCCAACCACAACGCGTGGTCGCGGCGTGTGACTGATGCTCATCCACATGATCCCGGCCTTTTTTCCCGCGTTGGTAGCCCTGGTGAGGTCGTGTGCTGTTCCCACGAGCCGTCGACGCGATGACGAACGTGGTCAGGGGCTCGTCGAGTACGGGCTGGTCATCATCCTGATCGCCATCGTCGTCATCGTCGTTGTCGGCGCCGTCGGACACCAGGCAAACAACGTCTTCTCGAACGTCGCCAACGGCCTGAGCGCTTAGTGCGACGCGCGCTGCTGCGGCAACGCAGACATCGCCGTCTCGCACTGAGGGTCAGCACCGCGGCGTTTCGTAAGGTTGCGACCAGTGGAGCCCCCACCCGCAGCTGACGAGGACGTGAGCCCGCAGGGTCGTGCGCCGTCTGGCGCCGGACTCGCGGGAGTGATCCTGTGCGGGGGTCGCAGCGCGCGCATGGGTGTCGACAAGGCGACGATCCAGTTCGAAGGTATGACGCTGCTCGAGCGTGCGGTCGCGCGGCTCGGCGACGTGTGCAACCCGTTGCTCATCGCCCCGGGTGGAACGCCGGCGACGGTCTCCGGCCGGCGGGCGATCGCGGATGCCGCACCCAACGCCGGACCACTCGGCGGAATCGTTGCGGCGCTGCGCGCCTCCCCCCATCGGCTCCTGGCGGTCGTCGCCGTCGACCTCCCGTGGGTGGATCCGGGACTGATCAGGGTGCTGGCCGATCGCATCGGCGATCGCGATGTTGCCCTGTGCGAGACCGGCGGCGGTATCGAACCGCTCCACGCCGTCTACTCGACGTCAATCCTCGCTGCAGCCGAGAGCGCGCTGGCCGGTCCCGACCGATCGCTCCGCAGAGTCATCCGTATGGCGAATGCGCTGCGCGTCCCGGAAACCGAATGGCGCGGCGCCGGCTTCTCCGATCTGTTCGCGCTCAACCTCAACACCCCCGAGGACCTGGCTGAGGTCAGCCGGGAGGCTCGCCGATGATCGATGCCACGACGGACGCGGCCCGCTCGACGGCGTCGCGCTGCGACATGCCCGAGCGCATGGCACCCTGGACGAAGCGGCCGATGAGATAGGCGGCGAGCGGTGCGTTCTGCCGCTCGGTCGCGTGCGCGACATCCCGGGCGATCCGTAACAGACGCGCCCGGACGGCGAGATCGATCGGCTCCAGCGCGCCGGTGGTGTCGCCGGACTGATGGGGCCCCTCAGTCCCGGCCGCGGTCAATCGCGACGCCAGCTGATCAAGCACATCGTCGGGGCCTTCGCTCATGACGCAATGATCGCGCCCCGACGTCCTCGCGGGCGCGCACGTCGCTATGGTGGTCGGCATGACCGTGCGCCACCGGCGTGTGATGCAGGTTGCCGCCGGGGGCGGCGTGACCTGGCGGAGTGACGACGTCAGCACCGAGGAGCCACTCGAGATCCGGATCGGCGAGGTCTCGCTCTCGGTCACGATGCGCACGCCGGGCGACGACTTCGACCTGGTCGCCGGCTTCCTCATCACCGAGGGCATCATTCGCGCGCAGAGCGAGATCGCTTCGATGCGCATGTGTCCCGACGCCGCGGCTGCGTCCGGAGAGTTCAACATCGTCGAGGTCACGCTGTCTGACGCCGTATCGCCCCGCGACATCACGCCGCGTGCGTTCTACATGACCTCGTCATGCGGCATGTGCGGCAAGGCGAGCATCGAGGCGGTGCGTACCAGGTCGGCATATGACGTGGCCGGCGATCCGCTCCGTATCTCGCCGGAGCTTCTGCTCGGCCTCCCGGCACTGCAGCGCTCGGCGCAGCGACAGTTCGCACGTACCGGTGGGCTGCACGCCGCGGCGCTCTTCGACAGTGCCGGCGCGTTGCTCTGCCTGCGCGAGGATGTCGGACGTCACAACGCGTTCGACAAGGTGATCGGCTGGGCGGCGACGCAGGGGCTGTTGCCGCTCCGATCGCACATCATCCTCGCGTCGGGACGTGCCAGCTTCGAGCTGACGCAGAAGGCGTTGATGGCGGGGATTCCCGTGCTGGCGGCGGTTTCCGCACCGTCCAGCCTCGCCGTGGAGCTGGCGTCCGATTCGGGGATGACCTTGATAGGCTTCCTTCGCGGTGAGCAGATGAACGTCTACGCAGGACACGAACGGATCATTCGCGAGTGACCGACGCAGCGAGCGACGCTCACCGCTGGCGCACCGCCGAGATCACCGTCAGTGACAGCCGCCGTGGAGTCGATGCCGACGATCGCAGCGGCGACGTCATCGTGGCTCGATTCGCATTGCTCCCCTCCGACGTTGTCGCGCGCGAGAGCGTGCCCGACGACATCGACTCGATCCGTGCGGCGGTGCGGCGATGCGCGGAGCACGCCGACCTGCTCATCCTGACCGGGGGCACCGGACTCGGCCCCCGGGATGTGACCCCGCAGGCGGTGCAGCCGATGTTCGACTACGAGGTGCCCGGCATGGCCGAGGTGATGCGCCATGAGGGGCTCAGGTCCACGCCACACGCGATGCTCTCCCGCCAGGTCGTCGGTGTGACGGCCAACTGTCTGGTGCTGACCCTGCCCGGAAGCCCCACTGCTGTCGCCGAGTGCCTTGATGCCGTGTGGCCGGCGCTGCCCCACGCGCTGGCGCTCATCTCGGGCAACACCCGGCACCCCGAGCCGTCGACGCCGGCGGGTTAGCTCGTCTGGGGCCGGTCGAGCGATCCGCTCCGGCCGCCCTCCTTGTGCACCAGCGTCACGTCCGTGATCGTCGCCCAGTGATCGACCGCCTTGATCATGTCGATGACCGTGAGCCCGGCGACGGCGACGGCGGTCAATGCCTCCATCTCGACACCGGTCGCCCCCTCGACGCGCGCCGTGGCCTCGATCATCACGCCCGGGTTCTCGGAGGTGTCGAGGCGCAGGTCGACATCGATGTGACGGAGTGCGAGCGGATGGCACAGCGGGATCAGATCTGAGGTGCGCTTGGCGCCCATGATGCCGGCGAGACGAGCCGTGTCGAGCACGCTGCCCTTGGCTATGGCATCTCCGGCAATTCGCTGTACGGCCTCGGCACTGCAGTCGACCCGGCCGCGGGCGGTCGCGCTGCGCTGCGTCACCGCCTTGTCGCTGATGTCGACCATACGCGCACGGCCGGTTTCGTCCACGTGGGTCAGCCTCTCCGCGTTCACGGACCGGCCTCGTGCGCTGATGGATGGCGCGCATCGACCCAGATGGCTCCATCCGGCCGGTGCTCGCGTTTCCACACGGGCACGGTCGTCTTGATCCGCTCCAGGGCCTCCTGGCATGCGGGAAATGCAGAGTCCCGATGCGGAGCGGCAACCACCACGACGACGCTCGCGTCACCGATGAGCAGCGCGCCGACCCGGTGCACAATGGTGATGCTGCTGATTCCGCGACGCGCCACCAGCTCGTCGCCGATCCGGCGCATCTCGGCCTCCGCCATCTGGGCATACGCCTCGTAGTCCATGCGCAGCACCGCAACCCCGTCATTGTGGTCGCGCACCCTGCCGATGAAGGTCGCGACCGCGCCGTCGCCCGAGGTTCCCGAGCTTGCGATGACCGACGCGATGTCGATGGGAGCGTCCGTGATCCAGGCGCGCACCCGCGCCGGGTCATCGCCGCCGCCGGCGACCGGTGGGATGAATGCGACGGTATCGCCCTCGTGCACGACGGTGTTCCAGTCACAGTAGCCGAGGTTGCGCGCCACGCGAATCGATGCGGCGTCGACCGCGGCGGCGGGGTGCCGGCGAACCAGCTCGTCCCACACCTCCTGCACGGTGCCACCCGCGACGCGGATCTCGCGGAGACCGACGCGCTCGCGCAGCGGTCCGAAGACCAGGACGGTCACGTCATCCATGGTCAGCCGCCGATGTACGACATCTCGATGCGCTCGCCTGCGGCGACGCCGACACCACGCAGCTCGGAGTAGCGGTCGTCGCGACGCTTCCACCGGCCGGCGACGATACGTCGCAGCGCGTCGTCATCGGCGCCGGCGCGCAGGGGCTCGCGCAGGTCGGTGCCCGCAGTGGCGAAGAGGCACGTGTAGAGCTTCCCGTCGACGCCGAGCCGCGCGCGCGTGCAATCGCCACAGAACGGGCGGCTCACCGAGGTGATCACCCCCAGATCGCCGGCGCCGTCGGCGAATCGATAGGTGCGCGCCACGGCACCGGGATCGGGGTCCTCGTCGAGCAGCGGGTACACGTGACGAACGCGTTCGAGGATCTCGTCGCCGGTGACCACGTCGGCCATGCGCCACCCGTTCGTCGAGCCGACATCCATGTACTCGATGCAACGCAGGCTCAGGCCCTCGCGGCGTGCGAAGTCGACGAGGTCGAGCAGGCCGTCCTCATTGACGCCGCGCTGCACGACGCAGTTCAGCTTGATGGGCTGGAGGCCCGCCTCACGCGCGGCGGCGATCCCATCGAGCACATCGCTCACCGCAACGCGCGAGTCACTCATCGCCGAGAAGACGTCGGGATCTAGCGAAGTCGAGGCTCACCGTCACCCGATGGAGACCGGCGTCGCGCAGGCGAGCCGCCTGGCGACGGAGCAGAGCGCCGTTGGTGGTCAGGGCGATGTCGGGCACGCCGAGACGCGCAATGCCCTCGACGATGTCGACGAGGTCGGGGCGGAGCAGCGGCTCTCCGCCGGTGAGGCGGATCTTGGTCACACCGAGCGATGCGAACACTCCCGCGAGGCGGACGATCTCCCGCGCGTCGAGCGCTTCGGCGCGCGGCAGGAACCGATGCCCGGGGCCGAACCGCGCCTTCGGCATGCAGTACGGGCAGCGAAAGTTGCAGCGATCGGTGACCGAGATGCGCACATCGCGCAGCGAACGACCGAGGAGATCAGGAGGTGCGATCACGGCCGGCAGGGCGGAAACGGCTGTCATCGCAGTGGAATCGCCTCGACGACTGTGCCTGCGGCGATGACCTCGGAGTCCGCAGGGAGAACCAGCAGGCAGTCCGCGCGCGTGAGCGAGTGGAGCATCGATGACCCTTGATCACCGGAGCTCAGCGCCCGGGGCAGGCCGCCGTCGTCCGCGGCGTGCAGGGTGGCGCGGGTGTAGGTCTCGAGCCCAAGGGGCTTGGTCATCTCCTCACCGGTTCGGACGCGCAGTCGCCGCCGGTGCAGCTCACTCGCTCCCTGCATGCGCCGGATAACCGGCCGCGCGAAGAGCTCGAAGGTCACCGAGCTGCTGACCGGGTTGCCGGGCAGGCCGATGAAGATGGCGTCACCGAGCGTCCCGATGAGCACCGGCTTGCCCGGGCGCATGGCCACCCGCCAGGTGGACATGGTCCCCAGCTCGGCCGCAACCTCGCGGACCCAGTCATGGTCGCCGACGCTGACCCCGGCGCTGCTGACCACGAGATCCGATGCGGACGCTGCCTCCAGCAGTGCTCGCACCGACGTCTTCGAATCGCGCGCGATGCCGAGGAAGGTCGGAGCACCGCCGGCCTCGTGGACGGCCGCGGTGAGCATTGGGGAGTTGGAGTCCACCAGCTGAGCGGCGCCGGGAGGCGTTCCTGCCGGCACGAGCTCATCCCCGGTTGCGAGCAGGGCGACGCGCGGTCGTGCGCCCACCAGAACGCGGTCGTGGCCGAGCGCCGCCGCGACACCGATATCGATGCTGGTCAACTGCTGTCCGGGCTGGATCAGCGTGTCTCCGGCACGCACGTCGGCGCCCTGTGGGCGCACGCTGGTCGCACGTGGCGTCGCCACATGAATCATCACGTCCGCGCCATCGCGCGATGCGTCCTCCTGCCGGACCACCGTATCCGCGCCTTCGGGCATCGGCGCACCCGTCATGATCCGCATCGCGGTCCCGGCCACGTGCGCATCGGGCATCGCGCCGGCTCGGGATTCACCGAGAACCGGGAGGCGGACAGGGGTTCCGACCGTGGCCCTCGCGATGTCCGCGGCCCGGACGGCGTAACCGTCCATGGCGGAGTTGTCGAAGCCCGGGAGGTTGGCGCGCGAGGAGATCGGCTCTGCGAGGATCCGTCCGAGCGCGGTGTCGAGGCCGACCGTCTCAGGTGCGAGCACGCCGACCTCGTCGAGGAGACGCGCCTGAGCGCCGGCGACCGACTCGAGGTCGTTGGAAACGGCGCGCGTCAACATCGTCAGAGCTCTGATCCTCCACCCTGGGTCTGGAGTCCGACAACCATCATAGACACCGTCACCACAAGGCCATTTCCAAGGTCATCCGTGCCGGCCGTGAGTATTTTCGACGCTGCCCTTGGTGGCGTACGCTAGTCCACCGGCCGATAGCGGACCGATCCTCGCGACTACTTGGGTTCACTTCCCGGAGGTTTTGGATGTTCCCAGCCGCGTTCGACTACATCGCGCCGGGGGCGCTGGATGAGGTGCTCAGCCTGCTGGCTCAGCATGGTGACGACGCGAAGGTGCTCGCCGGAGGGCAGAGCCTGATCCCGTTACTGAAACTGCGATTTGCGGCCCCGGTTATCGTCATCGATATTGGGCGAGTCGACGGGCTCGAGGGAATTCGTCGAGAAAACGGGCATGTGCGCATTGGGGCGCGTACGCGCCATCGCGATGTCGAAGCTGCCACCGACTTGCGCGGGACATTCGATGTGCTCCTCGACGCTGCGCCGCTCATCTCCGATCCGCTTATCAGGAACATGGGGACCATCGGCGGCTCGATCTGCCATGCGGATCCTGCCGGCGACTGGGGTGCGGTGATGCTCGCGGTCGGCGCCGAGTTCGTCGTCAAGTCCGCAGGCGGGGAGCGGGTGCTGCCGGCGGCAGGATTCTTTCAAGGACCGTTCACCACCGGACTGGAGTCGAACGAGGTGATGACCGAGATTCGGATCCCGGTCGTGGCCGGAAGGTCGGGTGGCACCTATCTCAAGCTCGAGCGCAAGATCGGCGACTTTGCGAGCGTCGCGACAGCCGTCCACGTTGTGCTCGGTGACGACGGTCGCGTCGCCGGCGCAGGCATCGGCCTGTGCGCCGTCGGCGCGCACAGCATCAAGGCCACTGCCGCGGAGGCCGCGCTCGTCGGCCAGGAACCGACGGACGAGGTGATTGCGGAAGCGTCACGGCTGGCGGGCGAAGCCGCCGAACCGAAAGCGGACATTCGAGGCAGCGCGGAGTACAAGCGCGACGTTGCGCGTGTCTTCGTGCAGCGAGGACTGCATACCGCGATCAATCGCGCCCAGGGAGCAGCGGCATGAACGTCACGTTCGAGATCAATGGAGTGGCGAAAAGCGTCGACGTCGAACCACGCACGCTCGTCGTCGACCTCATTCGCACCAAGTTGGGGATGACCGGAACGCACATCGGATGCGACACCAGCAACTGCGGTGCGTGCACCGTGCTGCTCGACGGCCGGCCGGTCAAGTCGTGCACGCTGCTCGCGCCGATGCTCGAGGGCAAGGCGGTCACCACCGTCGAAGGTCTGGCCAAGGGCGGCAAGCTCGATTCCATCCAGGTGGGCTTCCACGAGGAACATGGCCTGCAGTGCGGATTCTGCACTCCCGGAATGATGCTGGTCGGCAAGGCGCTCATCGAAGCCAATCCGCATCCCACGGAAGATGAGATCCGCTGGGGAATCAGCGGCAACATCTGCCGCTGCACGGGCTACATGAACATCGTCAAGGCGATCCAGCATGCAGCGGCTGCGAACGCCGCCGAGAACACCGTGGGAGTGGCGTGATGGCCGTCGATACCGCAGAAGCGACAGAAGCCGCGCGTCAGGCAATGGGCGGCATCGGCGTCTCGCTCGCCCGCAAAGAGGACGCTCGATTCATTCACGGTCAGGGGCACTACGTCGACGATGTCGTGCTTCCGGGCATGCTCCACATGGTCATCGTGCGCAGCCCCCACGCGCACGCGCGCATCAAGGGCATTGATACCAGCGCCGCGATGGCGATTCCCGGGGTGATCGCGGTCGTGACCGGGGAGCTGCTCGCGCAGCACAAGCTCGCATGGATGCCGACGCTTTCAGGTGACACGCAGGCCGTGCTCGCGACTGACAAGGTTCGCTTCCAGGGACAGGAGGTCGCCTGCGTCATCGCCGAGACGAAGTACATCGCCGAGGACGCCGCCGCACTGGTGAGCGTGGACTATGAGCCGCTCCAGGCGATCACGAGCCCGCAGCAGGCGATCGCGCCTGGCGCGATCGTCATCCGCGACGAGAAGGAAGGCCAGACCGACAACAAGATCTATCACTGGGAGGCGGGTAGCAAGGACGCGACCGACGCCGCGTTCGCGCGTGCCGCCAAGGTGGTGAGCCTCGAGACCTTCTACCCCCGTTGCCATCCGTCGCCACTCGAGACCTGCGGCTGCGTCGCCGACCTCGATCCTGTCACCGGCAACGCGACGATCTACATGACCAGTCAGGCGCCGCACGCGCATCGCACGCTCTTCGCGATCGTCGCCGGGCTGCCCGAGGAGAAGATCCGGATCATCTCCCCGGACCTCGGCGGCGGTTTCGGCAACAAGGTGCCGATCTACCCCGGGTACGTCGTCGCCACCGCGGCGTCGCTGCTGATCGGGCGTCCGGTCAAGTGGATCGAGGACCGCACCGACAATCTCATCTCCACCGGCTTTGCTCGCGATTACTACATGGACGGCTCGCTGGCCATCGATGAGAACGGGAAGTTCATCGGACTTCGCGTCAACCTCCTCAGCGACAACGGCGCGTTCTTCGCTGATGCCCAGCCGACCAAGTTCAAAGCCGGCCTCTTCCATATCGTGACCGGCTCGTACGACATCCCCGCCGCGCACATCGTTGCCGACGGTGCGTACACCAACAAGGCACCCGGCGGCGTCGCATATCGCTGCTCGTTCCGGGTCACCGAGGCCTCGTACTTCATCGAACGACTGGTGGAGAGTGCGGCTGTCGAGCTCGGACAGGATCCGGTCACGACCCGCCTCAACAATTTCATTCAGCCGGAGGCCTTTCCCTATCAGTCCGCGTCGGGCTTCGAGTACGACAGCGGGGACTATCCACGCGCGATGAAGGTCGCGCTCGACATGCTCGGCTACGACGAGCTCCGCAAGGAGCAGGCTGAAAAGCGTGCCAGGGGCGAGCTCATGGGCATCGGTGTCGCAAGCTTCACCGAGGTGGTCGGCGCCGGCAAGGGCAAGGACTACGACATCGCAGGATTGCGCATGTTCGATTCAGCCGAGTTGCGCGTGCATCCGACCGGCAAGGCGATCCTGAAGCTCGGTGTGAAGTCCCAGGGACAGGGGCACGAGACGACCTTCGCGCAGATCGTCGCCGAGGAGCTCGGAATTCCGGCATCCGACGTCGAGGTCCGCGAAGGCGACACCGACAACACACCGTTCGGACTCGGCACCTACGCGTCCCGATCGACACCGGTGGGTGGCGCCGCAACGGCGATGGTGTCGCGGAAGCTGCGCGACAAGGGCAAATTGATCGCCGCGCACCTGTTCGAGGCCGACGTGGCCGACATCGAGTTCGCGAAAGGCAAGTACAACGTCAAGGGCTCGCCCGACAACATCAAGACCATCCAGGACATCGCGTTCGCGGCCTATACCAACCTTCCGGACGGCCTCGAGGCAGGCCTCGAAGGTGTCACCTATTACGACCCGCCGAACATGACGTTCCCGTTCGGGACCTACCTGGTCGTGGTCGACATCGACAAGGGCACCGGCCAGGTCAAGGTGCGCCGCATGGTTGCGGTGGACGACTGCGGCGTGCGCATCAACCCGATGATCGTCGAGGGCCAGATCCACGGCGGTCTCACCGAGGGATTCGGTATCGCGTTCATGGAGCTGATCACCTTCGACGAGGACGGCAACTGCATCGGCTCGAACTTCATGGACTATCTTCTCCCCACCGCGTGGGAGACCCCGCGCTTCGAACTGGGCGCGACGGTCACGCCGTCCCCGCACCATCCCATCGGCGCCAAGGGCGTCGGCGAGTCTGCGACGGTCGGGTCGCCCGCGGCGTTCGTGAACGCGGTCATCGACGCGTTGTCGCACCTCGGTATCACCAACATCGACATGCCCGTGACCTCGGACAAGGTCTGGGCCGCGCTGCGCAGCAAGGGGGTGACCGAATAGACGATCGCCTGGTGACCCTGCTCGCCGAGAACGCCGCGTCCGGACGTCCCTGCGCGCTCGCCACCGTGGTGCGCACCGAGTCACCCACGTCGGCGCATCCCGGCGACAAGGCCGTGATCACCGACGACGGCGAGCTGCACGGGTGGATCGGCGGCAGCTGTTCGGACGCGCTGGTTCGTCGCGAAGCGCTCGTATCGATGAGCGACGGCATGCCGCGGTTGGTGCGCATCCGCCCCGACGTGGAAGCACTCGAGACGCGCAACGGCGGTGAGGTCACCGTGGCGACGACATGCCCGAGCGGCGGGACGCTCGATATCTTCATCGACCCGCATCTCCCCAAGCCGCTGCTCGTGGTCATCGGTGAGAGCCCTGCAGCACGGACGCTCATCGAGCTGGGCCGCGTCGTCGGCTACAGAACCTGCGGCGTGCATCCCGGTGCAACCCAGGCGGACTTTCCGGGCGCGGACCGGGTGCTCGGCAACCTCGACCTCGGCTCGCTCAATGGCGAGCGGGACTGCTGGGTCGTGGTCGCCACCATGGGCCATTACGACGACGACGCCCTGCAGGCCGCATTGACCCTCCCTGATGCCGACGTGGCTCTGGTCGCCAGCGTGCGCAGAGCGGCTTCAGTGATGGACTCGCTCCGTGGGCGCGGCGTGTCCGAAGAACAGCGTGCTCGGGTTCGTGCTCCTGCCGGGGCGCGGCGTGCCGGAGCCCAGGAGGAGATCGCTCTCCAGGCCCTCGCCGAGGTGGTGGCCCTTCGTCACGAGCGCATGATCGCGAACCCCGTGCCCGCGCCCGAGGCGATCACGGGATTCGCCGTCGACCCGGTGTGCGCCATGACCGTCGACACCAGGGACGCCACCCACACCGCGATCCACGAGGGGCAGCCCTATTTCTTCTGCTGCTCGGGATGCCGGGAGCAGTTCGTCGCGGACCCGGCACGGTTCCTCCGGGCCGCCGCCGGCTGAGTGGTCGCTTCGAGGTCGGCGGGGATCATCCTCGCCGCCGGGGCATCGCGCCGGATGGGGGAGCCCAAGCAGTTGCTCCCGGTGCATGGCAGGCCGCTCCTCGAGACCGCTCTTGCCGCCGCGTGCCAGTCGCAGCTCGATGAGGTCGTGCTCGTCCTCGGCGCTCACGCGGATGACATCAGGCGGTTGGTGCGCCTCGGCCGCGCCCGCGTGGTGGTCAACGCCGATTACGCCAAGGGGATGAGCACGTCGCTCAAAGCCGGGATCGCCGCCCTCGGGGCCAATGTGCGGCGGGCGATGGTCATCCTCGGCGACCAACCGGACATCACCGCTGAGGTTGTCGACCGGCTCCTCGATGCTCAGAGCGTCTCCGGCCTCCCCGCGGCGGCGCTCAGCTTCGACGGTCTGCTCCACCCGCCGGTCGTGCTTGCCCGCGAGCTGTGGGGTGACATCGAGGCACTCGAGGGCGACGTCGGCTGCCGGGCGCTGGTGCGCGCTCACCCCGAGCTCGTCGCAGCCGTCGGGGCCGACAGGCCAGGCGGGCACCCGATCGATATCGACACTCGAGAGGACTTCGAACGCCTCGCCGGTGACCCCGTTTGAGGCTCTGGTAGTCTCGCTCGGTTCCGGTCGCGAGTAAGGAGGTAGGTGAGGTGCCAGCGCTCGTCATCGTTGCCGACCGGCTGATCGACGGCACCGGACGCGACCCCATCGAGCGAGCCGCCATCCTCATCGAGGACGGCCGGATCGCCGAGGTCGGGGAACGCTCGTCGGTCAGGATTCCCGACGACGCAGAGGTCCTCGAGGATGACGACCTGACGCTCCTCCCCGGGTTCATGGACATGCACGTCCACCTTGCGACCTCGGGCACCAACCTGGTGCGTTTTCTGATGACGCCACCATCGCTCGCGCTCCTCGAGTCGGTCCCCAACTGCGCCAGGACTCTGGCGGCCGGGGTGACCACGGTGCGAGACGCCGGTAACACGCCGGTCGGCGTACGCCTGGCGTCGGAGGCGGGGTACTTCCCGGCGCCACGCATGGAGCTCGCGATTGGCCTGCTCAGTCAGACGGGTGGCCACGGCGACGACTGGATGCCGTGCGGCGCGCACCTCTGGGCCGACATCGATGTGCCCCATCCGGTCGTCGACGGCGTCGATGGCATGCGGCGCAAGGTGCGCGAGGTGCTGCGCGCCGGCGCCGACTGGATCAAGTTGTGCACCAGCGGCGGTGTGCTGAGCCCCGGCGACCTCCCCGACCACGCGCAGTTCTCGATCGACGAGATCCGTGTGGCCGTGGAGGAGGCGGCCGTCGTCGGCAAGCGCGTCATGGCGCATGCGATGTCCCCCGCCGGGATCCGCAACGCGCTCATCGCCGGGGTCACCAGCATCGAGCACGGGTGCCTGCTCGATGAGGCGGGCATCGCTCTGATGAAGGAGAAGGGGGCATTCCTGGTTCCCACGCTCGTCGCGCCGGGGGACGTGGTCGCCGGGGCGAAGGCCGGTGGAGGCGGGCTGCCGCCGGAGATGGTGGAGAAGGCGGAGCGGGTTGGGGCGCTCCATCGCGCTGCGGTCTCTGCCGCGATCGCTGCGGGGGTCAAGGTCGCCATGGGAACCGACGCCGCGGTCGGACCTCACGGGAAGAACCTGCGCGAGCTCGGCATGATGGTCCGTTGCGGGATGACCCCGATGCAGGCGATCGTCGCCTCGACCAGGGTTCCTGCGGAGCTGCTCCGACGCTCCGACGTCGGCACCCTCCAAGCCGGAAAGATCGCCGACGTGGTGGGGGTTCGCGGCGACCCGCTCGAGAACATCGACCGGCTGGCCGACCCCGGGCAGATCCGGCTGGTGATCAAGGATGGCCGTGTCGCGTTCGACTTCCGGGAACGATCGGCGAGCGCTCAGTCCCCGTCGGTGTCGTCGCCGAGGGCGGCCTCGTAAGGGGGGATCCGCCAGGCCGCCTCCTTGCCGAGCAGCCCGCCGTGGCCGAGCGAGGCGAGGTAAGCCGGATCCAGCGGGAGGCCGGCATGGAGCCGCGCAATCAGCAGATCCAGCGCGCTCCGGCGAGAGAACATGCCGCATGACGCCACCCCGATCACCGGCTTGCCCCGCAGCTCGGCGATCCAGTAGCTGCTGCCCGGGTGCATCGGCAGGCCGCGGCGGATGGAGGTCGCGCCCGCGGCGATGAGGCTCTGCCAGGTCACGTCGAGCGGATCGACCGACGCAACTCCGACGGCGAGGACGACGTCGGCTGACGTGGCGGCATCGATCAGCGCGCTGCGAACCTCGTCGGGGCTGTCGCCGACGTAGCGCACCGGCTCGATGCTTCCACCGAACCAGCTGCTGCGGAGGGCCAGCGATTGCTCAAAACGCGTCCGTGCATCGTCGCTGAGCTGCTGCCGCACGATCGCCGCCACACGCAAGGGCAAAAACGGGCGGACGCCGACGATCCCTGCTTCGCCCCGCGCGGAAACCGCAGCCCGCTCAGCCTGCTCCAGTGCCCATTCGGAGATCGCGAGCGGCGTGACCTTGACGCCGGCCAGTGTTCTCCCCGCGTCGACGTGCAGCCCGTCGGGCACGGTGAACACCGTGATCCCGTCGACCGCGTTCACCGCCGCGAGCGCCGGGGCATCGACGCTGACCATCCCGCGCCACGAGGCGACCAGTCGCGCCTGCAACTCCACCGGCGGCCGGGCGAAGGTTCCCGGCCCGGCGATGGCCGTGGCGATACGAATGGCCGCTGCGTCCTCGCCGACGTCGCCGTCTTCGAGCCAGAGCACGTGCAACTCCTCAGGCGTTGCTTCGCGGAGGGTTTGCTGGTGGGCCGCGGACAGCACGGTCCCCTTGAGAACCATCGGGTGGCCGCCCGCGTCCAGGACGTCACGGCAGAGCACGGCGCCGGTCCACTCCGAAGTGGGACCGTCGACCGCTGAGGCCGGAAGGACCTCCAGCCTCACCCGACTGGGGACGGGGGTGCGGCGGACAGCGAGCCGGCGTTCCGGCCTCGTCGCACCGCGATGATCTCGGCCAGGATTGCGATGGCGATCTCCTCGGGCGTGGCCGCTCCGAGGTTGAGCCCGACCGGGCTGTGAATCCGCGCGATGTCGGACTCGGCGAAGCCTGCCTCGCGTAGCCGGTCGACGCGCTTCGCATGGGTTCCGCGACTGCCGATCGCGCCGATGTATCCGGTCTCAGTTCGCAGCAGTGCGGTCAGTGCCGGGTCCTCGAACTTGGGGTCGTGGGCGAGGCAGACTGCGGCATCGCGCGGGCCGAGGTCGAAGTGGGGCAGTGCCTCATCGGGCCAGGCAGTGATCAGCCGATCGGCGTCGGTGAGGCGCTCGACGTTGTTGAACGCCGTGCGCGGGTCGACCACCGACACGGTGAATCCCGCGGCGCGAGCCATGGTGGTGAGCGAGATGGCGATGTGCACCGCTCCGATGACCACCAACTGAGGCGACGGGACGATGGGATCGACGAAGACACGCATGCCGGAGATCACCTCGACGCCGGGAAGCCCGGATGCGATCCGCGGGCGCGCTGCCGCCGCCGTTTCGGCCGTCGTCGACGAGCCACCGAGGCTGCCGACCAGGCCGCCGTCGGCGGTTGCCGCAGCACGCTTGCCCGCCTGGTTGCCGTCCAGGGCGGTGAGCAGGGCCACCGGCCGCGAGGTCTCGATGGCGCGCCGAACCTCCTCGATCACAGGATCCGATCCATCACTCTCCAGCGTCTCGACAAAGATGTCGACCTCACCACCGCATGACAGGCCGACGGCCCAGCCCATCTCGTCACTGATGCCGTAGTGGAGCAGGCGCGGAGGAGCATCGCCCGCGATGGTCGCCTGAGCCTCGAGGACGACCGCGGACTCGAGACACCCCCCGCTCACCGAGCCGGCCATCCGGCCGTCGCGGCTGACCAGGAGACGCGCGCCCATCGGCCGCGGAGTTGACCCGGACGTGCCGACGACGGTCGCCACCGCAACCAGCGGGTCGCTCTCACTCCAGTCACGGAGGGTCGGCAGGAGATCTCGCACGACATGAGTATCCCCTTCCGCGGCAGGAAGGGACAAGCCGGCCCCCGGTACCAGGATGCACAATTCGGTCAATGCAAATCGAGAACTCCTTTGCCGTCAGGGCTGCACCCGACCGCGTCTACGAGTTCCTGCTCGATGTGAACAACGTCGTGAGCTGCGTTCCGGGGGCGGAACTGTCCGAGGTGGTCGATCCCAACACCTTCAAGGGCAAGGTTCGGATCAAGGTCGGGCCGGTCACCGTGAGCTATAACGGCACCGCTCGCATCACGTCGCGTGACGCCGCTGCACGCACGGCGACACTCGAAGCGGAGGGCCGGGAGACGACCGGGTCGGGGACGGCGCAGGCGACCACCATCATGGCGGTCGCCGCCGACGGTGAGGCATCGAAGGTCACGCTGACCACGGACTTCACGGTGGTCGGCCGGGTTGCCCAATTCGGCCGCGGCATCATGGAGGACGTATCGCGTCACCTGGTGGGACAGGCGGCGGAATGCATCCAGTCGAAGCTCGAGGCTCCACCATCGACCGCGGCGCCCGCGACAGAAGAGTCCTCCCCGGGAGCCAATTCGTCCTTCGGCGCTCCGGCGGTCGCACCCTCACCGGCACCGTCGCAACCTGCGTCGCTTGACGCACTGGCGCTCGGACGCGCTGTGGCCATGGAGCGCATCAGCAGGATTGCGGTCCGGCCTCCGATGATCGCCGCCGCGTTCGGGGGACTGATCAGCCTCCTGCTGCTGCGGCGCGTACGCCGATCGCGGCGACGGCGCCGCGAGGCGAACGGCTGACCCGTCGAGGCAGCCGACCGAGCAGCCTCCCCAGGGCGTCGAGCGCCTCGACATTGTGGGCACTCAGGAAGTCGTCGCAGTGGGGAAGCGCTGCGGCCATGCCGCGTGTCTCCGGCTGATACGCGGTGCTTCCCAGCAGCGGGTTGAGCCAGATCAGGCGGTGACAGCTGCGCCGGAGCCGAGCCATCTCGCGGCCGAGCTGTTCGGGATCACCGCGGTCCCATCCGTCGCTGATGATCAACACAACCGCACCATGGCCGAGCACACGGCGCGCGTGGTCACGCTGGAAGGTGTGCAGGGCATCGGCGATACGCGTTCCACCACCGATGTCGTGCACCTTGGCGGCAACGTGGTCGAGCGCGGAGTCGATGTCGCCGTGACGAAGGAGGTGCGTTATTCTAGTCAAGTGTGTCGAAAACGCGAAGGTCTCGACCCGCTCGCGCCTGCCGATCACGTGCGCGAACACCAGCAGGTGGCGTGAGTACCGATCCATCGATCCGCTGACATCGCAGAGGATGACCAAGGGCCGGCGCTTGGTGCTGACGCTGGCCCGTGCGAGCCGGGGGGCATCACCGCCCTGACGTGCTGCGACCCGCAGCGTACGCCGCAGCTCCACCGAGCCGCGGCGATCCGCACGCAGGCGCCGTGTCCGACGTTCCGCGACCTTCCACGGCGACTGGCGGAGCAGCATCCGTACCGACGCCAGCTCGTCCCAGGTCATCTCTCGGAAGTCCCGTTGACGGAGCAGCTCCTCGGCGCTGTAGCCGGTGCTCGATGCCGGCGGTCCCTCAACCTCGCGCGCCACGTCCGGCGACGACAGCCCAAGCGCGTTCATCCAGGCCAGCGCGTGTTTGGGATCGAGCGCCAGCGGACGGGTGCGTCCTGGGATGGAGCCGGCTCTGCCCTCGCCACCGGGGCTGGAGAAGAAAAGGTCGAAGGCCGCGTCGAACACCGGACCCTCCTCGCGCCGGGTGACGAACACCGCCCGGAGCGCGTAACGAACCTCATCCGGATGTTCGAGATCGACGGCGAGCAGCGCCCTGCACGCGTCGCGCACTCGCTCCGGGCCCGTTGTGAAACCTGCGTCGCGAAGCAGACGCGCGAACAGCGTCACGCTCTCGACGGGATCCGGTGCGTTGCCGATCATCGCCCGGCGTGCTCGATGATCGCCTCCTCGCTCCGCTGGAGATCCTCCTGGTGCTTGACTGCCGCGCCTATCGTCTCGCGCAGCGCCTCGGGTGTCGCCTCGGTGTGGCCGAGGGCCGCGAGCGCTCGGGCCCAGTCGACTGTTTCTGCCACTCCTGGCACCTTGTAGAGGTCCAGGCCGCGCAACCGCTGGGTCACCTCCGCGACCTGGCGTCCGAGTCGCTCGGAGACCTCGGGCGCACGGATGCGTACGATCGCCACCTCTCGCTCGAGGTCCGGGTAGTCGATCCAGTGGTACAGGCAACGGCGCTTGAGAGCGTCGTGGACCTCGCGGGTGCGGTTTCCGGTCAGGATCACCAGCGGTGGATGGGTCGCGTGGATCGTCCCCAGCTCGGGGATGCTGATCGCGTAGTCGGCGAGGATCTCGAGCAGGAACGCCTCGAACTCCTCGTCCGACCTGTCGATCTCATCGATGAGCAGCACCGGCGGCACCGGGTCATGGTTGTCGATGGCGTCGAGCAGCGGCCGGCGCAGAAGAAACTCCGGGCCGAATACGTCCTGTTCGGTGCGGACCCGATCCTCGCGCTCTCCGACCAGCCGGATGTGGAGCAGCTGGCGCGCGTAGTTCCACTCGTAGGCGGCGTGCGCGAGGTCGATGCCCTCATAGCACTGCAGACGGATGAGCCTGGCACCGAGGCCGGCGGCGAGCGCTCGAGCGGCCTCCGTCTTGCCCACCCCGGCTTCGCCCTCGAGGAAGAGCGGCTTGTTGATGCGCATCGAGACGAGGATTGCCGTCGCGAGGCGCCGATCGCAGAGATAATCGCCGGCGGCGAGGAGGTCGACGACCGCATCGACCGACGCGGGTTGTGCGGCTCCGTCGGGTGCGTTCATGAGGGTCAGCGTGACGAGTCCGCCTCCCGGCGGTCAAGCCGCGCGGCGTCGCCTCCGACCGCGATCACACGGCGTAGACGTCGATCTCCGTCGCCTTGACGACCGCGAAGACCTCACCGCCCTCGGCGAGACGCAGCTCCGCCGCTGCCGCCGGTGTTACCTCCGCCACGAGAGGAAACGGCGCATCGAGCCGGATGCGCCAGCGGTCGCCTTCGGGATCGACGCCGGCGACCGTGCACCGAAGGACGTTGCGAGGGCTGCCGTCGGGTGCCCGCCGGTAGAGGGCGACGGCGCGCGGCTGGATGGTCGCCAGCGCCGGACCCTGAATGCCGGCGGCCACCGTGAGCCGCGAGCCGTCGTCGATGAGCATCGATCCATCGGACACGACTCCGCGGAGGAGATTCAAGCCCGCCATGCGCGCGATCCAGGCCGACCGAGGTCTCGATGACACCTCGATGAATGGCCCCTCCTGCGTGATGCGGCCGTCCTCGAGCACAACAACGTGCTCGGCCAGTGATGCCGCCTCGAGTGGGTCGTGGGTGACGACGATTCGCACACCGGTGAAGGTGGCGAGGTGCCGGCGGAGAGCGCGACGCAGCTCGAGGCGCCCTGACGCGTCCACCGCCGCCAGCGGTTCGTCGAGCAGCAGCACGTCCGGATCGGTGACGAGCACGCGCGCCAGCGCGGCGCGCTGCGTCTCGCCACCGCTCAGCGCCGATGGACGCGATGCAACGTGCCTGGTGAGGTCCACGCGCTCGAGCCATTCGGTCGCACGCGCATGGGCGATCGCACGGTCGACACCGCGAGCGCGCAAGCCGAAGGCGACGTTGTCGAGCACGCTGAGGTGAGGGAAGAGGCCATGGTCCTGGAACACAAATCCGACGCGGCGAGCTTCAGGTGTGAGCCACGTGCGTGTCGCGGTGTCTTCGAACACGGTGCCGTCGACTGCGACGCGGCCCTCGTCGGCTGGGATCAGCCCGGCGATGATCCGCAGCAGCGTCGTCTTCCCGGAGCCATTGGGTCCGAGCACCGCCACGGTGACACCGGAGTTGACGGAGAGATCGCAGTCGAGGCGCAGATTTCCCAGTTGAGTGCGGACCCGCGCATGGAGAGTCACCGAAGCGCACCGAGCCAGCGGTCGCGCAACACCACCAACACGAGCACCGAGATCGCGAGCAGGAGCAGTGAAAGCGTGATCGCTTCGCCGACCTGCCCGGAGCCCTCGAACGAGCTGTAGGCCGCGATCGGCAATGTCTCGGTGGTTCCCGGGAAGCTGCCGGCGAACGTGATGGTCGCCCCGAACTCTCCCAGAGCGCGGGCCCAGCACAGGGCCGCTCCGGCTGCGATCGACGGCGCCGCCAGCGGCAGGGTCACCTGCCAGAACCGTCGCCACGGCCTGGCGCCGAGGGTTGCGGCGACCTCTTCGAAGTGGTCGTCGCGCTGCCGCAGCCCGGCTTCGACCGCGATCACCAGGAAGGGGAATCCGACGAAAGCCTCGGCGATGGCCGCCCCTGCGGTGCTGAAGGGAAGCACGATCCCGAAGTGTTCGAGCACCGTGCCGATCGGGGTGGTGCGGCCGAGGGCGGCCTGCAGGGCGATTCCGCCGACGACCGGCGGGAGCACCAGCGGCAGCGTCACCAATCCGCGGATCAGGCGCCGCCCGGGGAGGGACGTGCGCGCGAGCAGATAGGCGAGAGGCACGCCGATGACGAGCGCGATCGCGACCGCGATGAGCGAGCACTCGATGGAGAGGCGGAGCGCCGTGAGCACGTCCGTCGAGACGAGCTGCGACGGCAGGTTGCTCCAGTCGACGTGGACCAGCAATCCGAGGAGCGGCAGCGCAATGAACAGCACTGCCACCGCGGCCGGGATGATGAGACCGAGGAGCGGGCGTCGCGTGACGCCGCGGATCACGACGGGTTCAGGAATCCGTCGTCCAGCAACTGCGCATGAACGTCACCGGAAACCGCCGAGGTCACGAAGGCTGCTGCGGCGGTGTGATTTGTGCTCGCCTTGACCACCGCGATCTCATACATGCCGATCACGTTTTCCGCATCGGGTATCGCGACGCCGGTCACCTTGCCGGCAGCGGTCGCCACATCGGTGATAAAGACCAGGGCCGCATCGGCGTTCCCCAACTCGACCTGCTGCACCACCTGCGCGTCGTCGAGCTGGAACGACTTGGGCATGAGCATGATGTTCGCCGCCTTCAGCGCCTTGGCGGCATACTCCCCAACCGGGACGCTCGGCGCTGCGAGCACGACCGAAAGCCCGGGCATGGCCAGATCGGCGAGAGTCTTGATGCCCTTGGGGTTGCCCGGCGCAACGATGATCTCGAGCTTGTTCTTGCAGAAGGCCACAGGCGTCTGGACGAGCCCGGCGGTCACGAGTTGCATCATCGTCGAGGTGTTGGCGGTGGCGATGACATCGGCAGGCGCGCCGTTGATGATCTGCGTCACCAGCGTCTGCGAACCGGCATACGAGTACTGGGCCTTGAACCCCGGGTGATCGAGCTCCAGCCCCTGCTCGGCTGTGTTGAACGCCGACGTCAGCGATGACGCAGCGAACACCGTGATTCTGCCGCTGAGTGGATCGGGTGATGCGGAGGAGGCGGGTGTGGACGTTGAGCCGCATCCTGCAAGTGCGAGGGCGCCGGTGCCGGCCACCATGATGGTACGGGTTCGCATCTTCACTGCTTCTTCGGCGCTGTCTCGGTCGGTGGGGGCAGCTCGATGACGACGTTGGTGGCTTTCACCGAGGCGACGGCGAGCATCCCGGGCTCGAGATGGAGCTCGCGGACAGCCTCGGAGCTGATGAGCGAGCTGATCCGGAACGGTCCCGCCTGCAGCTTGACGTGCGCCATCACTCCGTCGGTCGCGACGTCCGTGACCAGCCCGATGAAGTGGTTGCGCGCCGACTCGGTGACCGGCATGCTCGGGTGGCCGCTCGCAACCTCGACGGCGAACCGAGCAAGCGCCACGCCGTCGACGAGGCGATGGCCGCCGTCGGTACGCACGGTCGCGATGCGGCCGGCATCCGCCCAACGCCGGACCGTGTCAACACTCACCCCGAGGAGGTCCGCGGCCTGGCCCATCTTGTATGTCGGCATGGGCCGCGACCTTAGCGCAAAAGCGGCATTACCATCAACTTGGCCTTGCTCTTGCGGCTTGTCGGCGAATGGCTGCTACTCGTGCGCCACCACGGTGATCGCGTGCGTCACGTCGCTCACGAAGAGCGGGGCCGGGTAGCTCACACGGACATAGCCCTGGCGGTCGATGACGTCCAGGTAGTTGGTCTTCGGCGGCTCAAGGGGCTCGCCCCATTTCAACCAGGTGATCTTCAGGGTCGCGTCGGGTCCGAGCAGCCAGTGCCAGCCCGGGTCCCAGTGGGCAGTCAGGTTTGTCTTGATGAACGTGGCCACGTTGGCCGCGGTGCGGTCCGGCATCACGCTCACGAGGAGCAGGACCGGCTTGATCGTCTTCGGCAGTGCCTGCTCGACCGCCACGATGTCGCGGCCGAGAATCGGGCACAGGTTGACGCAGAGGGGGTCCATGAATGCCAGGAGCACCACGTGGCCCTTTTCGTCCGCGAGCGAGACCTGATGGCCGTTCTGGTCGACGAGCCCCGTCAGCGGCGGTGTCGGCTGCCGGGTCAGCGACGCGCCGATCACGTTGGTCGAGGGCGTGATGGCGACCTGCGCCGCGGTCGTCGTGGCGCGCGGGTGCAGCGTCAGGGACATCAGCGCGCCGATGCCGAGCCCGCCGGCGAGCGCCAGCACCACGAGCAAGGCCTGCCCGCGCTTCGATCGAGTGATCCCTCCGAGACTCCCCGAGGGTTCCATCCACAGACCTCGCTCTCGGCAACGGTTGGTTGAAGGGTGCATCCGGACCCGCCGGCGGCCTCCCACCCGCGAGCGCGGCGACAATTATGGCTCGCGCGACCTGCTCATGCGACGCGCCCCGAAGCCCGACGCTATGCTCGCCGCGTGATCCAGCATCGCCGGACGAGGTTTGCCGCCCCGGGCGGAGTGCTGATCGCCCTCATCGGACTGTTCATCAGCCACACGCTCGAATACCTCCGCGTCTGGGGGCCGCAGGGCGTCGTGGATTCGATGACCAACCCGGTGCACGTCTACATGCTCCCGGTCGCGGGCGGGCTGCTGGTGCTCAGCGCCGTGTTCGCGTTCCGGCTGGCAAGGACCTGGCAGGCGCTGACTGTGCGGCTCGACCGCGCGGCCGCGGGGGTGCGCCGGCTCTGGCGCGGACAGCCTGCGGAGGTCGCCAGAGGCACCCTGCCTGGATCGTCGCCCGGAACACGTCTGGCCGCGATCTGGCTGCCGCTGGCAGCTGCTCAGACGGTCCTCTACGTCGTGCAGGAGAACATCGAGGCGGTGGCACGCTCCCAGCCGGCGCCCGGCCTCGGAGCGGTCAGCGGGATCCACTGGGCCGCCCCGCTCGTCCACCTCTACGTGTCCCTGCTGCTCGCCTGCCTGGTCCGCATCTGCGAGGTTTTGTTCCACCGCCGCGAGGTGGTCGTCGAGCGCGTGGAAGCGCTCCTGCGTGCCATCGTCCGGCGGCGCGAGAGAGCCGTCGCAAGCATTTGCCGCCCAGTCCTCGAGGCCGTCTCCCCGATCGACCGGCTGGGCGGGCACCTCTGGCGGAGACCACCACCGCTGCTCCTCGACCGCTGACCGGACGTCCGTGAGCCTCGGCTCACCTTCGATCGTTCAATCACGAGGAGATATCACGTGGGGAAAAAGGCCCTTCAAGCGTGCGCGGTTGTCGCCGCGACGCTCATCGCGCTTGCGACGTCATTCGCCGTTGCCTCCGCACACTTCGTGTTCACCGCAGGCAAATACCGCATCGCCATCGGCTGGCAATTCGAACCGGCCGGCGGCACCGATACGTATGTCGGCTCTCCAAATGCCATCCAGATGTTCGTCGACGTCCCGTCGGCCTCCAACCCGATCGGGACTCCCGTCAGCACGCTCAACCAGGATTGCACGCATCCCGATCTCCAGGTCACGGTGACGGTGGGAAGCACGACGAGCAGCCCGTTCTGCCCCGTGCCTCTGTACAACTCTGATACCGGCAACGGCAGGCAGGACGAATACGACTACGCGGTGATTCCGACTGTGGTCGGCACATATACCTTTCATGTCTTCGGCTCCATAAATGGAGTCCCGGTCAACCAGACTGTCGCGTCGAGTCCGACGACTTTCGACTCCGTTGCGGATTCGAGCGCCGTGCAGTTCCCCGTTGCCATCCCGGCCGCTGCTGCGGTGGCAACCAAGGTCGACACGGTGAATATGCGGGCGGCGAGTGCGCTGACCAGCGCGCAGTCCGCGTCAACTGCTGCGGGTGACGCGAAGACGAGCGCATCGGCGGCAACGACACTCGGGATCATCGCGATCATCGTCGCGGTGGTGCTCAGCGGACTCAACCTGGCAATAGGGTTGCGACGCAGGAGCGCGTAGCGATGCGAGCACGGCGGGTGTTCATTGTCGCCGCGACGATGGCGGTCGGGGCAGCCCTCGGGCTGCCCCTGACAGCGGCCGCCCACGCGCTGCCGCAGAGTGCGATTCCGCCGGAGGGCGCCGAGGTCCAGACGGCACCGAAAGTTGTGGAGATCACCTTCGGAGAAACGCCAGACCCGAAGCTCTCCAGCATCATCGTGGTCAACGGCTCAGGAGTGAGTGTCGACGCCGGGCCGACGGTCGTGGTGCCGGGCCACCCACTTGCGTTGGAAGTATCGCTGAAGCCAATTCCACATGGCGTGTACACGGTGACGTGGAAGACCGTTTCAGAGACGGACGGTCATCTGGCGACCGGCGCGTATGCGTTCGGTGTCGGGGAGTCGGCCGCGAGTGCCAATGCGCACGCGAGCAGTTCGGTGGTCTCACCGCCGCCGTCATCCCTCGCGGTTGTCAGTCGGTGGCTGTTCTTCATCGGCGTGATGGGCATCGTCGGTATTGCGTCGACGTGTCTCCTCGCGTTGGAGGATATCCCGGGCTCAACCGGGCGAATGCTGGCAGGCGCCTGGATCGTCGGGACGCTCGGCATCGCAGGCGTGGTTGAGGCGCAGCGCGAAGCCGCGGGCGTGACCTTCGGCTCGTTGTTCTCGACGTCATTGGGGATGACAGCGATCGAGCGCATGGCGGCGACGGCGGCGACGGGACTGGCTGTGATCGCCGTGTCGGTGGCACCAACACATGTGAAGCGTGCCGCGGTCACGCTGGCGGCCATCGGTGCCGCGGTTTCGATATGGGTTGACGTCGCAGCGAGCCACGCGGGCGCTCAGACGCCGGTCGCGGGCAATCTCATCGCGCAGTGGGTCCACATCGCGGCGAGCGGCGCCTGGATCGGCGGGCTGCTGGTGCTCCTCGTGACCGTTCGCGGACAGCCGTCGGAGGTCAAAGGCCGAGCGGTGCGCCGGTTCTCGACGATCGCCGGCATTGCGATCGTCCTGGTGGCGCTCACCGGAACGTTTCGCGCAGTGATCGAGATCGGGTCCATCGGGCAGCTCTTCGGCACCGCTTTTGGTCAGCTTGTGCTGCTGAAGGTCGCGCTTTTCCTGATTCTGGCAACTCTCGGGGCGATCAATCGCTACCGCAACGTGCCGCGCGCCGCGCGTGTTCTGCGAGGCCTCCGACGGGTCGGGTCCACCGAAGTCATGATCGGCGCCGCCGTGGTACTGGTGGCCGCAGCGCTCGTGAACGTCGCGCCACCGGTCGCCTCCGCGGCCGCGGTCTCGACCACACGGTCGAACCAGCTCGTGGCCACCGGCAGCGACTTTGCAACCACCGTGAAAGTCCGTCTCACCGTGTCACCGGGGACAGCCGGCTTCAACAACTTCGTCCTTCGCGTCACGAACTACGATACCGGCGCGACGGTGCACGCGACTTCGGTGCAGCTCGAGTTCACCCAGCCGCTGCGTCCACAGCTCGGCGAGTCAACGCTGACGCTCAAACGTCAACCTGATGGGAGCTTTGCAGCCCGAGGTGGCAACCTCGCGATCGCCGGAATCTGGGAGGTCGCCGTGATCATCGAGAACGCCACGAACTCCACCGAAGTCCACCTCCAGGTCACGACCATCACACCCGCACCAGTTGTCACGGCAACCCGGTTCAGCGGATTGCCCACCGTGTATTCGATCCAGCTGCCGAGCGGTGGGCTCGCGCAGGTCTACATCGATCCGGACAAGGCCGGCGCGGACGAGTTTCACGTCACCTTCTTCACGAACTCGAACGAGACCAGCGAGATCCACATCGCATCGCTCACCGTGGGCATGACCGTGGCCGGACATCAGCCCACGATCCTGGTCAGCCGCCGGCTCGATCCGATCGGGCATTTCGTCGCTGACGCCACGATCCCTGCCGGCCCAACTCGCTACGACATCATCGCGACCACCGCCGGCGGCGCGGCCATCGCGACCTACGTGACCATCACGCCCGGGCCGTGACCGCGAATCAGCTGATCGACGACTTGATCAGCTCCGCCACCACCGCCGGCTGTTCGAGATAGGGGAGGTGCGCCATGCCGTCGAACATCTCGAACCGCGACCGCGGCAGCCAGTCGGCGAGCTCCTTGGAGCGCGCGATCACGAAGGGAAGATCGAGGCTTCCACACCCAACGGTCACCGGCACGCCGATCTCCTCGAGCCTCGACCAGGCCGTGATGCCACTCTTCCCCGATTCCTCGGGGATCTCGTTCTTCAGGGCGATCGCGTTCATCGCCAGCGCGAGATCTCGGGCTGGGCCGGAGACGCGGCCCTCGGGCGCGCTCGGTCCATCGAGCCACAGCCACATCTCCACGCGGTTGATCTCGTCGATCTCACCTGATGTCTGCGCGGCCTCCCACATCCGTACGAGCCGATCGGTGTCGGCATCGAAGACGGTGGGCTCGGGTGCCCCGCTCACCGACGGGGCGAGCAGCACCAGGCCGGCAACGCGGTCGGGCGACGTCAGGGCGGCGTCAATCGCGAGCTCGCCGCCCATCGAGCTCCCAACCAGCCACACCGGGCCGGTGGCCACGTGGTCGAGCACAGCGTCCAGATCGTCGAGATGCGAGAAGCCGTACGTCGCCCCGGACGTCTCGCCATATCCGCGCATGTCATACGCAACCACGCCAGTCGTGGGCGAGAGCGCATCGGCGACGGCATACCAGGATCGGCGGTCGGCGACCCCGGCGTGGAGGAGGACCACCGGCTGTCCGCCGCCGGGCCACCGCTCGCCCACCAGGGTGGCGGTGCCGTGCTGCACGGTGAACTTTTCGGATGCCACCGGCCCATTCTGACCCGATAACCGGAGATGCGGCGGTGCGTGCACCTACTGAGACATTGATCTATTCACCGCTGCCCGACGCGCCGGTCCGGATCACACCATCCAGCGTCTCGTGAATCGTCACAGGGCTGTAGAGAAGAGAGCGCGGTTGGCCGACACAGGAAGCGGTTTCTCCAATCGGTGACATGATCTGGCGGTGGCAGCCGACGAAGCCGAAGCCTTCAACCGATCGCTCCGACCGGCGCAGGGGCAGCTGTCGTATCTGCAGATTCCAGCTCTCAACGTGCAGCGGTCCGCGGAATTCTACGCACGAGTTTTCGGGTGGAATATCGAGCATCCACATCCCGGTTTCGATGCCCCCGGCCTCATCGGTCAGTGGACGACCGACCGCTCGCCAACGCGCGATGCCGGAATGCTGCCGTGGCTGAATGTCGACAGCATGCTCGAGGCGATGAAGCTGGTCCGAGCCCATGGCGGCGAGGTGCTGGAGCATCCGACGCCGGACGGCCCTGACCGGCTCCTGGCAACCGTGCGCGACCCGGCCGGAAATCTCATCGGCCTCGTGCAGCTGGTCACCCGCTGACCGCGGGTCGGCTCAGACCGCGAGGAGAGCGGAGGGAGGCGCGTAGTGGCGATGTCCGCAGGCGATGCACTTCAGCTCCGCGCGGACCGGGCGGGTGAGCCGCAGCGATTGCAGGTGCTCCGCGCGTTGGTGGTGAACCGTCAGCGGGATGAGGCGCGAGCCTCCACAGCGAGCACAACGTATGCCCCGCTCAGCGTCCGACTTTGCCACGGCCGGTATTGTCCTACCGGGTCTGGCATGGATGTCAACGGTTGCGGAGCTCAAACAGCTCCTCCGGCGAGGGCAACGACCAGCCCGATCAAGCCCGCGATCAGCAACGCGCTGACGACCCCGCGACGAAGCACGAAGAGCCAGATCAGCGCGCCCGCGAGCACCGGGATCTGCCAGCCCGCCTGAAAGGCGAGACCGAGAGGAATGGTCGACCCCGCGATCGCGCCGATGACGGCCGGCCCCGCGCCGGTGAGAAACGCCTGGATCGAGCTGTTGGCTCGAATCTGATCGAATCGCGGGCCGCCGGCGATGATGAAGATGAACGAGGGCGCGAACGCCACGGCCACGGCGAGCAGGCCACCGGCGATACCGGCGGCGGCGTACCCAACCACCGCGACCGTGAGAACGACCGGCCCGGGCGTGACCTGGCCGAGCGCGACGGCGTCGAGAAACTGCGCTCCAGTCATCCAGTGATACGTGTTGACCGCGTCGTGCTGCATCAGCGGGACGATCACAAATCCGCCGCCATACGAGAGCGCACCGACCTTGAAGGCCACCCAGGCGATGGCCCCGATTCCGCTGAGCGCCACCGTGTGCATCAGGGCGGTGGGGAGGAGCGCCAGCGGCGAGCGCGGCGCTATGGGAGCGCGTCCCTGATGGCGGATGACCACCTCGGCCAGCCCGCACGCCAGCAGGACAAGGGCCAGGTACGGGCCGATCGTGGCAGCGGCCGCGCCGCCCGCGAGCGCGTACAGGATCCAGCGCAGGCCCTCAGTGCGTCGTGTGCCGGCTCGCCGCCAGCTCGATGGCGTGAGTCCCCAGGCCGCGTGCAGCGCAACCGCAGGGACCGCCGCGCCCGCGCCCGCCGCGGCACCGAGAATCCAGACCGGTGGATTGCTGGCGAGGAAGACGGCGGAGAGCGCGAGGATGAGCACCATCCCGGGCGCGATGAAGCCGATCCCGCCAATGATCGCGCCTCGGACTCCCCGGAGCCGCCACGCGCAGAAGATCGCGAGCTGTGTCGACGCCGGCCCCGGGAGCAGGCTGGTTGTCGAGATGCCGTCTTCGAACTCCTGGGCGTCCAGCCAGTGTCGCTGCTCCACGCACAGCCGGCGTAACAACGCGATGTGCGTCGGCGGACCGCCGAAGCCGACGCACCCGAGACGCAGCCACTGACGCGCAATCGTGGTGAGCGGCACTGTGCCGGGCACGACCTGGCGGTTGCCCTCGAGCACGTGGCCCAGCTTATGGAATCCCGAGACGGAGCTCGCGAACTCCTCCTACGCCGGGGCGTTGACCCTTGACTCCTCCCTCGACGACCAGGATCGCTGGCGATCCTGCGAGTTGATTGCCCATTGCAGGGTCTCGAGAACGTGACCGAGGTGCTCGGCCATCGCCGCGTCGCAGGCATCGGGGTCGTGTGCGGCGATCGCCGCGACGATTGCCCGGTGCTCCCGCAGCGACTGCGCGGGGCGGCCCGGCCGGAGGATGGTGCCGTACTGGAATCGAATGCTCTGCGACTTCAGGGTGACCAGCATCTTGATGGCCACCTGGTTGTCGGAGATGCGCCAGATACGCCGGTGCAGTTGTGGGTTGAGCTGCATGTACCCGAGTGAGTCGGACTTCCGGAGTTGCTCGGCCATCGCCGCGAGGATGGCCCGAAGATCGTCGAGATCGTCACTGGCCGCCCGCAGCGCGGCGCTCCGGGCGAGGAGCCGCTCCAGCGCGTTGCGCACCTGCTCGATCTCGAAAGCTTCGCGGGCTGAGATCAACCGTACCCGTGCTCCCCGGTTGGGCTCGCGGACGATGAGGCCCTCTCGGTCGAGCGTTGCGAGGGCTGCGCGGATGGCGGTACGGCCGGCGCCGTACCGGAGCGAGAGATCCGCCTCGACCAGGCGTTCGTTGGGTTGGAAGTCGCCGCTGATGATCGCGTCACGCAGGCGGTCGCAGGGGTCGTTGACCACGCGCGAGCGCCGCTCACTCGATTGAGGAGAGGGGACTGGATTGTTCACAACACTGTCGCTACTATTGTCGACAATCTTCGCCAGCCGCGCTTCGGGCGCTTGGAGGCATCTGATGCTCGAAAGCCATCACAGGGTCGGCAAGGGGGTGGGGGTCCTCTTCGCGACGCTCACGGTCGCGCTCGCCGCGTGCGGGAGCACGCCGGCCGGAGGTGGGTCGCCCAGCTCGGCATCGGCGCTGCTCATCGGGGTCATCGCGCCCTTCACCGGAGCCGACGCCGCGCTTGGACCCGCGTACTTCGCCGCCTGCCTGCCTGCGGCACGAGCCATCAACAACGCCGGCGGTGTCATGGGGCACATGGTGAGCTGTCAGGAGTTTGACACCCGCGGAGAACCGGCCGATGCGGTCCCGGCCGCGCAGCAGATGGTGGCCAGCCATTCGAATCTCATGGCGGTGGTCGGATGCACATCCGATGAGGCGGCGAGCGTCGCTCCGATCCTCAACCAGGCGCACATTCCGATGTTCTGCATGACCGGTCAGTCGGAGTTCAACAAGACCACTTTCACGTACTTCCATCGACTCGTCCCTCCTGACGAATTCGACGCCTTCGCGATGGTCGGGAGCGCGCTCGACCACTTCAACTACAAGAAGGTCGCTCTCGTCTTCGGCAACGACATCGGTTCTCAGGCGTTTGTCGGCCCGGCGATGACCGCCCTCCAGCATCTCGGCGCCACCGTGACCATCAACCAGGCGATCGCGCTTGGCCAGCCGTCGTATCGCACGGAGGTCACGGCGATGCTGGCAACCCATCCCGACGTGATCTTCACCGAGGCGCTCGGTCCGACCGACGCCACCTACCTGGCCGAGGTCAAGCAGCTGAACAACGGCGTGATGCTGCCCTTCATGGGGACGTCAGCAACCATCGACCCGGTGTGGTTCAAGGCAGTCTCGGGAGCGATCGGCGTCCAGACGGTGGTTGACAAGTTCACCGCCGTCGATCTCGGCGTGTCGTTCAGCGGACCGGGGTACGACGAGTTCAAGACCAACCTCGACGCCGTCGCCTCACAGTTTCCCGCTGCGCCGACGTACTCGCAGCGCGGCGCCACCCTCCATCTGTACGACGGCATCATGCAGGCCGCGCTGGCGATGGATGAGACCAAGAGCACCGATCCCACCGTGTACAACCCGGTGATTCGTGACGTCGGGAACGGCGTGACCGGAGCGACAGTCGTGAACACCTACGCAGCAGGCGTGGCCGCCATCAAGAACGGCCAGAAGGTGCGCTGGGTCGGGGCCGGTGGACAGACCAACTACAACCAGTACAACAACTCCCAGCAGGGATACATCCTGGTCCGGTATGACGCCATGGGCAATGAGGTCACCATCGGCACGCTCACCTCTGCGCAGACGGCAGCGATCATCGCGGCGGGCGGTGGCTGAGCCACCAATCGGTCGACGGAGGCGGCGATGAGTTTCATCATCGCCGCCTTCGGCTTCGGCCTCGTCTCCATGTCGATCATCGCGATATCGGCAGTCGGGTTCACGATGCAATTCGGCATCACCAACATGATCAATCTGGCCTACGGGCAGGTGATGATCGCGTCGGCGTATGCCGCATACGCGGCGAACAACGCGGGTGTGAACATCTGGCTTGCCCTGCCGGTGGCCGCCGTTTTCGGGGCGGTGTTCTCATTCCTGCTCAACCGTCTGGTCTATGCGCCGTTCCAGCGCAAGGGAACCAACCTCATCGGCATGGTGATCATCTCGCTCGCCGTGTCACTGGTCATTGCCAACGTTTTGCTGCCGATCGTCGGGTACTACAGCGTGTCGTATCACCAGAACCCGGGCGCGACGTACCACGTTGGATCGATCGCACTGACCGCGGAGCAGTTCGCGATCATCGGGGTGGCCGTCGTCGTGATGCTCGCCATTCACGCACTGCTCCGATTCACCCGGCTGGGCAAGGCGATGCGCGCCACCGCCGCCAACCCGACCCTCGCCCGCAACTGCGGCATCCCCACCGCCCGGGTGATCGATCTCGCGTGGCTCATCACCGGCGCGCTCTGTGGCATCGCGGGCACGGTTGCCGGCATGAACTCGGACTCGTTCTCGGTGGCGAGCGGCTCTGAGTTTCTGATCCCGATCATCGCGGCGTCGATCCTCGGCGGGGCCGGGAGCCCGTACGGAGCGATGATCGGCGCGGTGATCATCGGCGAGATGACCGAGCTCAGCGCTGCGGTCATCTCGCCCGAGTACAAGCAGGTTGTCGCCTTTGCCGTCCTGGTGCTGGTCATGGTGCTCCGGCCCCAGGGATTGCTCGCCAAGCGGGGCGCACTCGCGGCTGCCGGGTGACTTACTACCTCACGACCCTCCTCGTCTATGCGGCGGTCGACGTACTGGCGTGCCTGGCGATCAGTCTCCAGTTCGGCGTGTCGGGAATCGTCAACTTCAGCTTCATCATCTTCCAGGCTGCGGGCGCGTACACCGCAGCCGTGCTGTCTCTGCCCCGTGACACTGCGAACGGCGGCTTCCAGACCTACATCCTCGGCCTGAACCTGAGCTTTCCATTGCCCTGGATCGGCGCGACGGTGGTCGGCGCCGTGATCGCAGTGCCGATCGGCCTCGTCGCCCTCCGTCGACTGCGAAGCGACTACCAGGCGATTGCGATGCTCGTGCTGTCGGTGATCGCCAGCCTGGTGGTCACCAACACGCCACCCTTCCTCGACGGGGCCGCCGGCCTGTCGCTGGTCCCCCAGCCACTTTCCGACAGGTTCAACCCATACTCGGATGGCTACCTCTGGGCGTACACCATCGGTGCGCTCATCCTGGCGGTCATCGTCTTCTTCCTCGTGCAGCGGGTGATCAACTCGCCCTACGGACGCTCACTGCGAGCGATGCGCGAGAACGAGGCGGCGGCGAATGCGCTGGGCAAGAATGCGGTCGCGCTGAAGATGACGGTGTTCATCGTCGGTGGTGCGATCGCGGGTCTGAGTGGGGCGATCCTCGTCGGCTTCATCACCACATGGGCGCCGTCCACGTGGCTCTACCCGGAGACGCTGATCCTCTTTGCGGCCGTGATCGTCGGCGGACGCGGCAACAACTACGGCGCAGTGCTCGGCGCGCTGCTGGTGCCGGTGGGATTCGAAGAGGCGACGCGCTACCTTCCACCGTTCGGCCCTCCCGGCCTGATCCCCGCGCTCGAGTGGGTGTGCATCGGCGGCCTGATCCTGGGTTTCCTCTGGTTCCGTCCCCGCGGCGTGCTGCCCGAGCGGCGCCGGGTGTTCGCGCCACGCCGGCACCTGGTGGAGGCGGCGAACTCCGGTGCCGGTCGAGACTGATGCGGTGCCGGTGACCCCGGCGGCGGGTTCGCCGGCTCCGGCCAAGCGGCCCTTGCTCGTGGCACAGCACGTCAGCCGCCACTTCGAGGGCGTGCGTGCCGTCGAGGATGTGTCGCTCGACGTCCTCCCGGGACGGATCACCGGGCTCATCGGTCCGAACGGTGCCGGCAAGTCGACCTTCCTCGCGGTGCTTGCGGGGACGTTGCCGGCCAGCTCCGGAGCGATCATCTTCGATGGCCTCGATGTGACCGGGTTGCCCGCATTCCGTCGCGCGCGGCGCGGCCTGGTGCGCACCTTTCAACTCCCGTCCGAATTCGCGCAGCTCACCGTGCTCGAGAATCTGCTCGCCGCCGCACCCGACAATCGCGGCGACACGCTTCGCGGCGCGCTGCTCGGCAAGCGGTACTGGAGGTCGGATGAGGATCGCCTTGTGGAGCGGGCTCGTGTCCTGCTCGACCGCTTTCGGATGAGCGCCAAGGAATCGGATTACGCGAGCTCGCTCAGCGGCGGTCAGAAACGGCTCGTCGAGATCATGCGCGCGCTGATGCTGCAGCCCAGGCTGCTGCTGCTCGACGAGCCGATGTCAGGAGTGCACCCGTCGATCATCGGCCAGATCGCCGACTACTGCGAAGCGCTCCGCGACGAGGGCCTGACCATCCTCATGGTCGAACACGAGCTCCACATGATCGAGCGCATGTGTGATCCGGTCGTGGTCATGGCGCAGGGAAGCGTCATCGGCCAGGGGACCATGGCAGCACTTCGACAGCAACGCGAAATTGTTGACGCGTACCTTGTCGGATAGCACCGCGCTCGCGACCGCGACGCGGCCCGCCCCGCTCCTGCGCGCCGAGGGCATCACCGCGGGCTACGGCGGTGTTCCGGTGATCCGCAACGTGAGCTTGAGCGTGGGGCCGGGCGAGATCGTTGCCATCATCGGTCCCAACGGTGCCGGGAAGAGCACGCTGCTCAAGGCTTTGGTCGGCATCCTTCGGGTCACCGAGGGCCGGATCATGCTCGTCGACCAGGAGGTCACCAATAAGCGGCCCGAGGAGCTTGCGCGGCGCGGCGTCGGCTACGTGCCGCAGGTGCAGGACATCTTCGAGCCCTTGACAGTGCTCGAGAATCTCGAGATGGGCGGGTACCTCCTGCCTGCGGCGACGGTTCGTGCACGGGTTCCCGAAGTGATCGAGGTGTTTCCCGCGCTCAAACCGATGCTCAAACGCCGCGCCGACAAGCTGAGCGGCGGCGAACGCAAGATGCTCGCGATCGCCCGCGTCCTGATGCTCGATCCCAAGGTGCTGATCCTCGACGAGCCCACCGCAAACCTCGCTCCGCAACTTGCGGACCGGCTGCTTCGCGAGCAGGTGAGCGGACTTGGCGCGCTCGGCAAAGCGGTGCTCCTCGTGGAGCAGCGCGCCCGCGCCGCGCTCGAGATCGCGGCGTACACGTCTGTTCTGGTCTCTGGATCCATCCGCATGGAAGGTGCACCGGGCGAACTCCTCGATCGCCAGGATTTCGAGGAACTGTTCTTGGGAGCGGCGACGAGTTCTCAGCTCAGCGACCGGCCCGGAGGCGAACAAGGTATGAAGCTGCTCATGTTTCGCGACGGTGGCGCGTCGCGCCTGGGTGTGGGACGCGATGGCTCGACCGACGAGGTGATCGATGTCGCAGCTGCGGCCAACGGCGCAGGGCCGGGGGTGCCGGCGACCGTCCTCGACGTCGTCGACGGCGGCGAGGCTGCCCTCGAACGTCTGCGCGTCCTCGTGGCGTCAGCACCGGCGGGCGCGGTGCGACCGCTCGCCGATCTGGCCTTGTTGCCGCCGTTCGACCCACCGCGGGGCAACGTGCTGGCGATCGGCAGGAACTATCAGAAGCATGCCGAGGAGACTGCACGGGCCACAAACGTCCAGGTCGGCCCACCGACCATCTTCACCAAGGCGATCACCACCGTCGCTGCGCCATACGCCGACATCCGCATCGACCCCTCGGTGAGCTCGAAGATCGACTGGGAGGTCGAACTGGGCGTGGTGATCGGGCGTCGCGGCGCCAACATCAAGCGTCAGGAAGCGCTCAGCCACATCTTCGGCTACACGGTGATCAACGACGTGACCGCCCGGGACATTCAGAATGGCTGGGGTGGCCAGTGGTTCAAGGGCAAGAGCCTCGACGGATCCTGCCCCGTCGGCCCGTGGGTGTTGACGCGAGACGAGGTCGCGGACGTGCAGTCGCTGCAGCTGCAGCTTCGCATCAACGGCGAGGTCAAGCAGGATGCCAATACCCGGGACATGATCTACCCGGTGGACGCGATCATCGAGTGGCTCTCCGTCGGCATGACACTGCTCCCCGGCATGTTGATCGCAACCGGCACACCGGAAGGCGTCGGCTTCGCACGCACCCCACCGGAATTCCTGCAGCCCGGCGACGTCATGGAATCGGAGATCGAAGGCATCGGCAAGCTCCGCAACGCCGTGGTGGCATCGCCCGCGACGTGAGGATCGCGTCCGGCGAGCGGTGATTCACCTGGACGCCGCGCAGCTGCTCCTGGTCGCTGCTGCGGCGCTGATCGCCGGTGCCGTGAACGCGGTTGCGGGTGGCGGCACGCTCCTGTCCTTCCCGACGCTCCTTCTGCTCGGATTGCCTGCGCTGACAGCGAACGTCACCAGCACGCTTGGGTTGCTCCCGGGGTATGCGGGCGGCAGCATTGCCTACCGCCAGGAGCTCAGCGTCCAGCGCGAGCGGGTGCGTTTTCTCGCGCCCATCAGCATCGCCGGCGCGATCGTCGGTGCGATCATCCTGACGCGAACATCAAATCAGGTGTTCGCCTCCATCGTTCCGTGGCTGATCCTGGCTGCCTGCGCCTTGCTACTGCTCCAGCCGGTGGTGACGTCGCGCGTGCGTGCGCGCCGCCCCGCACGCGAACAGCACCGTGCGCCCGTTCTCGCGGTGGCCCAGTTCCTCGGCGGCATCTATGGGGCGTTCTTCGGTGCCGGTCTGGGCGTGATGATGCTAGCGGTGCTTGGTCTTTTCATCCGCGATGACCTGCAGCGGATCAATGCACTGAAAGGGATGATGTCACTGGTCATCAACATCGTCGCGGCGATCTACTTCGCCTTCTTCGGCCCCGTATCGTGGCTCGCCGTCCTGGTCATGGTGCCGACGAGTGCGGCCGGCGGGTTCATCGGCGTCGCGCTCGCTCGCCGCCTCCACCCGGTGGTGCTGCGCACCGTCGTGGTTGCCCTCGGTGTCGCGTTCGCGTTGCACCTGCTCCTGTAGAGGCGCTCACGAGAGCCGTCGTTCGGTTGCCCAGCGTGTCAGCTGATGTCGTGTCGAGAGTTGCAGCTTGCGCAGCACTGAGGACACGTGGCTCTCGACGGTTTTCGCGGAGATGAACAGCTCACGGGCGATCTCCTTGTACGTGAAGCCGCGGGCGATGAGGCGGAGCACCTCACGTTCGCGCGGGGTCAGCTGGTCGAGCTCTGGGTCGAACGACGGGCGTTCCTGGTCCGCAGGCGGCAGCGCAGCAAAGGCATCGAGCACGAACCCGGCCAGGCGCGGCGAGAACACCGCTTCACCGGCTGCGACCCGATGCACGGCGTCCACCAGCTCTGTGCCTGAGATGGTCTTGGTCACGTAGCCGCGGGCGCCCGCGCGGATCACGGCGATGACGTCCTCGGGCGCGTCCGACGCGGAGAGCGCGAGGAATCGCACCTGCGGGTGTGTTGCTTTCAAAGCGGTCACCACCGCGTGTCCGCCACCACCTGGAAGATGCACGTCGAGCAGAACGACGTCGGGCTCGGTCCGCGCGATTCCGGCTATCGCGGGTGCGACGTCGTCCGCTTCACCCACAACCTCAACCTCGGTTCCGAGCTCCGACCGAACCCCGGCACGGAACAGGCCGTGGTCGTCGACGATGAAGACGCGCGGTCGCTCACCCCGTGCAGCGTTCATGCCGGCGGCGGCGGGGGTGGAGGTGTCGGCGGCGGGGGTGGAAATGGCCGTGGTGGTGGCGTCGTGGTCGACGGGCTCTCCAAGGCTGCGCGACGCAGCGACAGACGGACCTCGGTGCCCTCGCCGGGCACGCTCTGGATGGTTGCGGTGCCCCCGTGCCGGGCCATCCTGGCGCGGATGGATTCGGTCACCCCCCTTCGGTCTGCCGGCACCGCAGCCGGATCGAAACCGCATCCGCGGTCCCGGACGAAGAGCGAGACCTCGTCCGGCTCCACCTCGGCATAGATTGAGATCACCTGAACCCCTGCCCACTTCGCCGCGTTGACGGTTGCCTCGCGGGCGGAGGCCAGCATCGCCTGGAGGTCGTCGTCGACGGGGCGGTCCCCGACCGTGACGACCTCGACGGTCACGCCATGCTGAGCCTCGACGTCGCTCTGGATGAGCCGCACGCCGGATGCGAAGGTCGTATCCGCGGCCATGGAACCCGGCGCGCGACCGTCGAACAGCCATGAACGAAGCTCGCGCTCCTGAGCTCGCGCCAGCTGGATGACCTGCTGCGGCTCACCGGCTCGGCGCTGGATGAGCGCGAGAGTTCTGGAGCACTGAATCGTGGACTCTCGAAGCCATGTCAGCCCTCTCCTCGGCGCGCACCCTGGCCTGACGCTCGGCGACCAGGTCGCGGGCTGCCCGCAACCACCACGGGCCGAGCACGACCACGATCGCCGCGACCACGAGCGCGACGCCGGCGAGTGGGCGCAGCAGCGCGGTGCTCGGGTGTCCGATCAGCAATGTGGTCACACCCGCGACGAGGAGCACGCCCGCGACGAGCGCGCGCAGTGCGACGCGCGAGCGACGGGTGTCACCGGTGAAGCCGATCAACGGATCGGCGAGCCGTCGCAGCGTCGCCTGCTCGCCGAGCGGGGCGTTTCGAGAGATGAGAACGATGGCGATAGTGCTGATGACGACCGTCCAGGCGAGCGACCCGATCCATCCGGCGCCGACCAGAGACAGCAGCACGCACACTGCGATGAGCAGCGAGGCGAGCCCCGCCGCCAGCGTGATGCCCGTGCCGTCGCGCATCGCCTTGCCGCCGATGTTGCTCGGCTCCCCGACGGCCGGGATGAGGAGCCACGCGGCCAGGTAAAACGCGATCCCGGCACCACCGGCGAGCGCGAACAGGACGAACACGGTGCGCACTGCGGTGACGCCGATACCGGTTCGCGCCGAGATCCCGGCCGCAACACCCCCGAGGAGGCGATCCTCGGGAATCCTGCGCCACGAGCCTCCGCGTCGCTTGCCCCGGGTCTGTTCTGCCATGCGGCCATGATGGGCTTCGCGCGCTTGCGGGGCTATTGGGGAACACCCTGACGCGATCGCCGGGGCGTCAGGGTTCAATCCGGGTGGTTCCCGATTGTCCGCCCGCGCGTCCGCCCCTAGGGTGTGGTCCATGAACACCCCACCACCGCCCCCGCCGCCTCCTCCTCTCGACAACGACACGAGCCGCCGCAGCCTCCGCCGTCCAAAGGATCGGATGATCGCGGGCGTCGCCGCCGGAATCGCCGAGTTCTTCGATGTTGATGTCACCATCGTCCGGATCGTGATGGCCGTCTTCACCGTCTTCGGCGGAGCGGGAATCGCCCTCTACATCGCCGGCTGGTTGCTGATGCCCAACGAGGGCACCGACCGCTCGATAGCGAACCAGCTCACCGGGACGAACCGGCAGTCGGCGCAGTCATGACCGCTCCTCGACGTCCAGTCAAGCGCGCCATGGACGCACGGCAATGACGACGCAATGGGCTCCCCCGCCGCCGATCGAACCGGCACCACGGCCGGCGCGCGTTGGCGCGGTGATCCTCATCGTCATCGGCAGCCTCCTGGCGCTGATGACTTCTGGGGCTGCTCTCCGCCGGTGGCTTCCTGATGTGGGTCGATCGGACCCATCGCGATTCTTCCGGGTACGTCAACTCAGGAACGGGCACCCTCTCGGCCCCGTCATATGCGATCGCCAGCTCAAACCTCGATCTCAACTTCTCGAGCCGTGACTGGCCACTCGATCAGGGTGCGCTCGGCACGGTGCGCATCACCGCATCGAACGCCGCACCGGCGGGTGTCTTCATCGGCATCGCGCCGCGCTCCGCTGCACTGAGCTACCTCAACGGCGTGGCCTATGACAGCCTCAGCGATCTGAGGTTTGCGCCGTATCGCGTCGACTACACGGCGCACGGCGGCGGTGCACCGGCGGTTCCATCCACGGAGACGTTCTGGCAAGCGGACGCGGTCGGAACCGGCACGCAGACGCTGACCTGGACGGTCTCGCCGGGCCAGTGGATCGTGGTGTTGATGAACGCCGATGCTTCACGTGGCATCGCGGCAGATGTGTCCATCGGGGCGAGCGCCCCCTTCCTGTTCGCCCTCGCACTCGACCTGCTCATCGGTGGCGGCGTTGCCCTGCTGGTCGCGGTGCTGCTCCTCGCGCTCGGGATCGGCATGCTCAACCGACGGCAGCGAGGCACCGGGTCGCCGCCGGTCTCCCGATGCCGCCTCCGGTGCCGGCTCGGTCGGTGCCGCTTGACCTATCCATTGCGGATCGAGGGGAGGCTCGACGAGCCCATCAGTCGGTGGCTGTGGCTGGTCAAGTGGGTCCTCCTCATCCCGCATTACGTCGTGCTGGGCTTCCTCTTCCTGGCGATGTTCGTGCTGACCGTGATCGCCTTCTTTGCGATCCTCTTCACCGGGCGATATCCACGTGCCATCTTCGACTTCAACGTCGGCGTGCTGCGCTGGGCATGGCGAGTTGGGTTCTACGGCTACAGCGCGCTCGGCACCGACCGATATCCACCGTTCACCTTCGCGGTTGAAACGCGACTATCCGGCATCGCTCGATGTCCCGTATCCCGACCACCTCTCGCGCGGACTGGTGCTCATCAAGTGGTGGTTGCTCGCCATCCCGCAGTACATCGTCATCGCTGTGCTTGCCGGCGGCGTCGGAGTTGGCGTGCACTTCTGGGAACTCATCGCCGTCCTCACGCTCTTCGCCGCGCTGGCACTGCTCTTCACCGCTCGATACCCGCGGGGCATCTTCGATTTCGTCATGGGTGCGAATCGCTGGGTGTTTCGGGTGCTCGTCTATGTCCTGCTGATGCGCGACGAATACCCGCCGTTCCGTTTCGATCCCGGTGGCGATGAGACGCCGCCCCTTCCCAGCGCGCCGGCCGCGCCTGCCGCTGGGATGATGCCCGTCCCGCCGCCGATCTGAGCGTGGCGGGATCGGATGTCACGCCCCGGCGATCGGTGTGCTGGAGCCCAGTCCCAACTCCTGCTGAACGACGTTGATCGCACCCTGGAGGTTGGATTCGTCGCTGACGAACCTCGCCGTCGACACAGCGCCACTCGCGACGCCGGCCAGGTCGGTGCGGACAGTGTTCGCGGCGTTGACCACCTGATGCACGCCATTGGTCGCTGACGCGGGGAACTGGATCGCGAGGAGCGCGGTGCTGAAGGCCTGCAACGCCCGCGCGTACGTGGCGTCGATCGGCGCCTCGTTGGCGACCGTGTTCGTGTTCGCGGCGACGAGTGCCTGGCCGAGCGCGTCCCACGTCGTGGTTGCGGTGTCGAGCGCTGAGCCCGCATTGGCATATTCCTGGAGGTAGTTCGGGGTCGTTGCCGGCGTCGCGACCGCGTCGCCGGCGCATCCCGTGAGGGCGAGGGCGGCAGCGCACCAGGAGACGCGCAGTATCCGTGGACGTGTCATCACAAGCCACTGTAGAGCAGCGAGCCATGCCCGCTCATCAGGTCGGCACGCGATCTCCGGTCCACGCCGTCATCACCCCGGACTGCCCGGCCGCGGCGGGCTCAGTCAGCTCGAACCCGTCGCAGACGATCGGGATCGGCGACCAGGTCCATCTCGAGGATCCGATCCCCGCGGATGGTCAGGACGCCAACCCCTAGTGCACCCGGACTTGCCGCCCCCTCGCAGAGTCATCAAGCTGTAACGATGGGTGCCTCCGGGACAACCGTCCATCGACTGCGGACCGGAGATCCAGTGCTCATCGTTGCCAACGGCAATCCCCTCTCTCGTGGAGCCGATAGCATGGCGCAGACTGCGCTTCGGCAACTGAAGATATCCTTGGACAGCCACGTGGATCTCGTGACCACCGACTACGCTGGGCACGCTCGCGCGCTGGCCGAGACGTGGGCTTCCAAGCACCTCGACGGGACGATCATGGGAATCGGTGGGGATGGAACGGTCAACGAGATCGGCAACGGCATACTCGCTGCGAGTGTCGCGTTCGGCAGCCGCGTTGTTCTCGTGATTTGCGGCGGCGGTAATGCGAATGATCAGTACCGGAGCTGGCCACCATCACAAAGAATCCGGCTCGAGCACGTGCCGTCGGCAGAGCCCGTTCCGGTGGATGTCCTCGAGGTGTCATACAGCGCCAACAATCACAAACACCCCATCGCACACTACGCACTTTCATATGCGGCGATCGGTACTTTGGCCACGGGCGCTTCCGTGGTCAACGGCCGCCGACGGGGGATGCTCGCCGATCTTGCCCTCATCCCACAGACGCTAGTGCGGGCGCGGCCGGTATCCGTCGTGATAGGCGGCAAGCCCGCCCGTGTCGACAGCCTCAGTTGGCACATCATCTCCACGATGGCGAAGGTTTTTCGCGTGAGTGCGAACTCGCATCGTACCGACGGGTTGATGGAAGTCATCCTGGTACCACATCGCCGGTGGCCGGCTGCGATTCGCATGAGCTGGTTTGGGCTTCGGGCGATGGTATGGCCGCACCGGCCGTCGCAAAGAGCGACGATGACGTTCCTTTGGGAACAGGGCGGTGCCGCGCAGCTGGATGGCGAGACCGTCGACATTCCACCGGGGTCTCATGTGACAGTGCGCTGCGTCCCGGCAGCACTTCGCATGCTGTGCTGCGATATCGATGCCTCCACCAAGGCGCTGTCATCCACGGCGCCGTCCAGATGATCGGCGCCCGTGTCAGCGCACCTCGAGGATGGCGACTCGGTGGATCCCTCCAGGACTGTCGACGCTCACCTCGTCGCCGGCGCGGTGGCCGGAGATCGCCGCTCCCAAAGGCGAATCCAGAGAGATCCGCTGACGCGCGATGTCTGCCTCAGCCGGCACAACGATGGTGTACTGGGACTCGCCGAAATCATCCCGCACCACGACAGTCGCGCCTAAGCTCACGGTACCGTCATACGGAGCGGGCTCGACGATCAGCGCATGTCGCAGCATTCCTTCGATGGTCTGTACGCGGCCGTCGAGGAGGCCCAGCTCGCGCCTGGCATCGTGATAGGCGAAATTCTCGCGCAGATCACCTTCGGCGCGGGCGGTGGCAACCCGCTGAACAATTTCAGGACGCTTGGTATCGACGAGCTCGCGCATTTCGGCGATGAGCGCGGCTTGGCCGTCTGTGGTGAGCAGGACTGGTTTACCGAGTGCCATGTGATGATCTCCGGAACCGGGGTTGAGCTCGCGTCACGCACGTGGGCGCCGGCGAGCTGCTTCGTGCTCTCGGGTGCGAGCGCGCCGCGGTGAAAATGACGAACTGAGCCGACGGGGAGGTTCGAACTCCAGGCCAATGGTTTACGAAAATCGTGCTCGGGGTTTTTGGATACGGCCGAACGCTGAAGATTCGAGATCAATTCGGTGCATCTCTTGGTGTACTTTGCCACGGCCGGGGCGGGCGAAGCCGACCTGGCTGGCCGGCTCGGTGGCGGGATAGAAACCGCTGTTCCACAGTAGCGACCGGGTGACGACGTTGGCAACGACGGCCCATCCGCCGACCGCATTCAAACGGCCTTCTAGGGAGACGACGCTGGCCTGCTCCAGTATCTGCTAATGTACCCTGATGGCAGCGACACCGAGCGCAGCCGCAATCTACCTGCGAATCTCCTCCGATCCGCGTGGCGACCAACTCGGGGTCACGCGGCAGAAGGTCGACTGCCTGGCCGAAACGACCCGCCGAGGCTGGACGGTTTCGGAGATCTACACGGACGACGATTGCAGCGCCTTCAGTGGCAAGCGCCGCCCCGAGTACCAGCGCCTCCTCGCCAACATTCGGCTCGGCATTCACGACGGCGTCATGGCGTGGCGGCTGGACCGTCTCCACCGGCGTCTACTCGAATTGGAGGAATTCCTCACCCTCACCCAAGCACTCGGAGTGAGGCTCGCCACCGCCACAGGTGACGTCGACCTCGCCACGAGCGCTGGACGCGCGATGGCGCGAACCATGGGAACGTTCGGCATGCTAGAGAGCGAGGTGAAAAGCGAGCGCATCCGACGCAAGCATCAGGAGCTTGCCGAAAACGGCAAGGTCTCCGGAGGTGGCACGCGACCCTTCGGCTACACGCTCGACCGCCGCCACCTTGTCGAGGACGAGGCCGCCGTGATTCGCGAGCTCGCCGCGCGCATTCTGGCGGGCGACAGTCTCCGATCCACCTGCACCAACCTCAACGATCGCGGCGTGAAGACCGTGACGTCGCGCGCGTGGACTCCAACTGTGCTGCGCAACATGCTGCTCTCGGCGCGAATCAGCGGACGGCGCGAGCACCTGGGCGAAATCCTCGGCCCTGCCGAATGGCCAGCGATCATTAGTCCGCACCAGACCACGCGCCTTCGCGCCCTGCTTACCGACCCCGAACGGCGGACCAATCGCACCGCTCGCCGATACCTGCTTGCCGGTCTGGTGCGCTGCGCACGCTGCGGCACAAAGATGGTCGCTCGGCCACGTCAGGATGGACGACGGCGCTACGTCTGCGCTATCGGCCCGAGCACCAATGGATGTGGGGCCACGGTTATCCTCGCTGATGAACTCGAGGTGTTTGTTATCGCAGGTCTGCTGCATCGCCTCGATGAGCCGAGCCTCGCTCGTGCGATGGCGCGCTCAGCATCCACCGATGCCCGCTCGGTGGCAGTACAGTCCAGCCTGGCTGAGGCCGAACAGCGACTCGAAGAACTTGCCGTCGCCTATGCCGATGGAGCGGTCACATATCGCGAGTGGCAGGCCGCACGACCTCATCTGTTGAAACGTGCGACAGCTGCCAAGGCCTCACTTAATCGCGACCACCGGGCGCTGGCTCTGGACGGTTTGGTCGGCAACTCCGACAGGCTCCGTTACACGTGGGAGAGCCTCACGCTTGCCCGTCAGCAGGCTATCGCCGCGGCACTCCTCGATTACGTCAGCATCGGCCCCGCGCTGCGCGGACGCAATCGGTTCGATGAGACCCGGGTCCGCCCCGCATGGCGGCGCGCCCCCGGCTCGTCCTCGTCTCGACCCGCGTAGAGCAGCGTGGCGATCTGTGCGGCAGTATCGGGGTCCGTGACCTTCAACTCCAAACCTTGTTCGACGCAGGTACGTTCCGCCCAGGCTCGCCCAGCCGCTTCCAGCGTTCCGCGCTCCGCTAGGTCCATGAGGCGAAGACCGCAGGCGGGCCGAGGTATTGCTCCCACTCGGACGACGGCCTGACGAAATCGGGCGAACTCCCCATCTGGTCCGCCGCCCAACGCAGCACTTCATCCGACGATCTGCCCTTAAAGCCAACGCTCGCCGGCTGGAATCCCTGGCCGACCTCGTAGCGGTGCAGCCCGGCCGCCACCTCCTCAACGGACTTGGTCATGTACTTCGACAGGTAGCGCGCGGTGTGCCGAGCCTCGATCAAATCCGTCGACGCGGCTGGCAAGTCCCCGTGCAGCTTGATCTTGATAAAGCCGCGCCCCCACGCCTCCTCGATAGCCCGCCGTCGCACGAAGCGCCCCATCGCGTAGTGAGCGTGGAGGCCGTGAGACTTGTGCCACTCGCCAACCCACACATACGGGTAAGGCTTCGCGACCTCGACCCGGAGCCGCCGGAAGAACAGCGCCATCTCCTGGCGAAGCTCCAGCGGATCCCAGCACCCGTTCCCCGCGTGGGTGAGGCTTCCGAATCGGGTGAGGCGATTGGACGCGCAATACCGCCGCACCTTTGACTTGGCCCGCCGCGTGGCGACACGCGCGGCGTCCTCAGGATCAGACTCGGGTCCAGCGCCCCGCGACTCCGCTCGCGCTGAGTGGAACACCGCACCCGCCTCGCCCGCATCGGCGTAGAGAACTACCTGCCAAAAGCTCTCCGCCGGCCCGACGAGTTTCGTTCCATATTCAAGTTGAGTACGGGAGCACTTCCCTCGACTCTGTCTGCGCCATGCCGAACCCCTATAGGGGCGGGGTCCATTCGGCTTGCGGCTCACGGATGATGCACACCGGGCCACGTCGGCCTCGGTCCGGTTCGACTGCCCATCCGTGACGCTTGGGCTTTCTCGGGCGCGGGTCAGACGCGCCTCGCCGGTTCTATTCTTCCGCTTTGGAGCGGTTTCCCAGGTCGACCCCGCGTCGACCGGAAAAGAGTAGCAGAAGCACCGAACGCTTGTGCGGCCCACCCAGGGGAAGCCGCGTCGATCGAGGACGTTGGCGTTTTGCCGGCCTGGATAAGGACCCCCTCACCCCGCCCTCACGGGTATGGGGTCCGGCCCAGCTCGAAGGCTCCTAATGCGAAGAACGTGCCCACGGCACGAAGCATCGGTGACGTTTGGCACTGTCCACCTCAGTGGCTAAGGCACACCATCGGTGATGTGAAGCAGATGGTCGGAGTTAATCATCCGTCGGGGCAGGTCGGGCCCCGGATCGTCTTTGGAGTGATGGTGACGCTTGTCGCCACAGTTGCCGCTGCGTGTGGCGGGGGGAACGCTCCTACATCATCGTCGACCGCGACCCCCGTGTCCACACCTGCGTCGGCTGCGCCCTCGTCGCCCAGCGCGACCCCAACGCCAACGGACCCTTCGACCTCATCTTGTTCTTCTCAGGAACTGAGCATCAGTGTCGACAAGTTCAACCCCCCCGACGTCAACGGCGACCGCTCCGCTTTCCTGGTCGTGAACAACAGCTCGGCGACCCGCTGCACCATCGACGGCTATCCCATGGTTGCGCCCTATGACGCTGCTGGCCGCGCCATTCCAGTCACACTCGAGGACGGCGTCTCCGGCTCGCCGACGATTCACGATCCGGGTCCACAAACCATCGACCTGGCACCCCACACGGCCGCCTACTTCGGAATGTCCTGGTTCAACACCGGTCTGAATTGCAGAACCTCGGTCCGATCAGACGTGACGCTCCCCGGCGATGCGGCACCCCACTCGCTGGCCATCACATTTATCGAATGCCCCGTCGGACTGAATCCCGGGCCGCTCTTCGTAACTGCAATCGGTACCGCAGCGGCATTCAACGGCGGCGACTACCTCCCATAATTCGCGCGAACTGGGTCGACGCGCCCGCAGCCCTGCTCTGGGTACTGGGATGATGTCGCCGAGGACCTCCCAGTCACGGACTGACCCTTCTAGGTACCGGCGCATTGCCTTCCCAATGATTCGTCGTCCGTGACCTGGGAGGCCCTTGTTGGGGCAATCAGCGGGGCGAACGTGACCTGATAGGAGCCTGTGCAAGAGGCCCGTCCCAGTACTGTCCGTCCACCTGCCGCTGACGCACCAACCTCATTCCCCAGGCAACGAGGACGAGGTATGACAGACGTCAGGATCGCACAGAGAACCGAGCGTGTTGTGGTGGGAGTCGACACCCACGCGGATGTCCACGTTGCCGCAGCGCTCGACCCGCTCGGGCGCATGCTCGGCCGTCTCGAGGTCGGGACGAGCACGCGTGGCTACGCGCAATTGCTCAAGTGGGCGCACACGTTCAGTCCGACGACAACATTTGGTGTCGAAGGAACCGGCGCATATGGCGCCGGCCTGGCTCGTTTCCTCGTCGACGCCGGCTGCGAGGTCATCGAGATCAATCGGCCGGATCGTCGCGCCCGTCGCGGACATGGCAAGTCAGATCCCATCGACGCCGAAGCGGCAGCGCGATCGGTGCTCGCTGGTGGTCCGCTCTGCATCGCCAAGCGTGACCACGACCGGGTCGGCATGATCCGCACCCTCCGGGTCGCACGTCGCTCCGCACTCAAAATGCGAACCCAGGTAGGGAATCAGATGCATGCGTTGGTGGTCACCGCCCCCGACTCACTCCGCCATCAGCTTCGCGATCTTCCCCTCGACAAGCTGGTCGCTGTCACCGCAGCTGCGCGGCCGGGAACCGTCACGACACCGATCGCGGCGAGCAAGCTCGCGCTCCGCTCGCTGGCGATCCGTCATCAGGGGCTGACCGCGGAGCTCGTTGTGCTGGACCGTGAACTCGGCCGCCTGACCCTGGAAGCAGCACCCGCGCTGTGCGATCTCACCGGTGTTGGTCCGGACGTCGCTGGGGCGCTCCTGGTGGCCGCCGGCGACAATCCTGAGCGCCTCCGTTCCGACGCTGCATTCGCCAGCTTGTGTGGCGTGTCACCGGTCCCCGCTTCGTCCGGGAAGACCAACCGACATCGCCTCAACCGCGGTGGTGATCGCATCGCCAACAACGCACTCTGGCGCGATCGTCATGGTGCGCCTCACCTGTGATCAACGCACCAAAACCTACGTCGCCCGTCGCACCGCCGAGGGAATGGCCAAGCGCGACATCATCCGTTGCCTCAAACGCTACGTCGCCCGCGAGGTGTTCCACGCGCTTCTGGCGACCGCCCCGGCGTTGACGCGCATCAGTGCTTGACAAGGCATAGGAGCATCATTTACGGATGCTAATGGGACCGGATCAGCATGTCCGTAGAGCATGCTGAGCCCGAACCGCCGACGAGTGACCACTCGCGGATGCGGAGCAACGAGCACCAAGGCCAGATCGTGGCCTCGTCGGTTGGTGGGGAGCCTGACGGCTGGTGGGATGTCGTGCCTCGAGCACTGGTCCATTAGGACGCCGTGCACTCCTCCGGTTCGCGCCGCGACAGCTGATCACGGAGGGCAGCGATGATCTATCTCGGCATCGATTGGGCGGAGGATCACCACGACCTCTGCTTGCTCAGCGAAGAGGGTGAACGACTTGCAACCGCACGGGTGCCTGAGGGCATCCGAGGGTTGCGCAGCATCCACGAGCTCGTCGCCGCGCAGACAGAGGACGCGTCCAGCGTCGTGGTCGGCATCGAGATCGACCGCGGCCTGTTGGTGCATGGATTGGTCGCGTCGGGCTATCAGGTCTACGGCATCAACCCCTTTGCCGTCAGCCGCTACCGCGATCGCCACGCAACGTCAGGGGCGAAGTCGGACCGAGGCGACGCGAAGATCCTTGCCGACCTGGTGCGTACAGACCGCCACAACCACCGACCGCTCGCCGGCGACAGCGACCTCGCTGAGGCCGTGAAAGTGCTCGCACGAGCGCAACAGAACCTGCTCTGGGCTCGGCAACGACACATCAACCAGCTCCGCAGCGCGCTGCGTGAGTATTACCCGGCCGTGCTCGAAGCCTTCGGTACGAGTCTCGGCACTCGCGACGCGTTGGCTGTCCTGCAGCTCGCACCGACACCCGCTGCTGGTGCCCAACTCACCGTCGCCCGCATCCGCGGGGCGCTGCTCCGTGCGGGCCGTCAGCGCAACCTCGAGGAGACCGCGACAGCGATCCATCGCGCCCTCCACGCGCCACAGCTCCTGCCCCCGCAATCGCTCGCAGCCGCGTACGGCGCGGCTACTCGTGCAACGGTTGCCCTGCTCGCTCAGTTCAACCACCAACTGGAACAGCTCGAAGCCGAGCTGGTTGCATCTTTTGAGCAACACCCGGACGCCGAGATCCTCTGCAGTCTGCCCGGACTTGGTTTGGTCCTCGGCGCCCGGGTCCTCGCGGAGTTCGGGGATGACCCAACTCGCTACCACGATGCCAGATCACGGCGCTGCTACGCAGGCACCGCCCCTGTCACTCGCGCATCTGGCACAAAGACGGTCGTGATCGCGCGCACCGCCCGCAACCGTCGCATGGCGCACGCCTGCTACCTGTGGGCGTTCTCGGCGCTCAGGCCGTCACCAGGAGCCCGCCGCTACTACGACCGCCAGCGAGCCCGAGGGAAGTCACATCACCAAGCGCTTCGCGCCCTGGCCAACCGCCTCGTCGGCGTGCTCCACGGGTGCCTCGCGCAGCGGGCGCCCCTACGACGAAGCTATCGCGTGGCCAGCACTCGCGGAGGCTGCCGCTTGACAACTTACGGTCGTGGGATGTCTGGCCTGAGCGAGAGCGCTGTGCTTGAGGCGAAAGGCTAGGTCGGCGAGATCTTGGCTCAGCTCGGGTTCAGGAGCCCATTCATGGGCCCCTTTCCTGCTTTGGTTGCGTTGACGTTAGCGATGTGCGATGCCGCGCCAAACCTGCTTGAACTTCTCACCGGTATCGGGACGGTGGATCTCGATCAGGTCGAGACGCAGATCGCTCCATTCCTTGAGGAGCTCCCGCAAATAAGCCTCAGAGAAGAAGTGCATGGTCTGGCCTAACTCCTCGAGCACGAAGTCCTGTTCAAGCTCACGGAGCACTGGGCGCCAGCGGGCGCGCAGCGGTCGGTCCTCAAGCGCGTTGACGTGGAACAAGAACGCACCACGTGGTCGCACCAGGCGCCTGACCTCGGCGAATAACGAGCGAGTGACGCTGTCGGGGAACATGTGCAAGGCGACGTTGGACATCACCGCGTCGAAGCTGCAGCTCGAGAACGGAAGCGGAAAAGCCATGTCGGCGATGAGGAACATGACGCTCGAACCGAATGCGGCTCGTGCTCGCGAGATGGCCTCAGCCGACAGGTCGATCGCCGTGACCGAGTAGTCTTCGCCGGCCAGACGCGCGGCGTCATGCCCCGTCCCGCAGCCCAGCTCGAGGATGGTGCGAACCTCCGCCGCTCGTAGCGGGCCAAGGAACGGCGCGGTCCACAGCCCTTCCCAATCCAGATCGCCCCCGGTCAGTCGGAGTTCACGGAAGTACTGATCCCAGAACCGGGCGCTGGCGTTGGCCACGCGCGGGCATGTTATGCGGGCTGAAGCGGACTTGGCACGACGAGACCATCGGCGCTTCGATTGGGGATGAATTTGCCGAGGCACATTCGCAGAGACTGGCCTGGTCGGGCAGTGCCTCGCCGGCCCGAAGTCGCCGGCGTGCCCTGGCCGATTCTGCGTAGCAACTCCTGAACAGCGGCATTGTCACCGCGGCGTCGAACTCGCGAGTCCTGAACGCTCCGATAATCGCCCTATGGGCCTTCCGGTTATCCAGGGGATCATTCGACGTAGGGTCCTTGTCAACTTTCGCGTAGATGCTGCGGTCATGGCTCGAAACGTCCCTGCTCGATTCCAGCCGAAGCTCGTAGATGGCCATGCGATTGCCGGAATCTGCTTGATCCGCTTTGAGCAAATCCGACCACTCGCCACCCCCGCGCAGATGGGCATATCGAGCGAGAACGCGGCCCACCGGGTGGCGGTTGACTGGACAAGCGAAGACGGCGCGCCACATACGGGCGTTTACATTCCTCGACGGGACACCAACTCATCACTCGTGCTGATGGCAGGCGGCCGGATCTTTCCGGGCGAGCATCACAAGGCGCGCTTCCACGTGGAGGACGACGGTCGGCAGATCAATCTCCGCATGACGTCGGACGATGGCGTCATTAAAGTTGGAGTTCATGGACGCGCCGCTTCCGAGTTGCCACCGTCCTCCCGGTTCGCCAGCGTAGCCGACGCCTCCTCCTTCTTTGAAGCTGGCTCGACCGGATACTCCGCCACCCGCAAAGGGGGCCGCCTCGAAGGTCTCGAGCTGCACACGAGCGTTTGGCACCTAGAACCGCTCGAGGTCGAGGACGTGTACTCGAGCTACTTCGACGATGAGAAGTGCTTTCCTAAGGGAAGTGTTGAGTTCGACTGCGCCTTGGTGATGCGCGACATTCCGCACCGATGGCGAACCGCACCCGAACTTTACGCACAGCCCCTCGCCGCAAGCGTTTGACCCCCGGCCAGGGCGCCGCTCTGCAACGTCTGACAAGGTACATTCACAGACGCTGGCCTGAACGACTGTCCATTCACACAGGTGGGCCGGATCTGAATCAAAGCTTCAGGCCCGCGCTGTTCTTTCAGGAACTTCAGCCCCCACACGCGACGGGTCCAAGTCGCGCGACAAACGGTAGGAACGCGACACCGACACTCGTGGAGAGCTGAACGCAAAGGATGATCGATGTCATCGCCCAAGAGCGCGTCGCTCGATATGCGAGCCAGGTCACCGCAGCGTCCGCAACGAGGATGACGCTCGTCATCGTGACCAAGATCGCCCTGGTGGTCCCTTCGCCGGCGTAGTGGCATCGATCGAGACGAGCCGTCAAGACTAGGCCGACGACGAGGATCGCGACGTCCGCCGCCACCATTCCCGACGTGATCCGAGCCAGTGTGCCGCCGCGCGGTGAGGGGGTGCGCACCGGCGTCTCATTCACCGATCAGGCGAGGCGACGTTCGGGACTCTTCAGTTCGGCCGTAGGGCTTCGCTAGCGAATGGTCCATGCCGCCGCATCAGATGAGCCCACAAGCCGCCGAGGACCACCACTCCGAGGGTCAGTGGCACCCCAACGGTAAGCACATCGGGAGCCGTGCGCTCAATCACAAGCAGCACAACTGTGGCACCGACCCCACCACCTGCCATTACCAGCCCCGGCGCTGGCGTCCGACTCTTCGCCCCAATCAAAACGCCGAGGACAAGGACGGCGACAACCAAGCCGATCGGGTCGATCGGACTAGCCGCTCCCAGAACGCCACCGAGGACCACCCATCCGACTACATGCTTCATCGCTGCTAGGCCACTCTATCCGCATCGGTACCGGAGCGACTGATCGGCGCCGCACATTTGCTGTTTCAGGTCAGTCGGGTCGGGGTTCGCTCTGGGTGCTTTGGTGTGACGATAACGTCGCTAGCTCCCACCACGTATCGGATGCTACAGCAGTACAAGCGCGGGTTTCTTGAATCCATGGTTGCGGAGCCCGGCTCACCCGCCATAGCCTCCCCAACCGCCCTGTCCAAGACTGGTGGGACCCCAAAGTCAGCCGAGCCTTCGTCGAGGTACATTCACGGATGCTCCCCTGAGCGCCGCCCCTCTCTCCTGAGTGTTCCTCTCTGGCGGCCGGCGAAGCGTTACCAGCTTGCGTCGCAGAGCATCTCGGACGAGGACATGATTCAGAAGTAGCCACATCCGCGGTGTTAGTCCGACGAGCTCTCTCCACGGTCGGGTGCGAACGTTTCCTCCATCCATGATCCGGTGGTCGCCGATCCGACCTTCGCAGACCTTGGGAGAGATGGGCGGAAGCCAGTCACCAGGCAGATCAGCACCACCGTCCAGATCACCGAGAGCACTCGCTCGATTATCAACACCCCGCCTGGTTCGGCGATGAGGTTGACGGCGGTCGCGGCGGCTTCCACCCCGAGCGCACTCGCGGTCAGCGCTGCGCCCCAATGCGCGCGGGCGTAAAGGGCAAGACCCCCCGCAGCTGCGAACGCAGCAGCGCACGCCACGATGAAAGTCGACCCCGCCTCAACCCGCGCGGCGAGGGGATATGTAAACGGGAAGCTCGGAAAGCTGACAAACCCGGGGGGAGGTATGTTGAAGACGGCGCCGAGGGCAACGTTCGCCAGCAGCAGTCCAGACGCGGCGCTCACCACCGAGAACCCGAACACCACCAGGCCGACCGTCGCGGGATCTGGAGTCCGCCCGTGAGCTAGGAATCGCCTCCGCATGGCGGGGACTCTAGCGGCCAGCAGTTATTCCCTGGGGGGTGTGTGGTTGAGACGCTCGAGGTACATTCACGGCCCCTGGCCTGGTCCAGGTTGTTCGCCGCCGGCGTCGTGGGTGCTAGGAGCAGATGGGAACGGAGGAGCGGTAGGCGGCGGCGAAATGCGCAAAGTGACCGGATGCGTCCTGGAAATCGACGGTCGTCTCACTCGTTACCGTTAGCCTTCCTGCGTCATAGGGATTCCCCCAACCCCGAGGCGGATTCCCCTGGCCATCGCTAAGGGGCGGCGCTGCGTAGAAGGTCTGACCGTTGAAGGTTGCCGACAGCACTCCGCAATGCGTGTAAAGACTGTAGGCTGACGAGCTTCCGACCTTTACGGTGACGCCCGCGGCGGTTGCATTGGCGTTCCCGGGGAGATCTCCAGCGGATGCGCACCCCCCTAACGCCAGGGTGACCGCGAGGCCAATTAGTAAGCCGAGTTGCCTACGCACTTCGATACGAGTACGCCTCGTACAGCGAATTTGTTCCCCTCGGATGACCGCACGGCCATCGACCAGGTCGACCCCCACCGCTCGAGTGACCTGGGCCGGGGGCTTGCGTGCTAGCTCTGGCGACATTCGGGAATCCTCGCATCGCCAAGTCTGCATCTCTCTCGAAGACGAGATTAGTCGAGCGGCTTCTCCGCGTCAGGCACGAGGACCTATCGTGATCTCATGGGAAGCGAGACGAATAGGCCGCCCCGAAACGTGCTTTTGATCATGGTTGCCGGGTACTCGCTGGCACTGGTGGGTTTGATCCTAAGTGCGGTATTGCAGCTCGAACTCCAGCTCCAATCGGGCGCTCGCCTTTGCTGGACTAACAATCGGCGTTGGGGGCTTCGTCGTGGCGTCTTCGACTGGGCTCGGCTGGGCGTGGAGATCGGGGACGTTTCACGGCGTCGTCACGTCTCACGCGCTGGGTCTGTCGGGCAGCGGCAGGCGCTCGAGAGGCTTTTCTAGGGGAGTGTGAGTTAGACCCTGCTATACGTCGAAACGGACTGATGCCTTCGTTGTCACATGATGCGTCCATCCGCAGCCCCGTTAGTGGCTTTGTGTTTGTCTTCGATGTGGAGATCGCCGACCTGGCCTCGACGCACGTGTCAACCGAGGGAACTTCGTGCCGTCGCTTCCGCTGCCGCCACCACTAGCTCCACCGACGGTGGTGTCCGACCGCACGGCGGCACCGCGTTCTGGTTGGGCTTGGCGAGCAAGGGCCGTCGTGTTCGCCGAAGCCGTGTTCTTCCTGCTGACTGGAATCCCGCTGCTTCTTGCGATGTTGGTGCTCCTGCCGGTCACGAACACTGGCGGCGTCCGGGCGGGATTCGGCGTCGCCCTTGGAGTTGCCATTACGACAGTCGGCGTCGCTTTGGTCTTCGCTGTTCGGAGCCTGGGATGGGGCTCACCAGGCGCACGTCAGGTGGTGATCGCAGTCCAGGTCGCGCTGCTCGTGTTCGCCCTCGTCTCCGTGCCGTTGCACCTCGTCGACGCGTGGCCCATATGGCTTGCCGTGGTACTGGCGGCGTCCCTCGTGCTGTACGCCCTGTTGGTTCATCCCCGACGACCAGTGGACGCCCCGCAGCTCAATCGGGGAGCTTCACCGGTGGCAGCGCGCTCCGCCTGGGCGACCATCGGCCAGGTCATCGGCGTTTCGGCCGCGATCGTTGTCATTCTCGTTCTTGTCGCCATGGCACTGCTGACGGCTGTCCTAGTGATTGTTCTTAGCTGGTTGGCAAAGAGCGGGTAGTGCCAACACGGACGAGCCGCCAGCATCATCCCCGCCGCACCGCCCATGTCTCCATCTGACAGACATTTGCGGCTGCTGGCCCGTACCAGGGGAACATCTCGCGCTCCAAGACCCAACGATGGGCTAGCCGGGTCTCCCTAACGGGCTCGGCGCCCAGAGCTTGACGGTCTTTTCAGCTCTGAGCAGATCTTGTCCTCGAGGTACATTCGCGAATGCTCGCCTGAGCCGGGGAACCTCACTGGGCTCCAGGCAGCATATCGTCCCAACGACATCTGAGCACTTTGCGCAAGTCGTCGTTCCCCAGGTCTATGAGACAGCTCGACGGAGTGTTGAGAGCTTGATGTCCACATCATCTGGACGCGCATCCATCCGACGCGCTCTAGATGAGCCTCCTGCAGCAGATAGCGTCTGATACTGTCGCGGGCGCCAATAGGAGACGGTCCGCATGGCCCATTGCGGGTCGCAACCACGCGGGAGCACCACATGCCAGACACCACTTGTCACATGTCGATCTCGCTCGATGGCTTTGTCGCCGGGCCAGACCAGAGCTTGGACAACCCGCTGGGCAAGCGGGGCCAGGAGTTGCACGGTTGGCACATCGGCGACCCGCGGGCGACTGAGGCCGACAAGGTCGCGACCGAGTGGCTCATGCGCCCCCGTGGCGCGTATGTGATGGGGCGGAACATGTTCGGCCCGATCCGCGGGGACTGGGACGAGGAATGGACCGGCTGGTGGGGCCCGGAACCGCCGTATCACGCCCCGGTGTTCGTGCTGACCCATCACGGTCGCGAGCCCATCCGGATGGACGGGGGGACCACCTTCCACTTTGTCACCGAAGGGTTCGACGCGGCCTATTCCGCGGCATGTGAGACCGCCGGGGAAGCCGGCGTGGACATCGCTGGCGGGGCTTCGACCGTCCGGCAGGCGCTGGTAGCTGGGGTGATCGACGAGTTGACCCTCGACATCGCGCCTGTTCTGCTCGGTTCGGGCGAGCGCATCTTCGACGGGATCGAGTATTTCGACTTCGAGCCCGCCGAGGTCTTGCACTCGCCGCTGACCACGCACATCCGCTACCGCCGCATCCACTGACTTGCGGGGCTGCGCCCCCCAGCTCATTTGGGCTCGTCATGCCGTCAGCACTCACCCCTGGGTGCTCTGGTTCCCGCCTATCGCCGCGCCAACGCTCCAGCCACCTCCCATGGGGTGCGCCCACGCCTGGCGGCGTCCGTTTGCCGCGTTTGGGTGTGGTGTGCTTCTTGGTGTACTTGGAGCCGATGTAGGGTACCGGCTGATCTGTCACGCTCCGCTCCCAGCGTTTCCACGTCTCCCTGCGGCGGTGACGAGCAACCGCCTCGACGACCCCTGCCCGGACCAAGCAGCGGTACACGGCCGACTCCGACGGTACCGGCTCAACCTGTCGTCGGACCAATTCGAGCACCAGCCGTCGGCCGCCCCAGTACCGACACGTCCGCCGCAGCTCGAGCACCAACGCCTCGACCCCGGGAGGCATCTGGTGTGGGGCAGGACACCGGTCGGTGCGACCGATCGCCCAGCCCTTCCAGGCCTCCCGCCTCATATCGAGCCAGCCAGCGATGCAGCGTCCGTCGATCCACGCGCCACTGGAGTGCCACTTCGGAGACGGTCCGACCCTCGCCGATGACCGCCAAGACTGCCTGGTACCGCTGCTCAGTCACGCTCATCTGCCTCATGAGCGCGACTGTGACCAATCAACCGAAGCCGGTGGGACACATCAGCCGAAGGTGTGCGACACATCAGCCGAAGCCCTTCAGCGACACGTCACCCGAACTTTCACAGGTACTTGGAGCCGACGGGGAGATTCGAACTCCCGGCCAATGGTTTACGAAACCATTGCTCTACCACTGAGCTACGTCGGCACGGACCTGAAGCCTACCAAGGGTCCACGGGACCACCGCGCCGGCTTCTCCAGGAACTGACCGATCGAGGTGACCTCGCGGCCGATCGCGGCATCCGCCCGGCGGCTGATCCGACCGAAGGGCATGATCGTGATCTCGACCTGGCGAGCAGTCTGCTCCATCCGCCATCCGCCGGCGATCCAGCCGTCGACGCAGATCACCGGACGGATCCATCCGCCGCCTCCATCGTGGATCCATGCCTCGGCGTCGGTGCCACCGAGAAGCTCGCGACGGCGGTAGCCGAGCAAATAGGTATCGAAATGGCCGAGAAGGTGGACGTCCGGACGAGCCATGTCGCCCACGTCCGCGGCGGGGCCGAGCGTCCAGAGACCCCGGATCGACCCGGGAAACTCGACGAGATCGGAGCTGATCGCGGCCATCGCCGCGCGGATCACCGGCTGCCGGAGGCCCGACCAGGCGGCGAAATCCGCGGCGCCGGCTGGGCCGTAGGCGGCGAAGTAGCGCCGCGCCAGCTCGGCGAGGGCGGCGTCGCCGCTCGGGCCACTCGACCTGGGCACCCAGTCGTCGAGAAGCACGAAGCTGTCGTCGCGACCCATGCGCGGACCGGAACAGATCACGCCGAGGGCCGCGGCGTGATAGAGCAGATGGATCAGCGATTGCCCGACGGGCTCCACGAGGACGCCGGCGCTGATCATCCGCTCGCGGATCTGTCGCCGCGCCATGGGGCCGTCCGCAAGCGCCGTGCGGAGCACCCGAACCCCGCGGTCACAGGTCGCGTCGTCGAGACCGAGCGCTCTCCGTCGACTCACACCGAACTGCAGGAGCGTAGAACCGAAGAGATCCACCAGCCAGCGCGCATCGTCGGCAGCGCAGAGGTGCAGCGTGCCACGCATCAACCAGGTGCGCACGACCGAGCGCTCCTCCTCGAAGGCGTGATCCACCGCGGTGGACGTGAGACCAACGCTGCGGACGCGCACCTGGTGACGCGCCGCATCGAAAGCCTGCGCCTGCAGCGCACAGAGCGCGCGCGTGACCGCAGCGACGTCCGTGTTAACTCGTGTGTCGTCGGTGAGGCGCTGCGATCGCAGCCGTGACAGGCGCAGGTGCAGCAGCGCGGGGTCGGGCATCGTCGCGATCTTAGGATTGGCTGATCAGAAGAAGTCGGGCATCCAGGGCAGGCCGCCTGCGACCAGCCCGTCCATCTCGGCCACCGCCTTGGCTTCGCCCTCGAGCAGGCCGAGCCGGGCGGCATCCTGGGCGCGCAGGGCAGTTGAGTACCACGCCGACAGCGCGCCGTTGCCGCACCGAATCGCACCGCTCCCGCCTGGGCTGACCTGGGCCGAGCCCGCCTCGACTTCGATCACCAGGCGTTCGACGCCGGTGATGGGGTCGGTGACCTCCAGCTCCACGCGCCCCGCGGCGCGAGCCGGCCAGCCCCGTGCGGTCATCGCCGCTTCGACGTCGACGATGCGCTGCATCCAGCACAGAAAGCCCTGCACCTCGAGGTTGCGATGCGGTTCCGCCAGCAACCACAGCAGCGGCGAGACATCGACCAAGGCCGAGTGCACGAACACCACGTCGCTGCTCTGCAACTCATGGCCGCCGAGGAAGCCGAGCAGTCCACGCGTGGCGTCGAGTGTGGTGGCGATGAACTCCTGCACTCGCAGGCGTGTCCAGCTCCCCGGCTGACGCTCGGATTCGTACCGCACGTATCCGGTGAGCGCCCCGCCTTCATACCAGCCGTATTCGAACCGCGGCGTCTGACCGTCCCCCGGGTCCCATTCCACGGAGAGGAACCAGTCGGGACGGTCGAGAGGACCATCCCAGTGGACGAGGTGGGATCTCCGCAGGGCTTCAACGGCACCGCGGTCAGGGCTGGTACGGATGCTTCCGGAGCCCGAAAGGCCCGTCAGTGCAGCGGTCCGGACGATCTGCCGGAGCGTCAGCGAGCACACCTCCCAGCCCCAGCGGCGATAGAGGCGGACGGTTGCCGCATGCAGGGGCGCGACCGCGGCCCGGCGCTCGCGAGCAAGGACGATGCAATCCCGCATCAATGCTCCCGCGACGCCGCGGCGACGCCAGGCTGGATGCACGGCGACGGCCGTGACCCCCTGCGCGGGTACCGATCTGCCCCCGAAGAATTGCCCGACGGGCAGGAGCATGTAGCCGCCGACGATCTCCCCGCCCACATGGGCCAGGCGGAGCGGGGCGTGCGGTATAGCTGCGTTGAGCCACCGCATGTTGGCCGCGGCGTTTCCGGCGAATGACTCCGCGTCCACCTCGGCAAAGCGTCGAAGCTCGGCGTCGCCCTGCGCGTCGCGAATCTCTATCTCGGTCTGTCCCGGTTCCATGAGCGCCCGAGTGTACTCGCGGGTCCTCATGGCATCTGCGTTTGGACGGGGCATGGAGTCGGGATACCCTTGGAGTCATGGACACGCTCGCCGCTCCGTTTGCGCCGGACCCAGGCCGCCTCGACGCGTACGACCACGCCGCAGTCGAAGCACGCTGGCGCCGGATCTGGGATGAGCGCGGCGACTATCGGACCGAGCTCGACGATCCCGACCGCCCCTTCTACAACTTGATGATGTTCCCGTACCCGTCGGCCGAGGGGCTGCACGTCGGTCACATCATCCCCTTCGCGGGGGGCGACATCTACGGCCGCTGGCGGCGCCTCATGGGCGACACGGTCTTCGAGCCGATGGGGTTCGATGCCTTCGGCATCCACTCGGAGAACTACGCGATGAAGATCGGCGAGCATCCCGCCGTGGTCATGCGCCGTGCGGTCCAGAACTTCCGCGAGAACCAGCTTTCACGGATCGGCTCGATGTTCGACTGGAGCCACCAGGTCAACACCGCGGACCCCTCCTACTACCGCTGGACCCAATGGCTGTTCGTCCGCCTCTTCAACGCGGGCCTCGCGGAATGGCGCGAGGGGGCCGTCAACTGGTGCCCGTCGTGCCTCACGGTGCTCGCCGACGAGCAGGTGGAGCAGGGGCGGTGCGAGCGCTGCCACACCATCGTGCAGACCCGCTACCTCCGCCAGTGGTGGATCAAGATCACGCGCTACGCGCAAGAGCTCCTCGACGCGCTCGACACGCTCGACTGGTCGGAATCGACCAAGACGATGCAGCGCAACTGGATCGGGCGCAGCGAGGGCGCAACCATCCTGTTCGACCTCCTCGGCTGCCGGCGGAAGGACGTCACCGTGTACACCACGCGTCCGGACACGCTCTTCGGCGCAACGTTCCTGGTCATCGGCGCGGATCACCCGGAGCTGGAGGACTTCGTGCCCCCTGAGCGCATGGGCGAGGTCAACGCCTGGCGCAACAAGTTCCCGCCGACGGCGGCCGAGCCCGACTTCTCGATCGGGATGGAGCTCGGCTCCTACGCCATCCACCCGATTACCGGGGCGCGCCTGCCCGTGTGGGCGGCTCCCTACGTGCTCGGTGGTTACGGGACCGGCGCGATCATGGCGGTCCCGGGACATGACGCACGTGACTGGGCGTTCGCACGGGCGCATTCGCTCCCGATCGTCGAGGTGATCAGCGGCGGCGATATCGATGCGGCTCCGTACAGCGGGGTTGGCACGCTGGTCAACAGCGGCGACTTCAGCGGCCTCTCGTCCGACGAGGGCAAGCGGCGCATCGTCGAGCGTCTTCGCGAGTTGCGTCGCGGTGAGCCGAGCGTGCAGTACAAGCTTCGCGACTGGCTCATCTCGCGTCAGCGGTACTGGGGCCCGCCGATCCCGATCATCCACTGCCCCAACGACGGACCGGTCGCGGTGCCGGAGGAGGATCTCCCGGTGCTGCTGCCCGATGTCGAGGACTTCCGTCCTCGCGGCACCGGTCTCTCGCCGCTCGCCACCGTGGAGGAGTGGGTCAATGTCCCGTGCCCGAAGTGCGGTCAGCCCGCACGGCGCGAGACCGACGTGAGCGACACGTTCCTCGACTCCGCCTGGTACCACCTGCGCTATCCGTCGACCGACTTCGACGATGTGCCCTTCGACCGGGAGCGCACCGACACCTGGCTCCCGGTTGATATGTACATCGGCGGCAATGAGCACGCGGTTCGCCACCTCCTCTACGCGCGCTTCGTGATGCGCGCGCTCCACGATATGGGCCAGGTTCCTGCCGCGGAGCCGTATACCCGCTTCCGAGCGCACGGCATGATCATCATGGACGGGGCGAAGATGTCGAAGAGCCGTGGCAACGTGCTCAACCCCGACGAGTACATCGAGCGCTACGGGGCGGATACGGTGCGCCTCTTCATGATGTACCTCGGCCCATACACGCTCGGCGGCGACTTCCGCGACAAGGGCATCGCCGGGATGACCCGGTTCATCAACCGGGCGTGGCGTGCCACGCAGCTCGCGACCGGCACCGACGTCAGCGACGAGGTGCGGGAGCGACGACGCCATCGCCTCATCAAACAGGTCGAGGACGACATCGCCGAGCTGCGCTACAACACCGCGATCGCCTACCTCATGGAGTTTGCTCGCGAGCTCGATCACGAGTGCTCGGATGGAACGGCGCGGCGCATCGACGCGGACACGTTGTTGAAGTTGCTCGCGCCCTTTGCGCCGTTTGTCACCGAGGAGCTCTGGGAGCGCACCGGTCACGAGGACTCGGTCCACGAGCGTGGTACGTGGCCGGTCTACGCGGCCGAGCTTGCCGCTCCGCAACGCGCAAACATCGCGATCACCGTCGACGGCAAGCGCCGTGGCGAGTTCGAGGTCGATGCGGGGACATCCGAGGCCGACCTCCGCGCGCTGGCGCTCTCCCATCCGCGCGTGGTGGAGCTCCTCAACGGACGCCGGCCTGGCAGGGTCATCGCGGTCGTCGACCGCATCGTCAATATCGTCACCGTTTGACGTCGAGCCGCATCGGCGCGTGTTCGATGCCGTCCTCGACCCAGCGCTCACCGCAGACCTCGAACCCGAAACGCGCGTACCAGCCGACGAGATATGCCTGTGCGCTCAATGCGATCGGCGGCGCTGCCAGCTCGATCGCGCGGCTGAGCAACGCACCGGAATACCCTCGGCCTCGCGCCGCGGCCAGGGTAGCGACGCGCCCGATGCGGTGTCCGCCGTCGCCCTCCGTCAGGAGCCGGAGCGTGCTGAGCACGCGGCCATCGCCGTCTTCGATCCAGAGGTGCAACGTGTCCGCCTCGGCATCGCGCGCATCGATGTCCGCGTACACGCAGTTCTGCTCGACGACGAAGACGTCCTGACGAACCGCGAGGATACCGAGGAGCACTCGCGGCGTGAGCTGGTCGAGATGCGCCTCGTGGACCTCGGGCACGCTGACCTCGCTAAGCCGCTTGCGGCTCAACCACCGCGGTGCACGCCGAGCAACGGCGGGCAGCCTTGGGGATGACGGTCAGGCATTCGGGGCACGCGCGTGTGTTCGATTCGACGGGCGCCGAGGAACGCGCGCGTGACTGCAGCCGGTTGTACGGCAGGACGAAGAAGAAGTACACGCCTGCCGCGATGAACACAAAGGCGATCACCGCGGTGAGGAAGGTGCCGTACTTGATCTCGCTGCCCTTGACGGTGAGAATCAGCTTGTCGAAGTTGGGCTTGCCGAACGGGATGGCGATGACGGGGTTGATGATGTCGGCGACCAGCGCCGTGACCACCGCCCCGAACGCGACGCCGATGACGACCGCGACAGCCAGCTGAACAACGTTGCCCTGGTTGAGAAAGTCACGAAAGCCTCTCACGATGTCCTCCTCACGTCATCGCGTCCTTACCCGGCGATTCCTCATGCCGGCGGGCTGAGCATCGTGACACACACGCCCGTCCAGCAGCGGGTGTTCGCGATGCGGTATCCGGTGGCGTTCGGCATCGGATCTCCCGGCTCGTACACATACCAGACGTCGCTCGAACCGGGCCGTGGCAACGCATGCAGGATGGCGCCCGGTGGATACACCGCAGTGCCCCAGAACCACGGAACGTTCACCGCCAGGGAGCGGGTATTGTCGACCGTTGCGTGGTCACCGTAGTAGCGGACGAGCAGGTACTCACTCGGGTATGCGGCCACCAGGCCTCCCCGCGACGGCTGACCCTCGATGGATGCCAGGGCCATCGGCGTCTCGGGATTGGTGATGGTCAGCACGGTGGCGGCGGCGACAGCGGCCGTGATGGCGCCCGCGCCGACGGCGACACGGCGCCACGGCATGTTCGCCAATCCCGCACCGAGCAGCGCGTACGCCGGAGCCCAGACCGTGCTCAGATACTTCCCGTCCTCGAGCGGGTGATAGAAGCTTGCGAGCACCATCACGCCGACACCGACTCCCACGGCGAGGCCGAGAACCGTGGCGGTGTGCGCGCCCGCGGCGGGGAGGCGTTTCCGGTTCACCACCAGCGCCGCCAGCGCCAGGCAGCCGGCAGCGTCGCCGACCAGCTCGAGTGCACGCAGGAACGCGAACCCGGTCACCCACGTGTTCAGGGGTGGGCCCGTGAAGAACTGCTCCAGGCCACCGAAGATGCTGGTGACGCTGAGCGGTGGCACCCAGAACGCGCCGGTGCTGTGACTCAGCTGCGCGCGTGCAGCGATGATCCATGGCACGAAACTCACAATGGTCGCGAGCCCCAGGACGCCGACGACCACGACTGTCCCGAAACGCCTGCGGTGGAGCACGGCAACTGTGATCACCTGCGCGAAGACCGCGAAGAGTGCGAAGTACACCGTGTACACCGCCAGGATCGACATCAGCGCATAGAGCGTCCAGCGCATCGCCGAAGGCCGTTCGAGCGCGCGCAGCAGGCAGAGAGTCGATGCGAGCACGAGCGTCGTCGCGAGGATGTACATGCGTGCATCGAGTGAGGCGACGAACAGCGCCGGCGCCACCGCGCCGATCGCCGCCGACCAGACGCCGCCGGGGTCGCCGGCGATGCGCCGTCCGAGGGCCGCAAGCAGGGGGATCGCCGCCGTTCCCAGCAACACCGGGAACAGTCGGAGCAGGGGGGGGCTGGTCGACACCACGGCGAAGAGCCGCTCGACGAGGTAGAAGAGCGGCGGTGCGCTGTCGTTGCGGACCACGTCGAGCATCGAGCCGAGGGGACGTTGCACCGCCAGCGCGGTGAACGCCTCGTCGCGCCAGAGGGGCTGATATGCCAGCAGGATGAGCCGGGCGACCAGCCCGGCCCCCGTGATCAGCCAGATCTTTCCCGCATATCCGCGCAGCATCGCCGCCACCATAGAGCCGTCGCGTCAGGGCAGGGTTGGGACTCCCGGCTGCGGCACGACCTCGAAGACCACGGGGTTGCCGTAGGGGTCGGTCGCCCCGACCCGGGCCTGAGCGGCGATGCTCGAACCGACAGCGGTGGCGATGTCGGCCCGCGACGGGGCGACGATGAGCGTGTACACCGCCGGGTTGGTGATCCTCGTCATCGGTGCGACGATGGTCGGCAGGCGCCCGGCGTCAAGGAACTGCACGTCCATCGCGTCGTAGCTGTCGAGGATGACGAGGGTCGACGCGCCACCGCCGGTCGGATTGTCGACCGCGACATCAGCCAGGGCGACGTCGGCGAACGTGAAAGCCGCATAGCGATCGACGACCGGGCGGTTGAGGTAGGTCACCGCTGAGGCAATTCCCAACCACGTGACCGCGATTGCGCAGACCATCCAGCCGGTGAGGGTCACTGACCGCTGCGACCCACCGAACCGTGGCGCGAGCCTCTGGGCGATGGCGATCCCCTCGACGCAGCCGAGGCCGATGCAGGCCGCGACGTAGGGCTCGAGACCGAGCGATCGCAGGAAGTGGGGCGCGCCACCCTCATTGGCGATGAGCGGTGGGATCAGAAATAGCGGCAGACCCAGCAGGATCAACGCATACCCATGGTCGTCGCGCTGTCGCCAGCAGTGCCAGATGCCCAGCAGGAACGGCACCACCAGGATCGGGCCGAGGAGTGGGAGTGCCGCCACGTCGTGGCGGGCGTTCGGGTCCCCGGTGACCAAGAACATGCCGAGGGTCTTGAGGACGTGCGCCGGGTAGCTGTCCTGGGACATCGAGCCGGCGTTGAAGACCGAGACGAACGCCGCCCGGCCGAAATAGCCCGAGAAGTCGGTGATGGCCGTGTACACCATCGGCGCCACCACCACGACAAACGCGACGGTCGCCCAGCGCCAGGTGCTGCGGAGCGCCTGGAATCGCTCGGGCTGCCGGGCTCGCATCCAGAGCAACCACAGGATCACCAGCAGCGGGAGCAGCTTCAGTGGCTGGTACGACCAGAAGCCGAGGGCGGTGACGATCCCGGCCGCCACGGCGGTCCAGCGCGACGGCCGGTCACCCCAGCGCAGCAGCGCTGCCAGTGCAGCCGCGCCGACGAGGACGGTGAGGATGTTTCGGAACCCGTCGCGAGAGACCGCGATCATCCAGAGCGACCCCGCAGCCCACGCCATGGCCAGGAGCGCGGGCGCCCGGCCGAAGCGGCGGACCGCCGCATAGGTGGCGATCACCCCCGCGACGCCGACCGCCGCCGCGGCGCCCCGAAGGGTCAGTACCGAGGAGCCGAAGACCTTGAAGACGGCCGCGACGATGTAGGCGTAGAGCGCCTCTCGGCCGCCGTCGCTGTTGAAGAACACCGGGTGATAGCCGGGGATGCTCAGAAGGCTCTGGGCGCTGACACCCTCGGCCGCCTCGTCGGGGTAGAGCCCACCCGGCTGGGTCTGGAGCGCCAGAAAGCGCGCCAGGACCGCGGCGAGAATGATCAGGACGGCGGCCGCAGCCTCTACTGCAGTCGCCGTCCCGAGGCGCCTGATGGCGCCGGTTATACGGGTGATCCGGCCCCCGTCAATTCGAGGCTGGATCGGTGCAGCAGCGTCCTGGTGGCGGCGATTCGGCACGCCAGCATCTCCAGAACGTCATCGAGCTGGTCCCGCAACACGGTCTCCAGCTCGATAGGGTGGTTGTCTATCTCCCGCAGCAGCGCCGACAGCCGGAGCGCCTTCTGGTCGATCTTCGCAACGACCTCCTGCGGGCCTGCCGTTGCGGTCAGATGATTCGGCTCCATCCAGATCCTCCGTCTGTGGGTTGGGGATGCCCCAAGAGTAGGCACCTGCGAGGGCCTTGTCCAGCGACCTTCATGTCGCAATGCGGCCCATACCCTCTCTGGCGTGGCGCACAACGATAGTGGCCACTGCCCAAGCACTAAACTGGCCTTTGGCCGGTTCGACCGACCGGGCGCGGATGGCGGAATCGGTAGACGCGCGGGACTTAGGATCCCGTGGGGTGACCCGTCCGAGTTCGAGTCTCGGTCCGCGCATGGCCCCACCCCGAATGATGAGTACCCAGATGACTGACACCGAAGAGAAGAGTCCCAAGAGTTCCTCGATGACCGTCACGCTCGAGCGCAAGGCCGCCTCGCAGGTTGCCCTCCAGGTTGAGGCGACTGCCGGCGAGGTTGAGGCTGCTGTCCAGGCGTCGCTTCGCCGCCTGGCCGGGCGCGTCCGGATCCCTGGATTCCGTCCTGGCAAGGCGCCGGCCGCGATGGTCGAGCGTGCCATCGGCTGGGAGACCATCCGGCACGAGACCGTCGACCACCTCGTCCCCGAGCTCTACCGTCGTGCCGTCGACGAGACGGGCGTGGAACCGGTCGGCGACCCCGAGCTCGATCTCGGCGAGCTCGAGCGCGACCAACCACTCAAGTTCACCGCGACTGTCACGGTGAAGCCGGAGGTGGACCTGCGCGACTACCTCTCCCTCCGCGTTCCGATGGAGAGCACCGAGATCACCGAGGAGAGCGTCGACAAGGCGATCCAGGAGGCTCGCCGCCGGCACTCGGAGTTGGTGGAGGTCGACCGCGCCGCCCAGGCCGGTGACGTGATCCGCTGCACCCTGGTGATGCGCCGCGGGGACGAGGTGCTCACCGGGGAGGACGGCGAGGAGCGCGAGCTGGAGCTGGACCGGGAGCTGGTGATCCCGGCGATCGTCGACGGTGTCATCGGGCTGACGGCCGGGCAGTCGCGCACCTTCGAGACCATCCTGCCCCAGGACTACCGCCAGGAGGAGCTCCGCGGCGCGTCGGTGACCATCGACGTCACCGTGCACGCCGTCCGCGAGCGCATCCTTCCGCCGGAGGACGACGCCCTCGCGGTGATGGATCAGCACGGTCCGACCCTCAACGACCTGCGCGAGCACTACCGCACCGCGCTCGCCGTGGAGGCTGCCGAACAGGACCGCGAACATCACGAGGGTGCCGCCCTCGAGGCGCTCCGCGATTACGTCCGGGTGGACGTGCCTGAGGCGATGATCGAGCGCGAGATCGAGCGCCAGCTGGCCGACCTCGAATACCGGCTTGCCTCGCTCGGGCTGCCGCTCGACCGCTATATCGAGATGAGCGGGCAGACGATGGCAGCTCTCCGCAGCGAACGCCGCGAGTTCGGCGGCCAGCCGGGTCCGGCTCGAGCTCGCCCTCGACGCGCTCGCGACCGCCGAGGGGATCGAGGTCGATGAGAACCAGGTGGAACGGGAGGCACGGGCAGTCGCCGAGGGCAGGAAGGTCGACGCCGCCCAGCGCAGGCGGCTGGAGGATCTCGCCCGCGTGGATCTGCGCCGTCGCGCCGCCGGGCAGCGCCTCCTGGAGATCGTGACCCCCGAGGATTCCAACTTCATCGCCACCTGACGCGTCGTCTTCGGCATGCGTGGGTACGCTGTCCCGCGCATGGCCCAACCGGTGATCGGCGTTCGCGACCTCGTCAAGACTTACGGGAAGGTCGAGGCGGTCCGCGGCATCGATCTGGAGGTCGGTGCCGGCGAGATCTTCGGGTTCCTCGGGCCCAACGGCGCCGGGAAGTCGACCACGATCAGCATTCTCTGCACCCTCATCCGGCCGACCTCGGGTGTGGCCCAGGTCGCCGGCATCGACGTCCTCAAGGATCCGAGCGCGGTCCGTGCCCGCATCGGCCTGGTCTTCCAGGACCCGTCGCTCGACGGTCAGCTCACCGGGCGCGAGAATCTCGACTTCCACGCCTACCTCTATGGACTGCCCGCGGCGACGCGCAAGCAGCGCATCGACGACGCCCTCGCCATCGTGGAGTTGACCGAGCGCGCCGACTCCACCGTGCTCACGTACTCCGGCGGCATGCGGCGGCGACTGGAGATCGCCCGCGGCATCCTGCACTACCCGCAGGTGCTGTTCCTCGACGAGCCGACGCTCGGTCTCGATCCCCAGACGCGCAACAAGATCTGGGACTACCTGCACGCGGTGCGGACGCGCGAGCACATCACCATCTTCATGACCACGCACTACATGGACGAGGCGGAGTTCTGCGACCGCATCGCGATCATCGACCAGGGCAAGATCGTCGCACTCGGGACGCCGTCGGAGCTCAAGAGCCGGGTCGGCGGTGACGTGGTGACCATCACCACGCCGGACACCGAGGTCGCTTCGGCGCAGATCCGCAGCGTGATGCGGCTCGAACCGGTCCAGGTCGACGGCACCCTGCAGGTGGAGGTCCCGGATTCGGCGTCGTTCATGCCACGGCTGTTCTCGGAGCTGACCGTGCCGATCACCGCGGTGAGCGCGCGCCGTCCGAGCCTCGATGACGTGTTCCTCAAGCTCACCGGTCGCGCCATTCGCGAGCAGGGCAACACATCGCTGGATACGATGCGAAACATGGGCCGCATATGGGGAGGCGGGCGCCGATGACGGAACAGGTACTGACCGCTCCGACCGTGCCGCAGACACGCGCGGTGAACGTTCGCGGCGCCACCATGCGCGCGATCTACATCATCTGGAAGCGCGACCTGATCCGGTACTGGCGTGATCGCATGCGGGTGGTTGCATCGCTCGCGCAGCCGGTGCTGTTTCTGTTCGTGTTCGGGAGCGGACTGAGCTCCTCGTTACGAGGCAGCACAGGCGGTTTCGGTGGCCCCGGATCGTCGCTGCAATACGTGCAGTTCATCTTCCCCGGCATCATCGGCATGTCCGTCCTGTTCACGTCGATCTTCGGCGCGATGTCGATCGTGTGGGATCGGGAGTTCGGGTTCCTGAAAGAGGTGCTCGTTGCCCCGATCCATCGGTCCGCCGTGGCGATCGGCAAGACGCTCGGTGGCGCGACGCAGGCGATGTTCCAGGGCATCGTCATCCTCATCCTTGCCCCGCTGGTCGGCGTGAAGTTGACGTTGCTTGGCGTCGTGGAACTGATCCCGATGATCTTTCTGTTCGCCTTTGCGCTGAGTGCGCTCGGGGTTGCGGTGGCGGCACGCATGCGCACGATGCAGGGGTTCCAGATGGTGATGAACTTCCTGATGATGCCCCTGTTCTTTCTAGCGGGCGCGCTCTTCCCTCTCGGTGGGAACCTGCCCGCGTGGCTCTCCGTGCTGACCCGCTTCGACCCGGCCAGCTATGGCATCGATGCGCTCCGGCGCACCGTGCTCACCGCGTCAGGCGTTCCCTCGCGCGTCCTGGACACGCTCGGCCTCACCATCTTCGGTCAGCCGCTCTCCGTATGGCCGGAGCAGGCGGTGCTGGTCGTCTTCGGGGTGCTGATGATGAGCCTGGCGGTCTATGGATTCCGACAGCGCGACTAAAAAAGGCCACCTATAATGGAAAAGGTATGAATCCGACCAATCTGATCCCGTACGTCATCGAGACCACGAATCGGGGCGAACGCGGGATGGACATCTACTCGCGGTTGCTCAAAGACCGAATCATCTTCATCGGGACGCCGATTGACGACCAGGTCGCCAACGTCGTCATGGCGCAGTTGCTCTTCCTCGCCGGCGAGGATCCCGAGAAGGACATCTGGCTGTACATCAACTCGCCGGGCGGTTCGGTGTATGCCGGCCTCGCCATCTACGACACCATGCAGTACGTCGAGCCGCGCGTCGGCACCATCTGCATGGGCATCGCAGCATCGATGGCGGCCATCCTGCTCGCCGGCGGCGCAGCCGGGATGCGTCTCAGCCTCCCGAACACCCGCGTGCTGATCCATCAGCCGTCGGGTGGATTCAGCGGCCAGGCAACGGACATTCAGATCCACGCCCAGGAGATCCTACGGGTGCGCCGTCGCCTCGACGAAATCCTTGCCCACCACTCCGGCAAGGCGATCGAGGTCGTGAACCACGATTCGGATCGCGACTTTTTCATGAGCGCCGAAGAGGCCAAGGAGTACGGACTGATCGACGAGATCATCCAGGGCCGCATCAAGAGCGGTGGATCGCCGAACGGCGAAGGAAGCAACGGTGGACGGCCGCCCGGCGCGCCTCCTGAGTCGGAGACACCCCAGGCGGGTGGCGGCGCCACGGCGCACGCCTGACGGGAGACCAGGCGGTCGTTGGTAGGAATGCAGACAATCCAAGGGGTATGCGGTGACTGAACGCGACGACCGCCGGCGACACACGCGTTGTTCCTTCTGTGGCAAGGGACAGGAGCAGGTCCGGAAGCTCGTCGCGGGCCCTGGCGTGTACATCTGCGACCAGTGCATCGACCTGTGCCAGGAGGTTCTCGAGGAGGACAACCGCTCCACGACCACCAAGCGGGGCAAGCCCGGGACGATCCCGAACCCGCAGGTGATCGCCGCATCGCTCGACCAGTACGTGATCGGCCAGGAGCACGCCAAGAAGGTCCTCTCGGTGGCGGTGTTCAACCACTACAAGCGCATTGCCCACGCGAAAACCAACAGCGACGTCGAGCTGCAGAAGTCCAACGTGCTGCTCGTCGGCCCCACCGGCTGCGGCAAGACCTTTCTTGCACAGACGCTGGCGCGCATCATCGACGTGCCGTTCAGCATCGCCGATGCCACCAGCCTCACCGAGGCGGGGTATGTCGGCGAGGACGTCGAGAACATCCTGCTGCGGCTCATCCAGGCGGCCGATTTCGACATCGCGCGCGCCGAGCGCGGCATCATCTACATCGACGAGATCGACAAGATCGCGCGCAAGAGTGACAACCCCTCGATCACCCGCGACGTCAGCGGAGAGGGTGTGCAGCAGGCGCTGCTGAAGATCCTCGAGGGGACGGTTGCCAACGTGCCGCCGCAGGGCGGTCGCAAGCATCCGCACCAGGACTTCATCCAGATCAACACGACCAACATCCTGTTCATCTGCGGCGGCGCCTTCGACGGCCTCGAGAAGATCATCGAGCACCGTCTCGGCAAGCGGGTCATCGGCTTCAACAGCAAGCCTCGCGGGACGCGCACCAAGGAGACCACCAAGATGCTCCGCGAGCTGCAGGCGCAGGATCTGCTGAAGTACGGGCTCATCCCCGAGTTCGTCGGCCGGCTCCCGATCACCGTGGCGCTGGACTATCTCGATGAGGAGGACATCATTCGCATCCTCACCGAGCCGAAGAACGCCTTTGTCAAGCAGTACCAGAAGTTCTTCGCGCTCGACGATGTCGAGCTGGTCTTCCACGAGGGTGCGTTGCGCGCCATCGCTGAACGCGCGCTGGCGCGAGGCACCGGCGCTCGCGGACTCAAGTCGATCATCGAGGACGTGCTGCTGAACAGCATGTTCGAGGTGCCGAGCCGTCCCGACATCAAGCGCTGCGTCATCACCGAGCAGGCGATTCTCGAAGGTGTGGAACCGCTGCTCCTCACCGAGGAGCCCAAGCGTCGCGTCGGTGCGACCGAGGAGGCGGCGCAGGGGCGTACGGCCTGAGCGTGAGTCGACGAGCCGTGGCCCTGGCCGCGGCGGCCGTGGTGGCGTTCTTCGCGGTGACCCTGATCACGCTGACGCACGTCATCACCAACAGCGCATCCGGATGCGCGATCGCAGCGCCCGCGCCGAGCCTTCCGGCCGCGCTGCGTTCGCTCGGTGGGTTTGACCAGTCGTTCGATGCGAGCAACCCCACTGAGCTGGCCCAGGTGGGCGAGAACGCGGCGGCCGCGGTGATCCCGAACCTCGACGGTGCCATCGCTCAACGACCGGTCAACGTGGCCGCAGCCGTGGCTGGACAACCGGCAGCTGTGGTGGTGCCGCTCACCGCCCAGCCGGCATCGGCGGGAGGCACGCGCCTGGTCGGGCTGGTGTCGTTCTACGTGGGGTGCGGCGGGCGAGCGTATTTCGGATCGGTCGCGAGCATCCAGGCATCGGGACCCTCGACAGCGGTGGCGTTCCCCAAGGTGGGGGAGAGCGCAGCCGCGCAGCAGCTCGCCACCTCGACCCCGCAGCTCATCTACACGGCCTCGCCATTCATGCCCGAATGGCGCAATGCGCAATCGGGTGCGACCATCTCGGCGGGCGCCTAACACCCGCCCCATATACTCAATCGCTCACATGAACACGAATTTCGACTGGTCCAGGGTCGAGCCGAAATGGCGCGAGCGCTGGAGCGAGCTCGGTGTGGGACATGCGGATGTCACCAGCACCAAGCCTGCATTCGTCATCGCGCTGCCGCCACCGAACATCACCGGTGTGCTGCACATGGGGCACGCCTCGACGTTCTCCATTCAGGACACCGTGTGTCGCGAACGGCGCATGCGCGGCTACGAGGTCGAATGGGCGCCGGGCACGGACCACGCGGCGATCGCCACCCAGAACGTCATCGAGCGACAGCTCGCTGAGGAGGGTTTGACCAAGGAAGCATTGGGCAGGGCTGCGTTTCAGACTCGCGTCGACGCCTGGTACGAGGAGTACGGCGGCCGGATCATCGAACAGATGCGACGGATGGGGTACACGTGCGACTGGGAGCGCTTGCGCTTCACCCTCGACGACCAGTACGTGCATGCCATACGGCTCGTGTTCAAGACGCTCTTCGACGAGGGTCTCGTCTATCGCGGTCCACGAATCGTCAACTGGTGTCCCTACTGCCGCTCGGCGATCAGCGACGAGGAGATCGACTGGCGAGAGCAGACCGATACGCTCTACTACCTCAAGTACCCGGTCGAGGATGGCCAGACCATCACGGTCGCAACGGTGCGTCCGGAGACGATGCTCGGTGACACGGGAGTTGCGGTGGCGCCAGGTGACTCACGCTACGCATCGCTCATCGGCAAGCACGTGACGCTGCCGCTCACGTGGCGCGTGGTGCCGATCTTTGCCGACGACGCGGTGCGCCCCGACTTCGGCACCGGTGCCCTCAAGGTCACGCCCGGCCACGACCCTACCGACTACGAGATCGGTGCGCGCCATTCCCTGCCGATCATCAATGTCATCGCGCTCGACGGAACCATGGACGTGCCTGCGCTTCCCCAATTCCACGGCATGCCGGTCGAAGAGGCGCGAACCGCCGTTGCGGATGCGCTTCGGGAGTTCGGTGTGCTTGTCAAGGAGGAGCCGTATACGCACGAGGTCGGTTACTGCGATCGCAGCGGGACGTTGCTGGAGCCACTGGTCAGCGAGCAGTGGTGGGTGCGCATGGCAACGCTTGCCGCTCCAGCGATCGGAGCCGTCGAAAGTGGTGAGATCACGTTCCATCCCGCGCGATATACCGACGTGTACCTGCACTGGATGCGGAACATCAAGGACTGGTGCATCAGCAGGCAGATCTGGCTGGGGCATGCCATCCCGGTGTCGATCTGCGGCAATGGTCATCGGTTCGCGTGGATCGATCCACCAACCAGATGCGAGGAATGCGGCGACACCACGTTGGCCGACGACCCCGATGTGCTCGACACCTGGTTCAGCAGTGGGCTCTGGCCGTTTGCGATCTTCGGCTGGCCCGAACCGACACCGGATCTCGAAAGGTTCTACCCGACCGACCTCCTGGTCACGGGGCGCGACATCATCTTTCTCTGGGTCTCCCGAATGATCATGACCGGCATCAAGTTCACTGGGCGAATCCCATTCAGCGATGTGCTGATCTCGAGCACCATCCAGGCGACCGACGGATCGCGCATGAGCAAGTCGAAGGGCAACACGGTCGATCCGCTCGATCTCGCCGACAAGTTCGGCGCGGACGCGGTGCGCGCATGGGCCGCCGCAGTGTCAACCAGCGTCCAGGACATGCGGTTCGACGAGGACCGCATCGCCTCCTACCAGCGTTTTGCCAACAAGCTGTGGCAGGTGACCAGCGGATTTCTGGTCGCCAAGGTCGGCAACGGGTCGATCGCCGATCTCGACGTCCATCCCCCCAAACCGGAGACGCTGCGTCCCGAGGACCGCTGGATGCTTGCCGAGCTTGCCGCGGCAGTGCGCACGTGTGATGCCGGATTCACGTCCTATCGATTCCATGAAGCCGTCGACGCGCTGTACGACACCACCTGGCATTCCTTCTGCGACTGGTACGTCGAGATCATCAAGCTGCGCCTCGCGGACGCCGGCGACCACGAATCACGTCGCGCCGCGGTGTGGACCGCAGTCACGACCCTCGACGTGCTGCTCCGCCTGCTGCATCCGTTCATGCCGTTTGTGACCGAGGAGTGCGCGCAGCAGCTGCCGAACGCGGCGGCGACGCTGCAGCACCGGTCGTGGCCGGAGGAGGATCCGCTCTGGACCGAGGCGGCGACCACCGCGGCGCACCACGAGATCGCCGAGGCGATCGAGCTGGTGAAGCGCATCCGCGCGCTGGGACACAGCCACAAGGTGCCACGCGGCGCCCGCGACCGGATTCGCATCGCCGTCCGCGACGGTGAGGGTCGGGGCATCAACAAGCACATCAGCCGCCTGATCGGCGGCCTCGTCCCTGCGACGGTCATCGAGAGCCACCAGCGTGGCCTCGATCCAGCCGTCGTGGTTTCGGGTAGTCTCCACGCCGAGGTGGTGATCGCCGACACCGCCGCCGACGCAAGTGCGACCGCACGTCAGATCGGCCTGCTCGAGGCAAGTGTGTCGCGGTTTCAGGCACAGCTCGCGAACCCGGCGTTCGTGACCGGGGCACCCGCCCAGGTTGTGGACGAGGCGCGCCGCCGCCTCGCCGAGGCCCAGGCACAACTGGATCTGCTGCGCCGGGTTCCGGCAGGAGGAGGCACCGATGCTGCTGGTTGACCTGGGGACCCTGCTCACCGTGGTGGTGGCAATCGTGGTCACCTACCTGGTGGTGCTCTGGCTGGCTCTGGCGTTCTACGTGGTCCGCGATGCCCGCAGGCGCACGACCTCGCCCGGCTTCACGCTTTTCGCCATGCTGCTCGGCTTCGTGCCGCCATTCCTCGGCGCGCTCATCTACTTCATGGTGCGGCCGCCCATGACCATGGAGCAGGTTCGGTCCCTCGCCATCGAGGAGCAGGTGCTCCTGGAGCCGCCGGCCGAGGGGATCCCGACCCGGCCCTGCCCGACGTGCGGGCGGGAGATCGAGCAGGAGTTCATCCTCTGCCCGTACTGCAGGACGCAGTTCGCCCGCCGGTGCACCGGTTGCGATCGCAGCCTCAGGCTGGGATGGGGCGTCTGCCCGTACTGCGCCACCGAGGTCGGAGCGCCGGCGCTGGCCCGTACCGGGAGGTAGCGTCACGATGCTGGGCGGTGGGCTCCAGCTGGCGCTCATCCCCGCCCCGCTGATCGTGGCGGCGCTCGTCGTCTTCGCGCTCACGTCGCGGCAGACCCGGGTCGCCCGCACGGTCGCCGGCGTGGGAATTGCCGCGACGATCGCGTTGCTCGCGGTCGAGGCTGTGTTTCTCAATGGAAGCGGCCGCATCGAGACGTCGCTGGGTACCCCGGTAGCGGGAATCACCTATCTCCTCCGGCTCGACCTCCCCGGCGCCATCCTGGGGCTTGCCGCTGCGGCAGCCGGTCTCCTGCTGCTGCTCGACGGCGACCGCCAGACCCGCGAGGTGGCCGCGGTCTCGTCTGCGTGACCGGCACCACCCTGGCGGTGCTTGCCGGCAACGTCGTCATGCTCGTCGGCGGGATCGAGGTCGCCGGCGTCGGGACGCTGCTCATGACCAGCGCGGCGCGAGGGCGGCCGGGCCGCGGCGGCCTGGTGGCGATCGGAATCGAACACCTCGCGTCGCTCGGACTGCTCGTCGCCGGAGTCCAGCTCCTGAGCAATGCAGGAACCACCGATTTCGCGGTGATCCCCGCAGGGGCTATGGGCGCGACTGTCGCCGGGCCGTGGGCTGCCGCCGGGGTGGTCCGCCTGCTGTCGCCGGCGTTCGTGCCGATCCGAGGACGCCGGACTCCGACCGCCGCGTGGGCAACCACCGGTGCGATCCCGTGCGGCGCGATCGTCCTGCTGCGCCTGCGTGAAGCTGCCGCCGGTCCGCTGCCGGAACAGGTCACGATCGGGCTGGCGACGGTCGGGGGACTTGCTGCGCTCGTGGCAGTCGGGGTGGCACTGTGGCGCTCGAGGGTGCCGGTGATCGCAGGCAGGGCGCTCTGCGTTGTGGCCGCCGCGCCGTGGTGGCGCTGACGGGTATTGCGGGACCATCGGCGGCCGCCGCCATCGCCGCAGGCGTCTGCTCGCTGATCCTGGTGACGGCACTGACGCCCGCGTGGGAGCAGGTCGGGCGCGGACGGGGCGGGACCGCAATCGCCGCACTTGCGCTCGGGGCTGCCGGGGCGCTGCCCGTCGGCTTCGGGATCACCGCGCTGATCCTCGAGCTCTCCGCAACCGTCTCGGTCGGACGGCCCGGTGCCGCACTGCTCGCAGCGCTGGGCGTGTCCGGCTGTCTCGGGGCGGCCGCCGCTGTCCGAGCTGCCGCGATCATCGTCGCGCAGCGGGACGGCCGGTCACGGAGCCCGCTCCCGTCGGTGCTCGCCACTGCGGCGGTGGTCGTGTCCTTGATCGCCGCGCTCGTGCCGGGCGCGGTTGCGGCCTCAGTGCTCGCATCGCTCAGTTCGGGCGGGCTGACCGAGCCGATCGGCGCGGCGGCGATCCGGGCCACCGCAGGAGACTGGTCGGGCGGCTACATCCTGGTCGCGTTCGTCGTCGTCGCCGCCGGCGCCTGGTCATTCGCGACGCTCATGGGCTGGTCGCCGGTGACGCAACCGCCTCAGGACATCCGGCCCTTTTCGGCCACTCGCGCCGTCGGACTCAGGGTCCTCCGACGCCTCCGGCCCGGCGCTCTTCGAGGGAACGCGTTCCTGCACCAGACCGATGACTGGCTGGTGGTACAGCCCCAGCTGGTGGTGGTCCTCGGGGGTGCCGTCGCGCTGATCCTGTTGTTCCAGCTGATCCACTGATGGGTGTTTCCGCGCCGCTGCTCTCCATCGCGGGTGTGATCGCCGCGGTCGTGGCGATCATGGTTGACGGCAGGCGGGCGGTGGCGATCGCGGTCGTGCTGCTTGCGGCGGGGCTGGCTCCGAGCGCTGCGACCTTCGGTGGCGCGCCCGGGGTGGCGGTGCTCGCCGGATGCGCGGTCGCCGCGGTGCTGCTCGCCTGGGTCGGATGGCTGGGCGGACGCATCCTTCCCTGGCTGTCGGGCCTCGACCCGATGATCCCCGCGTTCGCTCCGCCGGACCGGCTGTTCGGCCCGCGGAGCACCCGCGCGTTCGGGGCTGCCGCCGCGATTCCGGTCGCCTCCTGGGTGAGCTTCAACGTCCCCGTCGGTCAGGTCACCGTGTCCGAGGGATTGCTGTTCCCGATCGCCTACGCCTGGGTCTGCGGCATCGTGCGCCTGCTGGTCTCGCGCACCGTCGAAGACCTTGCGGTCAGTGTCGCGATGATCGGGATCTCGACCGCCACCGCCTGGCTGCTGCGCAGCGGTACCGATTCCTTCGGCGGAGCGGTGCTGGCGTGCCTCGCCGCTCCCCTCGCGGCGTTCCTCGCGGATGGCTCAACGGCCGAAGCTCGCGACGCGCTCATCCTCTCGTCGAAGCTGAAGCGTGAATCCTCTGGTCATCGCAGCCGCGTGGCTG